>JAFXKX010000002.1 GCA_017531505.1 Clostridia bacterium | reverse complement strand
GTGGCATCGGGGTTACGCAGTTCGAAGCGACGCTTATCCGGGCTCTTTGCATAAGCAGGGATGCGGATGACCGCACTTCTGTTGGAAGTTGCATAACCAACGGTAACCGGTGCTTCAAAACCGGGTACGAGGCGCTTGAAAGAGTTTGTGCTGGGGTTGGTCAATGCGCACAGAGAGCTGATATGCTTGAGCAGACCGCCCATGAAATAGTGCGCAGTCTCGCTCAGGTGGGAATACCCGTTATCATCTGAGAAGACGGGCTGACCATCCTTGAAGAGCAGCATATGCACGTGCATACCGTTGCCTGCTTCGCCGTAAATGGGCTTGGGCATGAAGGTAGCACTCTTGCCGTACTTCAGCGCGGTATTGTGGATGATGTACTTGATCATCATGGTCGCATCGGCCATATGCACCACTTCACCCAGCTGCGGCTCGATCTCGTACTGACCGGATGCTGCCACTTCGGGATGGTGATAATTGATGTCGATGCCCGCTTCTTTCATGAGCATACACATTTCGCTGCGGCATTCGTAAGATACATCAAAGGGTTTTGCGATATGATAGTTTTTCTGCTTGGGTACGATCACGCCTTGTCCCTGATTGCCGGAATTCCAATAAGACTGATCGGCATCCACCGTGGCACCGATATGTTTGCCTTCTACATTCCAGGTGACATTATCGAAAAGATAAAATTCAAATTCGGGCAGGATCTTCATTTCATCAGCCACGCCGCTTTCCTTCATATACTCTACGGCAGCCTTGATGATATTGCGGGGATATTGCGCCAGCGGGCGGTTTTCGGGACTATCGATGATCATGGCATTACCGGTCATAGACAGTGTGGGAATGCTGCAGAAAGGATCTACATTGGCCGTATCCAGATCCGGGATAAATACCATGTCGCTCTTTTCGACAACGGCATACCCATAGTTGGATGCATCAAAGCCGATACCACTCTTCATGGTATCTTCAGAGAAACTGTCTGCCGGGATGGTTACATGACGGTACTGACCGTTGATATCTACCATCTTAAAGTCGATCATCTTGATATCTTTCTCTTTAATGATGTTAAAGATATCCTGAACAGTTGTTTTCATAGCGTAACACCTCTAATTTTCAACTATATATATTAGTAAATATAACAGAGTTTTGGCTTTTGTCAACAAGCGCAGACTTTTCAAAAACGAATCTGTCAAAAAAACCGCAATTTCGCAAAAACAGCCTTTTCTGCCGGCACAAACAACTTATTGCATAAAAGCAGCAGCGCGAAGGTATACAGATACGCCGACAGTGGACTGGGTAACGCAATGTTCAACCCGACCGTCTGCAGGCAAATCGGGATCAGGCGCCGCATCACATATTCCGATCCGCACAAGTAAAGGGTGTTCTTCCCCATTTCCCCAAACAGCGTCACATCTTGCATCAGTTTTGAAACAGACAATACAAAGAAAATCACGATGCACGGGGTCAGGATACAATTTATCAGATAGACAATCACATTGGAGCCGAATACATACAGTACATTCTTCCCGAAAAACAGCGCGGCGGAAAATGCGCAGGAAACTCCGCCGAGGATACCGCCCCATACCCGTTTACAGACTGTATCGAATGCGAAAAGCGTATGGATCTTATCAAAGCCGCAATATCCCAATCCGTAGAAAATCATATAATAGCACGCGCTGTCTATATTATACGCCATATGTGGCTGTATCGTCGGCTTGGGATCGATCAACAGCTGCGCCGCCAGATACAACGCCAAACAAGCGATCAAAATCAGCAATTTGCTTTTCAACAGTTTCCGCAGTATGTAAAAACACAGTTTTACAACAAATAGGCAAGACAAAAACCATAAGCCACCCGCAAAAAAACGATTGCGGATACAACCTTTCAGTATGCAGATCAGATTCTGTCCGACATTTGCATACGAATTATCCAAAACACACCGGAACACCACCGCAGCGATCGCAAACAGATAAAAAGGCCCCATGATGCCTTTGAAAGTTTTATAAAAATACTGTTTCCAGGGGCGCTCCGTACTCAGCCATTCAGAGCAGCCGGATAAGAAAAAGAAAAGTGCCACATGAAATGTGAACACAAAAGAATACGCATACCCGGCAGCATCGCCAAAATGACCGAGGTAGATACAAAATATCCCTATAAATTTTGCAACATCCAGATATTTGACCCGTTTACCCATCATCCATCTCCTTCTTTATATAACCAACGTTACAACCGAAATAAGGTGCCCATATCATACTTCACCCGGCGATTTTTTGAAAGAGTATTTATCCCGGATATTGCCATAAATCAAAAACACAATCTATTCGGAGCAAGAATCAAATTATACCTTCCTCTTCTCCCCATCAGACACCCTATTGAAAAAGCATTTTATCCGCGCCCATACTTTGTTGATACCGATGCGGATACACGGAGCAACCGTAATGCTTGCCAAAACATAAATCGGCCAAAGCCCGGGATACGCGCATGGGAAGACCGCGCCCTTTGCCGGATCATCGCCGATCATCATACAATACAGAAAATCTATCGTTTTTATGATCAAAAAATGCAGCGCCATAATATCAAAAGAATATTTCCCTAAAAACGAGAATACCTTTGACAGTCCTTTTGCAGCCGACAGCATTTTCGCGATCCAGGCGACAAAATATATACCGCATATTGTTATCGGATAAAATAAGTATACCGATACGATCCGGGATGACGCAAGATTGATCAGGCAATCTTTTCCCACTGTGAAATATACAAATACCCCAAAAGCAATACCCGCAATCGGCCAATGCAAAAGGTCCCCGACATTCTTTTCAAAAAAAGAAACAAGGTATCCCAAAAGAAATATCGGAATCAGCAGGAAAGAGATATGCGTATAAAAGCGGTACTGATAACCGTGATTGCAAGCAATCAATCCAATCACGCCTGTAAAACAGCTCAATAAAACAGTAAAAAGCAGCCTATAGGGCTTTATATATTCCGCCGAAACATATACAATCACCGAGAAAATAATCGTACCGGACAGCAGCATGGGGACAAACCACATACCTCCCCCGAGAATTTCGGAGCCACTAAAGAAAAAATTATTGATGATTTTGTCCAGTAGAGAGTTCAGACCATTCGTTGTGGAAACGGACAAAAGATTCAGCCTGTAAAACAAATCGCCGGTCAAGGAAAACAAAGTCATATAGCCAAAATAACTTGGCCACATAGATTTCACTCTGTTCTGAAACAGCAGAAAAGGGGTTGACGCATATTTGGCATCATTAAATTGTAATCCCGCAACAAAGAAGAATACCGCCAAATGAAACCCATAGACAAAACGCACCACATCCATATCGGGATGACAATGTCCCAATACAACCGCGATGATCCCCAGACCTTTCAAGACATCATAAATTGTATTTCTTTTCAGATTTACACACTTCGTCACGCCAACAACTCTATCCTTTCTACACAAAGCGATCATCTGAGTGCTATCGCACCAGACAACATTATATCTTCTTTCTCATCACACCGTCGGCGATCCAGCGGTTCATCTCTGGCGTGAAATGGACCATATCGTCTTTGAATATCCCGTTACCGCGCACATCCGGGATAAAGTATGGTGCTGTTGTGGGATCAAACACCGATACATTGGGATATTGTGTTTCCAATCTATAGAACACCTCGTTGCTGTAATGCATATTGATCAGCGCCTTGCCGGTGGGATCTTCGTCTTCCATACGGTGCGGACAGACCAGTTTATGCAATATCACGGGCGGTGCACCCAGCAGTTCATTGAATGCATCGATGATACGCACGTAAATCCCCTCAAGATTCTTCTCCAGATATGCCTTATCTGCAAATACGTCTTCTTCACCGCCGCGCCAATGAAGGCCTATGACCTCATACTCCATCTCTTTTTGTGCAAAGCTATCCTCGATCAACGAGAAAATATGCTTTGCAAACGGGAACAGAGAAATATCTGCCACACCCAATTTACCGGAGATGAGTTTTTCTTTTCTGTCGGGATTCCACATATAGCCATCCGTTACGCCCTGCGATCCGATAGCGATCTGTATGATATACAGATCCGGCAGGCCAAGTGCATTGCCGTCATCGATATGCTTCTGCCACAAAGCTGCCAGGCAGTTGGGTATGGAATAGGTATGATCCTGCTCTTCTGCCAGATTCATCCCGCCGCTCGTATATCCGGTCCAGAAAAGCTCGGTTTTCTCAAAAGACTGATTATACTTTCTGTCCAAACCAAAAACATTGGTAAGCGGAGTCAGAATCTTATCTTCTTCGCGCATCGGCAGATCGTGGCCGGTCGCATTGGATTGCCCCATAATTGCAAAGACAGCAACTTTTTTCTTTTCAGACATACAATCACCCTTGTATTGATATTGATTTCAGTATAATTCCCCGCCATAAAAAGAGCAAGTGGAAAAGCCGTCGCAAAAATAAAAAACAGAGCCGCAAAAACAGCTCTGTTTTTCCTGATCTATCTTATAAGAATTTCTTTTTGATCACAATACCGATAACAACACTGGCCGCTACCCCCAGTGCGATCAGCATGATCCCCCACCAGGGCATCCCTTTGCCTGCCTCATCCTCAGCCATGCCGACCGTACCCGCCGGATCTTCCTCCGGCTTTTGTACCGGCTGTTCGGCATCTCCGGTATCTGCAACAGAACTTTCGATCTCCTCCGGCGCAGAGGAACCTTCCGGCTCTGTCGGCTTTACTGTATCAGCGGGATCCTCTGCCGGGTTTTGGGCAGGGTCTTCCGCAGGTGCCGCCGCCACCGTAACAATAAAGATTTCAAAGGTATCTTCATATGAAAGTTTGATCTTTTGTTCACCCGCCGTGACCAACGGCTTCTGAGAGTATGTCAAGTATTTACCGTCGCGGGAATCGATAAATCCATCCGGCGTATAGATACGCACCCAAAGGCCAGTCATATCCAATTTTTCACCGGAATTGTATTTTAATTTTTTCGGCAAATTCATGATCTCCAGCGAATATTGCGAAACGGCTTCCTTGACAACCAGCACATACTCCATCGTACCGTAAGTCGAACCGTTTTGCGGCTGGGCCTTGACCCGCACATACCAATACCCGGCTTCAGTGGGTGTCCCTTCAAATACACCTTTGCTGCTCATCGTGATCCCGTCGGGCAATGTGGAATCCATCAGCGAATAGTCTACATTGGGATTGGTACATTCCAACTGCAGATAATACGCTTCTCCCACCGTACCTTCGGGCAGATCATCCGGAGAAATGCCGGGAGCCGGAGAAAGGCTGTCTGAATTGGGCACGGCAAATTTGGGACTTGTGATCGTTGCGCACTCCTGTGTTTTGGCTGTATCGGTATACAGTGTTGCGATACATTGGAAGGTACAGCCTTTATCCTGTTCTGTCAGCACGACAGAGATCCCCTCCTCATAAAAACTGTCATTGCGCATCCACTTATAAATAACATTTCCATATAAATATGCGTTGTAAACTTCTGCGGTACTGTGCCCGGCAATATTGTTTATCGTCTTAACGGGATCTACGATCACAAGACCACCCGCCGTAAAGTCGCTGTCGTCAGTAAAAGCAATATCCTCGCTTGCCGCCATTGCAGGTGTTGCAAAAGCACACAGCAACACGATACACAAAACCATACCGATCAACTTTTTCATAACACAACCTCCTACACGAGCATAAAAACACTGCACCTACATCGATACCCGATGAATACATTGCTTCTAATTTTACTTATAGCAATTTCTTTTGTAAAAATAAATACTACCAAGTAGTATTCTTTCTAAATCGGTACAGTCTCATTACTATCACCCGAAATCGCCATCGGTTTACAACAAAATTTCACATAAAGCAGATGCGCCAAGCAAAAAAACAGAGCCGCAAAATCGACTCTGTCTGAAATGGTATGAAGAACATAACGGACTACTTTACATTACAAACACGTATGCTTCAATATCTGCTTTTACGTGCGTTTTGTTACACGCGTATTGCTCTTCCGCTGGTTTTTGTCAATTCCGGGTCGATAGTCTCCCCATCAAGCACGGCCGTGCCATTGATCCACACTTTGCATATGCCGAAAGACTTCTTTTGGTTCGGAACTGCATTTTTCAGTTCTTCTTCACAAAACGCCGTAAGATCGGCGTAATACCCGGGGCGGATAAAGCCGCGCTCACGGAGGTTGAACCGCTCCGCTGTTGCACCTGTCATACGAGCAATGGTTTTGGGGAGAGTATCACCTTTTCCAAGCAGGGCATCCTGCAGGAACTTGGGGAAACAATCATAGATCGCCGGGTTTTGAACACCATAGTCTTCCACCCAGGCATCGGTCATATAGAGGCAGCGGGGATCTTTCTCAAACTGGCTGATGATCTCAGGTGTTGTATACGGTCCCATATTCACCCGGCCTTGAAAATTACTCTTCTCGCAAAGCATAAGGTATGCCGCAAGATCGCTCATCCCCTCTTCCTTTGCAATTTGATGGACGCTTTTGCCTTCGTACTTTTCATACCCTTCACCGATATATGCAATCTCGATATCCTTGAAGCCAAAGCCAAGAAGCAAACTGGAAGCATACACCAGTACGCTAAGCTTTGCGCGCACCAAAGGCTTCTTTCTTTCCTCCGGTGTCATCGCCTGATACCACGCAGGCAGGATAACGGTAATCACAGATACACCCAGGGTTTCATTGTAGATATCAAACATCATATCTATGCCCTGCTCGCGCAGTCGGCCTACGATCGCCAAAAATTCATCCTTATCTTTAAAAGAACGTCTTCCCACAAAGATCGCATGGGAATAGTGGAGTTTTGTTTTTGTACCGGTGACTACATCCGCCAGTTCATCCAAAGCGCGAAGCAAGTGAGACCGCCCCAAAAGTTCAGGATAGGACATGGACACCGCAGAGCTTGCCCTGGGATGCACGGTTAACGGCCGGTCATATTTTTCACAGAGCTGCGCGATCTTTTTGAGTTCCTCCTTATCTGCGTACAGACCGGGATCATACATAAGACCGAGCGATATTCCGGCAGCGCCCTGCTGCAATGCCTGTTCAAGAATATCTAACATTTCTTTTTCTTCTTCGGTTGTCAGTTTCCGGTTGACACTGCCGGAAGCACTCGCCCGGGCAGTACAATGGCCTGCAAGCACAGCAAGATTACACGGGACCCTGCCGTCAATCGTTTCAAGAAAATCTTTTACCTGTCCCTTTGATTCTGTGCAGCCTTCAAAAGAAAACAGTCCACCGCCGATTTTCTCTTTATGGGGTGTATCATCCGAAAACCCCGTTGCCGCAAGACCGCAGTTGCCGGATACAAAGGTAGTGATACCTTGTTTGATAAAGGGTTCAAAATACTTTATTGCTTCTTTGCGCAACGCAAACCAATCGTTATGAGAATGTGCATCAATAAAGCCGGGAGCGAGAGAACGACCATTGATATCTACGACCTCAAATTCATTTTCCTCCGGAATCGAGGAAGCAACCTGCGCGATACGGTCACCTTCTATCAATACATCGCCAATAAATGCAGGACTACCGCTGCCATCATAAATTTTCGCATTTTTGATCAGTGTTCTTTTCATATCCAGCCTCCTTAAGCGAATAGTACCACAGAAGGATTAAAAACGCAAACCATCCGCAGCAATCACGCTGCTTGCCGTATCGATAAAAATAAAAAACAGAGCCGCAAATGCGACTCTGTCTGAAATGGCAAGTTGCACCGACTTAGATATCGGCGTGAAAACGATGAATAATTGGAATTGACTTAACTGTTTTCGTTAATCCATTTCTTTGACCAAGCAAACAACGTTTCGGACATTAAATGAAAATCCACCATTCCGCCTTTTTTCAAAGTCATAAATGTTTCGATAATGACCTGTTCATCGTAAGATACAACTTGGAGCAATTCTTTTTGATGGCAGATATATTTCCCCGTTTGCTTGAAAGCAATTGCCTGTACAACAAAAGAAGCCGATTTATATAAACCTCGCAGAATATCTTCGCTTTTTTCATGGAGCATATTGTGAACACAGCCATGGTATATATTACAGGCACCGATTTTGATTGCTCTGTCCACAGCACTTTCGTCAATAAGTGCCATCACTTCATCAAGACTTCCCTTGATCGGTGTGGTGTCATGGCAAAACTGAAACAGATCGGACGGTTCCCAATTCATAAGATCATCTTTGCCGGAAAGAAAACCGCAAATTAGTTTTCTGTGCGAAAGAGAATCCAACATTGCGTTGTAGGTTTTGATATCCGAAGCAGACAATTCATCCAGAATGACAACAATATCAATATCGCTATTATCGGTTGCTTCGCCACGGGCATAACTGCCTTGCAAACCAACAAACCACACACGATTTGCAAATGTTTCATTTAATTTCTGCAAGAAGTTTTGCATCCACATAGTAATATCTATCATTTTAGTTACCTCTTCAAGTTCTTAATTTTCACCTAATATTGCCTTGATATTTAAGTTCAAGTCCTCCCCAAAAGCCTTTTAGAAAGGAAAATATAAATATGACTGTGAAAATTGGTAAGAAAAAAGTAGTCGTAACGAAATCCGTTACGACTACTCGAAATGGTTGCGGGGATGGGATTTGAACCTCATGACCTCCGGGTTATGAGCCCGACGAGCTACCGAACTGCTCTACCCCGCGACGAAATACACTCTCGAAGAGTTTATAGTTATTATACGAGAAGATAGACCGGTTGTCAACCCCTATTTCAAACTTTTTTGTTGTACAAGTTTGTATTGGAGGTATCCTTCCAGATTATCTGCCTCGCTGACCACCACCTGTGATACATGATATGCATCCATAAACGCAAGTATGATCGCGATCCCGTACAAAATAATCTCTGCCCGCCTTGCATCCAGACACCAACGCTGAGCCCGCTGCGCGGGTGCCAAGGGCAACAGTTGTTCCCGTAATGCGAGCAGCGCATCCTTCTCCAATACACAGCCATCTACCGCTGCAGGATCATACTCTCTGAGTTCCAATACCGCAGCAGCCAAAGAAGTTGGAGTACCGCCTACCGCCACCGTAACATCCGTTTTGGGTCGTTTCAAGCCACAAAAAGCGTCGTACGCCCATGCATATATCGCTGGGTCCGTCTCATCAGGGAACAGATTGCGGGCGCGTACACACCCGATATTGAAACTATGCGCCAATACCAGTTTCCCATGGCGTTTAACGACCACTTCCGTGCTGCTGCCGCCGATATCCAGCATACCGCCATCCTGACCGGGTAATGCACCGGCTGCGCCGATTTCTGCCTCCTCTGCCCCGCTGAGCACCTGTACCGCTACACCGGTACGCTCCTTGATCTGTTGCAGCAAGTCTTCCCGATTTTCGGCATCGCGTACCGCACTGGTAGCAAACGCCCAGATCGGCGCATTTTTATCGACACTCTGCGCACGGCCGACCAATTCCTCCACCGCAGAAACGCCACGCTCGATAGCCGCGGCCGTAAACGCTGACGTGCCCGGAGTTTTCTCGCCCAGCCGAGCGGTGATCAACTGCTTATGGCAATACGCCACTGCCCCTTCCTGCAAATCTGCCTGCATCAGTCGAATGGAATTGCTGCCGATATCAATGACAAATACTCTATCCATAATCTTCCCCTTTTGGCATCAAAAAAACCGCCGAATTACTCAGCGGTATTTTTTTCTTTAAATACGATTTCCCCCTCTTTTACCCAGCCGAACTTTTCACGGGCTGCCTGCTCGATATATTCCTCAGAGCCGACATAATCTGCTTCTTTCTGAAGATCGGACAATTGCTGTTCCAGCACAGCCTGCTGCTCCAGCAGCTCGCGCTGACGATTCTTCTGCGCAGAGATTGTGAAGATCTTCGCACCGATGGTGACCACAGCATATACTGCGACCACACACAGAATCGCTTTACACCAGTTGATCTCGCTCAACTTCTGCAGCAATTTATTGGGTTCACGGTAATCGTTTTGTTCGATGCGGACACGCTCTCTGCGTGCAGACCGCGCCGCACGATCATTGCGGGACTGTACGTCTCTTCTGCCTGCGGCTGCTTGACGATTCACTTTTTCCACGGCCGAGGCCCTCCTAACGTACATAATTATATATGTAATATTATAGTAAAAACTCTGTAAATCGTCAACTGATTTTACACCTATTTTTTGCGATTTTTCCCGAAAACATCGCGAATTTTGGCGATAAGCATGCCCATCAGAGAGCGTATACCGGCACGGTATATACCCAGTCCCAAAATCATGCCGAGACCGTAAAAAATGCGCAGTCTCAGTGCCAGAAAACGATACCAAATGCCGATACATATGCCCCCGCACAGCAGGACAAATACTACTTCCGCCACCCAACTGCCCGGTCTTCCACGCAGCAGCACTTTGCTGCATAACTGTACCCCGTCATATAACGCCCCGCATACCATACCGATATAGATGCACAGCAATGCAACATACGGCTGATTCAATGTACCTTCCATAGCGGTCACCGGAAGAGTTTATGGAGCAAACCTGACTTTTCCGCCCGCTGTTCCGCATGATCCGAATAATCAAGTGCCTGGATCCCACCTTCGACCACCAGCATCCCTGCTTCCAGATCCAGCCGCGCAATATGCAGATCTTCTCCCAGCACCGTCATCATGCCCATATTGGTCAGGAATATCACCTCATTCTCATTGAAACTATCTACATCTTCCACACCGCTGATACTGATCCGCTGACGCGCATCCAGCACCACCTTGTGCTCTTTTTGATCCAGACGCCGCAATCCTTCATAGTTGTCCATAACCGCTCTCCTTCGCACCTTTGATGGTACAGTATATGCGGCAACTATTGCTTTATGTCCATGGCAATACATGATATACTGTTATTGATTCTTTCTGAAAGGATACCTTATGCAATCCATCCCTTACCAAAAACAACTGGATACTTTACTGGATACGCTTACGGCACAGCAAACGCGCCCCACTCTGCTGCTGCACAGCTGCTGTGCACCCTGCAGCAGCTATACACTGCAGTATCTCAGCCGATATTTTCATATCACGTTATTGTACTACAACCCCAACATCTCCCCTGCCGCCGAGTATGAACGCCGTCTGGCAGAGCAGAAACATCTGCTGACAGACATGGGGTTGGCAGACAGTATCGCCCTCATAGCAGACGATTATGACCCGCAAGAGTTTTTCAGCGCTTCAGCAGGCATGGAGGACGCCCCCGAAGGCGGAGTGCGATGTGCAGCATGTTTCCGTTTACGGCTGGAACGCGCCGCCATCAAGGCCAAAGCATTGGGGTGCGACTATTTCTGCACCACCCTGTCCATCAGTCCGCACAAAAACGCTCCGCTGATCAACGAGATCGGTCAGCAGCTGGCCACCCAATACGGCATCCACTGGCTGCCCTCCGACTTCAAAAAGAAGGGCGGCTATCAGGCTTCCATCGCTTTATCCAAGGAATACAACCTGTACCGGCAGGATTACTGCGGATGTATTTTCTCAAAGATGCAGGCAGAAGCGAAAAGAAAAACCGAATAACAGCGATTGGCGCATTATCGTATTGGCACCTTTTGCTTAAGAATGTCGAAAGTGGGGTATACTATTTATAATATTGTAAATTTCAATGTTATCGATACCTACATCACACTTAAGTAAAGGACACCTCATGAAGAAATTTTCTTGGAAGACCCTTGTGGTCGCAATTTTGTTCGTCTGCCTTATCGGCTACAGCATTTTTTCATTGAACGCATTGCCCTCTACCCCTGTTGAAGCAGATTTCGACAGCACTGAGGCTTTTTCCCAAGCCATGGATCAATATCTTGCCAACAAAAAGCAAGTTCACGCATATATAACAGTAGGCGTGTTGTGTGTCAGTGCATTGGGTTTTGCATTGGAGGCCGCACCCGTTGCTGTGATCGCAATGGTTATGCCTATCTTCTTTGGCTTAACAGGCATATTATCTGTTTCTGAAGCGTTTTCCGGCTTTTCGAATTCCACCGTTATCTTATTTGCAGGCATGTTCATATTGGGTTCTGCCATGTTCCGTACAGGATTGGCTCAAAAGATCGGCATGTTTGTTGTCAAACTGTTTTCCGGATCCGAAACCAAACTGTGCATCGGCGTTATGTTATTGACTTCGTTGATGTCAGCATTCCTATCCAATACCGGTACTGTTGCAGTATTGCTGCCGGTATGTATGGGCATCGCCGACTCACAGGGTTGGAGTCGTGCCAAACTGCTGATGCCCATGGCCATCATGTCTTCTGCAGGCGGTATGTGTACCATGATCGGAACACCGCCCAACCTGACCGTCAATGCCGTATTATCTACCTATGGCTATGAGACCATGGGATTCTTTGACTTTGCATGGTTTGGTCTGCCCGCCACCATTCTGGCGATCCTCTACTTTGCTGTCATTGGCAAAAAAATGATTCCCGAACGGCCCCATAGCGATATTGCTGCGCAGACTGCAGATACCGAAGCACATGATCCTGTGAAGCAGTTGATCTCCGGCATTGTGCTGGTGATAGTTGTGATCATGATGGCATTGGATATCATCGACCTGTCTCTTGTAGCGGCATGCGGTGCGTTGATCTGCGTGATCACCGGGTGCCTGACCGAAAAGCAAGCATATCAGGCCATTGACTGGTCTACGATCTTCCTCTTTGCCGGCGCTCTGTCTTTGGCAAACGCCATGTCTGTTACCGGCGCGGGTTCTATCATTGCAAACCTTTGCATCAAAGCCATGGGCGGCAACCCCAGCCCTTATTTGTTGTTCACCGTACTGTTCATAGTCTGCGGCGTACTTACTCAGTTTATGTCCAATACCGCTTCTGCCGCTTTGCTGTGCCCCATCGGTTTGGAGATTGCAGCAACATTGGGTGTTTCTCCCCTTGCAGTCGTATTGGCTATGGGTTACTCTGCTTCTGCAGCATATTTCACCCCGGTGGCAACACCGCCCAACACCGTTATTTGCGGACCTGCCAATCTTAAATTTATGGACTTTATCAAGATCGGATTCCCTCTGTTCCTGCTGACCTACTTACTGGCACTGGTCATCATTCCCTGGAAATTCCCCTTTGTACTGTAATCGAATATAACCCGTAGCGGCATAGTAAACTATCCGTCTGACCGCACAAAAAAACGACTGTTTTAGGCGTTGTACCCGTAAGGATACAACGCCACTTTTATTCGCCTTGCGGCGAGTTATATTGCTTCGCAGTTATATTCGGCTAAAAGTCGAGTGTTATTCGCTTTGCGAGTTTAGGAGCGAATAAAATATCACTAAAACCACAAGGTTTTAATATCACTTTGCCGTTAGGCAAAATATCACTGTGAGACCTGTCTCACAATATCACTATTAAAATATTTCTCTTGAGATAGTAAAACGGATGTGCAGAAATTCTACACATCCGTTTAATATTTGTCTCATACCGTAGCAAGCAGGGAAAATGTACGGCTCATTGCCCAATCTTTAGGAGAACCTAAAACCCTTTTCTAAACAAATATCATCTATTCGACAAATTGGGATTTATCGCTCTTTATATGTATCAATAATAATACTTAAATTCTTCTCTAATGTATCCGAACCATCTAATTGTATTACTTTACATTTAAGGGATTTCATCCAATTCTCATGTTGCTGTAACGTACAACCACCAATTCCATAGTCATATCCAGCAATACCATTTAACATTTTTTGATGGTCTTCATACATATCTCCGCCTTCTAAGACGCGTTCTCCAAACCTCCCTAGTTCTCGCTCATGCACACGCTTTACACGAATTTGTGCATCTGTATGAAGATGAACAACCAATTCAAAATGAGGGTCAAAATACTCGTGAAATGAATCCATAGACCCTGCCATTACAAAATGCTCACAATTTGATATTGCTTCTTGTAACCGACTGATTTTTTCAACTTTGGAATACATTGCAGAAAAAGGAATTTCTGTATCCTTACGCCATATATATTCATCAATGTCCACAAATGTATATCCTAATTCATTGGCTACCAAATTTCCAAGAGTAGTTTTTCCAGCTCCCGAAGAACCCATTATCATAATGCCGGTTGCCATTTTCTCACCTCGTCAAATTCTTATTTATCGGTTAGTTTTATTATAGCATAACTTGACTAACAAATAAAAATTATATTAAAAAGCACCCAAAGTTTAAAAAAACATAGGTGCTTTCGTATTTTATTGTACTGTCCTTAAGAGTATCACTTTTAAGACAGTCGTTTTTTATGTGCATCTAAAATTCAGGGAAGCAACGTTTCCCAGGCAGGCGTATCCCCCGCCAAGATCGCAGCAAACTGTTCTGCACTCAGCGATTCCACCGGATTTTCGGCATTGACGATCACACGGAAATCCGCCTCGCCCAGCAGATCCGTCTTCATCGTATCGTCAAACAACGGCATTGAAACAAATTCAGAATTGTATCCCATAACGATGGCACATTCATCCTTCTCCAATCGCGTCCATGCATCTTCTGCAGTCAGAATGGTGATATCTGCCTGCTTATTGTAACCGTAGTATTTCTCACGCAGTGCCAGCGCCAGCGGCTCCAACCCCGGCTGCACCAGCATAGTCAGTTTTCCTGCAGGTTTTACACAGGCACCGCACATAGCCAACGGCATTTCCACCAGACCGGTATAGCCCATTTCTTCTGCGATCTCCTGCCCCACTACATTGATGAGAAAGTGATAAAAATCCACCTCCAGTGTATCCGGAGCGTAATCGTCTCTGCGGGCGACCATGATCTGCAAGGCTGGTGCATCGGTGATCTCAATTTCTTTTACCGCATCACTGTCCTCTGCCGTCATGCTATAGATATAGCCGATACCGTACTTATCCTCTGCAACGGCATCGATAACTGCCTGCTGCTGTGCAGCCTCGGGCATATCTGCCATGCCTTCCGCAGCAGGTGCATCTGCAGCCGTCACACCGTAGCAGGCACCGATACGCTGTGCGGCAGCACCGTCTGCACCGTACCCATACAGTACTGCCGATTCTTTATCGCGAAATCCGCCGCACGCCGTACAAAGCAGCAGCAGCGCCAATACCATACTCAGTATTTTCTTCATACATATCCTCCAAATAAAAACGCGGCCAACCGGAGTATCTGCCGGCAGGCCGCGGGTGTGGCATTTTACAGCAGACCTTCGATCATCTGCTTCAGTTCGCTGTCCGTCTCGGGCAGATCTTTGATAATTTCATTGAGGTCGATGCCTGCATACGCTTCGTCCAGACCGTACTCGCGACGCATCTCCTCAGACAAGTCATTCCAGACCTTATTGGATTCGAGGCTGCTAATGCGGGACAGAACATCCACAACATCCCGCTCGATCGCGTGATGGTAACGCTCCTTAAAGTTCTTGAGAGACTGTATCTGCTTGATCAGCTGCTTTTCTTCTTCCGCATAGGCGTTTTCCATGGCAGTCTGACGTTCCTGCATAGAGTTGACAAAATCCTCACCTTCGCGCTGTGCAGCGGCAACGATCTCCTGCGCCTGTGCTTCTGCCTTGGCCACGATCTCGGCAGAGTTCTTTTCTGCGGTGATCATCGCAGCGGCCATCGATGCAGACTGACTCTCGAAAGTAGCGTTCTTTTCCTTCAATGCACGGATATATTCCTCGATATCGCTCAACTGGCTCTGCACATTCGCGATAAATTCATCGACCTGTGCTGCGTCATAGCGATTGCGACGACAATCAAAATTGATATTTTCAATATATGCTTTGAGCTTATCCATATAGTTTTCCTCTCTTTATACAAGCACCGGAAGATCAGTCTTCTGTATCGTATGCATCATCCAAATCGTTGGTAGATATCTCGATATTGGAGGGCGCTACCACGAAAATATTGCGAGCCGCACGGCGGATATCGCCATTGAGGGCATACACAGCACCGCTGATAAAGTCCAGAATACGCTGTGCAACCGCGGGATTGATCTCATCCAGATTGACAACGATGGGTTTTCTTGCACGCAGGCTGTCGATCACGCTCTCTGTCTCGTCATAAGAAGAGGGTTTGAAAATGACCATCTTCATATCGCGATCGGTCGCGGGAGCAGGATTGCGGGTATATTCGGGCATGGAGATCACCTTGCTGCTCTTGCCGCCGCGGCGTGCAGACAGGCTGGGCTCTTCATCGTAGATATCCTGCGTACCGTAATCGTCCGCATAGTCATCCTGATAATCGTCATACTCCTCGTCATACGCTTCATCGTCGTACTGACCGGGGATCTCTTCATAATACTCGTCGTTGTTCTTTTTGCCAAACCCTTTTTTCGTAAACCAAGCCATAGTATTGATACTCTCCTTTAATATACACGCTCACCAAAGATCGACGAACCTACGCGCACCATATTGGCGCCCTCCTCTATCGCTATGTCAAAGTCCCCCGACATACCCATAGACAGCCACTCTTTTTGGATCTGCTTTGTTTCGGGCAAACCATCATACAAGCGCTTCATACAGGCGAAGAAGGGACGCACAGCCTCCGGATCGGACAACGCCGGCGGTACAGCCATCAACCCTTTAATAATAATTCTGTCAAAACGGGAAATTTCCTGCAAAAACGACGAAAGTTCCTCAATATCTACCCCGCCTTTTGTGGCTTCGCGGCCTACATTGACCTGCACGAGGCATTGGGTCACTACATTTTCCCGTTCGGAGATCCGCTGGATCTCTGAAGCCACATCTATGGAGCACAGAGACTGGATCATAGCCGTTTTCCCTATTATATATTTCACTTTATTTTTTTGCAATCTGCCGATCATATGCCACTGCACATTCTCGGGCAGAAGCGGCTGCTTATCGCGCATTTCCTGTACGCGGTTTTCACCAAGGCAGACAATGCCCGCATCCAGCGCCTGACGGATACGATCCACATCCACCGTCTTGCTGACGCCGATCAGACAGATATCCTCTGCACGGCGGCCGCTTTTCTCGGCACTGCGACGAATCCGCTCGCGAATCGCCTGCACATTTTCTTTTACTGACATACGGATCTCTCCCTTACTTGAAAATCTCACTGCCTACCTTCAGCGGACTTGCAGGATCTTTTGCACGGATAATGGCCTCTTTCTCCTCGGAAATCAGGATCTCTACGGGAGCAAAGGTCTTCTTTCCCTCATGGAAGAAGTATACACCCTCTACACCGTCCTCTTTCTTGATGGCCGATTTGGGCACTGTAATGCCTACATAACGGGCAGACACCTCAAAGCTGACCTGACGCGCACGCAGCATTTTATCTACATCACCGGTGAAATGGAAGCAATACAGTTCCTTGCCGCCTTCACTGATATGATCGCTGATATTGGCGGTATAGGTATAATCACTGCCAAAGGAGAAGGTCACGGTAAACTCGGTATTGCCCTCAAACTGAGGGATCTCTTCATCGGCGATCATGACTACATACCAGTTGTTCCGCTCGACCAGACGGTACAGCGGCTTGTTAAACGTCTGCTCGGAGTCGGTATCGTAGCGGAAGGTACCGTTGAGAATGTTGTTGATATTCTTTACCGTCAGCAGCGGGATATTGGCAGGCGTCAGCAGCTGCTCTGTTCCGTCAAAATAAAAGCTGACAATGCCATCGTTTTCTGCCACGATGGTCCGCTTATAGTTTTGGATACGGGTGATCAGCGTCTGCTCCTGCGCATAAAAGTCCGCCAGCTGGGAATCTTCCTTTGCCGCATTGCGCAGTATTTCGGAACGCTCGGACATCAGCTGGCGTATTTCACGCTGCAGCTGATCCAGATCTCCCGCTTCTTCGCCGGCAATATATCTGCGGATCTGCTCGGTTTTGACAGCGATCTGCTCATTGAGCGAGTTCATATCTTCATCGACGATGCCGCTCTGGGCATTATTCTGCTGGTAATCCAGTATCTTTTCCTGCAATTCTTTGAGAGATGCATAGTCACTGTCGCTGTAATCGTTGCTGTATACATCACAGATCGGGCTGCCTGCCATCAGCACCTGCCCTTCCTGCGCAATATACTCGGCCTTGCCATAGCCCTCTGCCGTATACAGGCGTTCGGAACGCACCACAATACCGCTTCCCTGCGTAGAGAAGCTGAGGGTACCACGCTCTGCAGTAAATGTTCCGGGTCCGCCGAACAAACAAATAAGCAACACGATCACAAGAAGTGCGCCGAGACCGACGCCGCCGTAGATAAGTCCTTTTCTTATGGTCTCCTGCTGCCGGGCCGCATTGCTGCGGCTGCTGCCGCGACGTACTACCCGCCGCCGTGACTGATATCCTGCCATACATTGCCTCCGAATGGTGCGATGCACCTGTTAATGTTCCATATATGCGCGCAGCTTCTTCAAAATACGCCGCTCTGCACGGGAGATATACATCTGGGAAACACCCAGATTCTCCGCCACCGTGCTCTGCGGGAGCCGCTGCCAAAAACGTTCCCGCAAAATGCGCTGCTCTGTATCATCCAGATGCATAAACGCCTTTTCCACAAACGCTTTATTCTCGATATGCGTAAATCCCTCGTCGTCTTTGCCGAGAAAATCTTTGATCACGCTTTCGGTCTCTTCATCGCCAATGACCTTTTCCAGCGAAGAGACGCTGACCGAGCGCTGCATTTCCATCAATTCCAACACGCGCTCTTCGCTGATCTGCATTGTCCGGGCGATATCGCCGACAGACAGCCTGCCCTGCTTTTCCAGCGTTTCCTTGACATCTGCAAAAGCCAGCAGTTGTTCACTGTCTCTGCGGGAAATGTGCATCATGCGCGTTTTGTCGCGGAAATAATTCTTGATCTCACCGATAATGGTAGGCACGGCAAACGTAGAAAATTTGAAGCCCCGTTCAGGCTCGAAGCGCTCTATCGCGCCGATAAGCGCAATGGATGCCACCTGAACCAGATCCTCGTAATCTACGCCGCGGCCGATAAATCGGGAGGCGATCCCTTCCGCCAGCCGCAGATTTTTCTCTACAATGGCATTGCGCAGCATCAGATCGCCGGTTTCCTTATATAGTTGTATAAGGCGAGCCGTATCCATGCCCGCAATGTCACATACTGCCAAAATGTGCTACCTCAAATCAATTCTTAAAGCAGATCGTGATGCCGCGGCATACCCCCTGCTGATAGTCAAATGTGCATTCATCGGCCATAGCCTCCAGAATGGCACGAGAGATATCGTCTGCCTCACCGGGCAGTACTTTCCCCTCCAGACACAGATCGATGCGCAGGCTGTGATCTGCCTGCTCTGCCGTATTGCAGCAAAGAGCCTCTGCCTCTGCCGCACCTGCCATCAGGATAGAGCAAGCCTCTGCCGCCGCCATTTTGATATCCTCAATGGTCTCTGCCGGGAAATCCATACGGACCGCGATACCTGCCAGAAACAAACGGATAGGCAGGATATACTTTGCCTGTGCAGGCACTTTCACCTGTGCAAATACATCGCTCATACCGTTTCCTCCCCGCATTCAAACACAAATACCTTCTGCAAGCCCACCATCTCGATGATCTTGTAGATATACGATTTGAGACAGCAAATACGGAATATATGCCCATTTGCACGGCAAGCCTCCGCCGCCTCTGCCATGACCTTGATCACCGCAGAATCCAGATAGCGAAGTTCTTCGCAGCAAAACAGGATATCCTTATCCTCTGTGCCTGCAAACGCCTCTTTTACCTGCGGCAGATTGAACAGGTCCAGATACCCGCTCGGCTCAATCACCCATACATTCTTTTGTTGATCTAAATGCTTCCGGATCGCCATACATTTTCCTTACTTTCCGTTGATCTCGTCTACAATGGCGAGTACATCGCCGATATCATAGGTACTGTACATCGCACCGCTGTTTTTCATCTTTTCCTGATCATAGTAGCCGCCAAGGATCGCTACGCTGACTGCACCGGAGCTGATGCCGGAGCCGACATCCGTCATGCTGTCGCCTACCATCATGCACTCTTCGGGCAATACACCTACACGGCGTGCGCTTTCCACCACGCTCCAGGGATCCGGCTTGGGAGCAGCCATATCGTCTGCCGAGAAGATATGCTCCATATACGGTACAACGCCCAGATTCTCCAACACGCCCCAGGTCGCGCCGCGGGGCTTCATGGTGGCCACTGCCATCTTGATGCCGCGTTCCTTCAGGCCGTCAAACACCTTGAGGGTATTGGGATACAGCACGGTATCGATGCAGTTTTCACGGGCATACAGTTCTTCATACGCCTTGAGATCTGCATCCAGATCGTCTCTGGGGATACCCAGTGCATCGTACACACGCTCCATCAGTTTGCGAGCACCGTTGCCAATGGACTTACGGGTGAGCTCTTCTATATTACCGAAATCGCCGTATTTTGCGATGGTTTTGCTGATTGCTGCCGCGATATCCGGAATGGTATCTGCAATGGTGCCATCCAGGTCGAATATTACCAATTTTACTTTATGTGTCATATTAAAAAACTTCTCCTGACATACTTATAACATTTTATCTTATTATACTACATATAGTGTCACACTTCAAATAGACAAACTATGAAGTTACAGAGTTTTTGCAAATAAAAAAAAGCGCCTGCCAAGAGCAGGCGCCACTTTATACACCATTGATCAGATCCACGGCAACACATAGGCGGTAAAAAGGATGGTACCGAGCAGAGCCAGTACGATGCTCACCAATGCGATGACCGGCTTCTTCTTACGGGTGACATACATTACCACAAAACAGCCGATGATACATAATGCAAACAACGCGATTGCAATGAAATGTCTCAACTCCATTTGTATTTCCTCCTATTATCTATGTATTATCAGTATACAAGACAGCAGCAAAATTGTCAAACATTGACAGACTTCCCGGCATCCACAGACCGATGGGTATGCATTACATTGCAGAGAAGCCGCTCAAAAGAAGACTTCTGCCCAATTCGTCAAAGTAGGTAGCCGTCATGATAACCATACGGTCGCCCTGCTTATGCAGGAACATGGACTGATGGAAGGTGACGCCGTACAGTTCCATGCTGTACTGCATTTCCAGAAACTCGAGTCCCGCGATGGTGCAGGGTTCGACACTGCCTATGGAGATCGATGTGCCGTCCATCTTCTGCAGCTGCAGTTTTACCAACTCGGCATAAGCCTCTTCATCCATCGTCTTGTTTTGGGGTTTTTCGGTGACGATATTGATGTTTTCACCGGTCGTATCATCAGCAGCCATCATTTCGTACAAGCTGGCCACATCTTCCCACTCGGTATCGCCGCCATCTTCATAGAGCAGTTCGTTGCCGATCTCCATGGCATCGCGTATTTCTTCCTCGGTAGACATACGCATACCGGCAGGTGCGGTATAACGGATACCCAGCCATTCACTCTCGTAGATATTGCCACTGATGGTGCCGGACTGGAACACAGCCTCTTTCTTGCCGCAGCCAACCAGCGCAGCGCACAACATAAGGATGGTCAGAACAATCGCCAAAATCTTACGCATAAAGAATTTCCTCCTTCACAAAAAAGCGGTGGATCCGCTGTTTTTTGTGTCTTAAGCATACTGTAGCACAACTTTTTGGGAATTACAATCAAGAGGTACCCTATGTATTGCAATAAAAAAATCTTTGGTATATGATGAAAGCAAAAGAATCTGTAAATCGGAGGAAGTTGTATGTTTTCTCAATTCACCCCCTTCGGTACTATGCCGTTTATCGTAAACGCACGCTCCCGTGCCATCAATGCGGAGAACCCCCGCGGTGAAAAAGGTGCGGGCGGCACAGCAGCCAGCCATCTCGGCCCCAGCCGCAAAGGATCCCCCTGCCTCAAAAACGTTAAAGCCGGTGAGACGGTGGTGTTGGGCGAAATCGACGGCTGCGGTATCATCAATCATATGTGGATGACCGTAACGGATCAGACCACGCCGCAGGACCGCTATGTACTGCGCGATCTGGTATTGCGTATATATTGGGACAACAGCGAAGTGCCCAGTGTGGAGGCGCCTCTCGGCGATTTCTTCTGTCTCGGCTTTGGTGAAAGTTACACGGTCAACTCTGCACTGGTCAACGTAAATCCTCTGCGCGGTATGAATTGTTTCTTCCAGATGCCCTTCCGGACCGGTGCAAAGATCACGCTGGAAAACCAGCACCCCAACAACATCGAAAATTTCTTCTATCAGATAGACTATACCCTCTATGACGAATTGCCCGAGAACATGGGATATTTCCATGCGCAGTTCCGCCGCCAGCGGCTTACCGAATTGGCCAACGACTATGTCCTGGTAGACGGCATCGAAGGCCCCGGTCAGTATATCGGCACCTTTATGTGTCTGCAGACGCTGGAGCGCTATTGGTGGGGCGAAGGTGAATTCAAATTCTATATGGACGGCGACGATGCGTATCCCACCATTTGCGGCACCGGTCAGGAAGACTATTTCGGCGGTGCATGGAGCTTCGCGACCCACGACGAAAAGGGCGACTGCATCGAGACCAACTTCAACGGGCTGTATCTGGGGTATCCCTTCTATAAAAACAAGGATACCGCCGTTACCAACCGTTATCACAACCGCGACCTGCCGCCCATGCGCAGTTTCTACCGCTGGCACGTGATGGACCCCATCCGCTTCTCCGAAAGCCTGAAGGTAACTACCCAGCAGATCGGCGTATATCACGGCGGTTTATTTGAACGGCAGGACGATATGGCCACCGTTGCCTACTGGTATCAGGCAAAGCCGCACACCGGCTTCCCGCCGCTGCCCGACGCAAAGATGCGTCACCCCAGATAAATACAAGATCCATCAAAAAAGGAGCATTTATAAAAATGCTCCTTTTTGATTTGCGGCGATGGGCGGGTCGTGTCAAACACCGTAAGCCAGCGGCAGATCCCGAAGTGCATCCAGCGCCGCCGTATACCCGGTAAACAATACCGCGTTCAGGCCAAAAGCCTCTGCCGCTGCAATATTGGCTGCAGCATCATCGATAAACACCGCCCTTTTTGGATCGATGGCAAACCGATCGCACAAAGTCTCAAAAACAGCCCGGGAAGGCTTGATATCCTGCACCTCATACGAGATCAGCGCACCGTCTGCGTACGGCAGAAAATCCATCCGCGGTTTGCTCCAGGCGTAGGGCAGTTCCCCGTAATTGGACAAAATATAGATGCGATACCCCTTCTCTTTGAGCGCACAAAGCCACGGCTTTGCATAGGGAAACGGCTGTACCTGCCGATACAGCAAAGGGATCGCATGGGCGATCTCCTGCGCCAGATGGGGCGTATCTTTCTGCAGCAATGCAATGACCCGGTCATAGGAAAGCACCCCGCGATCCATCTCTGCCCAAAGCGCGGTGTTGCGCACCGTGGCATCGGCCAGTGCCCGGGCAGTCTGTTCATCATAGATGGCGCGGTACTGCTCCGGATAATTGAAATCCAGCAGTACATTGCCGATATCAAAAACGAAGGTATCGATCATACTTCCTCCCTGCACAATAAAAAAGAGCGCAGCAAGTGCGCTCTTTCTCTTCTATCTTAATAATAGAAATAGGACAACTGGTTGAATACTTCACCGACCAGCAGCACTGCGAATACAAATACGATGACCACGATCACGATACCGATGATAGAGGTAACGATACCTGCGGTAGCCATGCCGCCCTGATTCTTTTTCTTTGCAACGATACCCAGTACCAGACCGACGATCGCGCAGATCAGGCTGATGAATACGGTGGAGAAAAATACGATGGAGCAGATACCCAGCACCATGGAAGCAATGGCCATGCCTTTGCTCTGCTTGGGTGCCTGAGGCTGTACGTAGTAGGGCTGCTGCGGTGCCTGATATACCTGATAGGGCTGCTGCACAGGCTGTGCGGGCTGTACAGGTGCTTCGGGCTGTACGGGTGCTTCAGGCTGTACTGGCGCTTCGGGAGCGGGCTGTGCACAGGTGAATTCGGGCTGTGCATCTACAGACTGAGGGCCCATGGGTTCGGGGCGACCGAAATCGGGTTCGCGCTGAACATCCTGAGACTGAGGATCAAAAGATTTGTAATCCATAAAATAAGTCCTTTCTCCCCATCCGGGGACCGGTACTATAATAGACGGGAATGTTAGTTGCGCAGGCTATGGAGCGGTGCGGGGATGCGTCCGCCGCGGGCCGCGAAAGCCTCGCTGGAATAAGGATGTACGGGGATGATGGGTGCGCTGCCCAGCAGACCGCCGAACACGGCTTCCTCCCCTACGCCCTTACCGACTACAGGGATAAGACGGCAGGCAGTGGTCTTGTTATTGATCATACCGATGGCTGCTTCGTCTGCGATAATGGCAGAGATGGTGGATGCGGGGGTATCGCCGGGAATGGCGATCATATCCAGACCAACCGAGCAGACACAGGTCATGGCTTCCAGTTTATCCAGCGTCAATGCGCCCATACCGGCAGCTGCGATCATGCCTTCGTCCTCGCTGACCGGGATAAATGCACCGGACAGACCACCTACATGGCTGGATGCCATAACGCCGCCCTTCTTGACTGCGTCGTTGAGCAGCGCCAATGCAGCGGTGGTGCCGTGGGTACCGCATACCTCCAGACCCATTTCCTCCAGAATGCGGGCAACACTGTCGCCGACGGCAGGCGTGGGTGCCAGAGAAAGGTCTACAACGCCAAAGGGTACGCCCAGACGGCGTGCAGCCTCCTGTGCGACCAGCTGACCCATACGGGTAATGCGGAAAGCAGTCTTTTTGACGGTCTCTGCCACTTCGTCGAAGGGACGGCCTTTGACAGACTGCAGCGCATGATACACTACGCCGGGGCCGGAAACACCGACATTGATGACACATTCGGGTTCGCCCATGCCATGGAATGCACCTGCCATAAAGGGGTTATCCTCCACTGCATTGGCAAATACGGTGAGTTTTGCACAACCGATACTGTCGGCATCTTTGGTGCGCTCTGCCAGTTCTTTCACCGTGGTACCCATGAGGCGGACGGCATCCATATTGATACCGGCGCGGGTGGTAGCCACATTGATGCTGGAGCAGATATGCTCTGTTGCAGACAATGCGGAAGGCAGCGAATCGATGAGTTTTCTGTCAGACTCGGTAAAGCCTTTATGCACCAGTGCAGAGAAGCCGCCGATAAAGTTGACGCCTACCTCTGCCGCAGCGCGCTCCAGCGCTACTGCAAGGGGGGTATAGTCACTTGCCGTGCAAGCCGCCGCCACAATGGCGATGGGGGTTACGGCAATACGCTTGTTGACAATGGGGATACCGAATTCGCTCTGGATATCGCAGCCGACCTTTACCAGATTTTTGGCGCAGCGGGTGATCTTGCGATAGATCTTTTCGGCACAGGCATGGATATCGGCATCTGCACAATCCAGCAGAGAGATACCCATGGTAATGGTACGGATATCCAGATGCTGCTGATCCAGCATCTCAATGGTTTGTATGATCTCGTTGGTATTCAGCATAGTATCACCTCATCAGATGCGGTGCATGGCGTTGAAGATCTCTTCCCGCTGGATACGGATGGACAGTGCCTTATTGGCGCCCCATTCCTCCAGCATAGCGCCCAACTGCTCAAAAGAAACAGGGCACGCAGCGGTATCTACCATCATGATCATGGTAAAATAATCCTGCATGATGGTCTGGCTGATATCCAGCACATTGATGTGCTGCTCTGCCAGCATACTGCATACACCTGCAATGATGCCTACCTGGTCTTTACCGATGACGGTAACGATTGCTTTTTTCATGTCTATTCTCCTACTCTGCCCCATAGAGGCAAAAAATGATAACACGGTTGTTTACCAAAGTATACACGATTTTACAAACCGAGACAATGGGATACCCTCACAATTTCTCGAAATAGTTCGGAAAAACAAAAGAGCATACTCTGCCGTATGCCCTTTGTATATAATTTACTCCATCATCCCTCGGATAGATTCGATCGTCTTTGCCACATTGACCGCGCCCTTGCCATACATACGCTCCATCTTCTGGTTTTCTTCCAGTTTTGCCTGTACATCGTTATACAGCGCCTCGGAGGGGAAGTTATAATTCTTCCACAGCTGCACCACCTCATTTATGCGGCTGCAAAGTTCTGCCTCTGCGAGGAATTTTTTCAGAGGATCTTCATCGCCCATGGCAGCGATCTCTGCCTTGCGGGCAGCCAACTGTTCTTCGTACTCCTGCTGTGCCTGTGCACGTTCCTCTGCCGCCTGCTGTGCCCGCTGCTTTTCCAGATCGGTCAGGAAGCGACTGTTGACATGCAGTTTTGCCTGCCGCATAGCAGACAGCAATTCATCTGTAATGGCGTCCTCGATGGGCTTTGCCGTACCGTATTTATATCCCTCAATGCGGTCTACCAAAAAATCGCGGATCTTTTTCATCAGGAGATTAAGGTCATCTCCCTGGAAAGTAAATGTATTTTCAGAAAGCATATTGTGGTCTTGGTTATTCATCTGCATAGACGGCGTTTCAAACTGCAGATACCCGAGCATCAGACCGCTGCGTTTGAACTGCACACCGACCACATCTTTCAGGAAGATGGTCTTTTCACCGTCGGTGGCATTGCCGGTGACCACACTGCCTACCGTGACCTGTGTCTCGATCTCGACCTTGGTATCGTAAATGTGAAGTGTTCTGCCGCGCACACCCTCGATGGTACAAATAAAAATTGCCATAATGTGTCCTCCCTTTTTCGGTATGACCGGTTGATAGTCTCAGTATAGCACGGCCGCCGCCCGGGCTGCAATCAAAAAAAGCACCCCATAGCGGAGTGCTTTTGTTTGATGCTATACATAGGCGTGTTATGCACGCAGTTCTGCACCGAACTGTTCCTTGAGGGCAGCCAGGATCTGTTCCATACCCTTCTGGATCTGTTCATCGGACAGCGTACCTTCTGCGGAACGGAAGCGCATGGAGAATGCCATGGACTTCTTATCTGCGCCAAGGGCAGCGGAACGGTAGATATCGAACAGCGCTGCCTGCTCGAGATACTTACCGCCGTTTGCACGGATGCAATCCAGCATAGCGCCGGCCTCGGTATCTTCCGCAACGACCACAGCGATGTCACGCTCGATGGCGGGGAATCTGGGGATGGGTGCATAGCGGTGTACCTGCTTCTCACCGGTGATGCAGGTAAGGTCGATCACAGCCACGGTAACACGCTTGCCGATGCCGAAGTTTTCTGCAACAGCGGGGTGTACTTCACCCATTTCACCAATGACGGTGCCGTCTACAGAGAGGACTGCCTTTCTGCCGGGGTGCCAGTAGTTTGCACCGCCGCCTGCAAAGCGGACAGACTTGCCATAGGCAGCCAGCAGCATATTCTCTACATCGCCCTTCAGCGCATAGAAATCACCTGCATCTTCGGTCATTGCCAGAATGATGGCGGGGTGTTCCTCGGGCAGAGTGCCGTTTAGGGGCAGCTGCTCGGGCAGGAAGGTACGGCTTACTTCAAACAGACGCAGTACATCGGTCTTGTAATTGAGGTTGGAAGCGACCACCTCCAGCATAGCGGGTACCAGCGTGGTGCGCATATAGCCGCGGTCATCGCCCAGGGGGTTGATGATGGAAACCGCCTTACGCAGCGGATCGGTATCGGATACACCCAGTTTATCCAGATCCTGCATACCCATGAAGGAGTAAGTCACACACTCGAAATAACCCTGTGCGCACAGATAGTCGCGCATGATATCTTTCTTGGCATCGGGATCTGCCATTTCGTCCAGCATGAAGTGCACGGCAGCCTGATGCTCGGGGATGTTATCGTAACCATAGATACGGGCAACTTCTTCGGAGATATCTGCCTTGCCGTCCATATCGGTACGGAAGCGCGGGATGACGCATACCAGTTCGTCACCTTCCACCGTGGTATCGATATATGCCTTTTCGAGGCATTCTACCATCTGTTCTACGCCAAGCTCGGTACCCAGACGGCCGTTGATATAAGCAGGGGTAACGCGGATGATCTTGGCAGTCAGATCTTCGCAGCAAACGTCAACATAGCCGCCGACCACTTCGCCTGCGCCCAGCATTTCCACCAGCTGGCAGGCGCGATTGAGTGCATATTCCGCAACGGTGGCATCGATGCCCTTGGAGAAGCGCATGGAAGCCTCGGTTGCCATACCCAGTTCGCGGGAAGTCTTACGGATATTGCCGTACATGAATTTTGCGGATTCAAAGATAACGGTAGCGGTATCTTCCTTGATCTCGGAATTTTCGCCGCCCATGATACCTGCAATGCCGATGGGGCCTGCTTCGTCACAGATGAGCAGATTGTTTTCGCTCAGTGCGCGCTCTTTGCCATCCAGCGTGATGATGCTCTCTCCTGCTGCTGCACGGCGGACGATGATATGATCGCCATGGATATCCTTGGCATCGAAAGCGTGCATGGGCTGACCCATTTCCAGCATAACGAAGTTTGTAATGTCTACGATATTGCTGATGGGGCGCACACCTGCAGCCACCAGACGCTGCTGCATCCACTTGGGAGACGGACCGATCTTGACATTTTTGATCGCACGTGCCATGTAGCGGGGGCACAGATCGGGATCCTGTACGGTAACTTTGATATAATCTGCTACGTTTTCGTCGTTTTCGGCAAAGGTGGGTGCGGGCAAGGCGGGCTTTACGCCGACTGCGGCAGCAGCCTCTCTGGCAACACCCAGTACGGACAGGCAGTCGGGGCGGTTTGCGCCGACTTCGAAATCCAGTACGGTGTCGTCCCACATCATAACTTCGCGGATATCCTGACCGGGCTGTGCATCTTCCTCGCGCAGGATGAGGATGCCGTAAACCTCTGCACCGGGATAGTCGCCTTCCTTGAGGCACAGTTCCTCACCGGAACACAGCATGCCGTTGGACGCTACGCCGCGCAGTTTGCCCTTTTTGATATGCATACCGCTGGGCAGGATGGAGTTGTGCAGTGCTGCGGGCACCAGCGCACCCTCAAACACGTTATCTGCACCGGTAACGATCTGTACCGGTTCTTCTGCGCCAATATCGATCTGGCAGATCTGTAGTTTATCTGCATCGGGGTGTTTTTCCAATTTGACGATGCGGCCAACCACAACATTGATGCAGTCTTCTCTGGGAGGCAGGATGCCTTCCACAGCATTGCCCGTCATGACGAGGGCATCTGCAAGGGTATGGATATCTGTATCGATCTGCACGTAATCCTGCAGCCATCTGTAAGGTACTTTCATGTGATTATCCTCCTATTATACAAACTGGCTCAGGAACCGGACATCGTTTTCGTACAGCAGACGGATGTCGGTAATGCCGTATTTGATATTGGTAAGACGGTCGAGACCAAGGCCGAATGCAAAGCCGGAATACACCTCGGGATCCAGGCCGCAAGCCTCGATAACGCGGGGGTGCACCATGCCGCAGCCCAGTACCTCGATCATGCCGGCACCTTTGCAGGCGGGGCAGCCTTTGCCGTGGCACAATGCGCAGCTGGCATCGACCTCTGCGGAAGGCTCTGTGAACGGGAAGAAGCCGGGGCGGAACTTGGTAACGGTGCTCTGACCGTAGAGTTTACGCAAAAATTCGCCCAGAATACCCTTGAGATCTGCAAAAGTAACGCCCTTATCGATATACAGACCCTCTACCTGATTGAACACGGGAGAGTGGGTGGCATCGACGTCATCGGTACGGTATACTCTGCCGGGGCAGATGACGCGGATAGGCGGCTCGTGCTTGAGCATGGTACGTACCTGTACGGGAGAGGTATGGGTACGGACAACGATATCCTCGGATACATAGAAGGTATCCTGCATATCTCTTGCAGGGTGGTCCTTGGGGATATTGAGCATCTCGAAGTTATATTTATCGAACTCTACTTCGGGACCTTCCACCACCTCGAAGCCCATGCCGGTAAAGATATCTCTTACCTCGCGATAGACCTGATTCAAGGGGTGCAGGGCACCCATGGGGGTGGCTTTGCCGGGCAGGGTGACGTCCAACTTCTCTGCAGCGAGGCGCTGCTCGAGGGCGGCAGCCTTCATCTGCTCTGCCTTAGCGGCGAATGCTTCCTCTGCTTCGCTGCGCAGGGCATTGACCTTGCTGCCGTAAGCGGGGCGCTCCTCCTGAGGCAGGTCGCGCATGTTCTTCATAAGGCCGGTGATGAGGCCCTTTTTGCCCAGATATTTGACGCGCAGCTCCTGCAGCGCTTCATCGGTTGCGGCTGCTTCCAGCGCCGCACGGATCTCAACGATCATGGTTTCCATCATTCTGGCATTCCTTTCATTGCATTTTGTGCAAAAATTCTTCATAAAAAAAGCCTCGCCCCAGACAGGGCGAAGCAACTTCACGGTACCACCTGCATTTATCCATGCCAACTACGGCAAGGACCTTGCTTTGATCGATATCGGCTTTTCTGCCGTCCGCACCTACTGACCGGAGACGTTCAATGCGGATGCTCACGGGTGAAATTTCTGCGGTACAGCCCGTATCCTCTCTTACAGCCGATGGAGAAGACTCTCTTACACGGGGCGTGTGTACGGCATACTTTGCCCGATCAACGCGTTTTTATAAGATTTACTCATATATTTTAGCACAACCGAAATGGCGGTGCAACCCTTTTTCCTCAAAAACCTTCCCGCAAACGGTAAAGCAGGATGCCTGCCGCCACAGATGCGTTGAGGCTCTCTGCCTGCCCATAGATACTGATCTTGACCAGATCGTCACACAGGGCGGAAGTCTCCGCCGTCAGCCCACGGGCCTCGTTGCCGATGAGCAGACAGTGCTTTTCGCTATGAGGCAATTTCGGCTGCCCTTTGAGATGGGCACCGACGATCCGCCAGCCCTCCCCTTTTAAGCGGGTGAGTTCGGCACGGAAATCGTCACACACGCAGACGGGCACATGGAACACGCTGCCCATAGAAGCGCGCACCGCGCGGGGCGAAGTGTAGTCTGCACAGCCTGCGGACAGCAGCACACCGGCCGCGCCGATGGCATCTGCCGTGCGGATGATGGCCCCGACATTGGTAGGGTCGGATACATCCTCCAGCGCTGCGATCACGCCCTGCTCCAAAAAGGACTGCTCTGCGGGGCGGCGTACCACGGCGATGGCATTCTGCGGCGTTTTGACCTCGCTGACAGCCTCCATGACGGCATCGGATACACAGATGACCTGCACCTGCTTTTGCTGTGCCAGCGCCATCAGACCGGCATCCGGCGCATCCTGCGGCAGCAGCAGGGCTTCCGCATCCCCATAAGTGAGAGCCTCCCACGCGCACTTACCGCCCTCTGCCAGAAAGAGGCCCAGCTGCCGGCGGTATTTGGGTTGTTTCAAGCTGCGCAGCGTCTTGATATATTCGTTTTTGGTGCTGGTAATGACCTGCATAGTATCCTCCAAAGCCAAGGCAAATCGCCAAAACTACGGGCTAAGTATAGCACATTTACCCCGCAAAGGCAAACGCCGGGTATAAAAAAAGCGACTCTCTTAGGGAGAATCGCTTTTACTTGTGTGATCTGATTAAGCAAGAGCTGCCTTGGCAACTTCAACCAGCTGGGTGAAAGCTGCTGCATCGGTTACTGCCAGATCAGCCAGGATCTTGCGGTTAACTTCTACGTTAGCCTTCTTCAGACCGTTGATCAGGCGGGAGTAGCTGATGCCGTTGATACGAGCTGCAGCATTGATACGAGCGATCCAGAGTTTTCTGTAATCTCTCTTCTTCTGCTTGCGGCCGATGAATGCGTTGCGCTGAGCACGCATAACCTGGGTCTTGGCGACTCTATAGTGACGGGAAGCGGCACCGTAGAAGCCTTTCGCCAGCTTTAATACTTTTTTACGTCTCTTATGGGAATTCAAACCCTTTTTAATTCTTGCCATTTGCGTAATCCTCCAAATATGAAATCAGCCAGCGGTTTAGCCGTAGGGCAGAAGCTTCTTCATGTTCTTCTCAGCAGTTCCGGTCAGGTAACCGGTTGCTCTGAGCTGTCTCTTCCGCTTGGTAGTCTTCTTAGTCAAAATGTGCCGTTTGTTGGTCTTCTGGAACTTAATACGGCCACTCTTAGCGATCTTAAATCTCTTCGCAGCACCTCTATGGGTCTTGATCTTCGGCATTTGTTTGCCCTCCTATGTTAGTTTTTGGGAGCGAGCACTATAAACATATTGCGCCCTTCCATTTTCGCAGGTTTTTCTACGACTACATTCTCCAGCAGGGAGAGGAACGTATTCATGATTTCCAGACCGCCGGCAGTGTGTGCCATCTGGCGACCGCGGAAACGGATGGATACCTTTACTTTATCTCCACTTGCGAGGAATTTCTGTACATTCTTTGCCTTGACTTCCAGGTCGTGCTTATCGATGGTAGCCGAAAGGCGCATTTCCTTAAGGGTAATGGTTTTCTGATTCTTCTTGGCCTCTTTGAGTTTCTTTTCCTGCTCAAAGCGATACTTGCCATAGTCCATAATGCGGCATACCGGGGGCTCTGCCTTGGGGGAAATGTTTACCAAGTCGAGGTTTGCCTCATCTGCCAGCTACTGAGCCTGTTCCACGCTCATGATACCCAGCTGTTTGCCGTCTGCACCGATCAGTCTGACTTCTTTGTCACGGATCTGTTCGTTGATCAACAATTCGTTAGCTATTGTCGTGTCCTCCTGTTTTATCGCCGTATCGGCCGTTTACCCTTGATGTTCCGACCGCACAAAAAAAGCGCGGGCAAACTACCCGCGCAAAGCATGCTTAAAGAAAAGTAACCATGCCTGATGCCTTCATCGGCAGGTGAGAAACGGGTAGTTTCTTCTTGAACATTGATATTCTATCATAGGAAAACACACCTGTCAAGGGGTATTTTCCCAAATTTCAGGCGTTTTTTCCGTAATCAGTATACGGTATTTTCCATCGGTATGCAAGTGTTTTTTTGCGCCGGTCTGCATATACCGCACAGGCACAACAGCGCCGCCGCCCGGCCTGCCGCAAGCGGCCAGTTCCCCGCAAACACAGTATGCGGTACACTCAGCGCAGCATAGGTCCGCAGCCAATGCAGCATACCCCCCGCAGACAGAAACAGCATCAGAAGTCCTGCGGCGGTTTCTGCCAGACAATGCAATCTATCCGGCCTACGGGCAGCACCCTCCCGATGCAGCACCCACGCAGCGACGGCGGCACAGGCGGCGCAGACAAGCCCTCCGCACAACCCCATGACCCGAGCGAACCGCTCATAGAAGGCTGCCTCTTCCCTGCTCTTGAAGACAACACTATCCTGCATACCGTAAGCCACATCATCGAAAATGGACTCGACAACGGTATACGCCAGCGGCGGCAGATCTGCATCCAGATATACCGTAAACGCATCGATACCGCGCAGCCCTTTGAGCCCGAAGGCAGTCTCTGCAGAGATCAGCAGCACCGGCAGATCGCTCTCATAGCGGGTATAGCCGGTATCCAGTACAAAGCGCTCGTGATATACGGCCGAGAGGCGGATATGCTCTGTACGCAGGCGGATATCCTCTGCCGCGGGGATGCGCTGCATACCCTGATGATACAGCGAGCCCAGCATCATGTCCTGCCCTACCCCAAAGCCGGAGGTATACGGCCCCACAGGCGGCGCAAACAGCACGCCCTGCCCTTCGCTAAACGCAGCATGGAATTGCAGCGCAGGATACGCCTGTGCAAGGGCATCTCTGTTCCAGCGATCCACAACGATCACCTGCAGACCCGCGTACGCCTGCACATCGGGCGGCGAAAAAGGCTGCCCGGTGGTATCCTCCCCGGTCGCCTGCCCTGCCGCGGCGCTGACCTGCTGCCAATAGACCGAAGGGGTATCCTGCAGCACCCGCAGGTCCTGCGCATCTGCCTGTGCGGAGATCCCCGCCACACCCTTGAAGCCGGAAAAGCCATTGTATACCGACCGCAGCGACCAGCGGCTGCGTACCGTCAGGGTGTAGTCACCGTATGTCAGGACGGAGGCATCCTGCGGGGCCGCCGCCGCAAAGTGCAGGTATGCGGTATCCTGCTCCTGCCGGCCGCGATGGGCAACATCCTCCCCCACTCCCAAACCAAGGGCGCATATTACACAGATCGCAAGGATGAGCGCCGCCCTGCGCACGCCCCGGGCGTATGTGCCAAAACGCGAAGCCGGCATCGGCAGGATATGAGGCATACCGATGCCGCACAGCCATGTAAATACGGTGCCGCCCAAAAGGACTGCCCCCGTATACCACAGGGCACCGGGCCCAAACACCGCATACACATCCCATCCTGCGGCAGCCGCCCATAGCAGCAGGCGGGCGCCCAGCCGACCCAGTACCATACCCGGCAGACAGCCAAAGGCAGCATTCAGCAGCATGACCGTAAGCACCTGCCATTCCGCCGCAGCCGGCAGATGCGATCTTACCTCTGCCAGAGACTGCTCTGCCACGATCCAGATCAGCAGACCACCGATGCCATACAGTATCCACCCAAACAGTTTGCCGTACTGCCCGACGGGAGCGATGCGTTCGGCATAGACCGTATCGTACAGTGCGCTGTTATATGCCGTCTGCCCCGCAAAGCCGGCCTGTGCTGCCAATGTATCCAGCGATGCCTGCCAATCCACGGGTGTGGAGGGCAGCCGGATCAGCCCGTGGCACACGGATGCCCGCCCGCCGACAGAGCCGTCGCATACAAAGGCGCAGGGCAATTGGTCTGCGCCGTCCGGCAGATCCCAACGGGTGCGGTAATCGTCTATAAAACCGCAGATCACAAAGCGCCGCGTATCTCTTCCCATACGCAGCGTGATCACACTGCCCAGCTGCGCCGTATCGGGCAGCAGGTAGCGCACATGATTTTCTAAAAGTATCTCGTCTGTGGCGGTGGGCCAATCACCCTCTGTCAGCGTAAATCGGCCCATGGCACGGGCATCCTCCCCCATGGTGCCCACCGTGATGCGGCGGCCCGTCCCCACCAGCGAGAAACTGCCATAGCAGGTCACGGAAGCAGTCTGTGCCCCTGCATCGCGGGCGGCAGACAACTGTGCCTCCTCCACATCAAACCAAATGCCATGCTGTTCCCCCGTCTGGGCGCTTTGTGCAAGGGCAGTCTCTTGCCCATAGGCAGCCAGCAGCGACGGCACACACCCCAGCACCAATACGATAAGCGCGATACATCCGGCGATGTACCGCACCTGCCTGCCCCGGCGGGTAAACCCTTTGCGCAGCAACTCTATCATAAAACTTCTCCTCTCCGCAGCACCTTACTATGGTGTGCAGGAAAATTTTCCCTTATTTGTTAGACGCATACAAACATCGAAAAGTTACGGTATTTTTTCTTTTTTTGTAAATTATGATATATTGCCGTGCTCTATACCGCCGCAAACAAAAAAACCGGCATCGCGGGGATACCGGTTTTTGTATTTTGGGGGACGGTTATGCGAGATATTTCTCGATGGGGCTGAGGTCGAGATCCATGCCCTTGAGCAGACCGTACAGAGTCTCTACGATGACGCGGACGCCGCCGACGCTGTCACTTTCTACGTTGATGGGCAGGAGCGGATCATGCAGGGACATTCTGACGAGGAACCAGCCATTGCCGTTGTCCTTATCCAAAGATACGCGGATGCCTTCGTAGTTGGTGGGAGCGGGGGTGAACTTTGCATCTGCCTCTGCAGCAGCCTTGATGGATTCGATGACCTGTGCACCGTAAGCCTTGAAGTCTTCTGCCTTGATGTTGAGACGGAATTCTTCTGCTTCCTTGGGTTCTTCCAGAGAAGCGATCAGTTCGAACATATCCTTGCCTTCTGCGCGCATATTTGCCATGGTGATGAGGATCTTGGTTACCAGATAAGCGCCGTCATCCAGGAAGTAGTTTTCCTTCAGAGCAGCGTGACCGGAAGTCTCGATCGCCAGCTGGCAATCCTTGCCCTCGCCGTTGAGACGGATGCCTTCGTTGATAACGTTCTTGTAACCTCTCTTGAAGCGATGATGTACGCCGCCGTTTTCAGCGATGAACTTAGCCAAACCGCTGGAAGTGGTGGAGTCGGTAACGATGGTGGTGCCGGGGAATTCCAGCAGCAGGATCTTACCGATCAGCGCGATGAGGCGGTTACGGTTGATAACACGGCCGTTGGGGTCTACTACGCCTGCACGGTCAACGTCGGTATCGAAGATGATGCCGAGGTCTGCCTTGGCATTAAGTACAGCCTTGGAGATGGATTCGCCTGCAGCCTTATCCTCGGGGTTGGGGATATGGTTGGGGAACATACCGTCGGGCTCGAGGAACTGGCTGCCTTCGGTATCGGCGCCCAGCACCTTGAGTACGTTATTGGCATAGAAGCCGCCTGCACCGTTACCTGCGTCTACGATGACCTTGGTACCTGCCAGAGGCATTTCCTTACCGGTGCCCTTGCGGATGATATCTACCAGGATCTGTGCGTATACGGTCATAAAATCGATGGATTCACAGGAGCCGCCGCCAACCTTGGCAAAGCCGCCCTCTTCTGCCACTGCGATCACTTCCTTGATATCGGAAGCCTCGAGACCGCCCTCTTTGACAAAGAACTTCATACCGTTGCGGTTGAAGGGCAGGTGGCTTGCAGTGATCATGATAGAACCGTCATATTCGAAGCCTTCGGTGATGGTGGACATGAACATAGCGGGAGTGGATGCCAGACCGGTGTCGTACAGTGCTACGCCCATATCAGCAGCAGCCTTCTTGACAGCTTCCAGAATGCGGGGGCCGGAGATACGGGAGTCTCTGCCGACGCCTACCTTGAGGCTGTCTTTGCCGACGCGCTTGCCCAGCCATGCGAAGAAGCCGCATGCCAGTTCGTAAATCGCTTCGTCAGTCAGGTTTATATGCTGGCCTTCGATACCTTCGCTGGCTACACCGCGGATATCGCTCTCGTTGCGGAGTTTTTTCAGATCCATAATACAGTGTTCCTCCTTAATCGGAATTCAAATTGCAATGATATTGGCACAGATGCCCTGCGGACACCCATACCTAAACATAGTTTACCACAACTTGTCTGCCCAGAGAAGCACTTTACGCAAAAATATTTCCGCGCAACGAAAAAGCGGCCGACAAAGTCAGCCGCTTCCACGGAAAGGAAAATATTATGAAAAAAAGTACGTTGGAACAGAACAAACCATTCCACGCTTTTTCACTTTTATTATACTGAGCCGTATTGTGATTTTCAAGCCCTTTTTGTGAAAAAAACGCCTTTATATAGGCATTTTTCAGGAATTTTATGTATTTTGACACCGTTCATGTATGAAAAAGCCGTCCGCAGGCAACAATACCTGTAGCACGGAGGTATGATCCTATGAAACAAACATCCAAAAAAACTGACAAATGGCTGACATTACGCAATTTTATAGGCACCCAGCGGCTGCTGGTGACGGCGGGGTGTCTGCTGCTGGCATTGGGCATCGGTGCGATGATACTCTTCGCCCCTGCCAAAGACGACAAAACCGTACAAAAGCAGCAATCCCCCACGCTGGAGCAGGCAAAAGACGAACTGCAGCAAGCATTGCCCGAGCGATCTGAACTGCACAGCACCGTAACGGCAGAGCCGGAGCAGGTGGAGGACCTTGCCCAAGCCCAGACGCAGGCGCAGACACCGCAGACAGAGACGCCCGCAAAGCCGCAGGGATCTGCCAAACAACCGACGGCAGCGCTGACAAGACCGGCTGACGGCGAGATCATCACGGCGTTCTCGGGTGAGCAGATGGTATACAACAAGACGCTGCACGCATGGACGACCCACAACGGCATAGACATCGCCGCCCAGACCGGCGCACCCGTCAGGGCAGCATTGGCCGGCGAAGTAGCAGACGTATATACCGACCCCACCATGGGGCAGGTGGTGCTGCTGACCCACAGCGGTGACAAGACCACCCTATATGCAGGCATCAACGATGTATGCGTACAAGCAGGCGACAAAATCAATGCCGGGCAGCAGCTGGGCAAGGCAGGCACCCCGCCCTTTGAGCAGGCGCTGGGCAGCCATCTGCACTTTGAGTACCGCACGGCAGCGGGGTATGCAGACCCTGTTCCCCTGTTCGGCAAGTGATCCTTTGCGGCGGCATATCCATTGACATTCTATAAACCATCCTATACCATATCTATGGGCGAGGGAGCTGCTTGGGTTACGCTTTTCATTGAAAAGTATCCCCTTGGGTTACGATCTCGCCTTTTTTTATTGCCGCAAAACGCCCGCGGCAGACTGCAGCGCGGTGCCGGGGTAATAATGGGCGAGGATGCTCTGCCAATCCTCCCCTGCCTGCGCCAATGCATGGGCGCCGTACTGGCTCATACCCACGCCGTGACCATAGCCCGCCGCCGTAAAAGTGACCGTATCCCCTGTCACAGACACGGTAAAATCCGTAGACCGCAGTGAAAAGGCAGCCCGCGCCTGTGCACCGCTAAGTTGTTTGGATCCCGCCTGCAGGGTCTGTACCCGTCCGGAGGGCGTATAGGCCGCGATATACAGCCCCTCTGCCAGAGAGGACGGCGTAAGGCCCGTCTCTCCCACCGCATCGGCAAGGCGTTTGCGCACCTCGGCAGCCGTATAGGTGACGGTGTGGGTACGCACCTCCTCCGGCGAAGAGACGCTTTGCAGATACGGCAGATTTTGCGAGAACACGGCTGCGCACGCCTCTGTCGCGCCGCCGCTGGAACTATGGAACAGCGCCTCGATGACCTGTCCGTCATAGCACAGCACCTGTCCCGCCGTTTTATTGACGGCTGCTGCGATTTTTCCGTAATACATATCATAGGAAGTATCCCACAACTGCCGCATATCCGCATCGCTGCACCACGCCTGACAATGCCCCGCATCGGTACAGACATCTCCCCCACGGCTGCACCCGCCGCGCAGCAGTTTACGCAGCGCGTAGGTACGGGCGGCCACCGCCTGCGCCGCCAATGCATCCTCTGCAAAAGCAGCAGGCATTTCCGCCGCCACCACACCCAGCAGATATTGCTCCATATCCATCTGCTGCAGTCCTGCCGGGGTATTGACCTGCAGCATCACACTCTGCGGCGCCGTTATATTGTGCAGGAACCGTGCACCATCCTGCTTTTTTATCCCCATACAGCGGGACAGCAGCAGCATCAGCACCAGCGCCGTCACCAGATATTTTTCTTTTCTTTGCAAGCACGGGGGGCGAACATATCCTCTCATATCCATATTTCTATGACTGTCCGGCAAAAAATATGCAGCTGCCTCTTTTATTGCGGCAGGCATCATAGTAAAATATAGAAAAAGGCGTTTTGCGGTATATAAGCCGTGGTATATACTCATTACCGCAGCATCCGCTGCAGCCACGGATCATTTCAAGGAAAAGAGGACGGAACTACATGAGACGCAAACTGGATTATCGCTTTACATTCTTTGCCGCATTGGAAGCACTCTTCTGGGCAATGGTTTGTCCGGGCGGCTTTGTAACGGTATTTATGCAGGATCAGGGCTTTACCAACGCGCAGATGGGCATTGGCCTTGCCATGATCAATGTAGCCAGCCTGATCTTTCTGCCTATCTGGGGCATGATCGCTGACAAGCTGGGCTCCAAGCGCAAGACGCTTATCATTTTGTATTTTGGTGTAGGCATCTCTGCCATCTTTACCGCGATCTTTACGGGCAACCCATGGCTCAGCATCTTTCTGATGTTTACCGTCATCATCTTCCGCGGATCTGTGGCATCGCTGACAGACAGCTGGGTCATCACCGAGGTCAATACGCCCGACCTCATGGGCAACCGCATCAACTACGGGCCCATCCGTGCATCCGGCTCTATCGGCTACGCCATCGCAGGCTTTATCTATTATTATATGTTCACCGGTCTTGGGATCGACACCCGCTGGCAATGGCTGTGTTCCACCTTCTTTGCCATCCCGTGTATCCTGCTGGCATCCGGCTATAAAGAGCAGGCTATCATGCCGGGCGCAGCGTCCCGCCGCGTAAAGAGCCTCTCCATGAAGGAACTGAAGCCGGGCAGACTGCTGAAGAACTATTATTTTATCACCTTCTTTGTCATCTATATGTTATTCAACATCCCGGGGTATCTGGGGCTTTCCTACATTTCTCAGCTGCTGAGAGATCTGGGCGAGCAGCCGGTATTTGTCGGCGTACTGGGGTCTATCCGCGCATTGTGCGAAGTACCGCTGCTGTTCTTCTCTCAGAAGATCATCAAAAAGCTGGGCTACAAAAAGACGCTGTTTATCATCGGCTCTGCCCTGTGCATCGAGCAGGTATCGTATGTGGTATGCAACGCCATGTGGCAGGTCATCGCATTCCAGATACTGCACGGCGCAGTAAACGGTCTGTTGGTAGGCTCTGCAGTAGGCTACATCTTCTCGCTGGTACCGCCGGAGTTATCTGCCACGGCGCAGACCTTCTGCGGCGCATCCTGCTCGGCGCTGACCATCATCGGCAACCTGCTGTCCGGCTGGATCATCGACACATGGGGCGTGCGCGCCATCTTCGTCATCACCACCGTCAGCATGCTGCTGGCTATCGTACTGTTTGCCATCACGCTGCTCATCGGCAAGATCAAAAAGATACAGTACTACGATGCCAAGACCGACCCGGTATCTCAGAGCATTTTGCAGAAACTGTACTCTGCGGAGTGATCGTGAGAAAAATCAGCAATATAAAAACGCAGTCTTTTTCGACTGCGTTTTTTGATTGTCATTTGGAGAGGATGGCTTTATCGCTGGCAAAGTGACTGCCGCTGGAAGCCTCGAACATCTGGAGCAGCTGCTCGATGGTGAGTTTCTTCTTCTCTTCGCCTCTGACATCGACTACGATCTGCCCTTCGTGCATCATGATCAGCCGGTTGCCCACACGGATGGCATCCATCATATTGTGCGTGATCATCAGCGTGATCAGCTGATTTTTCTCGACGATCTCTTCGGTGATATCCAATACCTTTTTGGCGGTCTTGGGATCCAGCGCGGCTGTGTGTTCATCCAACAGCAGCAGCCTCGGCTTTTTGAGCGTTGCCATGAGCAGCGTCAGCGCCTGGCGCTGACCGCCCGAGAGCAGCCCCACTTTGGCCGTCATACGGTCTTCCAGACCCAGATCCAGCAGTTTTAACAGTTCCCTGTACTCTTTTCTTTCCTTTGCGGTAATGCCTTTGCGCAGCGTTCTTCTCTTCCCTCTGCGGGCGGCAAGGGCGAGATTTTCTTCGATCTGCATATCCGCCGCAGTGCCGGTCATCGGGTCCTGAAACACTCTGCCCAGATACTTTGCCCGTTTATATTCGGACAGATGGGTGATGTCTTCGCCATCGATGCAGATACTGCCGCAATCCACAGGGTATACGCCCGCGATCATATTGAGCATCGTGGACTTGCCGGCGCCGTTGCCGCCGATGACGGTGACAAAATCCCCTTCTTCGAGGCGCAGGTCGATCCCGTTGAGGGCCTTTTTCTCATTGATGGTGCCGGGGTTAAAGGTTTTTCTGACATTTTTGATCTCAAGCATTTTCCGCGCCTCCTTTCCCCTTCCGGAACATATGCCGCTGGGCATACTGCTTTTTCCAATACGGAATCGCAAGGAACACCGCCACGATGACTGCCGACAGCAACTTGAGCATATTGGCATCCAGACCCATCGTGATAACGGCCTGTATGACGATGTAATAAATGACGGAACCCAGCACGACGGACAACAGTCTGAGGGCGAAATTCTTGAATATCTTGCCGAACAGCGCTTCGCCGATGATGACCGCCGCAAGGCCGATGACGATGGCGCCCTGCCCCATCTTTACATCCGCAAAGCCCTGATATTGCGCGAGGAATGCACCGGAGAAAGCCACCAGACCGTTGGAGATCATAATGCCCAGCACCTTATTGAAATTGGTATTGATGCCCTGTGCGCGGCTCATCTGCACATTGGCACCGGTCGCACGGATGCTGCAGCCCATCTCTGTACCAAAGAACCAGTACAGCACCGCAATGAGGAGCACCAATATGATGCCTACGGTGATCAGCGGGTTATGCAGTGCAAATTCCTTGACCCAGCGCAGGGAGATCAGCAGATCGGTCTGATTGACATTGACAGACTGATTTGCCTTATCCATGATCTTCAGATTGATGGAATACAGGGACAGTTGTGTCAGGATACCTGCCAGAATGGGTGGGATACCCATAAAGATGTGCAGGCCGCCTGTGATCGCGCCGGTGAGCATGCCTGCCAGAAACGCCAGCAGCATCGCCAGCCACAGATCGCTGCCGTTTAAGATCAGCATGACCGCCACTGCGCCGCCTGTCGCAAAAGAGCCGTCTACCGTAAGATCGGATACATCCAGAATGCGGTAAGTGATATATACACCGATCGCCATAATACCCCAGATCAGCCCCTGAGAGACAGAGCCGGGCAATGCGCTAAAAAGTTGACTGATAATTTCCATGGAGACCTTTCCTTCTCTGATATTCATTCACGGACAAAGCCGGGCGAAGTGCTGCCTTCCCCGGCCAAAGTCCTCTGCTGTTACTCTGCGTCGATGGCAGTATAGCCTTCCAGCGGCTCGATACCCAGCGCATCACAGATCTGTGCATTGTACTTGGGGGTCTGCTGATCTGCATACTGCACGGGCATGGTAGAAATGTCTTTGCCGTCTCTGAGGATCTCAACCGCCATCTTGCCGGTGGTGTAGCCGAGATCATAGTAGCTGATGGACAGGGTCGCAATGCCGCATCCTGCGCAGATACCTTCCTCACCTGCGATGACCGGGATCTGCTTGGGACCGCAGATATTGTCGATGATGCCGGTATTTTCGGCAACGGTATTATCGGTGGGTACGTAGATCACATCGCAGTTATCTGCCGCGGTGGTGCACACCTGTGCCAGATCGTTGGAATCGGTAAAGGGATACAGGATGGCTTCCAGCCCCTTCTTCTCCAGCTCTGCCTTGACAACGTCTACCTGATACTGGCTGTTTGCTTCCTTGGAGCAGTAGAGCAGGCCGACTGTCTTGGCATCGGGACACCATTCCACGATCATCGCAGCCTGTTTATCCAGCGGAGCCAGGTCGGAAGTACCCGATACATTGCCGCCTACGGTGCCGTTATACTCTTTCAGTTCGAGGGCCACGCTGTACTCTGTAACAGAAGTGCCGAGGATGGGGATATCACCGGTGGCCGCTACAGCAGCCTGCAGTGCGGGGGTGGCATTGGCCATGATCAGGTCCACATCGTTGGAAACAAACTGATTGGCAATGGTCGCACAGGTGGTCGCATCGCCCTGACCGTTCTGGACATCGAAGTCAACGGCGTCTTCGCCCAGTTCATCGATGATCGCCTGCATAAAGCCTTCCGTCGCCTGATCCAGCGCGGCGTGCTCTACCAGCTGGCAGATGCCGATGGAATAGGTTTCTTTCTCTTCTTTACCGGAGCAGCCGGTCATAGAGATCATCAGGATCAGCGCCAACAGGACAGACAATACTTTTTTCATAAAAAAATCTCCTTGTATTTTGAAGCTTTGCTGCTTGCATTTTTGATGTGGTCATTATATAATGCTGTTTAACATTGGTCAAATTGATAGCTTTGATATTTATCATCTAAATTTTCGATGGAGTGATGTTTATGGAATTACGCAATCTGCTTACCTTTATGCACGTCGCCGAACTGGGCAGCTTTACAAAGGCCGCACAAAAGCTGGGGTATTCCCAATCCACCATATCTTTTCAGATCAAGCAGCTGGAGGAGGAACTGGACTGTCTGCTGTTTGAGCGCATCAATCACACCATCAGCCTGACCGCCCGCGGGCATCACCTGCTCTCATATGCACATCAGGTACAGGCACTGACAGACGACTTTATGGAGAATATGGAGGCAAAAGAACCCCACGGGAACGTCCATATCGTGCTGCCCGACTCTGTATGCGAGGAAATGATCTATCAACATTACAGCGACTTTCACCAAAAGTACCCCCACATCTCTATCCGCTTTACCACCGGCGACACTTCGCTCATGCTGGATATGCTGGACCACAACACGGCGGATGTGATCATCACGCTGGACCGCCGCATCTATCACAAAGATTATGTGATCGCCAACGAAATGCGGCTGCCCATGCACTTTGTGGCCAATCCGCGGGGCAAATTTGCCTGTGCGGGCAAGTTATCTGTACGCGACATCATAGACGAGCCCTTTATACTGACAGAGTACGATCAGGGATACCGACGGGTATTTGACAGAGAACTGGCCAAGCAGTCTTTGTTTATTTCGCCGACGCTGGAGATCGGCTGCACAGACATCATCACCGCCATGGTCGCCAAAAGCGATATGCTGTCGTACCTGCCGGATTTTGTGACCAAACCGCTGGTGGATATCGGCGCGCTCAGTTATCTGGATGTGGAGGATTTTCATATCGATGTATGGAAGCAGCTGATATACCACAAAAACAAGTGGATCTCCGGCAGCCTGCGCACCTTTATCGACTATGTAAGCGCATCGGAATTCTCTGCAGAATAATTCATCAGCGCACACAAAAAGCGCAGTCCCGAAACAGGCTGCGTTTTTTTATTGATTTTATGCGATACGGTTGTTATGATGAAGACAGTGTTTTTTTGAAAGGAAAAGTTATGAAACAAAGCAAACCCTACAACTACAAAAAGCAGGCCCTGCGCGTATATGCGTATTATGCAGCGGTATTTTTCTTTTTCTGCACCTGCTATGCCTGCCTGACCTATACCACGGCCTATTATCTGGACAGCGGGTTATCCAACACCTCCATCGGTGTGATACAGTCGGTCAACTCTGTATTCGCCTTTCTGGTGCCGCCCGTCATGGGGATATTGGCAGACAAGATGCGCTCTACCCGAAAGGCGCTGGTCATCTGCGTATTGCTCAACATCGCCGGATTTATCGTCACGCCCAATCTGCGCGGATTTATGCCGCTGCTGGCGCTGTCCTCTGCCTTTGCAGGCACGCGCAATGCATCTGACTCGCTGACCATGACATGGGTCGCCACCGAGCTGGATAATGCCCGCACACAACAGGGCATCCACCTCAACTACGGCAGTGTGCGCGTATGGGGGTCGGTAGGGTATTCGCTCTTCTGCATATTGCTCAATATATTGATGGATCAGGCGGGGCTGACCATACAGGGATCTTTCTATATCGGTGCGGCAGGGATGCTGGGTATGCTGACCCTGCTGCTGATGGGCAAAGGCAAAAAGCCTGCCCCGGGCAGCACGGCAGCCGCTGCAAAACCCCTGACGCTGCGCCAGTTAAAGCCGGGCAGACTGTTCCGCAACTATTACTATATGACCTATCTGGTGGCGTATATCCTCATCTGGCTGGCCAGCTGCTTTGGCCTCAACTACACCACCAATCTGCTGCAGGAGATCGGCGTATCCTCTGCATTTTTAGGCACCGTCAGCGGCATCCGCGCCATCTTTGAGATGCCCGGCATTTTCTTCTCTGCCAGACTGGCAAAGAAATTCGGCTATGAAAAATGCATCCTTGCATCCGGCGTGGTATTTTGTCTGGAGAGCTTCCTCTTCCTCACTGCCGGGAACAGCATGATGGTGCTGGCGGCGCAGGCGCTGCACGGATTGTTTGACGGGTTGTTTATGGGGCTGTATGTGAGTTATCTGTTTACGCTGGTGCCCCGCAGCCTTGCCGCCACCACCCAGACGCTGAACATGGCGCTGGCCAATGTGGTGAGCATGGTATTTTACCTGCTGGGCGGCGCCATTGTGGACAACATGGGCGTACGCACCGTATACTATCTGGCAGCGGTCATCCCGGCCGTGGGCGTGGTATGGTTTGCCGTCACGCTGGCCATCGGCAAAGCAAAAAAAATCCCCCGATATGATCCTGCGCTGGACGAGACCGAGCAGGCCCTGACGGCAGCAAACTGATACAAAATAACGCAGGCACGACAAAGCCTGCGTTTTTTATATTCCCGGAACAGCCGATGCAAAAAACTGGTGTGTTTTACAAATTTGTGCTATACTGAGTATCAGATTGAAATTTGAAAGGGCTTTCCCATCCTATGAAAAGCAAAAGTCATGTAAGGTATCTGTATTTTTCGCTGATCGTATTTATGCTGTACAGTGGTATCTGCTGCTCGGCATTTATGGTCACGCTGTATGACAGCCGCGGCATCACCCAGAGTCAGGTAGGCATCATACTGGCCATCAGTTCTGCGGTATCTATCTTCTCCCCGCCCGTGATGGGTATTTTGGCAGACAAGATCCGCTCCAAGCGCAGGACGCTGATGCTCACCCTGCTGGTGGGCGGCATCACCAACGCCATTCTGCCTCTGCTGGCAGGCAATTTTATCCTGCTGCTGGCGACTGTGCTGATCGGCAATGCATTCCGCGGAGCATCCTTCTCAGTATATGATGCATGGCTGGTGGCAGAATGTGCCGAAGACAGCAAAAAAGGCGGCAGGATGGATTACGGCTCTGTACGTCTGTGGGGCTCGGTAGGGTATTCCCTCTTCAGCCTGATCTTTGGCTGGATGGTAAAGATGGCCGCCGGCGAGGTGGACATCGCCCTGTATATCGGCGGCAGCATCATGACGCTGACCGGCGCGATGTGTCTGCTGGGCAGACAACAGGAAACGGGCGCCGCTGTGGCAGGCGAAGGCAAAAAGTCTACCCTGACCCTGCGCCAGTTAAAGCCCCAGCGTCTGCTCAAAAACTATTACTTTGTGACCTTCTTCTTTGTATTTATCCTGGTCAACGTGACCAAGGACTTTGGCACCGCTTACCTGACCTACCTGCTGCAGGACATCGGCAAGGATGCATCCTACATCGGCGTATTGAACGGCATCAAGGCTGCTGCCGAAGTACCGCTGATGCTGGTATCCGGCAAGCTGGCCAAGAAATTCGGCTATGAGGCGTGCATCTTCTCGGTCGGTCTCATCTATGCGGTGGAGCATCTGTGTTACTCCTGGGCGGCTTCGCCTGTGGTGCTCATCGTGGCGCAGGTACTGCACGGTGCGTTCTCCGGCCTGTTTATGGGCCTGGCAGGGTCTTACCTGTTCTCTCTGGTGCCCGGCAGTCTGTCCACCTCGGCACAGACCTTTGCCATTGCAGGCTCCAACATCATGAGCGTGCTGGGCAATCTGGGCAGCGGCTATCTGCTGGAAGCGCTGGGTGTACGTGTACTGTACCAGTGCATCGCCATTCCCCCAGCCATCGGTATCCTCCTCTTTGGTGTGACGCTGATCATCGGAAGATCCAAAAAGATCGCCCGTTACGACGGGAAACACGACCCCTTTGAGCAGCAGTTGGCTGCACAATTCTGATTTCAGACAATACAAAAACCGGCAGGTATGCCGGTTTTTTTGTGTCCTGATGTTATACTTTGCGGGCCAGCTGCAGGTCGAGGGTATCGTGCAGCGTGAGGATGCCGCCATGGGCATCGATCGCCGCCGCAACAGCTGCGAAAAACTTGCCGCGGGTGACCGGCTCGATGGCGATATGATCCGAATAGGTGCCCAGCAGGGCGATGTATTCCTCCCCCAAGAAGTGTCTCTCCCGATGGAACAAATGGCAGCGGATATCTGTAAACCCGTATTTCGCAGCAATTTGCGCCCGCTGCTCTGCCTGCGACGCATCGTAGGGTGTCAGCGTGCGGGGCGGCAGGTTGTGATAGGGGTAGTAATACTTTGCATATACCTCATCGATCGCGCGGGAAAGATCGGGGTTTGCCAAAAACCGGTCGGGATGATTGGCAAAGCGGGCAAAGGCACCGCCCCTGCGCAGCATGGCATAGACCGCAGGATAGCCGACCTCCTCGGGCACCCAATGGAAGGCAGAGGCCGAGAACACCAGATCGAAGGTGTCGGGCGGGAGGACCGCATCCTCAAACTTTTGCGGTACCAGCGAAAACCCGGGGTACTTTGCAAACTTTTCCCTGAGCAATGCGCCGAAATTTGCCCCCGGCTCTATGGCAGCAAGGCTGCAGCCGGTCTGCAAAAACGCCTCTGTCGCCTGCCCCGCACCGCTGCCCACCTCTGCAACGACGCTTGCGGCATCGACGGGCATATAGGCAAATACGGCATCATACAGCGCATCCGGATAGCCGGGACGCATTTTATCGTATTCGTGGGCGACTGTATCAAACGTATGACCGAGTCCTTTGTTGGCAGGCATGGCGCGCCTCCTTTTGGTGCAGAGTATTTTTTCCATTATACAACGAAAAAGAGCACCGCAGCAACTATGAAAACTGCGATGCTCAAAAAGAGACCAAATCTGTATTATACCGCTGCTGCGCTTCGGCGACCAAGACCGCGGCGATAGAAGTAAAACAGCACAAAGCACAGCGCCATGACACCTGCCGCGCCAAAGCTCAGGGCTTCGTAGCCGAACTGTTCGGCAATATAGCCGCCGATGACGGGTGCGAAGCCATTGCCCACGTCTGCGCCGATATAGTAGGTGCCTACGGCAGCACCGCGCTGATCCTCGCCTACAGAGCGGATGCACTCTGCCTGAAATGCAGGCTGTGCCATGCCCTGCCCCAACGCCTTGAATACCGCCGCCACGACCAGCATCCACGGTGCATTCATCACACCGATGAGGATGAGCGCGATAAAGGAGCAGACATACCCGGGATAAACCACGGCGTCCAGCCCTTTGCGGTCGTTCAGTTTGCCGGAGAAGGGGCGTACCACCGCCAGCACGATGGCGGTGACCGTAAAGAAGATGCCCACATCATCCATACCGCGGGATGCACCCAGCAGCGCCAAAAAGCTGCTGCAGATGCCATTGACCATAGAGATGGCCGCGGTAAAGCCGCTGTAGGGCAGCAATTTGAACAGACACAGGCTGCTCCACGAGATCTTTTTTTTCTCCTTCTTGTCTTTTGCTTTGACATCGGAGGGATCTTTTAAGAAGATCATCATGACCAGCGCAGCGGCATTTAAGATACACACGGTATAGAACAGTGCGTTATAGCCATAGGCGCGCGCCAATGCGAAGCCCATACTGGGGGCCACTGCCTGTGCCAGAATGGAGGTCAGTCCGAAATATCCCATGCCCTCTCCCATACGGGAACGCGGCACGAACGCCGCCGCAAAGGCCATATTGACGGTGCCGTTGAGCGAGAAGAACAGGCCGTGCAGCACGCGGATGAGAAACAGGCTGAAAGGCGTGCGGCACAGAGGATACAACAATGCGCTGATGACGATGCCCGACACCGAGATGATCATCAGGCTCTTCTGACGCATAGTATCGGACAGCACGCCGGATACCGGGCGCCCGACCAGCGCCACCAGCGAAAACAGACCGGTCAGCACCCCGGCCAGCCCCAGGCCGATGCCGCAATCCACGGCATACTGGGCAAAGGCGGTAGAGATCAGGTTGGAAGAAATGCCGGTAATGACCAGAATACTCAGCAAATAAATATAGATGGGCGTCCACAGGCGCTCCTGCTTTACTTTCTCCTCCATGGGGATATACTCCTTTGGTACAACAAATTGTATATAACCTTATCATACCCTATCTGCCGCGCCGTGAGAAATACCTCTTGCGGCGTATTTTCGTGCAATGTATAATATAGATGTTATGAAAACAGGAGGTTTGGGTTATGGAACTACTGCAGTTAAAGTATTTTTGCAGCATTGCAGAGCACGGCAGCGTGACGGCGGCGGCAAGGGCGCTATACGTCAGCCAGCCTGCCCTGAGCCGTTCGCTGGCAACACTGGAGGCAGAACTGGGCATCCGGCTGTTTGACCGGGCGGGGCGCACGCTGCACCTCAATGCCGCCGGCAAATACTTTTACCAGCGGGTCAGCCCGGCGCTGCGCAGCATCGACACCGCCGCCCGGCGTCTGCAGCAGCAGGCAGGCGAGGCAGACCGCACTGCGGTGATCAATCTCCATGTCACGCCCTTTGGCATCTCGGAAATGATCATGGCCTTTCACGAGGCGCACCCCGACCTCAAGCTGCAATTTGCCCGCGACCGGGACGAAGAGGCGGTATTTGACCTGTCTATCGGCGCCTATATGTCCGACCCCGGCCAATACTCCCACATCCATCTGTATCGGGATGAAATGGTGCTGGCGGTATCGGTGGCTCATCCGCTGGCAGGCAGGCAGCGTGTCACGCCCGCCGAACTGAGCGGATTGCCGATCATCGCGGCGCAGCCGGGTGCATTCTCCCCCTACAACTTTATAGAGCGGCTATACACCGCCCACGGGCTGGAGATGCACATACAGACCACCGCCCCCTCATCGCTGACCACCAAAACGCTGATCGAAGCGGGACAAGGGGTATCCTTCTTCCCCCGCCGCCAGATAGACAGTCTGTACAAGCACGATCTGGTGCTGTTATCCATCGACAGCCCCCATGCCTATGACGACTGGTATCTGATCTGGCCAAAGGGAGACGTATTATCTCCCGCTGCCAAAACGCTGGCGGCATTCATGCAGGAATTTTACCAAACCTATTGATGCAGCAAAAAAGCACTCCGCGTAACGGGGTGCTTTTTATATGGCATCTTTGCCGATCGCATTTGCTTGTTCACGGGTCACAGGCAGGACCTCCTTACAGATACATTTCAGTATAAATTCCTCAAACGCTTGGGGCAGGCGCAGATTGTATCTCTCCACATACCATGCCAATTCGTTGGACCAGTAAAAATCGCCTGCACGCATCACGAGAACTTCCTCGGGGATCACTTCGCCGGTGAAAATGTCTTTAGATCTTGACGACTGTGCAAGTTCAATGGTTCCGTTCTCCTTCAGGAAACGGACAATTTCTGTTTTGCGCGGATGAGCCGTCGGCGCCAGACAATCTGCCAATCTTGGATAATTTCTCCCTTTATTCAGTTCCTCATACCCGATATATCGCATACCGTTCACCTCCGCCTACATTACAGCAGATGCTGCATCCGATAAAACGGACTTTGCCGCTGTTCCCCGCAAACAGAAAAAGAGTGCCGCAAAACGGCACTCTTTCCCGACAGGCGCAATGCCTGCCAAAATCCCTCTTTCCTTGTTGACGGAAATAAAAATTCGTACATGGTTTAGTATACTACTATCCCAAATTTTTCGCAAGAATTTTTACAGGAAAATTTTAGTTTCTCTTTTCAGCGATCTCTGCCTTGAGGTCTGCGATGAATGCATCCACAGATTTTGCGCCCAGGTCGCCTGCCTTGCGGGCACGGACAGATACGGTGCCGGTCTCTGCTTCCTTGGGACCTGCAACCAGCATATAGGGCACCTTCTGATTTTGTGCTTCGCGGATCTTGAAGCCGATCTTTTCGGAACGGGTATCCAGTTCCGCACGGATGCCTGCAGCCTTGAGCTTTGCAAATACTTCCTCGGCATAGTCCATGGTCTTGTCGGAGATGGGCAATACCTTTACCTGTACAGGTGCCAGCCATGCGGGGAACGCACCTGCAAAGTGCTCGATCAGGATACCGATGAAGCGCTCGATGGAGCCGAAGGCCACGCGGTGGATCATGATGGGGCGATGGGGGTTGCCGTCTGCGCCGATGTACTCAGCCTCGAAGCGCTGGGGCAGCTGGAAGTCCAGCTGGATGGTGCCGCACTGCCAGGTACGGCCGATGGAGTCTTCCAGATGGAAGTCGATCTTGGGGCCGTAGAATGCGCCGTCGCCTTCGTTGACCACATAGGGCATCTGCAGTTCTTCCAGAGCTGCACGCAGACCCTCGGTAGCGGTCTGCCAATCTTCGTCGGAGCCCATGCTGTTTTCGGGACGGGTAGACAGTTCTACATGATACTTGAAGCCAAACAGGCTGTATACTTCGTCAATGAGTTTTACAACGCCCTTGATCTCGGAAGTGATCTGCTCGGGCGTCATGAAGATATGCGCGTCGTCCTGCGTGAAGCAGCGTACACGCATCAGACCGTGCAGTGCACCGCTCATTTCGTGACGGTGTACCAGACCCAGTTCGCCTACGCGCATGGGCAGGTCTTTATAAGAGCGCAGCTCGGACTTATACACCAGCATACCGCCGGGGCAGTTCATGGGCTTGATGGCGAAATCCTGCTCGTCGATGACGGTGGTGTACATATTCTCTTTATAGTGATACCAGTGACCGGAAGTCTCCCACAGATGGCGGTTGAGCATGATGGGCGTGGATACTTCCACATAGCCGGCCTTTTCGTGTACTTCATGCCAGTAGTTGAGCAGGGTGTTCTTCAGCACCATGCCCTTGGGCAGGAAGAAGGGGAAGCCGGGGCCTTCGTCGCTCATCATGAACAGACCCAGTTCTTTGCCAAGACGGCGGTGGTCTCTCTTCTTCGCCTCTTCGATACGCTCGAGGTGCTCATCCAGCAGTGTCTTCTTAGGGAAGCTGGTGCCGTAGATACGGGTGAGCATCTGGTTGTGCTCATCACCGCGCCAGTAAGCGCCTGCGATGGAGGTCAGTTTGAAAGCCTTGACAGGCTTGGTGGACATCAGGTGCGGACCTGCGCACAGATCTACAAAGTCGCCCTGCTGATAGAAGCTGAGTTCGGCATCTTCGGGCAGATCTTGGATCAGCTGCACCTTATAGGGCTCGTTCTTGCCTTCCATCAGGGCGATCGCCTCTGCACGGGACAGGTTAAAACGGGTGATCTCCAGATTTTCGGAAACGATCTTTGCCATCTCCTTCTCGATCTTTTCCAGATCTTCGGGCTTGATGGGCTCTGCAAATTCAAAGTCGTAATAGAAGCCGTCCTTGATAGCGGGGCCGATGGCCAGTTTGGTATCGGGATACAGGCGCTTGACTGCCTGTGCCAGGATGTGGGACGTGGTGTGACGGAATGCGGCAGCGCCCTCGGCATCGTCAAAGGTGAGCACGCCAAAGTCGCAGTCTTCGCTGATCACGTCACGCAGGTCTGCCGCTTCGCCATTGATGCTGACAGCGCAGGCTGCGCGTGCCAGACCCTGGCTGATCTCGGAAGCGATCTCAAGACCGTTCTTACCGGCGTCGAAAGCTCTTGCTTCGCCGCCCTTCAAAGTAAGCTGCATAAGTAAATCCTCCAGTAAAACGATAAAATCCATCGAAAAAATACATAAAAAAACCCTCTTGCAGAAATTCTGCAAAAGGGACGACAGTCTTGACAAACTCGCAAAAACATACCGCGGTTCCACCCCGCTTCCCCATCACACTGTTACCGATACATGGGGCGCTCAATATAGGCTGATAACGGAGCCTGGCCGGGTTGTTACCGCTCAGAGGTGGTCTTGGGCCGCGGACACACAGGCGCTTGCACCACCCGATCGGGGCGCCATTCTCTAAGTATGCTGG
>JAFXKX010000001.1 GCA_017531505.1 Clostridia bacterium | reverse complement strand
GATGATCGCCGTTCTGTCCAGCGCATTGCCCATGGAATGGGCCAGTTCCTCCGCATATTGGCTCAATTCCCCTACAGGGGAATATTTCTTCAAAATCACACTGCCGTCTGCCTGCGTGTATATTTCCAGCGGGTCGCCCTCGCGGATACGCAATGTCCGGCGGATCTCTTTTGGCACTACGATCCTGCCCAGATCATCAATACGGCGTACGATTCCTGTTGCTTTCATAAATATATAAAATCTCCTTTGGTTTACAAGCTACGGCTTTATTATTTGTAAAAGAGAGTCGTTTATACCGATTGCTGATCATTTTTTTAAAATGAATGTTTCCTTACAAAAAGTGACCGTTTTTGTGACTCTGATCTGCTACAATAAGTTGACAGAACATGAAATGATCACAGTCGTTTTGGGTTCTGCTAATCTATCACACTAAATTCCAACATTATTACTTTGTGTGATGATTACAAATGTATGATGCGAAAGTATCATACATCCGCATGAGATACTGCTAATGGCAAAACTCCTGAAAAGAAGTGACGCAAAGCTATGGGGTCTAAGGCCTTTCTGGCTATGACAGCCCGGCTGCCGGTGTTTCGATTTTGCTTTTTTCAAAGAAAGGAGAAAGAAACAATGGCAAAAAAACTCAAGAAAGGGCTTTCTGTGTTTTTGGCAGCTCTGATATTCATAAGCACGATGAGCGTGCCAATGAATGCTCTGGCAGAAACCCTTTGGCAAGGTGACATTACAAAGCTTACCTTTGCTGAAGGTAAGGATCCCTACGTTTATGCAATCGGACAGGATCCCGAAAACAATCGTTGGTACTATGAAACCAGTAACCACACCGTTCAGTTAACCGGCGGAGGAGCTGTTCACATCTTCCCGATGGTGGACACAACCAAAGTGACAGGAGACTGGACTCCTAACGGCATCTACCAAAGCGGCGTAAGCAACTACGACGTTATGTACTGTTGCGACGCTATTACAGGTACTGATGGCGAAATCTATTACAAGCGCGTAAACCTCGAGGATAGTGAGTACTTCACTGATGCTCAGGCCAAGAAGCTTCGTGCCATCGTTGAGAACGCTTACCCTTACGTTTCCGTTGAGGAAGCTAAGGCAGCGCTTAAGGAAGCAGGATTTGCACAGGCGGACGAGCTTGATCGCTCCGAACTGATCACAGCTACACAGGCTGCTATCTGGATTATTGCTAACCCCAATAGCGGTGATACCTATCGCTACCTTAAGACTGCAAAGACAGGACGTAAGCTTTTGTGGGGCGGCTATATGCACGAATTTGCGGATGAGATTACTAACTTTGCTGATAGTAAAACTTCCACAGGATATCTCACCAACCCCAACGGCGTTGGTGACCGTGTTAACGCTCTCATTGACTTCTATCTTGCAATGGAAGGCATTGAGGCAGAAGCAGGTCAGATCGTTATCACAAACCTTAACGTTTCCCAGTCCAAGGTTGCAAAATCCGATGATCTTTATGCAGTAGAGATCAACGTTTCTCTCAACCATGGCGCAGACGATAATGATGACATCAAGATTTATGTTTCCGTTAATGGTGAACTCACTGATGTAGTCGTTCCTGTAACTGCTGCAACCGAGTATACCGTAAACCTTAACGCTAAGACAAACGATACCGTTCAGGTAGTTGTTTCCGGAACTCAGAAGCTTGAGCGCGGTGTATACTTCTATGCTCCTAAGCCTCAGGATATTGATGGCGACGGTATTGCAACAAGCCGTGAGGTTTCTCAGAACCTTATCGGTGTTGGCAGTGGTGAAACTCCCGTTTATGCAGAAGAGTCTGTAACTCTTCGCAAGATCGACAAGACTGCTAACGATTTCGATGGCAAGTTTGTTGACGTTACTCTTGAAGTAACAGGTAACGTAGAATACGAAAACGGCAGTGCTCTTCCCGTAGATATCATCTACATCCTCGGCGGATTCCTCTCTGAAGAGGAGGTCATGGCCGATACCATGATCGGCGCACTTACCGATACCTTCCGTGAACTGATCAATGAAGGTGTTCCCGTAAACTTCGGTATCGTTCCTTTCTCTTCCACCAAGGATCCCGTAATGCCCCTCACTTCTCTGGCTACTGAAGCTGATCTCGAGGCACTTCCTGCAAAGATCGCTGCAGCAATTCAGGAAGCAGGTAACGTTTACGACGGCGTAAACATGGAAAATGCGCTTCTTACAGCAGCAGAAATGTTCGGCGCATCCGAACTTGGTCAGATGGGACGTACAGACCGTCAGCACCTGGTTATGATCTCTTCCGGTCATACCTACTACTTCAACTCCGGCGAGAACAACGAGTATATTTCTACTGTTCCCGTAAGCTTCAAGAATGGCTCCGTAGATACCAACGAGGTATTCTATATGGAAAAAGCTTGGATGCGTGCCCGTAACAACAGCACCAACTCCTATCCTATCCCTAAGGCAATCGTAGAATACTACAACGCTAATACTGACAAGTATGAAAGCGAGTGGGATTGCTACTGGAATCTTATTGATGCATGGGCAAGGGCAGATATCGCTGCCGGCGACACCGTCGTATACGAGGCAACAACCCGCGAAGCAGGTGATTTCAAGGCTTGGATGAACTCCGGCAAGTATTCCTCTAACTCTTCCACCTTTACTTATTCCGGTAACGGTGCGGTTGTTTCCGATCTCGGTAACAATAAGATCGAGGACGTACTCGAATTCGATATGACGAACAGTGCCGAGAGAGGCGTGGTACACGGTGTATCTGGTCCTAACCCCTTCCTCGATGAATCCGCAGCTCACGCAATCAGCTACGAGCGCGCTATGTGGGAAGCTTATACGTTCATTCAGGAAAACATCACCGGCGCAGGTATTCACTTCTATCCCGTTTATGCTCCTCTGAGAGAAAATGGTACGGCGTCTAATGGTTCCCATTATGACTATACCTGGACTACAAACTACATCGGCCACTGCTTCATGAACATGCTGGCAGGCGGCGAGGCAGTTTGGTTCTCTGCAGACAAGGTATTCTTCGACGGCATCAAGGCTGAGATCATCGGAGGCAGCACTTCCGCTTCCGGCGAAGCTGTTGTTCCCTTCGTTGAAGACTTTATCGGCGTTGACTTCGATTTCACCGGCGAAAAGGTCGTTCTTACCTTCAACGGAGTTGAATACACCACGAACGCTATCGCAACCGCAGATGGCGCAACCGCTTCTTATGAGTTTGTTGACGAAAATGGCAAGGTTGGCTTCACCATGGATTACTTCAAAGGTGAAACTCCCGCAGAAGAACGCTTCGTATGGTACTTCTATCAGTCTGTCGGCGCAGAAGATACCGTAACGCTTACTTATGAGCTTGAACTGGTAAACAGAAACGATACGCCCGGTCAGTGCTTTATCGCATACACCAATGAGTCCGCTACTCTGTATCCCAATGGCGACAGAAACTACGGCCAGATCTTCACGAAGCCTTTTGTTGAATACTGCAATCCTGGCAACACTCCTCCCACCATCTCCTTCAACTCCGGTGACGCTTCCAACATCAGCTTCATGCTGATCGACGAGGTAACCGACGAAGTAGAATTCCTTAACAAGGTCGACATTGAAGACGAAACCTCCTTCGAAATTCCTACCGAAGAAGGCAAAATCTCCGCAGTCTTTGTAAAGCAGTCTACCTCCGGTATGTTCTGGTTCTCCGAAGAAGTTGACAAGGAACAAGCTGAAGCTGTAATCGAGTGCCTCGCAGCGAACAATCCCTCTTACAAGGACTACAACGCTATGGCATACGGTGCAGGCGAACACGAGCTTGAATTCAAGAATGGCAAGTTTGTAACCTACACATTCACTGGTGCAGAAGACGGCGGTTGCCTCGAATTTAAAGAGGTTCTTGTTGAGACACCCAAGAAAAATAAGAACAAATAATAAGTAGAATAATAACTCAATCTCAAAAAGGGTTGCTCTGTGAGGCAACCCTTTTCTTTTTTGTTTCTAATATAAACGGTGTATTCATATTTTAGCTTCCGACGCCTGAGTATATCTAAAATGTTTGATGATATCTCCGGCTCTTGCTACGGCAAAAGAAGTGTGTTGCTTGCGATACGAATATTGATCTTACACCTATTATAACCTAATCATCAATACGGCGTACGATTCCTGTTGCTTTCATATATACAAAAAACGCCTTGCTTTACAAATTTTACGGTTAGCATTTGTAAAACAAGGAGTTTTATACTATGACTTTCTTTTTGAAGATTTTGATCGGATCAAAAATCTTCTACCACTCTAAAATGTGTTTCCGGCGCAACTTCCGTTTTATTGGCATATTCCCAATTTATTTTGGCAGGCGGAGTCTCTAATTGCTTATACGCCTTCCACATCATTTTTGCAATAATCTGGGGATGCACGCCTCCACAAGACCCTCCGAACATCGGGATCAAAATACTTTCCATATGATTTTTTCTTGCTTCTATCAAGGTCGACCGCATACACTGATAGATCACTCTCGGATCCTCGATCAGCTGCGGTGTTTGCATAGTCGGCGTATGTATCAGGTATTGTTCCGTTTGATCAGCCTCAATGATAAAACTTGTCCCCACAGGTTGTTCGCCATAGAAATGTTCTATGATGTATGCCTGTACCCGTTCTTGCAACTGATTCCCATACCATTGTGTGATCGCCAAGTCATAACCGCCATCCATCAGTCCAAAAGCATTGGCAGGCGAAACCACGCATTGCACTTTATTTTGTTTCATAAAATGTGCAAAACTGTCGTTTACCAATTCTACATTTTCTTGTTCAAAATATGCTTTTAAAAACAGAAATTTTTGATTATCCTGCTCGATCAAATATATCTTCATTGCCCGCACACCCCTTCTGCTATATTTTATCACACTTCTGTGGCTTTCCCTATAGCGAAACCTTCCTTGCTTCGCACCATTCCTTAAAACAGACAGGATGGTACACTCCGTACGGAGGGTTTTCTTTATCCTAATAAAAACTCCTTGCTGCGCCAATGGGCGGAAAGCAAGGAGTTTTATACTTATAAACAAAACGAATTTGATTTCCAATCGCGATGTTGCCATGGCTGGCTTTATACTATGCAAATTTACTTTTTATATGCTTTATGCTATTTTGTTATAAATCACACTTATACGGCAGGTAAAACAATGCAGAAGCCTATTTATTTTTCGAAAATCGAATTTATTGAAACGATTGGGCATGGTAACCCCAATAGTATCATTGTCTTAAATATTCCCGCAAGAGAACTTTCCTATCAGGTTTATGATTGGAAACATCAGTACCCCGCAAAATGGATTTCATCCGGAAACACAAAATTCAAACCCGTTCCGGTCAAAGATGCATCATATCAAGCAAAAATTATTTTTTCTTGCGGAATAAAACTCATCGAACAGCAGTTAGAAACCTTACTTCCACTGTGTAACGCACTTGATTATGAACCTTTTCGCAACAGAAAGATGGGCATAGACGAAAAAAGCTATTGTGGGTATCGCGACGAAGCACAGGTTCATTTCAGAGGCATCACCGATTCCCCCATCCCGTTGCTGGAATTACCAATGCACTATTATTATGATGAGGAACATATTTGGCCAAGCGAAAGATTATATCGGTATCTGATCAAAAATATTTTCGACAAAGAAAAAAATATGAAGGGATGGTACACTCCGTACGGAGGGTTTTCTTTATCCTAATAAAAACTCCTTGCTGCGCCAATGGGCGGAAAGCAAGGAGTTTTTCTATTTCATTTTCTCTTACTGCGGTTTATGATACGATTCCTCGGGGTTCCATACCGCCTGCACTACCCAGCGTGCCTTGGCGCTGGTGGAGCAGGTAGACAGGGTGAGTATCTTGTCGTCTTCCGTAGGCTCTATGCCCGTATCGATAGCGGAATAGTCCAGTGCAAAGCGGATCAATTCCTCCCGCTGCTTGGGGTTTTCGATCTGCATACCATATACGATGGTGTTGAGCTGCACTTTGTGCGCCGCAAAGATCTCGTACCGATAAACCCCGCCCTCGTGCATGATATAGATATAGGGGTGTTCCTGCCAGTACTTCGCCTTCTGATAGTTCTTCAGCGTGCCGAACATAGACCCGCCGCGCATATTGTGCCCATAAATGATGGTATTAAAGTCGGTCATGTCTGCATTGTTGCCGCACTCCATAAAGATGGCACCGCCGATATTGGGGGTATCTTTCCAGGTGTTATTGAGATAATACTCGTTATCTGTACCCTGTACCAACGGATAGGACACCTTGGTATCGGGGATATAGATCCACCCGATCACATCCGGATTGACTGCCTGCAACGATACCAGACTTTTGCTCTTCAATTCATCGATCACCGGGTCTGTATACGTGTTGACAAGCGTAGGCCCGGTATTCTCTTGCTGTTCCTGCTGTACCGAGGAAACTTCCACCTCTTCGAACAGTTCCTCTGCCTCGTCATAGACCTGATCTCTCTGATGGTTGCCCCACTGAATCACGCCCAGCCATACCAGACTGCCGATCATAATAAAGATCAATATTATTCTGATGATGCTTCGTATATCCTGCTTCATATCCTCTCCTGGCACACCAAGTCTGTGCGATCGGTGTATCCGGTAAAATACAATGTTTACCTTATACATTATATCTCCGAACATATATTTTTTGCAACACAAGGACAATTTTCGCAAAAAACCGCTTTATTTATGTCTTTTTTTATGTTTTTCCCCTTGCAAATCGTTGAAGTGGTGTATCGGGCGTGTTATACTTAGTGTGGTATATTATCTGTATATTCGCAGAAAAATGCCTTATTTATCTTGGGAGTATATATTATGGCAGGCATCGATCTCTCTACCATATTGATCATAAGCGTGATCCTGCTGACCGGACTGGCCGCAGTACTATTGCTGTGCTGCAGACGCAACGCACGCCGGGCAGCCCATACATATACTGATGCGATTACCGGCGGTCTGGGGGCCGACGGTTTTTTCCGTGCACTTCGCCGCAATAAGAAAGGTTCCGCCTATTCTCTGGTCGTTATGAAGTTGCGTAACTATCCGCAGATCCGCCAGGCCTTTGATACAGAGCATTGCCGTGAAGTGCTGCGCCATATTTACCGTACATTATCCGCTCAGCTGGGTAAACGCGAGCCCTGTGCCCGTATGCACGACGGCGTATTTGCCTTTATCCTGCAGGCACAGCAGGAAGAGGCCATTCGCGTACGCCTTAGCAATATTTTTGATAACATCAACCGCTTCAACGAACTGCGGACCTCCCCGTTCCTGCTGGATCTGTGTTTTGGCGTCTGTATCGCAGATTCCTCTGCAGATTCCCCCGAAGCCATGCAGGCCCGTACGCTGGAACTGATCGAGAGCACCCGCAGCACCGCCCGTTATCTGTTCTGCAAAAAGACTGATCAGGATTCTCCCCGCCGCAGATGGGAGCTTGCCGAACAGTTGGAGCGTTCCCTCGCGGATCACGATTTTATCGTATACCTGCAGCCCAAGGTACAGTTGGGCGACAATCGCATTTTCGGTGCAGAAGCATTGGTCCGTTGGCGGCATCCTATCCGCGGGCTTCTCACCCCGGGCACGTTTATTCCCGTTCTGGAAGAACACCACCTGATGCAGCGTGTGGATAAATATATCTTTACCGCTGTCTGCAAAAAACTGTCTCAATGGAAGCGCGAAGGCATCGAACCCTGCCCTATCTCCATCAATTTCTCCCGCGAGCATCTGCATACCCCTGACTTTGCCGAAGAGTATGCTGCCATTTGCCGCGAGCACGATCTGGAGCCCGCTTTGTTTGAATTTGAACTCAGCGAATCTTTCTTCTATGAGGATGTTTCTATTTTGCGTCAGACGATAGACCGTCTGCATGCCGCAGGCTTTGGCTGTGCACTGGACAATTTCGGCAAAAGTTTTGTTCCGCTGCACCTGCTGCGTGAATTGGAGATCAACACCCTCAAACTGGACAGCAGTTTCTTTGACAGTGAAAGCAATAATCGCCGTAACCGCATCACCATCGAAGCGATCCTCAAGATGGCTTCTCAATTGCAGATCCGCACCGTTGCCGAAGGCATTGATAATGAAAGCCAGATCCAATACCTCAGGCAGGCAGCCTGTGATGCAGTTCAGGGCTTCTTCTATTTCCGCCCCATGCCGATGGATGAATTCCGCCGCACCGCCTATACCGACGGCCGGCTCCGTTATATCGATACCGATGCACAGCCCAAAAAAGCTGCTGCCGACGCAGATGAAAATCACAGCGTCATCATGTTCTCCTGGATGCCCGAGGAAGACGTGATCTCTTTCTCTCATCTGTTCTCCCCCCTGCAGCAGGGCGAAGTATCTTTCCCGGCTGCAACCTCTATGTTCCGTCACTCCAACCTGATCCACGAAAACGATCGCAAAGATTTCTTCCGTTTGCTGGAACGCTGCCAGAAGGAAGACGGATGGGTAGAGAATACATTACGATTCTATACCGCAGACGGACATTACGACTGGCTGGAAGTAAATATGCACAGAGAATCCACCCATCCTGCGGTGATCTCCGGCGTACTTGTCAATACATCCACCTGGAAGAACGAGGTGGATCGCTGGCGCGAAAAAGCCAATCGCGACGCCCTGACCGGCGTATACAACCGTGAATACTTCGAATCGACCGCTGCAGAAGCCCTCAAAAAAGGAAACCTTTCTTCTGCCGCCATGATTTTCGTAGATATGGATAACTTCAAGCAGGTCAACGATACCCTTGGTCACATGGTCGGCGATGATGTCATTTGCTATGTTGCCAAGCGTTTGCTGGGCGCATTCCGTCACTCCGATGTGGTCGCGCGGTACGGCGGTGACGAATTTGTTGTATTTGCTACCGGTATCGGCAAAAAAGATCTGGAAAACCGCCTGACCAAACTGTGGGAGAGTTTCCAGTTCCCCTACCGCAACGGTGCCATCGAATATCCTGCCACCTGCAGTATCGGTGCCGCTGTCTTCCCGGAAGACGGAAGATCGTATAAAGAGCTGCTCGACCGTGCAGATACCGCTGTCTATATCGCCAAAGAGCGCGGTAAAAACGGCTTTGTACTGTATGAACCCGGTATGGAAACCACCGTTTCCCGGGATGAGCAAGATTGATCCGACGGGGGCTTTATGATATCTGCGATATTGGGTACAGCCGCATTCGGGTTATTTGTACTGTCAGACATTAACGATTTTCGCTGGAAACGGCCACTGCTGCGCCTGTTATTTCCCACAGGGCTTTTGCTCCTTGGCGGTATCTCTGTATGGGATCTGTATGCAGCATTCCGTATAGGGGCCGTCAGTAGCACAGACTGGTTGCTGCTGCTTTGTGCCGCAGGCAGTTTTGCCGCACTGATCTACTGTTTGTTCTTCGCCGTTCCCTTTGGCGAATCGTATACCGGTCAGCCTTCACAGGCACGTACGGTATGTGACCGGGGCGTATATGGGTTATGCCGGCATCCCGGTGTGCTCTGTTTTGGCGCCATGTACTTATTTGCCGGTTTGGCCGCTTTGCCAACCCCGCTGTTATGGAAGGGTCTATGGTTCTCCTTACTCAACCTGTTGTATGTATGGTTTCAGGACCGTATCACCTTCCCCAGAATTTTTACCGATTATCCCGCGTATCGGAAAAGAGTCCCTTTTCTGATACCGAATAAGCAAAGTATACACACCGTGCGGAAGCGTATCTCCCGCACACACACCAAGGAGGATCCATCGTGAGATTCCAAGAGAAACTTCATCAATATTCCAAAGAAGAACTATGGGAAGAATACTGTGGGTTTCTGACCCTGACTTCCGAGGAATTTATGAACATTCAAAAACGCCTGCTGATGGAGCAGATCGAGTTGTGGTCTGCCAGCGAATTGGGGCAGAGCATTCTCAAAGGCAAGTACCCCCGTACGCTCGAAGAGTTCCGGGAGATGGTGCCGCTGACTACTTATGAGGACTATGCACCCGTCCTGCTGGCAAAGCAGCGTAAATCCCTGCCTGCCGACCCGGTATTATGGGTACAGACCACATGGGAGGGCGGCGTCCACCCCATCAAGACCGCACCGTATACCAAAGGTATGCTGGATACGTTCAAACACAACGTTATCAGCTGTCTGATCCTGACTACCAGCCGCGCAAAGGGTGAGTTTGACATCAGCGTTACCGACCATATGTTGTATGCTCTGGCCCCGCTTCCCTTTGTTACCGGATTGCTCCCGCTGCTGCTGGAAGACGAGATCGACTTTGAATTCCTGCCTTCCGCAAAAGAAGCCGTTTCCATGGGTTTCAAAGAGCGTAATTCACTGGGCTTCAAGTTAGGCATGAAGAAGGGGATCGAATATCTGTTCGGCCTGGGTAGCGTATTATATTATGTCAGCCAATCTCTGACCTCTATGCAATCCGAAAAGAAGAGCCTGCGGGAACGTATTTTCGGCAAGCCACTGAAAATGATCATCCGTTACCTGATTGCAAAGAAAAAATGCAAGAAGGAAAATCGTGAGATACTGCCCAAAGACCTGTTCCATCTCAAAGGCTTTATGTTTGCCGGCACCGATAACCGCTGCTATAAAGCCGATCTGGAAAAAATGTGGGGCGTTCCGCCTATGGAACTGTTCGCGGGCACCGAGCCTACCTGCATCGGCTGTGAAACATGGAACCGCGAAGGCGTATACTTCTTCCCGGATGCCTGCTTCTATGAGTTTATTCCGGAAGATGAACTGGATAAAAATATGGCCGATCCCTCTTACCAGCCCAAGACTATCCTGTGGGATCAGGTAGTGCCCGGCGGCATTTACGAGATCGTTCTGACTGTACTCAAGGGCGGCGCATTTGCCCGTTACCGTGTAGGTGACGTTTTCCGCTGCACCGGCATCGGCAGCCAGCTGGACGGCAACAATATTCCCCGCTTCCAGTATATCGACCGTGTTCCGTCGGTCATCGACATTGCAGGATTTACCCGTATCACCGAAAAATCCATCAATCAGGCGATCCAGTTGTCCAGACTGCCCATTGCCGCCTGGACCGTCAAGAAAGAATTCAACGAAGATTATCGCCCGTATATGCACCTGTATGTAGAACTGCAGCGCAGCAACCTGGTCAACAGTGCCATCAGTATCCGCATTCTGCAGGAACAGTTGGGCATCTATTTCCGCTATCTGGATCAGGACTATGAAGATCTGAAAAAAATACTGGGCATTGATCCGCTCAAGATCACCATGCTCAAGTGCGGCACTTTTGAAATGTACGAACAAAAATACGGTACTACGATCCGTAAGATGAATCCCGAAAGCTGCGAGATCAGTGATCTGCTCTCCTGCCATCGGGTAGACAATGCCAAGAGGGAGGGTGTATTCAATGAATGGATATAGTTGGGTATCTGTCATATCCATCTTTTGCTACCTCTTTTTGTTGGTAGCCTTCATCTCGGCCAAAAAGCCAAAAAATGTTATCCGTACCTTTATCGCCATGCTGGCCATCATGATTTTGTGGAACGGCGGTTCTCTGGGTATGCGACTGCAGCTTTGGCCGTCCGTCAATTTCTGGCATCATGTTTCCCTGCTGGGTATGTTCATGGTCACAGTCGGGTATTTCCACTTTGTACTGGACTTTCTGGACGACAGACGCAATCACGGCCGTACTTTCTGGCTCTTCTTCTATATCGGTCTGTTTGTCTTCAACTGCTTCACCAATCTCTTTATCCCGCTGCCCGAGGTTGTCACCGAAGGCGGAAAGACGCAGTTCCTGTATCATTATACCGATAACATCTATTTACTGTTCATCCCTATCCTGATCACATTGACCCAGCTGACTGCGATCATCTGGCGTCATTGTCGCGGTAACCGCATCGCTTTCCAGCAGCTGCGACCTATCATTACAGGATTGTTCATCATGCTGCTTGGTCATACGCTGGCTACATTGCCTTTCTTTGTGGGATTCCCTGCAGATATGTTGTCCGGCGCAGTCAATGCCTTCTTCCTGTTCTATGCCATGTACAAGAAGAAGCTGTTCCATATGTCTATCCTGCTGTCCAAATACAACTGTGCCACCATCGCTGTATTTGTCACATTGGCATTGTTTGCGAACTTTGCCGCTCCGTTGGAACTTTTCCTGATCGATCAGCTGGGATTTGGCAGTGTTGCTGCCATGGCCATCATCGCGATTTGTTCCGTAGGTCTGGTCGTTATACTGTATCTGGGTATCCGGCATCTGTTCAACGCCATCTTTGCCCGTACCGAACAGCAGCTGCAGGCACTGGTCGAACAGTTCCACGAAGAGATCACCCATATGCTCAGTGTGGAAGACATTTTACTCATTTTGTCAGACACTCTGCAGAAAGCTGCAGACTTTGACAGATTGCTGATCCTCACCAAAGAGCCGGATGGAGAGTATCATATCTCGCATACCATCCGTCAGTTGGAGGAACGCAGCTTTGTATTCCGCCCCGACCATCCTCTGGTCACCCATTTCAAGACCCATTCCGAAGGACTGGCTCTGCGCGACTTTGAACGCACCACTGCTTATCGCAGCATGTGGGAAAAGGAAAAATCGCAGTTGTCCAATCTGCATATCGAATATATCGTCCCGCTCAAGAGCGATAACGAACTGGTCGGTGTGATCATCATGGCCGGCAAGCAGAACAAACCTGCTGCACACCCCGGCAACATCTGGTTCTTCCAGGCCATTGCCGAAAGCAGCGCCGTTGCTATCCGCAATGCCTCTACTTATGAACAGGCTATTCAGGAGGCGCAGCGCGACGATCTGACCGGATTGACCAATTACAAGTTCTTCTTTGAAGTACTGGACCGTGAATTCGAGAGTATCAAAGATTCCGCATTGTCTTTGTGTCTGATCAATATCGATGACTTCAAACTGTACAATCAAATGTACGGTTCTCAGGAAGGCGATATGATCCTGCGGCACATTGCCCGTATCCTGACCGGCAGCATCAACGGCAGCTGCCATGCCGCGCGCATCAACGGTGACGAGTTTGCCCTGATCCTGCCCGGCTACGATGTATATTCCGCCAAACTGTTGGCAGAAAATATTGCTTCCCAGATCGAGGAAGTGGTCAATACCATTTCCGTAGACGGTCCCCGTAAACTGTCTGTCAGCATCGGTATCTGCTCTGCGCCGTATATGGCTTCTTCCGCAAAAGAGTTGTACCGCAATGCAGATATGACGGTATACAATGTAAAACGCTCCGGCAAAAACGCCGTACAGATCTATTCTTCGGAAATGTTCCCGAGAAAGTCTGCAGCGCCTCCTCACAAGAGCGGTTACAACGAAAATGCCAGCACGATTTATGCACTGTCTGCAGCCATTGATGCAAAAGATCATTACACCTCGCAGCATTCTCAGAATGTAGCCCACTATGCGGCAGCACTGGCTCAGGCCGCCGATATGGAAGATGATATTGTTGAGATCGTCCGCGAAGCAGGTCTGCTGCACGACATCGGCAAAATCGGTATCCGCGAGGATATTTTGAATAAACCCGGCAAACTGACCGCCGACGAATATGAGGCGATCAAAAAGCACGTCGAAAATGCTGTCAGTATCATCCGCTATCTGCCGTCCTTAGACTATGTTATCCCCGCGGTGTTGTCTCACCACGAGCGCTTTGACGGTACCGGCTATCCCAACGGTCTGGCCGGCGATGCGATCCCGATCACCGGTCGTATCCTGAGCATTGCCGACGCCTTTGACGCGATGACCTCTATCCGCAATTATAAAGACGCGATGTCTTCCAAAGATGCACTTCAGGTGCTGCATCAGGAAGCAGGCCGACAATTCGATCCCGAATTGGTCCGCATTTTTATCGAACTGGTCGAAAGCGGCAAGGTAGAACTACGCTGCCAGACACCGCAGCAAACCACCATCTTCGGATGGCATTGATCATTCTTGTAATAAAAAAGAGTTTCCCGTATCGGGAAACTCTTTTTTTATTGATACAGTTACAACATACGTTTCAGCATTTCTGCATTGTCTGCATATTCCAGCGCCGTCTGCTCGGTAATCATGCCTTTCTGATACAGTGCTGCAATAGACTGATCCATAGTCGTCATCCCTTCCCTTCCGCCTGCTGCGATGGCGTTGCTGATCTGATGATTCTTGTTATCACGGATCATATTGCGGATCGCGCTGTTGACATGCATGATCTCAAAGGCAGGCACCATACCCTCTTCTTTATCGGGCAGCATCTGCTGAGAAACCACCGTACGCAATACCATAGACAGCATGGTACGGATCTGCGCCTGCTGCTCTCCGGGGAAACTGTCGATAATACGGTCGATCGCATTAACTGCACCTTTGGTATGCAATGTAGCAATGACCAAATGCCCCGTCTCTGCCGCAGTCAGCGTTGTGCGGATGGTTTCCGCATCGCGCATCTCGCCCAACAGAATGACATCCGGCGCCTGACGCAGGCACGCCCGCAGGCCGGACAGATAGTCTTCCGTATCTACTGCGATCTCACGCTGGCTTACAATGCTCTTCTGATTACTGTGCAAAAATTCAATCGGGTCTTCCAATGTGACAATATGACAGTTTCGTGTGCGGTTGATACGATCAATGATGCATGCCTGCGTGGTGGATTTACCGCTGCCCGCAGTGCCTGTCATCAGGATCATACCACTGTTCATATCAGCCAGATCCATGACCTGCGGTGCTATATTGAACTCCTGCCAATCCGGAATATGGAAAGATACCACGCGGATCACCGCTGCCATCGAGCCGCGCTGATGATAGGTATTGACGCGGAATCGTGCCAAACCCGGCACCGCAAAGGAAAAGTCATCATCGCCCTTTTGCTGATAGATATCCATGGATCGTTCTGCCAAGGCATAGATCTCAGTGATCAGCTCCTTGGTACGGGGCGGTAGCAATCTCTCCTCATCAATGGGTATGATCTTTCCGTCATCCTTGATGCTCATCTGACCGCCGGCCACGATAAAGATATCGGAAGCGCGCTTTTCTACCGCGATTTTCAAATATTCTGTCAAACTTGTCATACGTACTCCTGCTATACTCTGTTTATTCCTGACTGCCGCCCCACACATCCAGACTTTGGTCACCGTTCCAATCCACGGTCACTTCTGTCCGCCAACGCAATATCCGATAATTGCCGCCCTGCAGTTCCACTTCCACTGCCAACGCCTGTGTATCCGATATTTCGCAAAGATACCGATACCGGGCACCGTGCTGTATTACTTCTGCGGGCATTTCTCCCGCTCTTAGTTGTGCCAGGATCTCCTGTGCATGGTCTTCTGCCGCGTAATATGCCTCTACTGCCTGCGCGCTCGCGTCAGACAAGCGTTTATCTGCCTGCACTGTACTCAAGCCCAGCAGCGCAAATACGGTCAGGCAAAGGATCGCAAAGATGACCAGCAGCGAACTGCCGCCCACAGCAGGCGCCTGTATTTTTTGCTGTTGCTTACTCATCTGTCGCCTCCTGCCAGGAAACCGTCACACGGAACAATACCTCTCCCGCATCATCCAGCGCCGTCACTGTGCCGCGCCCGAGCAGGGCATTGTCTGTATGTTCCCGCTCTATCACGATACGATATACCGCCTCCTGCGATGTTTGCTGCCAAGCCTCATCGTAGGTTAGTTCCCATTGATCCGGGCTTGCAGTCCCGCCTGCCATCTGAGCAGCTTTGTGCAGATCTCCTCCGCATAATTTTGTGACTTCCGCCGCATTCTGCACCATCGTCACCGCCTGATCCCGGGCTTCCATCCGGCGGGAGGTGTTCCCTGCATATACAAATACCTGCAGGCACAATGCCGCTGCCAATGCGAATACCAGCAACATGATCAGCTGTTCCATCAAAGCCAGAGGAGCCTTATTCTTCATAGCCGGCACCTCCTTCGCTCATCGGACAAAAATACAGTTTTCGGCTGTCTCCCTCCGGGAAGGTCAGCGTGATTTGCAGCCCATCTCCCTCTGTGTCTGCCTGCAGCCCGTCAAGGGGCAGTATCTGCTCACCGAATTCCAGTTCCAGATCCAGTCCGCGTTCACAGAACAATTCCATCAAATAACCTTCATAGCAATACACCATCGTATCATACATGATGCCGTCGATCTCTTGGCTCAGCACCAAAGCATCGGTGTCATTTATCTTCTGTACCGAAATACTGTCCGCCGCATCTGCCTGATGCACACGGGTGGTGATATACTGTACGGCCGTACGCCGCTGATAACTCTGTTTATCCCGATCGGTCACACTGCCGACCACATCTGCGCCCTTTAATAATATCATCAGCACCGAGATCATAAAGACCGCAAACAATAACAGCACCACTACGCTGCCGAGACTCCGCTTATTCATGGCTCTGTTTCTCCAATACTGTAATATCCGGCATCAGGTTTTCCGCAATGGCAGTATATTTTACGACATAACGGCTTTTATCGATCTGTATCCCATAATGTTCTTCCAGATAGGCGATATCCGGCGGATAAAATCCTTCCGTAGCATAACACGCCACCACATTCTGGCGCAGCACCTCTTCCAGGCGCTGTTTATCCTCTTCTGCGTGTCCTTTGGAAAGGTTGGATATCCCACCCAGAAAACACCCCAGTACCAGGATCGCTATGATCGGCAGCAACAACCAGCCGCCTCTGCCAAATTTCTTCCGTTTCACCATATCACCCGATCGCCGTCATAATGTTCATCAGCGGCAGCATGACCGCCAGCAGGATCACACCTACCATGACCGAAGTAAGCAGCACCAACGCAGGCTCTATGCGGGCAATCACTTGCTCCAGTCTCTGTTTTGCCTGATCAGACATTCTTTGTGCAATATCCTGCATAACGCTGTCTCCCGTACCGCTGCGCATACCCAGCAACAGCAGACGGCTTGCGGCTGCATCCATCAGTCCTGTCTGCCCCAGTGCAGCAGACAGTTCTTCTCCTGCATCCAGCAATTCACGGCATTGCTTGCAGCGATCTGCTGCCGGCGGGATCTCTTTGAGCAGTATCCCCGCCATATCGACCGCTTCTTCCATAGGCAGTCCGCTGGAAAAGCCCATATACAACGCCTGTGCAAAGCGGGCATTGTTCAACAGACGGGATACACCTTTGTCGCCCCAGTGTCTGTGCCAAAACCCCATAATACGGCTGCGCAATCCTTTGCAGAGCGCCAGCACGATGCCAAACAACACTGCCAGGCCCAGAACCCCGCACAAAATGGGCATGCCACGATCCAGCACCTGCCCTACCGCCAGCAAACCGCCGGCGATGCCCGTCAATTTTCCGCCGAGAGAACCGTATATTTCATTAAAGACCGGCAACACTTTGCTCAACAATACCACAATGACAGCCAGCATCAACACCAGCAAAATCGCCGGGTATGTCAGCGTACTGCGCACCTGTCGATCCATCCGGTCGCGTTCTTCATAATATTGTGCCAATGCATTCAGGGAATCTTCCAGTCTACCCGAAGTCTCGCCTACGCTGATCAGGCCGGTCACATAAGAGGGGAAACACCCCGCCTGCCGCATCGTATCCGAAAGAAAAGCACCCGCATCCATCTGCTCAGCCATCTCTGTCAGCAGCGTCTGCATTGCCTCCTGTTTTTCTTCCTGTGCCATCAGATGCAGGCCATCGCCCAATCCGATGCCGGCATGCATCAGCAATGCCAGTTCACGGCACAGATCTGCGACCTGCAAGTTGGATAAAGTTAACCGTTTCATATCGTCCTCTGTTGTGATATCAGTACAAATACTTGTCCTTGTAGTTCTTGCTGTTATTGATATAGTCAATAATCCCCTGATCTCCATTTGCAGAAGCTGCAAAGGTGGGATCCAGGCGCTGCCAGGTAGTACCGTCAAAGAAGATCGCACCGTCTACCCAGCCGGTCTCTTCGGTCCATACGCTGATCCATGCATGATACAACGACCCCGCATATCCAAAGACCATTTTACAGGGAATACCCTGACTGCGCAGCATACTTGTCATCAGTGCCGCATAGTCAAAGCAGATCCCTTTCTTCTCTTCCAATACTGCATCCAGATCCGGGATATATCCGCTCTTTACAGTGGCCGCACGATGATCGTCATATGTCATATTGTGAATAACATAATCATATACTGCCTCTACTTTTGCAAGCGGTTCCTTGATGGATTTGGTCAGTTCCCAAGCCTTGGCTACAACAGCGCTGTCTTTTGTGAAGTTTACATATTGATTGGGACGCAGGAAGGGCGCAAACTCGTCTTCCAGTTCCACATCACATTCCAGACCCATGACCAGTGCATACTGATCTCCGCTTACATTCTGATAGATACGGATATTATAGGTACCGTTGCCGTCCGTCAGCGGATATACCGCCCATGTCCCCTGATATAGATTATAGGTATAGGTCGTGCCGCCGGGGCCTTTTACCTGCACCTTCAGGCGCTTGGAGGTCTCAGCATCGTAAAGCACCATGACATACCCATCCTTGGTATTGGAGTAGTCGATTCGTGCTTTTTCATTCTTTTTGAGGAGCACGCTGGATGCCTGCGGCTTCAATACATCGGGGATCGCCGCCTCCATTGCCTCCTGAATGATATGCATTTCATTCTCTACCACGCCGGTCGCCATCTCTACTCCGTCTATATAGGTTTCTGCCAGTACCTGCTCCAAATCGCTCACAATGCTGACTTCAGAAGAAACTTCCTCTGGTTCCTCCTGCTTGCTGCAGGCAGTCAATACGGTGGCAGCCACCATCAAAATTGCTAATATCCATGCTTTTACGCGCATATTTTCCCTCCTGAATTCGGTCAAGCCGCATCCTTAGCACAAGTATACTATTATCCGACAAAAAAAGAAAGAGCGGGATGATTCTCCCGCTCTTGTTTCATGTGATTTTATTCGTTTTCTTCAGCCTTTTCTTTACGTTCCATGATCAGCAAGCCTATGCCTGCCATAACGATGGTCGCGATCAGTGCGGTAGAAGTATCACCCGTTTTAGGAGCTTCTGCCAACGGCACTTCTTCATCAAGAATGGTCATCGTGCCGTCGTCCAGATCCACCTTATCCGCCAGCGGAGGACGTTCGTTAGGAATAATCACCGTGGGGGATTCTTCGGGCTCGGTAGGTTCTTCTACAATCAGCGTGTTGGTGAGGATGGTCTGTACCACACCGCTGGTAGCAGATGCTCTGTAGCCGGAAGGAACAGATACTTCATACGCAGTATAAACATGGTCTACGGGGAGGTCTTCCCAGGTATATGTCCAACTATTTGCTGCGTTCAGCACTACAGGAGCGCCATAGTTTGTGCCATCCTGACGGAGTCGTACTACGATAGTCGAGGGGCGCTTGCCGGACCGGTTGTTGTCATCTACCCATACTTTAGATACAGTATGTGCAGTTACTTCGGGAACATCTTCCACGTAAGTATTGGTCACTGTCCATACATTGCCTTCGCTGGTCACTTCGCTGTACCAGTTCTCGCCCAGTGCAACTTCTTCTACAGAGTAGTAGATGAGTTCGCCATTTTCAAACTTCGGCAGATTCTCAAAAGTAACATTCCAGTTTTCGAGCAGATCTGTTTCTTCTTCACCGGGCACCGAAATCTCTTTACGGCCAACCTCCTGATCGTTTGCTTTAAGGATCACAGTAACTGCTTGTTCTTTGCCTTCGGTACCTTCACCCCAGATCTTCTGAACTACGATTTCCGTTTCTTCCGGTACATACGTGTTGGTAATGGTCAGCTGATCTTCGGATACGGTTGCACGATAGCCTTCCGGCATGCCGGGTATATAGAGATCGCCGATAAAGTGGCCGATTTCTTCTGCACGGACTTCGCCGGAGTATTTATATGCGTCATAGACAAACTGTGCGGTAAATCTGTTGGGATCTTCGGCGTCGGGAGTTTCTACTACGATCTCTTGCACCTTATCCTCGCCAACATACATTGCAAACTTCACTGCATCGGGACGTTTTCCATCCTGATCGTTTGCATCGTCCCAAACCTTTGCCACTGTTACTTCTACACCGTTGGGAACATAGGTGTATTCATTTACTACAGTCAGGAAAGAAGTCTTTGTATCTTCTACAGCGATAGTGCCAACCTGTGCGCTTGCACCATGCACCATATAAGATGCTTCTACAGAGTAACCGTTACCGGTGCCTGCTGCTGCAGTTTCTTTTACGCTGTACTGACCTGCTGCCAGATTATTTAAGGTTACACTCCACTCCAACTCGCCGTCTTTTTCTACGGGCAACTTGAGTTCTTTGCTATAACCGTTGGGGCCAGTCACTTCAATTGTAAAGGCGCCTGCTTCAAATTCTTCCTCGGTGCGTACACCGGTTACATCTTTGGAGATAACCAGCTTGCCCATGGAGTTATTTACAACATTACCCATAGTGGAAGCACCGTTGATGGTGGTAATGACGTAAGCCACTACTACGTTATAGGACTTACCTGCATTGACATAACCCTTGGGGGCTGCAGTCTCGGTCAGTGTATAAACATGGCCGGAAGGGATCGCCCTAAAGGATACATTGCCGTTTTCATCAGATACCTTAACGACATTCTTGATGTTTACATCGTGGCAGTCACAATCTGCCTTGTGGACCAGAGTAAACTCTGCACCTGCCAGGCCTTTTCCGTTTTCATCAACTTTTACGAAGTTGATCTCGCCCAGATAACCTTCTATCTCGGGGATGGGGAAATAGCCGGTCTTTACTTCGCCAAATGTATTATTTTCTACAGTCTGATAAGTAAAGGTGGTAACTCCGTTGGTAATATAGTCTTTGCCTGTTTCAAAATCAGCACTTTCGTTCTTGAGGCGAACGCGATACTTCATGGAGTAAGTGTGTGCATTATTTGTATCGACGCTGGTAGACTCTTTCAGATCCCAGCTGATAGCGCCGTTTGTATAAGCAGCAGTATCGCCATCGGGCGTATTTGTGATGGCGGTATCACCAAACTGATACCCGGATGCATCGCTGTAGAAGCCCAGGAACTCTACATAGGGGGTATAGGAATTTGCACTGACAGGGTCAGTTGCATTCCATGCAGTGGTAACGATGGTCTGCTCTTTGTTGACCTGTGCGATAGAGCTCATGATAGAGTCGAATGCATTCTGTACACCGCTGGCGTTAGAAGCAGATACATATCTGCCACCTACAGAAGACGCCAGGATACTCATCCAGTCACCGGTATCCAGCGCCATGATCGCATCACCGGAGTAACCCTTGCTCTTCAAAGGTTCAACATAGTCAAATGCATTCTTCTTCCCCCGCAGTTCAGCAGGAACAGAGCCATTGCTTACACCGGTTACATTGTTTTTGCCGGTAATAATATAGTTGAACAGTTCTTCTGCCATTCTGTCACCCAGACCCATAATGGTGACATTCGCCTGATTTGCCACACCACGCAGGTAGGTCAGATTGTTTTCTACTTCTTTAGGGTGTGTCCAGCCGCCGCCTGCATGAGCATTCTGATAGCCCTGCCCGGTATAGAAAGTGCTGCTGATGGTGCCTACGGTATTGGTGTCACCGGATACGGTTACGGTAGGTGCGCCGTCACTCATGATGATCGCAAAAGAATGCGCCTTATCAATGCTGCTTTGTTTAAGCAGATTTCTGGTGAGGATCAAACCACCGTCAAAGTTGGTACATACATCATTGCTGGAGTTGCTGGTACTGCGAACATTGATGTTGTTGATCGTATCGGTAACCTTCTTCCAATCTGCTTCGGAGCAATTCTTGGGGTTTACATCAATCCACTGCAACTGTACACGTGCTTCTGTATCAAATACAGCGATCGCCAGCATACGCTTTGCATCGGAGTACTCATCGGTGCCTTCATATTTTGCGGTTTCTCTGTACTGCTCCACAAAAGCCAGTGCTTTTTCTTTTGCAACAGCCAGATATCTCTGATTGTTCATTTGCTGATTATACATAGTCAGAGAAACGTCTATGGTCAGTACTACCGCGGAATCCGGGACCGTTTTGATAACCCAGTTCTTTTCCTGTTCAAGGTTGGTCTGAACAGTCAAGGTAATATCAAACTCATTTTCCAGAGTAGTACCTTCGATCTCTTTGGAAAGACCAACTACGGCGCCATTCTGTCCCAAAGCAGAGGCACTGACTTCCTCTCCTGCTTCGTTATAGAATTTTGTTCCGCCGCTCTTTACGATCTGAGACTTGCTTGCGCCCGCAGCGGAAGCATACCTACTGTCATACATACCTACTGTCATACAAACGACCAGTAACAATACGATAAATCTCTTAAAACTCTTTTTCATTTCTGTCACCTCTTTTAAAGACAACTCACCTTATTAATTACAGTATACATTGTTAATTACAGTATACATTTCAACAGTCACACTTTCAGTCACACTCAAAACATTCGTGCAACTTTTCGGAAACAATCTGTTACTTTTTTGTTTACGCATATTATACAGGGCATCCGCCGGATATAAACTACCGGGTTTTGCCTTTTTCCGCAAAGGTCGGAGAATTCACACCGCCGGTACCAATGCGCTGTTCATCAGCATAGCCAGTTCCAGTACAGAGCGGAACGGCTGCTCACTTTGTGTTTCCAACCAGGTGACCGATCCCTGCCAGCTGGTGTGCTGACGGAAAAGCACCTTGATTACAAAGGTTGCCAGTTTCCCACGGCTGCGCTCCTCCGTTGAGATCGCTGCATGGGTCTCTCCTATCGGACCAAACGAGCGCACCCTTGTAAAGGCCTGCGGAAAATTGGAGGCATCCAACAGCTCTTCTGTCTTCATCAGCAGCTGCATCAGGCTATGAAACTTATGCCCTTCATCCTCTTGACCATAATGGTATAAGCGACCATTCAAAATATTTTCTTCATAGGTATCAACACAGACCATAATTGTCCGCGCTGCATCATTGCGAATACGTCCTTGCACGAAACTCACCTTCTCCTGCAAAATTTACAGTTTGCAATTCTGTTCATCCTTACTATATCATTAACCGGTCACAAAAAAGGTCACATCAGAATTTCTTTTATACACTTTTTTGTATTCAGCACTGTAATACCGGTCATTTCCAACTATACTTCTTTTTGCCCTCCGGCTGTTTGCGCGGTACTTGTAACGGTTCCAGCGACAACACCACGTGCCCGATCTTTGCCGGCGAATACGGATATGCTTTGGCAAACGCATTGATCACACGCTCACACACCATATTGCTGTTTTCATAATTGGCCTGCAGCAATATTACAAATTGCGATGCGCTGCAGCGCGATACAATATCGCCCTGCCGCAGCTGCCCTGCCAGCTGCTTTTGTAGCATATTCATCGTCTGCTCCATAAAGTACTGTGCCTGCTCGGTATTATCCGACTCTGCCACCGTCAGCATACCCACATGAATGGCATCGCCCCTGCGGGATACCGATCTGGCTTCAGCCTGATAAAATTGGCGGAACACATAAAAATCGCAAAATATCGGGCCGGATTCCGGCTCTTTCTCGATCAGCTGATCACGCAATACATCTGCAGAGAAGAACTGATGATTGAGATGCCGCCGTATTTCTTTACACAACAACTGCGATTCCTTATCGGGCAATACGCCGAGATTGGCAAACAGTTTCTCGCGCAGTTCCTCATATGCTTCGTCTGCTTCACGAAATTCTCTCAAACCCATGAGTGCACGCATCAGATACTGATATACGGTTTCATTATATGGCGATCGTTTCAACACGACGATACTGAGTTTCTGCACTTCCTCGTACAATAGCGCCTGCTCCAGCAGAGCCAACTGGCTGATCGCAGTCTCTACATATAGATTGTTATAATATGCTGCCAACGGCGTGACCCACGCTTCTGCAGAGTAGCGTTCCAAAAAATCAGACTCGTATAAAGAGAGCGCCTCCCGGTATAGTCCGATCCGGTCTTTGTGCACAGCCTGCGCCGCCTGCTTACACAAGGCTTCAAAGGCGTCAAAGTCCGTCTCAACCACATACTCCGGATTCCAGCGGTACCCATTGCTGTTATACAAAATCATATCTTTGCCGAATTGCGGATCCAATGTCTCCAGCAGCTGCCGCACACGCCACATGGTCGTCTTCAATATACCGCCCGAAGCGCCGTCGGCTTCATCACCCCATATCTGCGCAAGCAATTCATTTTGTGTAAGGATCCTCTCACGATTGCACAGCAAATATGCCAATAACAGCCAAACTTTACTGACCCGTTTTGCGTTATCCTCGATTTTCTGTTCTCCATAGGCGACGGAAAACTTATCCAGCATCCACACCCGTATTACATGACTGCGCATAATTTGTGACCTGTCTTCAAAACTTACTTTCTTGATAGAGGAAATCACTTTCCTATACTCATAAGTATAGCCATTTTTGTTTCAAAAAGCAATCTTTTCCATATTCTTCCAAACTTGTCTGCCATTTGCACAAGGTCACGTATTTACATCCGAAGTCTGCTCATGTATAGTTAATATAAGTATAATTCTTTATGATTTCGCAACCGCAAAGGAGTTTGTAATATGAAACATTTCAGATATACTATGATTATTTTGTGCGTACTGCTTATAGTCGTTCTGTCAGTATTTACCGGCTGCAGCCATCAGCATAAATGGCTGGCTGCCACCTGTACCGAGCCGCAGACCTGTAAAACTTGCCGGGCGACAAAAGGCGACCCCGCTCCCCATTCCTACGGAAGCACATCCTGTATCGCACCCGAGCCCTGCACTGTCTGTGGCACCATAGAGGGGATAGAACTCACGCACCAATGGCAGCCGGATGGCAGCAAGCTGTGCGTATTGTGCGGATATGACGACCGTTCTGTAGATAATCAGTTTATTACCGCACTGCAAAAAGGGTTGGAGCAAAGCCTCGTTACCATTACGGCAGATGAATATCTGGAGGTCACGCTGTCCAAAGAAGACTGGAGCAGTGCCTTTTCTACCGAATATGCTTGCATTAAAGATTTCCGTCATGCAGAATTTGAAGATCCCGGCTTAAAAAACTGGGCACTCAAATATATCGATGCGGTAGAAGGTTCCATCGATGCCCTCCCGTACTATGGTACAGACGATTGGTACGCCTTATACTATAACTGGCAATTTCATCACAGAGGGCTGGCACTGTACCGCATCAACAAGATCTGCCCACTGACTGTCAGCGAGGATCTGCGCGACGAACTGCAGCTTTTTCTGGATGACGGTGCGTTTACCAATGAAGTCACCGAATTGTGCCTGGACATCAACTTCCACACCGTTGTCAACACCGGCGGCGTTCAAAAATTCGAAGCTTTTGTAGAAAACACCACAGAAAAATCCTTCAGCAAATTGACGCTGGAGCTGGAAATGTTGGATAAAGACAACAATATCGTCGCCACCCAAAGCATCCTTATCCGCAACTGGAAACCCGGCCAAAAACGCACGCTGCGTTTTACCACAGATGCTGACTTCAAGACGATCCGCGTTGCCTATGCGACCTGGTTTGTCAAGGACTGATCTGCGATGGCCATTTATGTGATCTCGGATCTGCACGGCATGGCGCCGGAAGAATTACAGACATTGCTCAGGCAAGCCGACTTTACAGAGGACGACTGGCTGTATATTCTGGGTGATGCGATCGATCGCCGCGGGGACGGCGGCGTCGCCATGCTGCGCTATCTGTTGCTGCAGCCCAATATCCAACTAATCCTCGGCAATCACGAAGCGATGCTGCTGGCTTGTCGTTATTTATTTGACGAAGTAACAGAGGATAGCATTGCCAATCTTTCTATTCAAAAAATGAGCCTGCTCAATCAATATCTGCAAAACGGCGGTGAGGTCACGCTTCGCACGCTGCGGGCATTGTACCGGACAGATCCGGATACCGTTGCAGACATCTTTGAGTATCTGCAGGAGGCGCCTCTGTATGAGGCAATCTCTGTACGGGGACATTCCTATATCCTCACCCATGGCGGCATGGAAAACTTCCGCCCGGATAGAGCGCTCTCCTCCTATTCTGCAGACGAATTACTCTGGGGTCGTCCTGCTTTTTCACAGCAGTATTTTTCCAAAGCAACCGTCGTATTGGGGCATACCCCTACCTTCCTCTACGGGGAAGATTTCCGCGGCAAGATACTGTTCCGCCCTTCGTGGATAGATATTGACGTAGGTTTGTGCGAGGGTTGTGCGCCTGTGCTTCTGCGTTTAGACGATCTTCAGACTTTTACTTTGTCTGCTCAGTCATAGGAGGTTTTATGAAAGCGATCCCCCTTGATTCCAATGCAGCAAAACGCCATGTGTATCTGTCCAAAATCTCTTTCGCCATTTATTTTGTGCACATTTTGCTGGTCACCGCGCTGACATGGATCCCCGCTATCCATCTGCTGCCGGTGCACTTCAAATTTGCTTTACTGGAGGCGGTATCCTTTGGCGGCAGCATCCTCATCATTGTGCCCCTCTCTCAGATCCCCTGCCTGCGAAAGCGATTGTTTCTCATCAAGGCGTGATCCCGAACATTCGCGGATTTTCACAAATATATACAGTGTAAACTGTATTGACAATTACGCCGCGCATTGCTATAATACACACATTCCACAAACACCAAATGCGATGAAGGAATTATGTATCTTCCTGTACGTGCAGAGAGTCGGCGGTTGGTGCAAGCCGATCAACACAGCAGATGCAGTCTCATTCCGGAGCAGAGTTCCCCAAATCCATGTAAGGAACTACGGACGCCCCGTTACCATGGCTGGAGACTTGTCAGAGTCTCGACAAAGTGGCTGATTTTCAGCAAACAGGGTGGTACCACGGTATAGCACTATCGTCCCTGAAGCCGTAAGGCTTCGGGGATTTTTTATTTTCAGCGAAAATGTAAAGGAGCATCATTTTGAAAACGATTACATTTACAGACATTACTTTACGCGAAGAAGCACATCGTATCGACAATGCCCTCAGTTTTAAAGAAAAAATAGAGATCGCCAAGCAATTGGATAAATTACAGGTCAACGCCATCGAGTTTGCACCGCTGTTGGATGAAAAAGCAGATTCTCTGTTGATCAAAACAGTTTCTGCCATTGTACGCAACAGTACGGTGGCTTTGCCGGTCGCACTCAATGCCGAGTCTGTACAGACTTCCTGGAGCGCCGTTTGTCATGCTGCTCACCCGCGGCTGATCGTCAGCGTGCCCACCTCCCCCATTCAGATGGCATATACCTGTCAGAAGAAGGCTCCTGCCGTACTGGATATGATCCGCGCGCTGGTTTCTCAGGCAAAAGCTTTGTGCCCTGAAGTAGAATTTGCTGCAGAAGACGCCGCAAGAAGCGAGCGCCCCTTCCTCGTCGCAGCCATCACCGCTGCCATCGAATCCGGCGCTTCCATTATCACCGTATGCGATACTGCCGGCACCATGATGCCCGATGAATTCAAGCAGTTTATTGAGACGCTTTATGAAGACATCCCCTCACTGCACGATGTGACTCTGTCTGTACAATGTGCCGATACACTGCATGTGGCAGCAGCGTGCACCATTCAGGCCGCGCAGGCAGGTGCCACCAACATCAAGGCTTCCTGCAGCACTGGTTCTTACGCAACGCTGGATGCCGCCGCAAACATCATCCGCCATCGTGGAGATGCTCTGGGCCTGCATTGCGATCTGAAGTTTACCGAAATGCAGCGTATCGTCAACCAGATCAACTGGATCACTCAGCCCCGCCAGACCCAAAGCAGTTCTTTTGCCACAGAGAGCAACAGCATTCAGTTCTCTCTGGATAAACACGATACATTGGACGCTGTTGTCAAGGCGATCCGCCAGTTGGGATACGATCTCTCCGAAGAAGATAATATCAAGGTCTATGAGGCTTTCACCAATGTTGCCGCCAAGAAAAACATCGGTGCAAAGGAGCTGGATGCCATCATCGCCACCACCGCGCTGCAAGTGCCTTCCGCATATAAGCTGAACAGTTATGTGATCAACAGCGGCAATATCATCAGCGCCTCCGCACACATTCAGCTGGAACGGGACGGACAGATGCTGGACGGCATCTCCATCGGCGATGGTCCTATCGATGCCGCATTCCGCACCATCGAGCTGATCATCGGCCGTCACTATGAACTGGATGATTTCCAGATCCAGGCCGTTACCGAAGGACGTGAAGCAATGGGGTCCGCGCTGATCCGCCTGCGTTCCGGCGGCAAGTTGTATTCCGGCAACGGTATTTCCACCGACATTATCGGTGCCAGCATCACCGCCTATGTCAACGCACTCAACAAAATCGTTTATGAAGAGGAGAACATCTGATGAAACTGTCTTTCTCCACCAAAGGATGGAACGGGTATTCCTTCCGGCATTTCTGCGATATCGCCAACGACCTGGGCTTTGACGGTATCGAACTTTACGACATCCATTCTGCTGATTTTGCAGATAAATACAGTCCTGCCAATACCGTCATGGCGGCACCCATCCGCCGCGACATGATGGAGCGTAAGCTGACGCTGACTTGTCTGGATTCCGTCGGTAATCTGGCCGATACTTCTGTCATGGATCAGACTCTGGAAGAGATCCTGGGCTGCATCCAGACTGCACAAAACCTCAATATCCCTTATGTCCGTGTACGTGCCACACAAGTAGGCACCGAGGCGCAGGATGATGCAGCCGTTATCGCCTGCCTCGAGCAGTTGGTACCCGCCGCAGAACGGGCAGGAATTATCCTGTTGGCAGAAACCACCGGCATTTATACCAACACTGCCAAACTGCGTGACATCCTTAATCATTTTGCCTGTGATTCTCTGGCTGCATTGTGGGATCTCAACCATCCTTACCGCATCAGCGGCGAGTCCCCCGAAACCACCATTCAGAATCTGGGCGCTTATACCAAACACGTACATATCAAAGACTCCGAACTGATCGATGGCACCTTGGAGTACCGCCTGATCGGCGAGGGTTCTCTGCCCCTGCACGAGATGATCTATGCGCTGCGTTCCATCAACTACGACGGTTTTATCTCGTTGGAGTGGGACCCCCATTGGAAGCATGATATCGATGATATGGAAGTGATCTTCGCCCATTTTGTCAGCATCATGAGCCGCTTTGAGCGTCCTTCCCGTATGCGCGACCATCTGTACAGCAACAAGACCGGCACCGGTAAATTTGTATGGAAGAAAGAAGCATTGATCAGTAAGACTTTCTCTGAAGTACTGGACAAGATGGTAGAGGAGTTCCCCGATCAGCTGGCTTTCAAATATACCACGATGGACTATACCCGTACCTACAGCGAGTTCCGCGACGACGTAGATACCTTTGCCCGCGCACTGGTTTCTCTCGGCGTCAAGGCCGGCGACCATGTCGCCGTATGGGCCACCAACCTGCCCCAATGGTATATCGCATTCTGGGCCACCACCAAGCTGGGGGCAGTACTTGTCACCGTCAATACCGCCTACAAGATCGCAGAAGCCGAATACCTGTTGCGCCAGTCTGATACACACACACTGATCATGATCGACGGATACCGGGATTCCAATTATTCTGCCATCGTTGCCGAACTGTGTCCCGAGTTGGAGACTACTCGCCCCGGTGAGCCGCTCCACTGCCGCCGTTTGCCGTTCCTGCGCAACGTCATCACCATTGGCTTCCGTCAGAAAGGTTGTCTCACCTGGGAAGAAGCCGTTGCAAGAGCAGGCCGTATACCTATGGAGCAGATCTATCGCATGGCTGCGGCCGTCGATGTGCATGATGTCTGCAATATGCAGTACACTTCCGGCACCACCGGCTTCCCCAAGGGCGTTATGCTCACCCATTACAACATCGTCAATAACGGCAAGTGCATCGGCGACCGTATGGATCTGTCTACCGCAGACCGTATGATGCTGCAGGTACCCATGTTCCATTGCTTTGGTATGGTTTTGGCCATGACTGCCACCATGACCCACGGCGGAACATTGCTGCCGCTGCCCTATTATTCCCCCAAGCCCGCTCTGGCCTGCATCACCAACGAACGTATCACCTGCTTCCACGGCGTACCCACTATGTTTATCGGTATGCTGCAGCATGAAGACTTCGAAAAGACAGATTTCTCTCATATGCGCACCGGCATCATGGCCGGCAGCCCCTGCCCCATCAAGGTCATGCAGGATGTAGTCAACAAAATGAATATGAAAGAGATCACCATCGTATACGGTCAGACCGAGGCATCTCCCGGCTGTACCATGAGCAGTACCGATGATTCTCTGGAGACCCGCGTTGCTACTGTAGGCAGTGCATTGCCCGAGATCGAGTGCCGCATCGTAGACCCCGAGACCAACGAAGAACTGCCCGTAGGCGAGATCGGCGAATTCGTGGCCCGCGGCTACAACATCATGAAGGGCTACTACAAGATGCCCCGCGCCACCGAAGCCGCCATCGATAAAGACGGATGGCTGCATACCGGCGACCTGGCATGCAAGACCCCCGAAGGAAACTACCGTATTACCGGTCGTCTCAAAGATATGATCATCCGCGGCGGCGAAAATATCTATCCCAAAGAGATCGAGGAATTCATCTATACTCATCCCAAGGTACAGGATGTGCAGGTCATTGGCGTACCCGATGAGCGCTATGGCGAAGAGATCATGGCTTGCATCATCCTCAAAGAAGGCCAGACTATGACCGAAAAAGAGATGAGGGACTATATCAACGCCAATATGGCTCGCCACAAAGTGCCTAAGTATGTAGACTTTGTGGAAGCATTCCCCATGAATGTCGCCGGCAAGATCCTCAAATACAAAATGCGCGAAGACGCCATCAAAAAATTGGGACTGCAAAAAGCCTCCGCGATCGAAACCGCATAACCAAAAAAGAGATGCCGAGGCATCTCTTTTTCTTTTTCATATACAGAAAAGAGCAGGTATACACCTGCTCTTTTTGTTTCTCTTAATAAAGATTTTCTTTGAATTCAACGATTTCTGCCTGACGCTTCCAGTTTTCATACATTTCTTCGTAGTACTCGCTGGATCTCTGAGCGATCAGTACATCGCGGATACCATCCCACACTTCTTCCAGCGGATATGCGTGTGCTTCGGATTCGCTCTCGAATTTGATGATGTAATAACCGTAGTCAGAGCCAATGGGTTTGGAAATATCGCCGGGCTTCTGAAGTGCCAATGCACCTGCCAGGAAGTTCGGTTCCAATGTGGAGGTACCTGCATACAGACGGTAACCGGTCTCGGCATTGGCTGCGCCCTCTTTCATACCGGGGTCCTCGCCGTACTGTGCCAGCATTTCCTCATAGTTTGCACCATTCTGCAGTTTTTCGTATACCATGCCTGCCCGTTCCTGCAGTTTTTCCAATTCTGCATCACGCAGGGCATCTGCTTCTTCATCCTTACCTGCAATACGCAGTTCGTTGATCTCGTTGAACTTATCTTCGGGGATCGCGATCAGCAGGTTCTTTACATAACGGAAGCCTGCAGGCATATACAGGTTCAAAGATTCGGACGCATAGTAATCATAGTAGCTGAGGTCACCTTCCAGATACGTCTGCTGTGTGCTGACATAGGTCTCATAGTACTCTTCGATCGCTTTATCGGAGGGTTCATACTCTGCTGCCAGCGCTTCGCGCACAGAACTGATGATGCTCTCATATTCTCTGGTCATCTGATACTCACCGGTGGTGATGCCTCTGTATGCCAGACGCTCTGCAATACGGCTCTCTTTTACGAATTCACGGTCCAGATCGGGGTCGTGATGAAGCAGTTCTTCTACAATCGTATCTGCGCCACTCTCAATTGCATCGATGATCCCCTGCTTCTCTTCCTCGATGGCTTTTTTCATGTCATCGGTCAGTTCTACAGAGGTGTATTCACCGGCATACTGCAAAATCAGATGATACTCGATCAGCGTTGCATAAACATTTTCCAGCAAAGAATTCCGGGTATCGATATACGCTTCTGTATTCTGATTTTCATCAGTCAGATTATAGTAGTAGCGATAGGTGTTATATGCAGCCATGACCTCGCCCTTGGTGATCTCTACACCGTTGACGATAGCAACAACCTGTTCCAGATCTTTTTGTTCATCGCTGACTGTCAGTTTACAGGAAGTACAGCCAAATACCAGTAATGCAGCCAGTACAACCATCATAAGTTTCTTCAACATTATTCTCTCCTTACGGATATCAGTAAAACATTATTATTATACTTGATTGCCCTTCGTTATGCAATGCCTTATTTTCTCCATGAATTGTAACATTTCTGTATAGGAACCGCCTTTTTTCAATCCATAGACGATATACGGATGCTCTGCCTTGCGCAACTCCGCTCTGCCTCGTTCACTTTTGATGGCAGCCAGCAGCATATTCACATCCGGCTGGATGTGTTCGGCAAATTTCATCTGTACTGTATCGCGGACACGTACGATACTGAGCAGCCCTGCACGGGTGCCGTACCCACGGATAACCGATGCCCCCAACAGGTTTGCTGCAGGACGCGGTATCGGGCCAAACCGGTCGATAAACTCTTCCTGTACCGCCTTCGCCTTCTTCAGAGTATCTGCTTCGGCCACCTTTCGGTACATATCCAGTTTCAGACCTTCGTCCTCGATATATGCATCGGGGATAAATGCGTCTTCCCCCATTTCCACCGTTGTCTCTATTTCGGGCACGACTGGCTTACCCATTGTCTGCAGCACTTCTTCGCGGACCATCTTGATATACAGATTATAGCCTACATTAGACATATGTCCGCTCTGCTCTGCACCAAGGATGTTGCCTGCTCCGCGGATCTGCAGATCTCTCATAGCGATCTTCATACCGCTGCCCAGCTGGGTAAACTCGCGGATCGCCTCCAGACGCTTCGCCGCAATGGGATTGATATTGTCTCCGGATAAATGGGTAAAATATGCATATCCGCGCAAATTGGACCGCCCGATACGGCCGCGCAATTGATACAACTGTGCCAGCCCGAATTTATCCGCCTCGTACACGATAATGGTATTGACCGTGGGAATGTCTATGCCCGATTCAATGATGGTGGTGCATAGCAGCACATCATATTCTCTCTCTACAAATGCATTCATGACCGCTTCGGATTCCGCCTCGGTCATACGACCATGAGCAGAGATGATCCGTGCCTCGGGCACTGCCTTTTGTATCCCCGCCGCCAGACTTTCCATTTCGCTGATACGCCGGCAAACAAAGAATACCTGCCCGCCGCGGTTGAGTTCCTTCAGGATCGCATCCCGTACCAGACCCCAGTCAAAGGGGGCTACATACGCCTGCACTTCCTTGCGGATTTCCGGCGGCGTGTCAATGGTACTCATGTCGCGGATACCGGTCAGCGCCATCTCCAGCGTACGGGGGATAGGCGTTGCCGTCAGCGTCAGTACATCGATCTCACGCTTCATATCTTTTATACGTTCTTTATGGGACACCCCAAAGCGCTGCTCTTCATCGATGACCAGCAATCCCAGATTTTTGAACTTTACGTTTTTACCCAGCAATTTGTGAGTGCCGATGACGATATCTGTCTTGCCCGAGATCAGGTTTTCCAGCACCGTCTTGGGCTTTTTTGTGTAACGGGACAACTGCTCGATACGAATGGGGAATCCCGAGAACCGTTCCACAAAGTTTTTATAATGCTGTCTTGCCAGCAGCGTGGTGGGCACCAACAGAGCTACCTGCTTGGAATCCATGACCGCCTTAAAGCAAGCGCGCATGGCAACCTCGGTCTTACCGTAGCCAACGTCGCCCATGACCAGCCGGTCCATAATTTTGGTGCTCTCCATATCCTGCTTGACCTGCGCAATACACTCCAGCTGACCGGGTGTCTCGATATAGCCAAAGTTATCTTCAAACTGGCGCTGCCATACGGTATCTTCCGAGAACTGATAGCCCGCCGCCTGACTGCGCTCGCGGTAAATATCCACCAGATTTTCCGCCAACTGTTTTACAGAAGCCCGCGCCTTGGTCTTGGTGTTTTCCCATTCTCTTCCGCCCAGTTTGGAGAGACGGGTCTCCTCCTCATCCGGACCGATATATTTATCGATGCGGCCGATCTGTGCCGTAGGGATAAACAGACGATCTCCGTCGCGGTACTCGATCTCCATATAATCCGCACTGACACCGGCAACTTCCATGGTCTTGAGTCCCATATATTTGCCTTTGCCGTGGATCTCGTGTACAACAATGTCCCCCGCGTGCAAATCCGCCAGCAATCCTATCTCTTTGGTTCTGCGCTTTGCACTGCTGCTCTTGCGGGTACGTTTGCCAAGAATATCCTCTTCCGAAAAGAATACCGCCTTTACGCTTTCCGCCTCAAAGCCTTCACTGATGGACAAGGGTAGCATACTGACACCGGGTGCCTTCAGTTTTGCACCAAGAGGCACCAGAATGTCTCTTTCCTGCAGTGCACCACTGATGCTGGTCTGTCGGCCGCCTGCACAAAGATACACCCGATATCCGCCCTGTATACGCATGCGGATCGCTTCGGCCAGCAGATCTGCATTGCCTGCAAACCCTACGGTAGAGCGGGTATGAAAATCCAGTTTATGTGCCTTGGCAAATAACGTATGCGGCTGCAATCCTTCCAGATCCAGCATACAACCGGTATATTTCTCTAAAAACTCCTGCGCCTGCCACAGGTGCAGCACTTCACAGCCAAACGCCGCGTCATCCGCCAATATCTCGGCAAACATCGCCTGCATACTCTGCTCACGGGTAGTCTGTTCTCCCATGATCGCCGAACATCCGTCAAAAATCAGGATCGGCTTTTTTGCATAGTCCAGAATGCTGCATTTATCCTGCAACACATCCATATATGCCTCAATATTGGAAAAGCTTCCGGTTTCCCGCAGCGAGAACAGATACGATTCCCGCAGGCTCTCCAGCTTTGTGGTGGTTATCCCGCAAAGATAATTCTGCAGTTGTTCGCTTTCGTCCTGTTCCATGGAAAATTCATGGGCCGGCGGAATTTCCACCGTCTGCAGCCCTGCACCAAAAGAACGCTGGGAATCCACATCGAAAGTACGGATGCTTTCGATCTCATCGTCAAAAAATGTAATGCGCAGCGGGTGTGCAAACCCGGGCGCATATACTTCTGCCATTTCACCGCGGCCGGATACCTGACCGACGCCTTCGATCAGCGGAGCGTACTCATACCCCGCCGCTGTCAGGCTGCGCAGCAATGCCTGCGGCGATGTGATATCGCCCTCTTTTATGGTCAGATATTGTCCATAAAAGGTCTTGGGCGGACGCATTTTGAATAAAAGTGCCGCGGGTGATAAAAATACCACCCCGCCCTTGCTGCGCAGGCGATCCAGCGCCTGCACACGACCATGGCGTGCCTCCGAGCTCTGTGCCTCCACAGGACGCATCTCTGCCTGTGCATTGGGCAGCAGGATATGCTCGGGATAAATATAGTTATCATAAGCCCGACGGGCATGATACTCGCTGGGCAGTACATACAAAATATCTCTGCCGGTTTTCTCGTACAGCAGATGCAGGATATGCTGGCGCAATTCTTGGGCAACACGAACAAGCGAGCAGGATCTTTCGCCCTGCACGCTTGTAAAAAGTTCCTGTAATTCAGGCAGCTGTGCTACCAATTCAAGAAAGTGTTCCATCGCTCCGCTCCTGCCCGGTTATTTCGAGCTGTATTTCTGTTGTGCCGATTCCAATCCGTTGACAATGATCTCCTGCGCTGCCATAGCACTGTCTTCCGCAGCCTGCTCATAAGCGGCCTTTTCCTGCCGATCGATCTTGTGCAATACGTAGTCCATCAGCCGCATCCCCTCCGGGGGTTTGCCAATGCCAAAGCGTACGCGGGCAAAATTCTTGGTACCCAGACACTCGATGATGGATTTCATGCCGTTATGACTGCCTGCACTGCCCTTTGCGCGGATACGCAGTTTGCCCAGTGCCAGATCCTTGTCATCGTAGATCACAATAATATTTTCAGACGGGATATTATAATACTTCGCCGCTGCTGCAATGCTCTTGCCGCTGAGGTTCATATAGGTCTGAGGCTTTAATATCAGCACCTTTTCCCCGCCCAGCCGCAGCTCTGCCTCCTGCGCGTCAAACTTGCTTTTTACAAAACGCAGTTTGTGCTGATGCGCCAATGCATCCACTGCCATAAATCCGGCATTGTGCGGCGTTTTCCTGTATTTCAGACCGGGATTGCCCAGCCCTGCGATCAGATACATAGCCGTATCTCCTTATTTCTTACGTTTGATATGATAGCGCCCTTTTGCCCAGCCTTCTTTGACCATCTGGCGGGAACGGCCGATAACCAGCGCCTCTGCCGGTACATCTCTGGTAACCGTAGTACCTGCAGCAATATATGCACCATCCGCCACATTGACCGGAGAGATCAGGTTGGTATTACAGCCGATAAACGCACCGTCACCTACGGTGGTGATATTCTTCTGCTGGCCGTCGTAATTGACAAATACTACGCCACAGCCAATGTTGATGTCTTCGCCCAGACGCGCATCGCCCACATAGGTCAGATGCGATACTTTGGTGCCATCACCGATCTCTGCGTTTTTGGTCTCTACAAAGTCACCGATACGGCAATAGCTGCCCACTTTGGAGCCCGGGCGCAGATATGCATTGGGACCTACCTGTGTATGGCTGCCCAATTCGCTCTGCAGCAATACCGAGTTTTCCACCGTGGTATTGTCTCCGATGATACTGTCACAAATGCGGCTGCCCTGATACAGGATACATCCCTGTCCGATGCGGGTCTTGCCTTCCAGTATAACGCCGGGATAAATGAGGGTATCCTGACCCACTTCTACCTCCGCGCCGATATAGGTATTCGCCGGATCGATCATGCTGACGCCGGCGAGCATCAGTTTTTCGTTGATGCGTGCACGCAGTGCCGCCTCTGCCTCTGCCAGCTGCACACGGGTATTGACGCCCATGCATTCACGCATATCACCGATATCGATACTGCGGACCTCTTTGCCCGCATCATACAGCACCTGAATACAATCTGTCAGATAATATTCATGCTGTGCATTTTCCGGCTTGAGCTGCGCCAATGCCTCCAGCAATGCCGGAGTCTTGAAGCAATAGAAGGAAATATTCAGTTCCTTGATCAATTTCTGTGCGGGCGTCGCATCTTTATCTTCCACGATGCGGCAGATCCGCCCTGCCTCATCACGTACGATACGTCCGTATGCAGGTGTCTTTTCGGGAGAAGCAGTCAGCAACATACAGTCGCAATCTGCTGCCAGTGCTTCGTCTGCCAATCTGCGGATGGTCTCGGGCCGCACAAGGGGCATATCGCCAGCCAGTACGATGGTATAATCGCTGCCTTTGATGTGCTCTGCTGCTGCCATCACCGCATGCCCGGTCCCCAGGCGCTGTGCCTGCAGTGCATACTCAAATCTGTCTTTGAATTTTTCGAGGATCGCGTCACCGCCGTTGCCATATACCAATACAGGTTTATCGGTAACGGCTGCTGCTGCCTCAGCCACCCATTCTACCAGTGTTCTGCCTGCTGCCTGATGCAATACCTTGGGCAATGCGGAACGCATACGGGTGCCTTCCCCTGCAGCCATGATGACAACTTTCATATTGATATCTTTCATACTCATGCTCCTCACTCCAAAATGGTGTTAACGGGACCACCGCCAAGACACTCATCTCCGCTGTACAATACCGCATACTGGCCGGGGGTAATGGCGCGCTGCTTCTCATAAGACTCGATAAGCACCTGATCGCCCTCTACATATACGTGTACTTTCTGATCCGGCTGACGGTAGCGGAACTTGGCAGTACAGTCAAATTCCTTAATATCCAATGGGTTTACAAAACTGAAATCGCTGCATACACATACTTTGGAATACAGCTTCGGGCTGTCTGCACCCTGTTCCACATATAATATGTTATTTTTCAGATCTTTATCTACAACAAACCAGCTTTCGCCCGTCCCGCGTCCGCCGATATTCAGTCCGCGCCGCTGTCCCAGCGTATAGTACATCAGGCCCTGATGCTGACCGATATACTCACCGGAGGTAGTGCGCATCTGGCCCGGCTGCGCCGGCAAATACCCTTGCAGGAATTTGCGGAAGTTGCGTTCGCCGATAAAGCAGATACCTGTGGAATTCTTTTTGTCTGCCACGGGGATGCCTGCATCTCTTGCGATCTGGCGCACATATTCCTTGGTATAGCCGCCTACGGGGAACTCTACCTTCTCCAGCTGATGGGCATTGAGGGTGCACAGGAAATAGGACTGATCTTTGCGTTCGTCGCGCCCTTTGATCAGTCTTGTGCCAAACATTTTATTGACGCGGCAGTAATGCCCCGTCGCGATCTGATCGGCACCCATATCCATACAGAAATCCAGAAAGGCCTTGAATTTGATCTCTTTATTGCACAGTACATCGGGGTTGGGCGTACGACCCGCCTTATATTCATCCAAAAAGATAGAGAATACCCGATCCCAATACTCTCTTGCAAAATTGACCGAATAATACGGGATATCCAGATGGTCGCAAATTCTGCGGACATCTTCAAAATCCTGATCGGCTGTACAGATGCCGTTTTCGTCTTCTTCATTCCAGTTTTTCATGAAGACAGCCATAACATCATAACCCTGCTTTTTCAGCAGATATGCACTGACGGCGGAATCTACGCCGCCGGAAATTCCAATTGCAATTTTACCTTTGCACATAATACAACACCTCGTCTATGATAGAATATCCCAATCGGCGTGGCAAGTCAATAAAAAAGCCTGTTTTATTGACTATGACGCCCTTTTTCCGTATACTGAAAGTAAAGATTTCCCTTACAGAAAGGAAGTTCATTATGGTACGTTTTGCTGTCATCGGCACCAATTTTATCACCGACTATGTATTGGGCGCGGCACGGTCCTGCCCTGATTTCAAACTGATGGCGGTACACTCCCGCCGCGAAGAGCGCGCCCGCGAATATGCAGAGCAGTGGGGTGCCCCCTTGTGGTTTACCGATTTGGAATCCGTAGCTGCCTGCCCCGAGGTAGATGCCGTATATATCGCCACACCCAACTATTCTCATAAAGAGTACGCCATCCAGATGATGCGCGCAGGCAAGCATGTGCTGGTCGAAAAATCCGGCGCGGCCAATGCCCGTGAATGGGAACAGATGATGGAGGTCGCCAAAGAAAACAATGTTGTGCTGCTGGAGGCCGTGCGTACTGCATTTAACCCCAACTATGCCCGCATCCGCGAGGCTTTGCCCAAGTTGGGCACCCTTCGCAGAGCCATCCTGTCCAGCTGCTCCTACTCCAGAAGATACGATAACTTCAAGCAGGGCATCATCGAAAATGCCTTTGTGCCTGAACTTGCCAACGGTGCGCTGATGGATCTGGGCGTATATACTATGAACTTTATGACCGGATTGTTTGGTATGCCGCAGGATATCACCGCCGCTGCCATCAAGCTGCATAACGGGTTGGACGGTGTCGGTATGATCACCGCTTCTTACGAGACGATGCTGGTCACCATGTTCTACGGCAAAGTTGCTCCTTCCGCAAACCATTGTGAGATCCAGGGTGAGGAAGGATATATGACCATTCAGGGTATGAGCGCTCCTATGAAAGTATCCATCACCTACCGAGACGGTACCACAGAGGAATTACCGCTGGAAGATATCCCCTTCCGCAAAGACCTTGCCTATGAAGTACAGGCATTTATCGAGATGATCCAAAAGGCAGACGGCAGTGAAGCCCCCTTCAATGCCCGCTCCCTCACTTCTTTCAAAGTCATGGACCGTGCCAGAGAGATCATGGGAATGCACTTCCCCAACGACGATATCGTCTGAGCAAACAGATCGTATATAGAAAGGAAAAAGAAATTATGTTGAACAACCCCGTATTGGATACCATTGCAAAGCGTTCCAGCATCCGCGCATATGCAGATACCCCCCTCACCTGCGAGCAATTGGAGGCATTGAAACTGGCTGTACTGGCTTCGCCCACGGCAGTCAATGCACAGGCACAGCGCCATCTGTTTATCACCAACCCCGACGTACTGGCGGATATCGAAAAAGCGGTGGTAGACAAACTGCTGGCAAGCGGTGATCAAGCGACCATTGACCGCATCGCAGGCCGCAACTATAAAGTACTCTACGATGCACCGCTGCTGGTCATCGTGGCTATCCCCGCAGACGGCACTTACTATAAGGTAGATGCCGGCATCGCTGCACAGACGCTGGCACTGGCCGCCAAGTCTATGGGGCTGGATTCCGTTATTCTGGGGATGCCTGCCATGGCATTTACCGGTGAAGGCAGCGAGGCGCTGCGCGAAAAGACCTGCTTCCCCGCAGGGCTGGAATACGGCATCGGCGTAGCCATCGGTCATCGTGCGATGGATAAAGATCCTCACGAATACGATATGGCGCATATCATCGATGTAAAGTGAATTTATGAAAAAGGCCTTCTCTAGGAAGGCCTTTTTTATTGCGTTCACCAAGACCCATATATTATACTGTAGATAATCTCAAGAAAGGAGATATGGGAATTGTCTGAATTTATTCGTGTTTTAAAATTTACTTTGTTCTCTATTAGTGCCGGCGTCATCCAGATGGGCAGCTTTGCTCTGCTCAACGAAGTGACCAACTGGTCTTATTGGCCATGCTACCTGATCTCTTTGGTGCTGTCTGTCGTATGGAACTTTACCTTCAACCGTAAGTTCACCTTCCAGTCCGCTGCCAATGTACCCGCCGCTATGGCAAAGGTATTTGTGTACTATCTGTTCTTTACCCCTTTGTCTACCTGGCTGGGCAACTGGCTGGTATCCATCGGTTGGAATGAATATGTCGTCACCATCCTCAATATGCTGCTCAACTTTATTACCGAGTTTTTGTTCCAGCGCTATGTCGTATTTGGCAGCTCTCTGGATACCGGCAAAAAAGAGCAGGAATAACCTGCGCACAACAAAAGACCTCCCTTGCTTGGGAGGTCTTTTTATATTTTATGGACTTATGCCTGTTCTGCCAGGAATGCTTCTAGCTCTTCGGGAGTGGGCATCGCATCAAATGCACCATGCTTCAATGCACACAATGCACCTACTGCATTTGCCCGACGTACCTTTTCTGCCATCGGCATATCCGGCTCGTAGCACATGAAGTAATGCATAGAGCCCATAAACGAGTCACCGCAGCCGGTAGTATCTACCGCGTCTACCTTAAAGCCGGGGACATAGCCCTGCTCTTCGGGGGTGATATAGTAAGCACCTTTGGAACCCAAGGTTACAAATACCGCTTTCTTTTCTACACCCAGTTCCATCAGCAGCTTTGCGCCTTCTTCTACCTGGTCTTCTGCCACACCGGTAACGATACTCATCTCTTCTTCAGAAACTTTGATCAGATGGCAGCGGGAGAGTATCTCGCGATAATACTCGCGGGCATAACCGGAAGCGGGATCCCATCTGCCCGGGCGATAGTTGGGGTCACAAGAAATGAGTTTGCCGTTTTTCTGTGCATAATCCAGTGCAAAATCTACTGCATCATAGCCGGGATCGCCTTTATCATATACGCAGGAGATATGCAGTATCTTTGCCTCGTCAATCATATCCAGCGGTACTTCCTCGGGCTTGATCAAACGCTCGGCGTGTCTGCCGGGTACAAAGTAAAAGCTGCGGTCGCCGGTCTCGTCGATGCTGACAAATGCCAGACGGGTAACGCCCTCTTTGGTATAGCGCAGACCGCGGGCAGTGATGCCGTGTCCTTCCAGCGCCTTGGCGATATGATGACCAAAGGGATCATCGCCTACCATAGAGATAAATCCGTTTTTTGCGCCCAGCTGCGCGCTGGCTACTACACAATTTGCCGGTGCACCACCGGGGTTCATTTCATAAGCAGGGTTCCCATTGGGGCCTGTGCCGCACATGGAAAAGTCGATTACGGCTTCGCCCATGGATACGATATCCAACATATACAATACCTCTCTTCTTATAATGGAAAATACAAATTTACCTACATAAAAATTCTGTATTCAACACCTTTTTCCTGCCGAAGGATACAAAAAAGCGGCAGAATTTCTGCCGCTTTTACTATTTATTCTTTCCAGATGTATTTGTTTGCTCTGTGCGCTGTCCACATCAGGAATCCTGCCCCTATCACAAATGCCACGGCAATACCGGGCAGCGCATATAGCAGTTCCTGCATAAAGTGCGGGATCCCGCCGCCGGAAGTCAGCGCCACCATGATCCTGCACAATACGACCGCACATACGGTACTCAACAGCAAGAATCGCAGAAGTTCCTTTCTCAACATCCGCAAAGATGCCGACCTGTCGCACAATGCGCGGAATGCATGGGCATCCTGATGCACATATTCCATATAGATATGATATACACCGATCATACTCAGGATCGCCGCAAACAAGAAGGTCACCACCCTGAGCACCTGCAGGATGATCATGATCTCATCGCCCAAGCCATAATGCATATTGCTATCAAATCGCGGGATCTCGGGGAATTCACCGGCTGTGACGACCGGAGCCTCCCAGTTCAACCCGTAATCATTTACTTCCAGATGCAGCGTCTGTCCGCTCAGCAGCATAGCCAGAAAAGCCACTACCGCACATACCGCCAGCGTGGTGCGCCGGCTCCGCCGCCAACGGGATTCACCCAATGTCTTTGCATCTTTGGGTATGTGCCGCCCCAACAGTTCTGTCAGCATTTTTCTGCTCTGCTGACGGCGATACTCCAGTATCGTCAGCCCAAAGCTGCATACTGCCAGCACCAATGCGATCCACCAGCTTCCAAACAGAGGGATTTCATACCCGAGCAATGCCTTGCAGAATGGGCTCAACAACTGATGCATCAACAGTCCTGTCAATGCGCCGCCAAATATTGCGCCGCCCACACTCAACAGCAACTGCTTTGCCGGAATATCTTGCAGCCGATATTCCCGGATCCGCCGCATAAGTACCCCATAGATCGCCACCAGGGAAGCAATGACCAGTACCGCCATCGTCGTCATACGGAATTCATAGAAACGGCTGCCTCCACCATTCGTGTATACCGCGCTATTGTAATAACTCGCTTGTGATAAATACCGATCTACCTCCAGCGAAAACGTTAACGAATGAAAGATATTCTCACTGCTGTCTGTCCTGTTGGTCCTCACGAAGTCCAGCATTACATGTCTCATTTTCAGCGGCAATGCATCCTTACCCAATAAACCTGTAGGCAACTGTTTGTTTAATACACCCGGCTGAGATCTTGCCCACAGCAGACGATAATTATTGATCCACCCACAAATTGTAAATTGCTTTTCTTCTTCCCCTGTATCTATCGTGACGGTATCGCCGGTCTTCCAGCCCATATCGGTCTTCCATCGCTCTTCCAGCACGATTTCCTCTGCAGATTGCGGCATTCTTCCTTCGACCAATTGGATATGAGACATTTCCCATGCTTTCTCATCATAGGCACCTAAAGAAATCTCAACTTGGCTTTCGGGGAGTTCATATATTCCATAACTATAAATATATGCATGGTCTGTCACATAAGGACTCTGTTCAACGGTTTCCATCGCTCTTTCGGAAATTGCAAATATGATCCCATGAAAATCACCGTATACCTCTGCATTTTTCTGCATCAAGGCATACGAAGCTGTTTCTACTAAAGAGATACTGCCTCCAATCACAAATACTACGATTATCAGCAGAAGAAAAATCGAAAGATTTCCTTTTTTGAAACAAACTTTTCTTTCTTTCATAGGTATACCCCCTTTATTTCCACATTGCAGTCATCGCCTGATACCGTTTTTGCAATCGTAATCGCATTCTGCGCAGCCGTTGTGCCAATGCCTTTGGCGAAACTCCCAGTTGTTTTGCGATTTCCGGCACAGTATACCCTTCCAGCGTATGCATACAAAATGCCTGCCTTAACGCCTGTGGATACCCCTCCAGCAGTTTTCTCATGAGTTCCCGGTATTCTATCGCTTGTACAGAGTCCTCCGTTGTTTGATCTGCGGCCCATTGCCGCAGTTCTGTATCCAGCGGCTGTTCTGCACGGCGTAGTTGCCTGCGATACATATCAATGCAGCGGTTGCGCACCATCGTGTTGAGCAAAGCCTGAGGATTGCGGACATCCATCGGTCGCATCCGCCCTTCGCTCAGTCTTACCGCAACATCCTGCATCACCTCTTGGGCATCTTCATAGTTTCCCAAAAAACGGACTGCCTTCCTTAAAAAATGCGTATATTGTATTCTGTATATATCCAACAAACTTTCTATCGAATCAGACATACTATCCCTCTCCTGTTACCAATAGTATACCATCTCTTCATTGATATAGACGAATGCAATTTCCAGAATTCTACACAACTCAATAAAAAAAGCGGCAGAATTTCTGCCGCTTTTGCATATTGCTTGTTGTAGATCGGTTAGGCATCAATGGTGGTGGTCCAGTTGTACTTATCTTCTTCTCTGCCCCACTGGATGCCGGTCAGATAATCGTACAGTTTCTGGGTGAGTTCACCGGTCTTGAAGTCGTTGATGCGTACGGAGTCATCCTTATACAGGAATTCGCCGATAGGAGAAATAACTGCCGCAGTACCGGTACCGAATGCCTCTTCCAGAGTGCCGTCATGGCCTGCCTTCATCAGATCGTCTACAGACAGTTTGCCTTCGTTTACGGTATAACCCCAGTCTCTCAGGATGTGGATGATAGAGTCTCTGGTAACACCGGGCAATACAGAGCCATCGATGGCTGCGGTGTAGATCTCACCGGCGATCTTGAACATAACGTTCATGGTGCCGACTTCTTCTACATACTTTCTTTCTACGCCATCCAGCCACAGTACCTGTGCACAGCCCTGTTCTGCAGCCTTTTTCTGAGCCAGCAGAGAGGATGCATAGTTGCCGCCGCACTTTGCAAAGCCGGTACCACCCTTGACTGCACGTACCAGTTCATCTTCGATGAGGATGCGTACGGGGTTTACGCCTTCTTTATAATATGCACCGCTGGGGCTCAGTACGATCACAAATTTATAAGAGCTGGATGCATGTGCGCCCAATGCGCCTTCGGTAGCAAACATGAAGGGGCGGATGTACAGAGAGGTTTCGGGTTCGGAAGGTACCCAATCCGCATCTACCTTAACAATTGCCTTTACTGCCTCGATAAACATATCTTCGGGGAATGCGGGCATGCACAGACGCGCGTTGGAGTTGATCATTCTTCTTGCGTTCATCTCCGGGCGGAACAGCTGGATCTTACCCTCTGCGGTACGGTAAGCCTTCATACCCTCGAAGGTCTCCTGCGCATAGTGCAGGGTAACACAGGTGGGCTCCATGGGGATGGGGCCGTAGGGTACGATGCAGGCATCGTGCCAACCCTGGCCTTCATCATAGTCCATCATGAACATATGGTCGGTATAGTATTTGCCAAAGCCCAGATTCTTTTCATCCGGCTTCTGTTTCAATTCAGCGCGTTTTTCAAACTTGATATCCATTGATATGCCTCCGTAATTCCTTATCTGAAAATTTTACGCCTTGCAGCGCATAAAAATACAAGTGGATGTTTCATTTATTATATATTAGCCCGTTTGGGAATTCAATACCTTCCAAAGAATTGACACTTTTTTGCAGAAGTATTACCATGGAAATATACGGCATACCGTAAGGTTTGTTCCGTAAGAAAGGAGCGATTTATGGGAAAATTAGAGGGTAGGACCGCTATCGTTACCGGCGCCGGCCGGGGCCTTGGCAAACAGATCGCCATCAAGTATGCAGAGGAAGGCGCAAATCTGGCTATTTGTGCCCGCAGTCTCGATCGCTTGGCCGAGACAGAGCGTCTTTGTCGCGAAGCAGGTGCCGAAGTGCTGAGTTTTGTATGCGACGTCACCAAAATCGACCAGATGGAGGCATTTGTTGCTGCCACTGCAGAGAAGTTTGGCGGTATCGATATTTTATACAACAATGCCATGGCCACCACCTGCGGTCATAAACATTTTGAGGATCACACACAGGAAGACTTTGATATGTTCTATCAGAGCGGTCTGATGAGCAGTTTCCACATGATGCGTCTATGCTTCCCGTGGCTCAAAAAGAGCGGTCACGGCAAAGTCATTTGCGTAGGCTCCGGTGCCGGCGTAGAAGGTCAGTTTGGCATGACCGCTTACGGTGCCATCAAGGAAGCGACCCGTGCCATGGCACGTACTGCCGCACGTGAATGGGGCAAATACAATATCAACGTCAACACCATCAACCCCGGTGCTATCACCGACTTTTATTATGAGCAGCTGGAAAAGATGCCTGAGGGCGAGCGCGATCCCATGAAGCTGGGCTTTAATCCCACCATCATCGGCCGTATCGGCGATGCATACGAAGATATCGCACCTGTTGCCGTATTCCTTGCAAGCGAAGATTCCCGCCATATTACCGGTCAAACCATCATGGCAGAGGGCGGCGTCACAATGATCCCGTGACAATAATATCCTTTTTCTTGCATCGTGGAAATTTTTGATTTATACTATACAATAAGGTAACCTTTTACCAAGATTAAAAAGGAGAATGAATATGGATACCAAACAAATTCTGATTCAGGCCGGCAACCATGTTGCAGAGGTTCTGTCCAAAGTAGACCCTGCTCAGGTAGACGCCCTGGCAAAAGCAATCGCAAAAGCTAACCGCGTTTTCGTTTCCGGTTGGGGCCGTGCAGGTAACGTAGCAGGCATTCTGGGTATGGATATGTCTCAGATCGGTAAAGTTGTTTTCCGCGTAGGCGACAACAATACTCCCTCCATCCAGCCCGATGACATTCTGCTGGTTATGTCCGGTTCCGGCAACACCAAGACTATCTCTATCATCGCTAAGGAAGCTAAGGACTTCGGCGCAACCGTTGGTCTGATCTCCACCAATGCTAACTCTATCATCGGTGAAATCGCTGACTACAACGTAGTTATCCCGCGCATCGAAACTCCCATGAACAAGATCATGGCTACCAAGAGACCTCCGAGAGATCCCAAGTTCAAGAGCACCGCTGGTACTCGTGAGACCTATGATCTGACTCCCGAAGAGAGAGAAGCTATCACCCTCGAACAGATGGAGCTCACTTATCAGGCAGCTTTCGTCCTCAACGAAATCATCCAGCACAGAGTAATGGAAGAAATCGGCGAGACCTTCGAAGCAGTTCACTACTACCACAACAGCCTTGAATAATTAAAAGGAGAGTACACACATGTTTGATATCAAAAAAATGCTGGCTTGTGCCGGTAACAATATCGCAGAGACTCTGAACATGGTTGACCCCGATCAGATCGAGGCAATCGCATCTGCTATCGCAGAGGCTCACAACAACGGTCATCGTATCTACACCGCAGGCTGGGGCCGTGCCGGTAACGTTATCCGTATCCTGGGCATGAACATGTCTCAGATCGGTATGCTCGTTTACTGCGTAGGCGACAACGGCACTCCTTCCATTCACCCCGGTGACATCCTGCTGATCAACTCCGGTTCCGGCAACACCAAGACCATCGCTGTTCTGGCTGAACAGGCTAAAGAACAGGGCGCTACTGTTGCTCTGATCTCCGGCAATGCTCCCGATGCATCCATCATCGGCAAGATCGCTGACATCAACGTTACCGTTCCCAGACTGAAGAAGAACGATTTCCGTCCTCCCGTAAACCCCAACTCCAAGAACAAGGGTCTGGGCGAGCGTGTTGACTGGGGTCTGACTCAGGAACAGAGAATCCAGATGGGTTATGACAATGTAACCGGTTACTATGAATCCGCTTTCGCTCTGAACGAAGTTATCAGAAAGATCGTAATGCCCAAGATCGGTGCTCGTGAAGAAGATCCTATGTTCTTCCACAACAACCTCGAATAATCAACCTTTTCGAATTCGTTGTTAAATATCAGAAAGGAGTACAAAGCGTATGTTAGATATTAATAAATTGCTGGAATGTGCAGGCAACAATATTGCCGAGACATTGAAAATGGTAGATCCCGCGCAGATCGAAGCGATCGCAGAGGCAATCGCAAACGCTCATAAGAGCGGTCATAACATCTTTACCGCAGGCTGGGGCCGTGCCGGTAACGTTGTCCGCATCCTGGGCATGGATATGTCTCAGATCGGTATGATCGTTTATTGCGTAGGTGATAACTCCACCCGTTCCATTCAGGCAGGTGATATTCTGCTGATCAACTCCGGTTCCGGTAACACCAAGACCATCACCATCATTGCCCAGCAGGCAAAAGCGATGGGTGCTACGGTCGCCCTGATCTCCGGCAATGCTCCCGACAATTCCAACATCGGCGAGATCGCTGACATCAACGTTACCGTTCCCAGACTGCAGAAGAACAACTTCCGTCCTCCCAAGCCCGCTTCCAGAGAAAAAACTCATGGTCAGCGTGTTGACTGGGGTCTGACTCCCGAACAGAGAGAACAGATGGCTTACGATGGCGTAACCGGCTACTATGAATCTTCCTTCGCACTGAATGAAGTTATCAAACAGGTCGTTATGCAGAAAATCGGTGCCAAGGCTGAAGATATCGGCTTCTATCACAACAACCTCGAATAATCAAATCACAGCGGTGCAGGCATTTGTCTGCACCGTTTTTTATGCATCATTTCAGACAATAAAAAAGCAGCAGTCATACGACTGCTGCTTTTTGTTATTACGCTTACTTTTCGGAATCTGCCAATACCTTTGCCGGTACCTTTTCAAACAAGGGGCTGACAGATACTCTGTCATGGATACGGGATACCGCTTCTGCGAACAACGGTGCTGCAGAAACAGTGATCATCTTGGGAGATTCTGCCACGAAGGGGTTTTCTACGGTATCGGTAGAAATAACCAGTTCAATGGGGCTTTCTTCGATACGCTTTATGCCGGATTCACGCAGGATGTTGTGTCCCAGACAAGCAATGATCTTGGTTGCGCCCTTTGCCTTGAGCACATTTGCGATATCGATCAGCGTACCGCCGGAGATGCTGAAGTCATCTACGATAAGGCATTCCTTACCCTCTACATCGCCGATGAGCTCGAGGATCTTTGCATTTTCATCGTGTGCAACACGGGTCTTGTCGCCGATCGCAACGGGGGTACCCAGATAGTCGGCATATTTTCTGGCAGTCTTTGCAAAACCTGCATCAGGAGATACAACGACCAGATTGTCTACGTTTACATAGTTCTTTACGCTCTCGCACAGCAGCGGCAGAGAATAGAGGTGATCCGACGGAATACGGAAGAAGCCCTGGATCTGAGGAGCATGCAGGTCCATGGTGATGAATCTGTCTGCGCCTGCTACTTCGATACAGTCTGCGCATACTCTTGCACGGATGGATACACGAGGTTCATCCTTCTTGTCGCCCTTTGCGTAGCCGAAGTAAGGCACGATTACGGTAACAGAGCTTGCGCTTGCGCGCTTGAATGCGTCGATCCAGAAGAGGATCTCTACCAGTTCATTATTGGGGTCCATGCCGATCGGCTGGACGAGGTATACATCACTGTTTCTTACAGTTTCCTTAATTCGTACAAAAATATTACCGTCGGAAAAATGGATTACCTCGGAGTTGCCCATTTCGGCGCCCAGATAATTACACATTTTCTTTGCAAAACTGTGTCCGCTTTTTCCGGCAAAAATCTTAACATTTCCTTGTTCGCTATGCATGTTTCATATCTCCCATAGGTTTGGTATCAAAACTTTAGTAAGTATATCATATCACAGAGTCATCCAACTATCAACAAAAACAACTGTTATCCGCGGCTTTTTTCGAATATCGTTCGTACACCGGCCTGCAGCAGCGGATGCTCTTGCCCTCGCTGCTCTTTTCCCAGCCAGGTGGTACTGCGCATACCGCCATGATGGTCACTTCCCTGTGTGACAAACAACCCATATTGCTGCGCAAGTTTGCAGAAATAATCACATTCTTCATTGCTGTGTTCCGGATAAAAGGCTTCCAACCCCTGCAGACCAAGGGCGCTTAACTGCGCAACCAGGCCCTCGATATCCGGATGAAAGATCAGTTTTGGGTGCGCCAATACTGCAATCCCGCCCGCTTTCTTTGCCATTGCCAATATCTGCTCCTGCGTCAGTTTAAACCGTTCTACAAATCCCGGGCAGCCGGCGTTCAGATATCGGCCAAAGGCCTGCGTAATATCCTCGGCATACCCCGCCTCTACCAGCGCCTGTGCAATGTGCGGTCTGCCGGGAACGCCGCCTGCCGCAAAACGCGCCACCGCTTCATGGGAAATGGCGTATCCGCCATCCATCAATTTTTGCGTCATTGCATGGATCCGGTTTTTGCGGGAATTTTGCATCTGCTCTATCATATCGCGGTATTCCCTGTTTTGGATATCCGCACCGTATACCAGGATATGCAGTTCTCCGTCATACGCTGCAGAAAACTCGATCCCGGTCACCGCTGTAATACCGGCTTTCTCCGCCTCTGTCAAAAATTCCGAAACCCCGGCAATGGTATCGTGGTCGGTCAGGACCGCATGGGCGATCCCCCGTTCTTTGCATGCCGCTATCAGCGCAGCAGGGCTGTCTGTACCATCGGATGCAGTCGAATGCATATGTAAATCGATCATTGTACAAATCCTCCCTTCTTTTTATGTACCCTGAAACAAAGGGGTCCAATCAACTTTTATAAAAAAGAGCAGAAGTGACTCACTTCTGCTCTTACGATCATTGTTCCTCAGATATAGTGAACATATCGGGGGCATTAAACAGCTCCTCAAATTCTTCACCGGTCAATTTTTCCTTTTCCATCAGCGCCTTGGAGATGCTGTGCAGTTTGCTCATGTTTTCACGCAGTATTTCGGTTGCCTTATCCATGCAGGCAGTCAACTGCTTTTTGAGTTCTGCATCGATCTGTGCGGAAACCTCTTCGCTGCAGGACTTGGACTGCACGATCTCTTTGCCCAGGAATACTTCCTGATTGTTTCCGTGGAATACCGGACCGATCTGCTCATTCATACCGTATTTGACGATCATTGCCTTTGCCATATTGGTAGCACGTTCAATATCGTTGCTTGCACCGGTGGTGATATCGCCCAATACCAGTGCTTCAGCTGCTCTGCCGCCCAGCATCATGGTCATTTCGTCTACCATCTTGGATTTAAAGTAATGATTTTCGTTTTCATTGGGCAGCGTCATGGTATAGCCTGCTGCCATGCCGCGGGGAATGATGGAGATCTCGTGTACTTCATCACAGTTGGGCAGTACCTTGGCACAGATCGCATGACCGACTTCATGATACGCGGTGACCATCTTGTCTTTCTCGGTGATGACACGGCTCTTCTTTTCGGGGCCTGCGATAACACGGGTGATCGCTTCTTCCACCTCTGCCATGGTGATCGCATTCTTGCGGAAACGGGCTGCCAGAATCGCTGCTTCGTTCAGTACATTCTCCAGATCTGCGCCAGAGAAACCGGGGGTGCGTTTCGCAATGACCTTCAGGTCTACATCACTGCCAAGGGGCTTGCCCTTTGCGTGCACTTTCAGAATATCTTCTCTGCCCTTGACATCCGGTACATTGACCACGATCTGACGGTCGAAACGACCTGCGCGCAGCAATGCAGGGTCAAGAATATCCACACGGTTGGTTGCTGCCAACACAATGATGCCTTCGTTCACGATAAAGCCATCCATCTCTACCAGCAGCTGGTTGAGCGTCTGCTCGCGTTCGTCATGACCGCCGCCCAGACCTGCGCCTCTCTGACGGCCCACTGCGTCGATCTCATCAATAAAGATGATACAGGGGGAGTTCTTCTTGGCATTATCAAACAGATCTCTTACACGGGCTGCACCCATACCGACAAACATTTCTACAAAGTCAGAGCCGGTGATGCTGAAGAAGGGGATTTTCGCCTCACCTGCCACCGCTTTTGCCAGCAGTGTTTTACCGCAGCCGGGAGGACCCACCAACAGTACACCCTTGGGGATACGTGCACCCATTTTTGTAAACTGTTTGGGATCTTTCAGGAACTGTACGATCTCTTCCAGTTCTGCCTTTTCTTCATCGGCACCTGCCACATCAGCAAATGTCTTGTTGACATTCTGTCCCATGGTCATCTTTGCACGGCTCTTGCCATAGTTCATCGCTTTGCCGCCGCCCTGGGTCTGACGGTACATCATAAACCACAGGAAGCCCATCAGCAGAATGGGTACCAGATACGGCAATACGAAATCCAGCAGGAAGGAGTTATCCTCTATCGGTTCGTATACGATCTCTACTTTGCTCTCTGCCAGGTTTGCTACACCCAGCGCCGCCTTCAGGTCTACATCCACCTGATAATAAGAGGGCAGATATACATAATAGTCATACTTTTTAGGGAATGCATCTTCCTTGATGGAAGAACCTTCTTTGAGGGCAACTGCTTCATAGCCCACAATGGTGATATCGGTGATCTCCCCGTTGCTTACTTTCTGCAGAAACTCGGTATACCCCAGCACTGCATCCTTTTGATTATCGGTATTGACCACTGACTGCGCCACAAAAAAGATTGCTACGATAAGCAGCAGATAGATCAGCGGTCCGCGCATAAACTTTTTCAATCCTGACGATCCTCCTGTCAATTGCTATATACTTCCGGCCGTAATGTGCCGACATACTTGAGATTGCGGTATTTGCCGGCATAATCCAGCCCATACCCTACCAAAAACTCATCCGGCACTTCGAATCCTACATAATCTGCCTCGATGTCTGCCGTTCTGCGTTCTTTCTTATCCAGCAGGCAGCAGCAAGCCACACTGTTTGCACCGCGCTGCAGGAACAACGCTTTCAATGCACTCAGCGTATTGCCCGAATCGATAATATCTTCCACGATCACTACATCTCTGCCCTGCAGATCTACTTCCAGATCATAACGCAGTTCTACTTTGCCGGAGCTTTCTGTGCCGGCCCCATAACTGGATGCCCGAATAAAGTGCATCTCCAAAGGCAAATCCATTTCCATGACCAGTGCAGTATAGAAAGGTGTTGCGCCTGTCAGCACACCTACCATTAGCAGGTCTTTGTCTTCGTAGTCTTGCATCAACTGTTCTGCCAACCCTTTTACGCGGGCGGCGATCTGCGACTCAGTCAATAACACCTTTTCAATATCTTCTGTAAATCTCTTTTTCATCTCTTCTTGCCCCTTCTGTCTAAGGCATAATATATTGTATCGCATACACCTGTCGGGTATGCGGGTCCAATCGAAGTTGTTCACTCAACGCGCATCCTATGATCCACAGCACTTCCTGCCCGCAGCATAACAGCAGTTGTTGTTCCCTCTGCTCACGGGGTATTTTGTGGTCGATAAACCAGTCTTTGAGTTTCTGAGAACCCTGCATCCCCAGCGGACGGAATACATCCCCCGCCTCACGGGTACGCACAACACAGCCCCCGGGCAGTTTCTCCGCATCGATATATTGGCACAGCGCCTCTTTTTGAGGAAGCATCGACGGATACTCTGCCGGACGGATACAAAAACTGCCGCCATTGGGCAGATCGGCAACACCTTCCGAGACCGATACTTGTCCAATCTTATTTATTGTATACATTTTTGCGTCAATAATCAACAAATCATAACTGGTCTGTGCAAAAAAAACATCCGGAACGGCAAAAACGCGCCCTGTTTCTCCCCGCTGCACCAATTCCTCCAGCCGACCGATGACTGTACTGTCGATATCCTGCAATGTACCGGCACAGCGCGCAATGGCCGTACGCAGTACCCGCCGCAGCATAGCAGGCTCCAATAACTGCAGACCGGATATGCGCAGACTTACCCGCCCCTCGCTTTCTTTTGCGACGGCGCCGTATTCCTGCAATGTATAGCGCTGCAGCAGTTGCTGTTCTTCCGCAATAATACGACCTGCCCGCATGATCGCGTTGTTTGCCTCAGGGTTGAGTTTACGCATACGGGGCAGCAATTCTGCGCGGATATAGTTGCGGCTGTTGCTGAGGTCAGCATTGGTGCTGTCCTGCTGATATGGGATCCCCTGTGCATTTGCGTATTCTTCGATCTGTGCCCGCGTAACATCCAGCATAGGGCGGATGATCCCGCCGCTTCTGCGATAAGGCAAGGCACTTAATCCTTCGCTGCCGCTGCCGCGTATCAGATGCAGCAGGAAGGTCTCTGCCAGATCATCCATATGGTGCGCCACTGCCACCGCTTCCAGCCCATGCTGCCGACGGCAGCGGGCAAAAAAGTCATATCGGAGCCTGCGGGCGGCGTCCTCCAGATTGAGACCGTGCTGCGCAGCATACGCAGGCACATCTCTCTGCTCGAAAATACAAGGGATCCCCCGCTCTGCACAGTACTGACGCACAAACTGCATATCTGCCACCGACTCTTCTCCACGGATACCGTGTTCGAAATGCAGCACAAAAAGCCGGAAGCTGCAGCTGCGCCGCTGCTGCAATCGATACAGCACTTCCAGCAATACCATAGAATCCGCGCCGCCACTGACGCCGATACCGATATTTTGTCCGCATTCGATCAGCCTCTGCCGATCGATGGTCGTTTCTACAATTTTCTCAATCATGGTAGTCCTTATTTTACGCTATACAGCGCCGCTTTACAATGGCTACGCCGATAAACAAATTATTAACATTCCTGCGTATTTATTTATCCGGATACACTTGCGATAAAATACTGCCCTTTGTCTGCCGCTCATGCTATAATAAATCCAGAGAATCTGGAATAAAGGAGTATTCCGTTTATGAAATCCTGCCGTATTTTGCTGGTTGGCGAGCCCATGTGCTTATTCCGCTCCAATTGCGCCGATGTGCCGCTGCATTGTGCAGATAATTACAGCACGGGCATTGCCGGTGCAGAACTGAACGTCGCCATCGGTCTGACCCGCCTCGGCCATCAGGCCGCGTATGTTACCAAAGTAGGCAACGATCCTTTTGGCAGCATGATCGTCCATCAGCTGGAACAAATGCATATCAGCACCCATGACATTTCCCGTTCGGATACCCACCGTACCGGACTGGTATTTAAGGAAAAGGTCACCTCCGGCGATCCTGAGATCTACTATATGCGCGCAGGTTCTGCAGCCTCTACCCTGAGCCCTGCAGATATCGATGCCATCGATCTCGACGGGTATGACGCCATCCATATGACCGGCATCCTGCCCGCTTTATCCGACAACACCCGTGCCGCTGCGCTGCGCCTCAAAGAACGCGCTTTGCAGCAGGGCATTTTGGTTTCTTTTGACCCCAATCTGCGCCCGCAGCTGTGGCCCGGCCGCGAAGCAATGCGCGATTTCATCCATGCCTTTGCAGCAGGATGTGACTTATTCTTCCCCGGCGTAGCCGAGGCACAGTCGCTGACCGGTCTGACCGATCATCAGGAGATTCTGGATTATTATTGCGGCCTTGGTGCCAAAACCGTCATTATGAAGATCGGCAGCAAAGGTGCCCTGTATCAGAACGCCCATGAACGGGGGCAGGTACCCGGGTATCGTGTAGAAGTGCTGGATACCGTCGGTGCCGGCGACGGCTTTGCAGCAGGTACTTTGAGCGGTCTGTTGGAAGGTCTGTCTCTCCCCGAAGCGATCCGCCGCGGCAATGCCTGCGGCGCCAGACAGATCACCGTATTGGGCGATAACGAAGGATTGCCCACCCGCGAACAACTGGAAGACTTCTTCCGCACGCACGAGGAGGTAACCGTATGATCCTGTCTGTCACCGAAACATTATCCCGTATCGGCATTATCCCTGTAGTAGTACTGGAAGACGCCGCACAGGCTGTACCCACTGCCCGTGCATTGCTGGCAGGCGGTATTGCCACGGCCGAAATCACCTTCCGTACCGACGCCGCCGCGCAAAGCATCGCCCGTATCAGCAAAGAAGTTCCCGAGCTGCTGGTAGGTGCAGGCACCGTCACTTCTGTGGCCATGGCCCGGCAGGCTATGGAGGCAGGTGCCCGCTATATCGTCAGCCCCGGGCTGAACCCCGAGGTCGTCCGTTGGTGTCAGGCCCATGAACTGCCCGTTTTGCCCGGCGTAACGACCCCAACCGAAATCGAATCTGCCCTTGCATTGGGGCTGGACACTCTGAAATTCTTCCCTGCCGCTGCCGCAGGCGGTATCGCCATGCTGAAGGCATTGCGCGGTCCCTACCCCGGCGTCCGCTTTGTACCCACCGGCGGTATCTCTGCACAAAATGTGGCCGACTATCTGGCATTGCCCAATGTATTGGCCTGCGGAGGCAGTTGGATGGTCCCCAAAGATCTGCTTGCCCAAGGCGACTATGCAGGGATCACTGCGTTGTGCCGCAAAGCGGTAAACGCCATGCTGGATCTGCGTTTTGCGCATCTGGGCATCAATAATGCCGACGAGACAGAGGCTGCACAGGTAGCTGCCCTGTTCTCCACATTATTGGGTGCTGCCCCGGCAGACAATCCCAAATCCACCTTTGTCGGTCCGCATATGGAAGTCATCAAGTTCACCTTCCGCGGCAGCAAGGGGCACATCGCTTTTTATTGCCGCGACATCCATCGTGCCATTTATCATCTGGCGCAGCGGGGCTTGCCAGCCAATCCCGATAGTTATGAATATGACGATCAGGGGCTGCGGGTATTTTATCTGCAGCAGGAATTTAGCGGATTTGCCATCCACTTTGTACGTGCGTAATCACAACTATCAAAAAAGCACCCTCCAAAGGGTGCTTTTTCTATGCGTTCGATTATTTCAGCGAGATACCGTATATCTTCTGTCCACGGGTGCCTACCACCAGCGTATCGCCAAAGATCGCCGGGCTGGCCTCGATATTGGCACCCAGTTCGATCTTGTGCAGCAGTTTGCCGGTGCGCCCGTCCAGCAGATGCAGCGTGCCTGCGGAATCGCCCTGCAGCAGATACGCCTTTCCTTCGCTGTCGTACACTGCCACCGGAGAACTCCACGCATAGGCCTTCAGACCATAGCGCCATACCTCTTTACCGGTCTTTTTATCCAGCGCGACCACAATACCGTTTCGTACACTGGGCGTACGTGCCACCGGGAATACCACCAGATCTGCAATATCGCCCTTGCCCAACACGGGGGTAGCCTGCACTCCGCCGGAGATGCCTGCAATGGTGTTGCAGAAGTAGGAACGGATCCATACATATTCGCCGGTGATGGCATCCAGCTTGAAGATGGGGCAATCACCCAGTCTTAAGCGTTTGCTGGGAGACCAGTGCAGCGAAGTACCGATATACAGATACGGATGACCGTCTTCCATAGAAAAGACGGCAGAACCGTTGGTATCGTCCACCACATCCTGCGTCCATACCACCTGCATGGTATTGACATCTACGCACAGCATGGTGCCGCCGTTATCTGCAATATACAGATAATTTTTCCACATGACCGGGCTGTCCTCCATACCCAGCCAATATGCCTCCTCGCTGGAGCGGGCGGTCTTGTACCGCAGTTTGACAAATTCCGAGGGATCGATGCTGATCTTACCCTGCGCATCCTGCTTGGCATTGAGTTTGAAGGTATAGATGATACCGTTTTCCGACGGTTCGAAAATATAGTCATCAAAGAACAACGGCGCACTGTCAAATCCACAGAAGCTGCGGATGGAGAAAGGATCTTCGCCGCCGTATTCCAACAGTTTGCTGCTATCCTGCAGACTATACAGATATGCCCGCGCGTATTCACCCTCTCCTGCGCCCGAGTCGCCGGGGCCCAGATGCAAAATCGGCAAAGACGGATGTACTGCGCCCGCGCCTTTGAAGGGCAGACCTACCTTCAACATATCACGAGTAGCGGTACCGTCCTCCAGATCGAGGAAATAGACATTGCCATCCATGGTAGAATAAATGACCTCGGTAAGATCTTCCTTGTGCTTCTTTTCCTCATACATATCCATGTATTGTTTCTGATCCTGCGTCCAGCGGATGATCAGCGGCTGACCTGTCCAGCCACTGCCTGTCCAAAAGCCTTTGCCATAGCCTTTTGCCAGTTTGCCGGTAGTTGCCGTCCACTTGACCTCCAGCTGCTTTTGCGGAAGCTGTGCATTGCCGTATGCCGCACCACTGCGCAGGTGATCACCACGGAAGGTAACGATACCCTCATGCGCTGCATAGGATGCATCCGGATCTACATGAACATCCGCCGCACGCCGATACTGCGCCGCAGGCTGACCATCCACTTCCAATTCCGCCACAATGCCATGGGCTTCGGGGCGGGTAGCCTCTACCGCATGGGGCAACGCATCATCTGCCGGCGCGGACGTTGTATACTGCTTTAATTTTGTAAACTTACGGAACGGGCGCAAAATGGCCATAACGACCATCCCCAGCGCCATCATAAACATACGAAATAATCTGCTGGTTTTCACAAATACTACCTCTTGACCGTCATATACGACGGGTACTTGCTTACAGTATACCCGTTTTTGCGGATAGCCGCAACTCCCGCTTCCTTGACTTTCCCATAGGTCTTGGTTACAATAATTCGAGAAAAGGAGTGTATTTTTCCTATGAAATATATTATGAAAAAAACTGCATTGCTCTGTGCATTGCTGATATTGTGTATGAGTCTGTTTGGCTGCGGTGAAGCCGCCGCCCCTGCGCAGGTGGTTTCTGATGCAGGTCTCCCCCATCAGGGCGCCGCCACAGAGGATCCCGTCCGTGTATATGCTATTTCCGGCCCTACCGGCATGGGTCTGGTACAGTTGATGGATGCATCTGACAACGGTACCGCCAAAGGCAACTACACCTTCTCTCTGACCACCGCCCCGGCAGATATCGTGGGCAAGCTGACCTCCGGCCAGGCAGATATTGCTGCCATTCCCGCCAATCTGGCCGCCACCCTGTACGCAAAGACAAATGGCAACATTCAGGTACTGGCACTCAATACCCTGAGCAATCTGTATATTGTACAGACCGAGGAAGAACAACTGACCCTCGCCGGGCTGGCCGGAAAGACCATTGCCATGGCCGGACAGGGTTCCACCCCCGAGTATGTACTCAAATACATCCTGGAGGCCAACGGTCTCACCGATAAAGTGACCATCCAATATTATTCCGAGCACAGCGAAGTACTCTCTCAGCTGGCTGCCGGCAAGGAAACTATTGCGCTGCTACCGCAGCCCTTTGTCACCGTCGCGCAGGACAAGCTGGAAGACCTCATCATCTGCGTCAATGTAGGCGATGCATGGGAAGCCACCGACAGTAATGCAGCTATGGTCATGGGATGCGTCGTTGCCCGCAAAGATTTTGTCGAGCAGAATAAAGATGCCGTGGATCTCTTCCTGCAGGAATACCTGAATTCCATCAGTTATGTATCTATCCATACCGAAGAGACCGCCGCCCTTGTTGCAAAATACGGCATCATGGCCAATGCCGAATTGGCCGAAGAAGCATTGCCTTCCTGCGGCGTGGCTTATATCAGCGGCGCCACCATGCGCGACGCGCTCAAGCCTTTCCTCGAGATCCTTTACGAAGCAAATCCCGCCGCAGTGGGCGGCACTCTGCCGGATGACAGCTTCTACTATATTCCGTAACTTGCCGGGCGTACCGTTGATGTACGCCCCTTTTTGTGTGGTCGGCTGTATTTTATATAGAGAGGTTTTTATGCGTAAACTATTGCGCTGTTTCCTGATCGGAGCATTATGGATCGGTATATGGCAGATTGCCGGTATGCTGGTCGGGCAGACACTGCTGCTGCCCGATCCTGTGGCTGTTGCCGGGCGATTGGTCACCTTGTGTACAGACGGGGCATTCTGGGCATCTGTAGGTGCCAGTCTGCTGCGTATTTTGGCAGGATATCTGTTGGGTATGATCCTCGGATTTGTACTGGGCATCGCCACCGCCCGTTGGCAGGTGATCGCCGGTATCCTGCAGCCGCTGCTGTATATCGTACGCGCCACGCCGGTCAGTTCTTTTATCATATTGGTATTGTTGTGGCTGCATACCGAGCTGGTCCCCGTACTCATCAGCATGCTGATGGTACTCAGCATCTCCTGGCAGAATATCCGTGACGGATATCTTCAGACAGATACCGCGCTGCTGGAAATGGGACACACCTTTGGGCTCAGTCACACTGCTATGCTGCGGCACATCTATCTGCCCTCGCTGCGCCCGTATATCGCCTCTGCTGCCGTAACGGCATTGGGACTGGCATGGAAATCCGGCGTAGCGGCAGAGGTACTCTGTCATCCCGATTTTTCTATCGGTGCTTCTCTCTACGATGCCAAGATCTATCTGGAAACAACCGATCTGTTTGCCTGGACTTTGGTGGTCATATTGCTGAGCATCTTGCTGGAACAATGTATCCGTAAGCTGGTGCCCGCCAAAAAGGAGGTGCTTTGATGGCTGATCTGACATTCTTACACGTCAGCAAATCCTTCGACGGCTTGCCCGTGCTTGAAAACTTCTCCTATACCTTCCGGGAAGGGGAACGGTACTGTCTGATGGGGCCTTCCGGCTGCGGTAAAACTACCCTGCTGCGTTTGGCATGCGGCTTGACCAACCCTGATGCCGGCCGCATATCCGGCGGCATGGGAAAATGCGCCTATGTATTTCAGGAAGACCGCCTGCTGCCCTGGTCTACCGTCCGCCAAAACATCGCCCTTGTATGCCGGCGAAAGGATGCTGATTTTTGGATAAAAGCCGTTGGGCTGGACGGGTTTGCCGATGCCCTGCCGACAGCCCTCTCCGGCGGAATGCGCCGATGCGCCGCTATCGCCCGCGCCCTTGCCGCCGACGGAGACTTTTATCTGTTTGACGAGGCATTTACCGGATTGGATACCGATGCAAAAGCATCTCTTTACAACATAGTACTGACCCATACCGCGGGCAAATTATGCCTGTTTACCAGCCACGATCCTGCGGAGGCAGCGGCAGTAAAGGCCATTTGCGTGCACTTGCCCGGCAAATCGATGTATCCTGTCGAATAACAATCGATAGCGCATCCCATATTTTGGATATACTATATTTTGTGTAGATATTTGTCGCATTTACATTGACATCCGCCCGATTATCCCTTATCATTAATATACAAAAGCAAAGAAGCACAGCCTTTTACAGGCAGTGCTTTTTTATCGGAATCAAACACCATATCCCATCGCCAAAGAGCAGATATAAGAGGAGAAAATTCTATGTTCAAAGCCATCCGCAAACGTGACGGACGTCTTGTACCGTATGACATCACCAAGATCCGGGTAGCCATTCAGAAGGCTATGGAGGCCAGCGGCAGAAAAACTTCCGAGCAGGAGTCTCTGCGCCTTGCACAGAAGGCCGAGCAGAAACTGATCGAGCGTTTCGCCGGCGGTGAGCCCGGTGTAGAGGATATTCAGGATATCGTTGAAACCGTGTTGATGGAAAACGGCTATCCCTTGATCGCCAAGAAATACATTTTGTACCGTGCAGAGCGTACCCGCGTCAGAGAACGCAGCACCAAGCTGATGCGTGCGTATGACGAGATCACCTTTGCCGACGCCGAAGACAGCGATATGAAGCGCGACAACGCCAATATCGACGGCAACACCGCAATGGGTTCCATGCTCAAGTATGGTTCCGAAGGTGCAAAGGATTACTATATCAAAAACATCCTGTCTCCCGAGCAGAGCCGCGCGCACTCCGAGGGCGACATCCATATCCATGACCTGGATTTCTATACGCTGACCACTACCTGCTGTCAGATCGATATCGTAAAGTTGTTTAAGGACGGCTTCTCCACCGGTCACGGTTTCCTGCGTGAGCCCAACGATATCGCCAGCTATTCTGCATTGGCCTGTATCGCTATCCAGTCCAATCAGAACGACCAGCACGGCGGCCAGAGTATCCCCAACTTTGACTACGGTCTGGCTATCGGTGTTGCAAAAACCTTCAAGCGTCTGTATGCCGCCAACTTTGCAAAGGCATCTGAATTCCGTGCACCCGAAGCAGGCATCACCGAAAAGCAGATGCGCACAATGATCGCAGATATCGAAAAAGAACACCCCGGTGTATACCCCTGTCTGGCAGGCTGCGAAGCATACGACGCATTGGAAGCAGAATTGCTGGCTGACAAGCTGGATACCGAAACCCTGCTGTGGCTGCGTAATTTTGCCGTTTCCCATGCAAAAGCCGAGACCAAGCGCGCTACCGAGCAGGCAATGGAAGCACTCATCCATAATCTCAACACCATGCACAGCCGTGCCGGTGCACAGACTCCCTTCTCTTCCATCAACTACGGTACCGATACCTCTCCCGAGGGCCGCATGGTCATCCACAGCGTACTCAAGGCATGTTACGAAGGTTTGGGCCATGGCGAGACCGCCATCTTCCCCATCCATATTTTCCGTGTAAAAGAAGGCATCAACTTCAACCCCGGTGATCCCAACTATGACCTGTTCCGTTTGGCGTGTGAAGTATCTGCCAAGAGATTGTTCCCCAACTTCTCCTTCATCGATGCCCCCTTCAACCTGCAGTATTATAAACCCGGTCATCCCGAGACAGAGATCTCTTATATGGGCTGCCGTACCCGCGTTATGGGCAACACCTACGATCCCGAAAAGGAGATCAGCTTCGGCAGAGGCAACCTGAGCTTTACCTCTATCAACCTGCCCCGTATCGCTATCCGCAGCAACGGCAATCTGGAATGGTTCTTTGATGAACTGCAGCGCAAAATGGAACTGGTCGTAGATCAGCTGCTCGACCGTTTTGCGATCCAGTGTGCAAAGAGAAAGAAGAACTATCCCTTCCTGATGGGTCAGGGTGTATGGATCAATTCCGACGATCTGGACGACAATCAGTCTCTGGACGACGTACTGCGCCACGGCACTTTGTCCATCGGCTTTATCGGTCTGGCTGAAACACTGGTCGCACTGACCGGCAAACATCACGGCGAATCTGAAGAAGCACAGAATCTGGGCCTTGAGATCATCAGTTTCATGCGCCATTATCTGGATCAGTTGAGCGAAGAAAAACAGCTCAACTTCTCTTTGCTGGCTACCCCGGCAGAAGGCCTGTCCGGCAGATTTGTGCGTATGGATAAGAAGAAGTACGGCGTGATCCCCGGCGTTACCGACCGCGAATACTACACCAACAGTTTCCATGTACCGGTATATCACAACATTTCCGCATTTGACAAAATCTCTTTGGAAGCACCGTATCACGCGCTGACCAATGCAGGTCACATCTCTTATGTAGAGCTGGACGGTGATACCGCCAACAATGTGGACGCATTCGAATCTGTCATCCGCGCCATGAAGGAAGCCGGCATCGGCTATGGTTCTGTCAACCACCCCGTAGACAGAGACCCTGTTTGCGGTTATACCGGCATCATCAATGACGAATGCCCCGGCTGCGGCCGCAAAGAAGACGGCAGCGCACCCATCGAGCGCATCCGTCGTATCACCGGTTATCTGGTAGGTACGCTGGACCGTTTCAACGATGCAAAACGTGCGGAAGAGCGCGACAGAGTCAAGCATCATGTCTGATATCCGTCTGGCCGGCTTTGTCAACGATTCTATCACCGACGGGCCCGGCATCCGCGCCACGGTATTTGTGCAGGGATGCCTGCATCATTGCCCGGGCTGTCACAATCCCCAATCCTGGCCCCTGGAAGGCGGCACCCTTGTTACTGCAGAGGCGTTGTTTGCACAGATCCGGCAAAATCCTTTGCTCAAAGGCGTGACTTTCTCGGGCGGCGAACCGATGCTGCAGGCAGAGGCGCTGATCCCGCTGGCCGTCATGATCCGCGATGCAGGATTGGAACTGGCGATCTATTCCGGCTATACCTTTGAGCAGATACTGGAGCAAGGCGGCACCATGACGCAATTGCTGGCATTGGCAGATACGCTTATCGACGGCCCTTTTATTCTGGCAGAACGCAGTCTGGCGATCCCCTTCCGCGGTTCGCGCAATCAGCGTATTATCGACGTTGCCGCTTCTCTGCAGGCAAAAAAGGCCATTATCCAAAACTCCCCCCGTTGGGGCGGGCCCAAAAAATTATTTGACTAAAAGAAAAACGCACCGGCATATACCGGTGCGTTTTTTATTTTACGTGAACGACACGATTTGATCGTTGTCCTGATCAGGCGATCTTCATAGAAGCCAGATATTCCTGAACTTCCGGAGATTCCAGATTATCCTGCTTTACTACACAGTAAGGAACGATCTGATCCATCTCGATCTCGCCGTCTCTCAGATAGTCACACATTGCATATACTGCATTGTAGCCCATCAGATACGGATTCTGACCAACAGAACCGTACAGATACCCTGCTTCCAGCAAAGACATGCCGGTCTTGGAGAAGTCGAAACCGACTACAGAGATTTCTTTTCTGCGTTCCTCAGAAACCTCGTTAATCATAGCAACTGCGTTATTGGTATATCCTTCTGTTGCACATACAAATACCAAAGGTCCGGGATTGGAGGTAATGACGTCGGAGATATACTGCAATCTCTGATCTTCCAGTACTGTTTCCATCCAGAATGCATGGTCATCATTTACGCTTACCATATCCGGTGCATTTTCGGTAATATAATCCTTTGCGCCCTTGGAGCGTGCTACCCAGTTTTCATTTTCCGGAGAAATACCCAGACAGCAATAAGTGCCTTTGCCATCCATCGCTTCGATTGCGATCTCGCCGGCTTTCTGGCCCATTTCATAGGTGGGAGACATCAGTTTGCTGACTACAACATCCGAAGTCGAATTCATGGATCTGTCGATCAGGATGATAGGCGTCCAGTTGTCTTCATTGAAGTAGTCATCTACAAATGTACCGATACTGTCTGCATTTACATTGGAAAGTACGATACCGTCTACGCCTTTGATCACTGCCGCTTCAATCAGATCCATCTGCGCAGTGGGTTCACTGTTTGCCGGAGCCACACAGTATCCGGTAACCCCATAGGCAGCTTCCAGTTCCTCCAGCGCTGTAGTACAGCCATTGTATACAATGCCCCAATAGTCACCGGTGATAGAACCGTAAATATTGGCAATATTGTACGCGTCATAACCGGCACTTTCCTCCGCAGATGAACCTGCTTCAGACACCACAGAGCTTCCGATAACAGAAGACTGTTCCTCTTCCTTTTTGCCGCAGCTGACAACCATAGTCACAACCATCAGCAGGGCAAGCACCATTGCAAAAAACTTTTTCATAAAGATTTCCTTTCTGGGAAACGGTTTCTTTCGTGGCAAAACCTATCCCTCTTTCTTCTTGTTCACGATAATACACACTTTACCTTGCCGTGTCAACTATTTATTTCCTTTTTTTAGAATAATTTTGAATGCGGCATTTTTGATTCCTGCATTTTCTATCAAAGAAATACGTCCGTCCCTCTGTTCGCACCCCGAAAAACACGCATATCTTTTGCATTTTTCAAAAATATATCCCGATCAAAAGTCCGTTTTTTGCATACAAAAAAATTTTTTTACTGCATTTTGTATACCGGGCAAACATTCCGCGCATAATGCTTGCAGGTTGTTTTTCTGCAACAAAAAACGCACCGGCATATACCGGTGCGTTTTTATCTTGCGTTACAGCGCTTTTCTCAGAATGAGGAAATCCACATCGTCGTAAGTGTTTTCATCCTGTGCATTGATGACGGTAAAGCCCAATGCCTCACGATAAATCTTGAGTGCCTTATAGTTGGAAGGATGTACACATACCTCTACCATGCGCAGTCCGCTGTCTTTCAGATCTGCAAATGCGCTGAGCAGCAGAGATTCGCCGATGTGCTTGCCTGCCTCGGAGGGGCGTACGATGATCTCGTAGAGGAAGCACTTGCCGGGATTGTTGAAATCACGCAGGAAGTGTGCACAGCCCAGGATCTCGTCATATTCTACTGCGGCATATACTCTGCCATAGCGTACGAATGCGTGTGTTTCAAAGTAATTCAGCCCGGATCCTCTTTCCTGATGGATCTCCTGCTCCAGATCCATGATCTGCTCCAGCATATCATGGTCGCTTTCACTGATATGGAAATATTCGATCGCCATATATAAGTTCCTTTCAAATGTTTGATGTATTTTATATTACCGCTAACAAGGGTATTTCTCCCTTTTATGTCAGACTCAGCCGCAGATCATCGCCCTCAAAGCGCAGTACATGGCTGTCTTTTACACTGACCATACGGGAATACGTACGTTCGGTATAACGCTCCTTCAATGCAAGATCGCTATGGTTTGTCACCATTATGGTATATAACCCGTTTTCCGCGCGTCTACACAGCAATTCGAAAAAATATTCCCGTGTGACATTGGCCGTCATGGGTTCGCTGCCCAAATCATCGATCGCAAGGATCTTTGCCTCGTATATCAAATCGATAGCATACCCTTCGCCCAGTCTGTGCTGATGGAAGTAATCAAATAGACGGCCTGCTGAAATACAGCAGATATCCTGCTCTTTCTGATACAATTCTTTTAACAGTGCATGCAGCAGAAAACTTTTGCCCAATCCTGCCTGCCCTGTCATCAGCATCTGCTTCTTATCGCTATGGGGATATTTCTTGGCATAGTCCTGCAAAAACAAACGGATGCCGCGGGTACGCTGCCGCTGTACATCGTTATTGCCAAAGATAGCATCGTTATACTCTGCAAAGCTGCCCGGCATCACCAAAAAATCCTGACTGCCCAGCACTTCCACATAAGCCTGTTCGCGGATACAGGTACACAGTACGCCCTGCACATATCCGCTGCCGCCGCAGAGAGGACATATTTCATCCCGCACATATTCGCGGATACCGTGCTGCTGCTTATAGTCCATCAGCTGCACTTCGATCTCCTGCACTTGTTCAGAGACACGTGCTTTGATCGCATCTTTCTGTGAAGGCTGTCTGAGGATCTCCTGCAGTTGATCTACCAACAAAGTGCGTTTTCGCGCCTCCAGTTGTTCAATGACAGGATGCATCGCGTATAATTGCTGCCGCCATGCCTGTTCCCGTGCTTCCTGCCGGTTTTTCAGGCTGTCGTTTCTGGCGAGCAGATCTGCTAAATTTGCCATGCGTTATCCCCCTTAATCCTGTTGCATGAACTGCAGCGTGGGATCCGGAATCTGATTTTTCAAATCATCATCGGTATATCTGCGTTCATCGATATCACTGTAATTGTTTGCCCGTTTTCCGCGTGCGGCAAACTGAGCATTGGCCGCCTTTGCCTGTTCAAGGTTGTGCACACCTGCACCATGCCAGCGGCGCAGCATAGTATCCATCGCCCGCAGCGGGGAAGATGCCCCGATCGCACAGCCTGCAGCAAACAGGATCACCTCATCGGCGAAGCCGTATTCTTCGGAAAATTTATCATACAGTGCCATGTCACCGCTGCTGACCCGCTTCTTGTAACCGGCGGCATCCAGCATCCTGCGCACCTTGGCCTGCTTTGCCCGCAGCCCATCCAGATAGGCGCGGATCTCCGTACCGGTATGCAGATTCTTCTCATGCCAATCTGTCAGCAACCGTTCCACATAGTCAAGCCCGGCACCGTTCCGCCCCGCCGCCTGTGCACAAGCCAGCAATATCGCTTCCTGCGAAAAGCCCATCTGTACAAACTGCATATAGCGGGTGCGCTGCTCTGCCGAGACGGTCAGCCGTGCATAAGACAAGGCATGGAGCACTTCCTTGATCTGGTCATCCAGTTTCTCCTGCAGCGCAAAATACGCCTGCACATCAGATGCGGAAAACCGTCCCTGCTGCGCCAGATTTTTGAGAACGCCATCCAAGTACTTGAGTGTCGGGTATTGTGCCCCCGTCGTGGCAGTCATTGCCGCACGGATCGCGCCAAAAGAGAAGCCCCATTCGTTGGTCCATTTTTCGTATAATTGGAATTCCTGCTCAGTAGGTCTGCGCAGTATATTGAGTGACGCCAGCAATTCGCGCAATTCGTGAGAGTTGCGCTGAACGGCATCGATCTTGTGCTGTGCCGCCGCAATGCTGTCTATCCCTTCTTTCGCCCAACTGCGTCCTACCTTGCGGATATAACTCATGCTGATCTTATTGCCGGCACTGCCCGAACTGATACAATACTCTGCCAGCATCAGCAATACCTGCGACGGCAGTCCGTATACATCCATCAGTTCGTAAAATATCTTATAGTCTTCATAGCGCAGTTCTCTGTCTGCAAACAGAGACTGCAGCAGATTATTAAAGGAGACATCCCGATAGATCTCTTGCTGCGCTTCCTGCGAAGCCGTTTGCTCGGGCAGCACGTAAACGATCTCCCCTGTCTCTCCTTGGGTGTAGTACAATCCCATATTCCGCAGCACATCCAGCGCGTGCATCAGACACGCCTGGTCCATACCCAACTCCCGGCATATCTGGGCGGGCTCTGCCTGCTCGTTGAGCAGACCGTATAAATACAGCCGGAGCGCATCTGTCTCCCCGTACAGCAGTGCTTCTACCGCACTTCTGGGGGCGACCAGCATCTCCAGCATTTGCTTTTCAAACTTCATCCGACACCCCTCTTATCCTTGCAGAAAACGAAGGATACCGGCACTGACACTGCCCGGCTTTTCCAACTGGATCCACGCACCGCAGTTGCGGATGACCATTTCATAGGGCTGCGTTGCCGCCTGCATATAGTGTTCCGCCGCTTCGGTATCACTCAGCACATCTTCACCGCCGCGCATAAACAAAATCGGCAGTTCCAACGCACCCAGCTGACCGGCGACCTTATTATCCTCAAAATTCGCCACCGTCATCTGCACACACTCCTGTACTTCCGTACGGGTATACGGCTTACAATAGGCGCGGACATCCTGCTCCTGCAGCGCTGTTTTATCAAAAAACGCTTTTTCTATCTGTTTACGCATATATACAGGGTTCTGATATCTGCGTACGATCCATTTGCCGAAAAAGCTGCCCAGATAGCGGGCCGAGCCAAAATCCTGCATCCGCAGACTGCCGGGACTGATCAATACCAGCCTCCGCACACTGTCGCGGTTATAGCTGCAATAGTCAATGGCATATGCCGCACTTTGACCATAGGCAACGATGCTCGCCTCGCCAATGTGCATTGCTTTCAAAAACGCCTCGATAAACAGTGAGAAATCTTCTGTTGTATAATCCATATCCGGACATCCGGAGTACCCATGGCCCGGCAGATCGGGCGTGATCACCCGATACTCCGCCGCCAACGCCGAAGATATCTGACGGAATGTTTCAGAGGATTGCCCGGCATCGTGCAGCAACAGCAATACGGGGCCCTCGCCCTTTTCCCGATAGTGGATCCTGGTCTTGATGCGCACAGTCTTCTGCTTGCCTTCCGGACTTTGCAGCACGGTGGAAAAGGCTACCGACACATATTTACCGGTTGCTCTTCGGATACTTGCTTTTTCTTTTTCCATAAAACTGCCGCCTTTCTTTTGTATAGTTCTATGATACTATCCGACGCCCATAAATTCAAGGGCGTATGTAGCGCCCTGCCATCCTGAGCAGCCGTTCTCTTGTATTTTGCGAAGGTTTGATCAGACATTCCTGCAGCAGTGCCTGCAGCACTTCCCCGATCGCCTTTCCATGCAGACCGTAGGCCTGTATCAGATCGCTGCCGTCAATCGCCAGTTCTGCAATGTTCATGGGGACTTTTTCCTGCTGCATCCTTGTCATCAGCGCGCGGAATTTTTCAGCCGTTTCTACCGGCAGCTGCTCATATCCGCAGCCAAGGAAATCCGCCTCACGCAGTTGTATCAGACGGGCAAACTGTGTATAGCCCATCTTCTGTATCTTTCTGCGCAGTTTGCTTTCACGGGTACGTCCGTCCAAGTCATACATGTGTTCCCGTACCAGTTCCGCAGCATCGCGGGTCGTCTTTTTATCCGCCCCCATCTGCTGCATGCGCTGCAGTGTGATCTGCTCACCCAGTCTGTCATGTCCAAGCATGCGGCCATTCTGTTTCCACATCGGCATCTTGCCCACATCGTGGAACAGTGCTGCCCACCGCAAAGTCAAATCCGGCGGTGTATGGGCCGCCGTGCACGCCGTATGCACAAACACATGGTATTTGTGGTATTTGCACTGCCCTGTGGTGCGGTACCCTTCAAACTCCGGCACCAGACGGGTAAGGATCCCCACCAGTTCCAGCAGCAAAATGCCCCTGCGTACCGGGTGCCATTTGTGCGGAAGGGCATATGCCGTATCCGACAATAGTATTTTGTTCATTTCCGTATAGATACGTTCTTTGGATACTACCGTGATCTGATCACTGTAACGCCGGGCTGCCTGAAACAATTCTTTGTCGATCCGCAGATCCAGCTGACAGGAAAAACGGATCATACGCAGCAGACGCAGCGCATCATCACGGATCATTTCTTCGGCACAAGGCCGGGCAGATCTGAGTCTGCGCAGCCGGATGTCCTCCAGCCCGCGTCCCGTCGGATCCAGTATCTCCCGACTGAAAATATCCATATACAGTGCATTCACCGCAAAATCTCTGCGCAATGCGTCTTCCTGCAGACTGACACCGATGGTAACAGACTCAGGCTGGTGTCCGCCGCCCGGCGCATAACTTTCTTTACGGAAGGTAGTGTGTTCTATCTTTTCGCCGCCGATCTCCAGCAACACGGTACCCAGACGGGGATTGACGATTTTCGCGTTGCCGATACCCACCGCCTGTGCAGCCTCCTTCAGCTGCTCGGGCAGCAGGGGGGATGCAATATCCAGATCTGCCGGCGGCAGTCCCATCAAGAGATTCCGCACATAACCGCCTACCAGATACGCCGGTTTCCCTGCCTTTTTGAATATGACACATAGTGTCTGTATGATCGTTTCATGGGCGGGGGAAAGATTCAATTCTGTCCTGCACATGGGATTCACCTCTCTTTATATACTATTATAGCATATTTTTGTGTAAACTCCCTGTATTCCGCGCCTGCTCCTATATGTAAAATTTTATGATATTGCCGAAAGTATTCCCGAGATGCTCGCATTTTCCCACACAATATGATAAGATAAACTTAGGCAAGTATGCCTTACTTTATCATTAAGAAACAGAGGGGCTTTCATGAGACGTCAAATACGTAAACGCCGCAGTGTACGCAGAGCCGGCCCCACGGTCACGGCAGATCCAAAATTATTGTGGATCGGCGGTGCCGTATTACTGGCAGTACTGATTTTGCTGTATATGATACTGTTCACCGGCATTTTCCGCAAAGATAACGAAATGACAAAGCTGGATATTACCGAAACGGCAGAGATCTCTACCGCAGACGGCAGCACTATTTATTATCTGGAAGGATCCACTTTGCATGCCATCAATACTTCCGGCAAAACACTCTGGACCTCCAAATATTCGTCGGGCAAAATGCATTTGCAGGCGGGCGAGCAGATCATCTGTCTGTATAACGACACTACCGCTACCGTTCTCGACAACAACAAGAATCCTCTATTCAATATTCCCGGTTCGGATTTCACCATCGAGCAGGTCACTTGCGGCCGCAATACCGTTGCGATCCAGTGCTCGCTCCCCGAGAATAAGGCTACCTATCTGCGCATCTTTGACAACGCCGGCGTCGAGCTGGACCGTATCGAGATCGCGACCGCTTCGCTGCTGGATTTCGGCTTCTTCGGAGAATCCGACAATCTGTGGTACCTGACGCTGGATACCTCCGGCGCGGAACCGATCTGCCGTATCATGACTTCCATGCCTGCCCAGCAGAAACTGACCGGCTTATATGAAGTTTACGGGCAATTGGTCAGCAATGTGAAGTTTTTGGGATCCAATGTTTATGTCAATACCACTTCCTCCTTCATTGCCTACGACACGTTCGGCGAGATCTTCTTTGAAAAGATGATCTACGGCAGCCGTCCTGCCGACGACCTGATCTCCGGGGAAGATCTGATCATGGCATACATCCCTTCCACCGACACATCCGGCAATTCCTCTACATTGCGATTGCTCTCTACCGGCGGGCTTGACACTTTGGTGCTGCTCCCCTCGGGTATCGAGCACGTGGCACTTTCAGAAAAAAATGTTTATTGCTTTGCAAAAGATGTGATATACTTATATGACTATAGTGGCAACTTTGTAAAGAACATCGAACTGGATTTTGAAATTACAGATTTTGCCAAATTACACGATGGATTGGTACTTCTTCATACAGAAGATGCTGCTCATCTGTTTACTTTGAACTAACGGAGGCTTTCCTATGCATATTATGGACATACTGGTAATCGGCTTGCTTGCCTTTTACTTTTTGAGCGGTCTCTACCGCGGGTTCCTTCCTTCCCTGCTCAATCTGGGCGGTTTCTTCCTCTCCTGGATCGGTGCTTTTATCGGTTACCCGATCGTTGCGAAGAAGTTGTTTTCCTCTGAATTCATTTCTTCTCTGCAATTTTATGTAGAGGGTGCGGAACGTGTAAACGATTATGAAGCAGCCCGTATGCTTGTATCCTCACTTTCCAAAGACCAGATCGGTGCAATTATGGATAATGCCCATCTCCCCTCTTTCTTCAGCCGTGCGATCGAAGCCAATATGAAGAAGCAGGCTTTTGCAGATATGGGTCTGGAAACAGTTGGCGAATATTTCAACATGAGTATCTTCTGTCTGGTACTGAACATTGTTGCATTCATTCTGGTGTTTCTGCTGCTCAAGTGTCTGTTCACGCTGCTCTCCAATGCATACAGTTATTCCGGTACGCTGCCTCAGCTCAAGAAATTCGAATTTACTTGCGGCGGTGCCGTGACATTGATCCGCGGATTCTTTACCATGCACATTCTGTTTATGTTCATCCCGGTCATCATGGCATTGTTCCCCTCCTCTATCGCAGATATGCTCAATATGTCTGCTTCGTCGACTATATTCTATTCGGGCAATATATTACTGCCGTTCATATCCGGCATCATATAACACCGTTTCACGTGAAACACAAAGCGCGGTCCACAAAAGGAACCGCGCTTTTTTTGCGTCATAATCAAAAAGAAAGCCATTTGGCTTTCTTTTATTTTTCTTGTTTCAGGAAATCGTACAATGCATACAACTGTTCTTTGGAGAAGTATTCGATCACGATACGTCCGCGCTTTACATTGCCCTTGAGCTGTACTTTTGTCTCCAGCGCTTCGCCCAATTCTCTTTCAGCCGCTTCAAATTCCAGATTGATTTTCTTTGCTGCAGGCTTTTTCGGAGTGATCAGTTTTTTGACATACTGCTCGGTATCGCGTACGGAGAACTGCTGTTCGATGACGTGCAGCGCCGCTTTTTCCTGCAGCACTTTGTCCTTGATGCCCATCAGTGCACGCGCGTGCCCTGCAGACAGTTTGCCGTCAATAATATACTTCTGCATCGTTTCGGAAAGTGCAAGCAATCTCAGGCTGTTTGCCACCGCACTTCTGGATCGGCCGAGGATTGCTGCCGCTTCCTCCTGATTCAGAGAATATCTCTCTACCAGTTCACGGATCGCTTCCGCTTCTTCTACCGCATTCAGATCTTCACGCTGAATATTTTCGATCAACGCCAACTGCAGCAGCTGCTGATCGTTCACTTCCTTGATTACAGCAGGAACCTGCTTGAGACCTGCCATGCGGGCGGCACGGTATCTGCGCTCACCGGCAATGATAATGTATCTGCCATTGTCGGTCGGTTTCAATACCAAGGGCTGAATAATGCCGTGTTGTGCAATAGATTCCGAGAGTTCCCGCAGCTTGTCTTCATCAAAGTGTTTACGCGGCTGTTCTTTGTTGATATCAATCAGATTGATAGATATTTCATCAGCGGGTTTCTTCTGTTCTTCCACGATCTCCTCGCGGATATCAATGAGGGCACCAAGACCCTTTCCCAATGCTGCTTTTTTTGCCATATTACTCCTCCGAACCTATAACTTCCCGTGCCAGATCCATATATGCTTCCGCACCTGCACAGCGCGGATCATACACCGTGATGGGCATACCGTGACTGGGCGCTTCACCGAGTCTTACATTGCGCGGGATCACCGCTCCATGTACTTTCTCCGGGAAGAAACGCTTTACTTCTTCCGCAACCTGAATAGAAAGGTTTGTACGGCCGTCATACATCGTCAGCACAACGCCCTCTATCTCCAGATGTTTATTGATATGCTTTTTGATCAGGCTGATGGTTTTGATCAGCTGAGACAACCCCTCCAGCGCATAAAATTCGCACTGAATGGGGATCAGCACCTGATCGGCAGCGGCAAATGCATTCAGTGTGATCAACCCTAAAGACGGCGGTGCATCAATCAGAATGAAATCGTATTTATCCCGCACAGATCGCAGCGACCGTGCCAGGATCGTTTCCCGCGCAATCATGGATACCATCTCGATCTCTGCACCTGCAAGATCGATATTGGACGGCAGCAGATCCAGTCCCTCCACAGCCGTGGAAATGATCGCCTGCTCTGCCGGCAGGTTATTGATCATTACATCATATATTGAATTTTCCAGTTTCGGTTTATCGATACCCACACCGCTGGTGGCGTTTCCCTGAGGGTCAGCATCGATCAGCAGTGTACGCTTTCCAAGCTGTGCAAGGCAAGCCGACAGATTGACAGATGTCGTTGTCTTTCCCACGCCGCCTTTCTGATTTGCAACTACGATTATTTTGCCCATATTGCACCTCCGCTTATCCATTGTAGCAAGTTCCATACGCTTTTTCAACTGTTAAACAAAAGAAAAGACGCCTCCTGGGCGTCTTTGTTTCACGTGAAACATTTTATTTATGTATTTGTATCACAACCTCAAGTTTATCGCCCAGATCCGTATAATTCAGTTCTGTTCTTACACCCAGCAGTTCGATTTTGTCCAATGTCCGGCGCAGCGTATTCAGGTATAATGTATTACTGCAGCGCAAGCGGAAACTTGCGGCCTGTCTGTTTTTCTCTTCCCCGTAAAGTTGCTTCAACTCTTTTTCTACCAACTCTTCTGTCGCTTTCACCGATAGTCCTTCCTGTAAAATCTTCTCGATCAGTGCCAGCTGCGCACGTTCATTATGCAGCCTCAGCAGTGCCCGCGCATGCCGTTCGGATAATCCCGCAGTCAATATTTTCTCCTTCACCACTCTGGAAAGTTTGAGGATCCGCAGTTTGTCGGCAATGGTCGACTGATTCTTGCTCAGCCGCCGTGCCAGTTCCTCCTGTGTCAGCCCGTGCTCCCGCAATAAACTTTGGTACCCTTCAGCCTCTTCAAAGAAATGAAGATTTTCCCGCTGCAAATTTTCTATCATGGCAATGGTAGCAAGTTCTTCATCCGTCAATGTGCCGCTCACCAGCGCCTTGATATAACTGTATCCAGCCGCCTTACATGCACGCAGCCGGCGTTCTCCTGCTATTAGTTCGTACTTACCGTCGCTGCAGCGCCGTACATTGATGGGTTGCAGCAATCCGATCTGACGGATAGAGTCAGATAATTCCCGAATGCTTTGTTCCGAGAAATATTTCCGCGGTTGATAAGGATTGGGATATATCCGGGCAATGGGCACCAACTCATAAGCCGTCTGTGTATATTCCTGTGCCGGCGGTTGTTTTATTACGATCTGTTCCATAGATGTTCCATCCTTCTTTTGTAAAGTTTTATACGCTTAAAATTCTCTTTTGCGGAAATATTTCCTGCACGACTTTCAAAAGCAGTACTTATTCGGCAAAAGTCGTATATAAAAGCATTTTTCGATATGTTCTGCCATTATTCTGAGGCAAAGTCATCCCTTCGTCAATCGATGAAATGTATAAAAAATTGTCTTTTACATACGAAATGTGCAAAGATTTGTCGTCTTTACAAAAAACAAAGAAATGTGTGATAAACTCGACTTATCCAAAGGAGGTACCATATGCAGACTTTACATACGCTTCTTCGCCGGGCGCGGCAGCACGCAGGTCTCACGCAAGAGCAGGCCGCTCAGAGATTGGGAGTGCGCCGCAGTACCATCGGCAATTATGAGCACGGAAGATCTGTGCCCAACATCCTATCGCTGTATAAACTTTGTGAATTTTATCGTCTTGATTTCTTTCAGCTGATTTCCGCACTGTTTCCGGAGGATACGACAGATACCCCTGTATTCCCTTTTTTGCTTACTATGTTTACGGCATTACCCGGTCCCGCCCGGCGCCGGACGCTCGAGTGGCTATATGGCTGCTGTATGTTATATGCCCCGCAGCAGGCGCCGACACAGCAACAGTTTTGCGACTTGCTGGCTGCACTTTCGCCGTAAACAAAAACACAGCCGACCGATCGTCGACTGTGTTGTCTGTTTTCCCATATATGCATATCAAAGCGGATTCTTTTTAATCTTACCGTATTTTCTCGGCAATTTTGCAGGCGTATCTTTCACGCGGCGATAGACTGCCAACATATGCCTGGTATCCTCGGGGCCGGCAGAAACCACTTCCACCAGTTCCATACCCAGTTTTTCTGCTGCACTCTGCGCTTCTTCCACTTCTTCCAATGCGCTGCTGCCTTTGTACGCCAAAAAGTGTCCGCCCATCTTTACATAAGGTGCCACCAGTTCCAGCAATACATTCAGTCGCGCCACCGCACGCGCAACGGCAATATCAAACTTTTGGAAATATTGAGGTTCCCTTGCCAGTTCTTCGCTGCGTCCGCATACGACCTGCACCGGTATATTCAGTTTTTCACAACTCTCACGAATAAAGTTTGTTTTCTTCTCAGAAGAATCCATTACGGTAACTTGCACTTGGGGCAGATAGATCGCCAACGGTACCCCGGGGAATCCGGCACCGGTACCGATGTCAATGACTGTTTTTGCCTCTGCAAAATATCCCTTTCTTGCCGCATCGATCGAGTCTACAAAATGGCTCTTTGCCATGTCTTCAGGGGAAAGAATACGCGTCAGATTAAACTTTTCATTGGCTTCTGCTACGGCGTTACCATATTCTTCCATTTTTCTCGCAGCATCCGGCGCTATGCCCTGCGCTGTCAGACAAGTATATAATTCCATAACGATCCTCTCTTACGCTTTGGTTGCAGCGTCTTTTTCAAAATAAACCAACAAGACAGAGATATCTGCCGGAGATACGCCGGAGATACGGGCTGCCTGTCCGATATTCTCGGGTTGTGCCGCCTGCAGCTTCATACGTGCTTCGATACGCAGACCGCTGATGCTGTGATAATCAAACCCCTGAGGGAGGCGACGGTTTTCCAGGCTGCGGAACTGTTCTACCTGCCGTACCTGCTTATCGATATACCCTTCGTACTTTACCTCTGTCTCCAGGCTGTCCAGGATCTCTTCATCCGGTAATTCTTCCACGCCGATATAGGGCAGGACATCTGCTGCCTTTACGCCCGGCCGTTTGAGAATATCAGCCAGTTTCTGAGGACCGCTGGGGTCTGTCCCCGTCAGTGCCCGGGACATATGTGCTTTTGCAGGTGTTTGCTCCAGCCGTTCCTTAAAGCGTCTGATGGCGTCCATTTTATACATAAAGCGATCATAACGGGCATCATCGACCAAACCCATCTCTCTGCCGATCCGGCAAAGACGGGCATCGGCATTATCCTGACGCAGCAAGAGGCGGTATTCCGCACGGGATGTCATCATACGATAAGGTTCTCTGGTTCCCTTTGTGACCAGATCATCTACCAATACGCCTGCGTATGCCTGATCTCTGCCCAGTATCATGGGTGGTTCCTGCTGGAGGTAACGTACTGCGTTGATACCTGCAATGATACCCTGTGCACCCGCTTCCTCATAACCGGAGGAACCATTGATCTGCCCTGCAAAGAACAGACCGCCAATATGCTTGTACTCCAGATTCAGTTTCAGTTGCAGCGGATCGATACAGTCATATTCGATCGCGTAGGCAGTTCTTGTAAACCGTACATTCTCCATACCGGGAATGGTGCGGTAAAAAGCGATCTGTACCTCTTCCGGCAAGCTGGACGACATACCCTGTACATACATTTCCCGTGTAGACAGACCTTCCGGCTCGATAAACAGCTGATGGCGTTCACGATCCGGGAATTTTACCACTTTATCTTCAATCGAGGGACAATATCTGGGGCCTGTGCCTTTGATCTGTCCGCTGAACAACGGGCTTCTATGGATGTTCTCACGAATGATGGCGTGGGTCTTTTCATTGGTGTATGTCAAATAGCACGGCACCTGCTCACGCTCGATCTTTCCGCTCATAAAAGAGAAGGGGATGATGCGCTCATCACCGTACTGAGGAGTCATCTTGGAAAAGTCCAGGCTGCGGGCATCTACACGGGCAGGTGTACCCGTCTTGAACCGCTGCAGTTCCATACCCAGTCTGGTCATGGCACCACTCAAATGATTGGCGCCCATCAAACCTGCCGGGCCGCTTTCCTGCGAAAACTCGCCAATGATCACTTTACCCTTCAGGTAAACACCGGTCGCCAATACCACTGCACCGCAATGCAGTTTTGCACCGCACGCCGTATATACTGCAGTCACTTTGCCGTTTTCCACACACAGGTCCGTCACTTCACCCATCCGTACTTCCAGCAGATCGGTATTTTCCAATACCTGCTTCATATATGTCTGGTACTGTTTCTTATCTGCCTGTGCACGCAAAGAATGTACTGCCGGACCTTTACCGGTATTCAGCATTTTGATCTGTATAAATGTTGCGTCGATCGCCAGACCCATCTGTCCGCCCAATGCATCGATTTCTCTTACCAGATGACCTTTTGCCGTACCGCCGATAGACGGGTTGCAGGGCATCAGACCGATACTGTCCGGATTGAGTGTCATGAGCAAAGTCTTCTTTCCCATACGGGCACCGGCCAATGCAGCCTCTATACCCGCATGGCCACCGCCGACCACGATCACATCATATTTTCCGCCATCATAATAATTCATAAACATTTCCTCTGTTACCGATCATTTTCCGAGACAGAACTTCTCAAAAATCCGATCGATTATCTGTTCATCCAGGGTCTGCCCCGTAATCTCTCCCAAGTACCGCCATGCGTCGTGCAGATCGATAGACGCGCAATCCAGATCGATGCCTGCTTCCAACGCTGCAATACCGTCCTGCAGCGACTGCAGCGCACATTGCAGAGAAAACGCATGACGGCTGTTGGTGATAACCATGCCTTCCTGCAGCCCCTGATCACCTACCGCCATCTGATACAATGTTTCCAGTAACAGATCGATACCGGTTCTGTGCAATGCTGCGATCTCGATCACCGGCGCGTCAAAGTTTTTCTCTACCTGTTCCTTTGTCAGTTTTACTTGCAGATCCGCCTTATTGAGTGCAATAAGAACAGGTGCACCTGTCTGCTTTGCATAGGCATATACCTGCTCGTCTTCCTGCTGCAGACTCTCGGAACTATCCAAAACCAGTACCACCACCGCAGCACTGTCGATTGCCTGATGGGTACGCTCCACACCGATACGTTCTATCACATCTCTTGTATCACGTACGCCCGCCGTATCCAGAAACATGATTGGCAAAGAGTTCAGCATATAGTGTTCGGAAATTACATCGCGGGTCGTTCCCGGGATATTGCTGACAATGGCGCGGTCTTCTCCGAAAATGGCATTGAGCAGCGAAGATTTTCCGACATTCGGGCGTCCTGCCAGAGCCACGCGGATCCCTTCCCTGATCAGTTTTCCCTGACGGAAACTGCCGTGCAGCGCTGCGATCCGTGCATACAATGCGTGCAGCTGCGGCAATGCGTCCCCTGCGATCTGCAATTCCAGATCATCCTCAGGGTATTCGATCCCTGCTTCCATTTCCGCCAAAATATCCGTCAGCGTACGCTGCATATCCAAAATGCTGTTGGCCAACTCGCCCTGCATTTGCCGTGCTGCCATTTGTGCACCCTTTTCCGACAATGCACCGATCTGATCGGCCACCGCTTCCGCTGCGGAAATATCCATTTTTCCGTGTAAAAAGGCACGCTTTGTGAATTCGCCCGGTTGTGCGGGACGCGCACCGTGCTGCATAAGCAACTCCAATGTCTGCTTTGCTGCCATCACGCCGCCATGACAGTGCAATTCAAATACATCTTCTCCCGTATAGGAATGCGGTGCTTTGAAATACACACCAAGTGCACCGTCGATCAAGGTATCCTGACTGCGCACTTCACCCAGATACATATAGCGAGGCTTGAAGGTTTTTCTCTGTTTTTTTGTGAAAAACACCTGTCCGGCGATTTCCAATGCACGCGGTCCGCTGATACGGAGAATGGCGATACCGCCGTTTCCCGCTGCCGTTGCCTGTGCACAAATGGTATCATTCTGACCAATCATTTTTAGATTCCAAAAAAGGGCATTATTTCAGCCCTTTTTCCTTTACTTATTTATTGTTGTTTCCGCTGCGCTTCTTTTTGATGATAACGCGTCTGTAAGGCTCTTCACCTTCAGATACCGTGCTGACCGACGGATGATCGTGCAGTGTAGCGTGCAGGATCCGGCGCTCATAAGGATTCATAGGCTCCAATACCACACGGCGGCCGGTCTTTGCTACCTTGCCGGCAATGCGGTTTGCCAGATTTACCAGCGTTTCTTCTCTCTTCTTGCGGTAGTTTTCAGTGTCGATGAAAATACGCTTGTAGCCTTCGGTATCTTTATTGATCACCAGGCTGGTCAGATACTGGATACTGTCCAGCGTCTCACCGCGGCGGCCGATCAGCACACCGGTAGAATCTCCATCAATATTGATATTGATGCTGTCTTCTGTTTCTTCCGCATGAGCGCGGGCTGTAAGGCCCATCTTTGCAAACAAGCCATCCAAAAATTCCTCTGCCTTATCTGCACCGTTGGATTTCTTCGTCAACCGTACAGTAACAGATTTGCCGAGACCCAGGAAACCTTTTGCTTCCTGAAGGATATCTACATGTACCTGATCGATCCCCAGACCCATCAGTTCAAGGCCGTTAAAAATCGCTTCTTCTACGGTTTTGCCCTTTGCTTCGAGGGCTTTATCACATGCCGTATTCGTCATGAATCTTTTCCTTTCTGTGTGTCACTGCGCCGTTTGCACAGCAGCCTTCTGTTTCTTTTCCTTTGCCCGGTAGATCATGTTAAAGATCATATCTACCAGAATGCTGTACAAACTGGTGAAGGTCCAGTAAATTGCAAACATGGTATTACTGCTCAGACAGATCACAAAGGAGATGATCGGGTAAATGATCTTCATCATACCCATCTGCTGATCCATAGAAGGATTGGGATTCAGCTTTGTGGAAATCATCTGCTGCAGGAACATACTGCCGCCGGAAAGTACGGGCAAAATGAACCAGCCGTTATTCATACCGGTCAGACCGTTTGCGGAAATAATACCTGCGGTCAGAGCATTATAAGACGCTTCATTGACGCTCATGATGCCCTCACTGAACAGAACAAGGCCTTTGCTCTGCAGGATCCCCATAGTCTGAGGTGTGATGGTATTGGTATTGCTCTGCAGGAACGAAAGGAACTCTGCAGCACTGGGCATAACCCCTGCCATACCGGAGTCGGGCTGCCACAGGTTGTTGACCCACAGCCACTTGGTCAGCTGTACATTTGCAGCACCGTCTTCTGCTGCGCGCAGCACGATAGACATCGTTTCTTTGGTAGCGATCTTCTGCAGGGCGCCATAGAAAGCAAACAGGAACACCATCTGCAGGATCATAGGCAGGCAGCCTGCCATAGGGTTGATACCGCGTTCCTTGTACAATTTATTGACACGGATATTGATCTGATCCGGATTATTGGCATAGCGCTTTTTCAGGCTTTCCACTTCCGGAGCGATCTTCACCATCTTTTTGCTGTTGGCACGCTGCTTTATATCCATAGGCAGTGTCAGCAATCTTACAAACAATGCGACAATAATGATTGTCAGCGAGTACTCCTGCAAAAACTGATAGAGCCATTGAACCGCCAATAAAAAGAAATCGGCGATAAAGTTATCATTCAAAAAACCCATATATCCTCCAAATTCTCATGTTATGGAACAGGATCATACCCACCTTTATGAAAAGGATGGCATCTGCAAATCCGTTTGATTGCCAGCCAGCTTCCCTTCAACGCACCGTATTTGCTCACGGCTTCGTATGCGTATTGCGAACAAGTGGGGGTATATCTGCACTTTCCGGGAAAATACGGTGAAATTCCTTCCCGATAGACACGGATCAGAAACAGTATAATCCGTTTCACTTTGTTTCACCCTGATCGGCAGTTTCCGTCTCAAAAAGCCCTGCCTTTTTCATGAGATATTTCATATCCTTTTTTATTTGACTATAGGAAGCCTGCACGATCGGCGTTCTTGCAACAAAAATCATATTTGCATGAACATGGCTCGTGTTTTCCTGTAGCAAAGCACGCATTGATTCTTTCAGACGCCGGCGCACCTTATTGCGCACCACTGCTTTGCCCACCTTTTTGCTGACAGAAAAACCACTCCGCATACCGCCGTATCGGTTTTTGAAATAAATCAGTACCATCAGTTTGGTAGAACAGGATTTGCCCCTGTGATACAAAAAGGTAAATTCTTTATTTTTTTTCAGTGTTACAAGTTTTTTTCTTGTGTTATCGAATCTTGTTGCTTCCACAATACGTCCCGTATTAAAAGCACAGGGCTGTACCTATAAAAATACAGCCCTGCAAGCTACTAAGACTAAGCTGTCAGTTTTTTTCTGCCTTTGTTGCGTCTGCGCTTGAGCACGTTACGGCCGTTAAGGGTCTTCATGCGCTTACGGAAGCCATGCACTTTGCTGCGATGACGTTTTTTGGGCTGGAAAGTTCTCTTCATTATCATTACCTCGCAAAAATGTGAATTGTTGTTTATCTTAAAGTGCGTGAGCCACTTTTTTTCGATAAAAAGACGACTATATTATATAGAAAAACATTTTTGATGTCAACACAAAATCAAATCCATATATCGTCAATGCTATATTATACCGCAATTTTCAGCTTTTTCAACGGTTTCTTCACCCTGATATGCCTATTTTGATCAGCGCTGAAAAATATCCGCACAAACTTTCGATAAATTTTATAAAAATTCGTGAAAAAAAGTTATCAACAGAATGTATATATTTTAAAATAGTTATCAACAATTGTGGATAACTTTTAGTGCAAATGTTGATAAATATCTGCGTTAGACCTTATATAAGGGATTTTTCAAAAAATCATCGTTATCCACACTTTGTGGATAGTTTTCTTATTTTTGTGGATAACCTTACTATATATATAGTCTTATATATTCCTTCGCAATATTCGATTCTTTCTCTTCAATGATTTTTTTCTTTATGATATAATAATATCCAAACTATTCTTACAATGGTTAATTATCGGTTTTTTAGGAGTAAACTTATGAATTCCTTTACTGTTCTTTGGGAAGCGGCGCTGAAACGCCTGGAACTGATTTACGGTCCCAGCGGCAACAGTATCCCTTTTGATAACTATATCAAAAAATTACAACCCGTTTATGAAGAAAACGGACAATATATTTTTAAAGTACAAGACGAAAATTCCAAAGAACAGGTGGAAATCCGTTTTGCACAACAGATTCATCAGACTTTGAAATCCTGCTATTTTGAGACCCATGGGCATGACCGGGCCATGGAGGTATTCTTTCTGACACAGCAGGAGTTGGACAGCCGTATGCTCTCCCGCCCCAGACAGGCAAATGTACAGGGAGATATCGCGCTCAATCCGTACTATACGTTTGATACATTCGTTGTCGGCAAAACCAATAATATGGCCCATGCCGCTTCTCTTGCCGTTGCCAATAATCCGGGTATCGCCTATAACCCGCTGTTTATCTATGGCGGCAGCGGTCTTGGAAAAACACACTTGATGCATGCCATTGCCAACCGTATTCTGCAAAATAATCCCTCAGCAAAAATCATCTATATCACGACCGAATCCTTTACCCACGAATTTATCAAATCCATTCAGAGTCAGAACTCCGATGATTTCCGGAATAAATTCCGTCGTGCCGATGCGCTGCTGATCGACGACATTCAGTTTATCTCCCGTGCCCGTGAGACGCAGGAGGAACTGTTCCATACCTTTAATACATTGCGGGAAGCAAATAAGCAGATCGTTATATCCTCGGATAAACCCCCGGAAGAAATCCCCAAACTGGAAGAACGTCTGATTTCCCGTTTCAAATGGGGACTTACCACCGATATCGGTCTGCCGGATTATGAGACCCGTGTTGCTATTTTGAAAAAGAAAGCGCCGTATATCCGTGAACTCACCCGTTGTACACTGGAAATCGATGATGAAGTATTTACCTATATTGCTTCCAAGGAAGCTTCCAATATCCGTGACCTGGAAGGTGCACTCAAACGCGTTATTGCAGGTGCACAGCTGGACAGCAGCCTGACATCCATCACACTGAACGTAGCCATCAACGCACTGGGATCTTTCTTTACCGCGCCTTCTTCCCGTATGATCACACCCAAAATGGTTATTCATACCGTGTGTGAATATTACGATATTCCCGAAGATTCCATTATGATGAAGACAAAGAGCCGCAATATTGCATATCCCCGTCAGATTATCATGTATCTTCTGAAAACTCTGACCGACCTTACCAATCAGAAGATCGGCGAGTGTGTCGGTATTACCAACCATACCACAGTGCTGCATGCACATAAAAAGATTTCCGAAGATATGGAAAAAGACCCCGAACTTCAGAATATCATTGCTGAGATCACTCAAAAGATCAAAGAATGATGTTATCCACATTTGTTGACAACTTTGTGGAATTTCTGTACATAAACTGTCAGTTATTTGTATAAAAACTCCTGCATTTTTACAGATTTTATTGCGTTTATTCTTTTACTTTTTTTGCTTTTCAAAAGTTATACACAACAAAAAACAGAATTTATACAACGCATCCATGCGCAATCCACACGAAACTGACAGTATGTGCATCTGAAAAAGCCTTTATTCATGCTTATACACAAAGTTATCCACATTATCAACACTCCCTATAATAACCACTACAAATTAATATTTTAATCGTCATAAAACAAGAAGGAGCCAATTATGAAGTTTATCTGCAATAAGGAAGAACTTATCAAAGGCATCAACATCGTCATGCGTGCCGCATACGGTAAATATCAGAAATCTATTTTGGAATGTATCCATATCAAAACCGTAGAACAATCTTTGGTTCTGGATGCATTTGATATGACAACTGCAATGAAAACGACGGTATATGCACAGGTAGAACAGCCCGGTGAAACGGCGATCCCTGCACGCATCCTGTATGATATCGTCAATAAATTTCCTTCCGGTGAGTTGATCTTTGAAAGAGAGGAAGCTTCCATCCGTATCAGCGGTGCCAACTCCAGTGCTGTTCTTTCAGAGATGGATGCACAGCAGTTCCCCGCATTCCCCGAAATGGATGCAGCAGAGGATAAAAAGATCACCATCAAGCAGAAGATCTTCAAAGAAATGATCGATAAAACTGCCTTTTCCGCATATACGGCAGAAGACAGACCTATTTTCACCGGTCTGCTGATCGAGACAGATCCCGATGCAGGTACCTTAAGTGTAGTAGGTATCGACGGCATCCGTATGGCAAAGAAAGTAACACCGATCAGCACCAAGACTAAAATCAAAGCGGTCGTTCCTTCCAAAATGCTCAAGGAAGCTTCCCGTATCATGAATGAGGAAGATGGAGATGTTACCCTTTGTTTCAATGATAATGCCTGCTATCTTTCCAGCGAAAGCGTAGAGATTTTTACACGCCTGCTGGATGGCGAATTTATTAATTACCGTGCCATTATCCCGATGCAGTATAAGACCCGTGTGCGTGTCAACACCGGTTTGTTTGAACGCAGCCTGGAACTGATGATGGTATTGGCAAGAGAAGACAGCTCCAACCTGATCCGTATGTCTATTGAAAATTCCTATATCGATCTTCAGTCCAAATCCGAATATGGTGAGACGCAGGATAAATTGCCGGTAGACATGCAGGGAGATATGCTGCGTATCGCATTCAATGCAAAATTCCTGCTGGATGTATTTAAGGTCGTGGAAGACGAAGAAGTGTATATGGAATTTACCGGCAGACTGCAGCCCTGCGTCATCAAGCCGGTTTCCGGAGACGAGTTCCTGTATCTGGTCGTTCCGGTCAATGTAGCAGAATAAAGCATCAGAAAGGGTTTGTATCCATGCGTCTGGAAAGACTGTCACTGCGTGATTTCCGAAATTTTAAATCGTTAGAGCTTTCAGAACTCTCACACGGGATCAATGTATTTGTGGGCAGAAATGCCATGGGAAAAACAAACCTGATAGAGGCGATCAATTATTTGTCCTGCGGCAAATCCTTCCGGGGTACGCAGGACAGCAAATTGATCCGCGAAGGCCAGCCCTTTGCCGGCATTTTTGCCGGATACAGTACCGGTTCCCATCGCGGAAAAATTGAGATCGGCATTTTTGGGGAAGCAAAGCGCAGTGTAAAACTCAATGGGCTTCCCATCAAGAAAATATCCGAATTGATGGGTGCTATGAATTCCATCGTATTTGCACCGGAGGATCTGAGGATCATTAAGGAATCCCCTTCACTCAGACGCCGCATGATGGATATGGAACTTTGTAAGATCAGCAGCGGGTATTACCGGGATGTACAAAGTTATGTGTTGGCTCTGAAAAGCAAAAATAAACTGCTCAAGGATATGCATGCAAAGGACGGCGTCATAGAAGCGTATAATGTGCAGCTGGCACAATACGGTGCCGGCATTATTCGCAGAAGAAGGGTATTTGTAGAAAAACTCAATCAATACGGTGCGGCATTTTATCAGAATCTTCAAAACGTAACGGAAAGCATACAAATCCGATATAAGAGCAGCACAGAAGCAGAGGATATACAGACAGGATTGCTGGAAAAAATGCAGATAAATGCAAAAAGAGAACGGGAAATAGGAATTTCTCTGGTAGGACCCCATCGTGAAGATCTGGAAATTTTCATCAATGGGAAAGATTCCAAGATCTATGCATCTCAGGGGCAACAGCGAACGGCACTGCTGGCTATCAAATTGGCAGCTTTGGAGATTGCGCAAGAGCAGACGGGGGAAAGCCCGATACTGCTGCTGGACGATGTATTTTCAGAATTGGATAAACGCCGGAAAGAGAGCCTGATGGAGATCGTCAGCAAAAAACAGGTCTTTATTACCTGTACGGATATCGATGGTATGCAGCGCTTCCCGGAAGCCGCATATTATCAGGTGGACCATGCAAAGGTAAAACAAGTCAAGTGACTGTAAAAAAACGATTTTAACGCCCTTTTTGGGCGTTTTTTTATATAAAAAAGAGCGAAAAGTCTTTTAGAAAACATGAAATTGAGGTATAATATATAATAAAGAAGAAATTTTAAATTTACGTTCTGAAAAAACAAATTCCTTTGCCTTGTTTTGCGGAAAACAAAGGCAGGTTTTTTTGCGGTTTTGGAGCGGGAGACAGGAGAAGAGTATGGCAGAAAAAACATCGTCCACTTATGATGAGAGCCAAATTCAGATATTGGAAGGTCTGGATCCGGTACGTAAGCGTCCGGGTATGTATATCGGTTCTACAGACAAACGCGGCTTGCATCATTTGGTATATGAGATCGTAGATAACTCCATTGACGAAGCGATGGCGGGATTTTGTAACCGTATCGAAGTAACGCTGACCAAAGAAGGCAGTGCCCGTATCAAAGATAACGGACGCGGTATTCCTACGGGTATCAATGAACAGACGGGAAAATCTACGTTGGAAGTTGCTTTGACCATGCTGCATGCCGGCGGTAAGTTTGGCGGCGGCGGATACAAAGTATCCGGCGGTCTGCATGGTGTAGGTGTATCTGTTGTAAATGCACTGTCTCATAAATTGATCGCAACGGTAGAAAGAGACGGCCGTATCGTTTCTCAGGAATATTCCCGTGGTGTGCCCCAGTGCGAAGTATATGAAATTGCAAAATCCGACGGTACCGGTACGACCATCGAGTTCTTCCCGGATCCAGAAATCTTCGAAACTGTAGAATTCGATTATGATACGCTGCGCAGACGTTTCAGAGAAATGGCATTTTTGAACAGAGGTATTCGCATCAGCATTACCGACGAGAGAAAAGAGCCGCAGGAACAGCACGAGTATTATTATGAAGGCGGTATTATTTCCTTTGTGGAATACCTGAATAAAGGAAAAAACACGCTGCTGGATAAAGTCATCTATATGTATGGAGAAAAGGACATGAATATCGTAGAAGTCGCTATGCAGTATAACGACAGATACGATGCCACTACGTTCTCCTTTGCAAACAATATCAATACCGTAGAAGGCGGTACCCACGAAATGGGCTTCCGTGCGGCATTGACCAAATCCATCAATAACTATGCAAAAAAATACAATTTGCTCAAAGAAAAAGATGAAAATCTGAGCGGTGATGACGTACGTGAAGGTCTGGTAGCGGTCATCAGTGTCAAACTGCCCGAACCGCAGTTTGAAGGACAGACCAAGACAAAACTGGGTAACAGTTCCATGCGTACGTTTACCGATAATATCGTGAGCAAGGTGTTGAGCGAATATCTGGAGGAAAATCCCAAAGAAGCAAAACGGATCATTGAAAAGTGTCTGCTGGCCCGCTCCGCAAGAGAAGCAGCCAGAAAGGCAAGAGATGTGACCCGTAAAAAATCCGGTTTATTCTCCATGCCTTCCAAATTGGCAGACTGCACCAGCAAGGATGTGTCCGAACGCGAAATTTTTATTGTAGAGGGTGACTCTGCAGGCGGCAGTGCCAAGAACGGGCGTAACAGAAAAACGCAGGCTATCCTGCCTTTGCGCGGTAAAATACTCAATGTAGAAAAGACCCGTGTGGAAAAGGCGCTGGATAACGCAGAAATCCGTGCAATGATCACTGCATTCGGTACCGGTTACGGTCCGGAATTTGATATTTCAAAGCTGCGTTACGACAAGATCATCATTATGACGGATGCAGACGTAGACGGCAGCCATATCCGTATTTTGCTGCTCACTTTCTTCTATCGCTATCTGCGTCCCATCATCGAACAGGGGCATGTATATGCAGCATTGCCGCCTTTGTACCGTATTTCCAAAGGAAAAGAAATTTTCTATGCGTATACGGAAGAGGAACGTGTAAAGTATCTGGAAGAACATCCCGGTACGGGGTATGAAATTCAGCGTTATAAAGGTCTGGGTGAAATGGATGCCGTACAGTTAAAAGAGACCACCATGGATCCCAACGGACGCACGCTGATGCAGATCACGCTGGAAAGCGCAATGGAAGCAGATGAACTGTTTACGATCCTTATGGGCGAAGAAGTAGAACCTCGCCGCAACTTTATCGAAGAAAACTCCAAGATGGTAGATAAAGCCAGCCTGGATATCTGATAACGGGAGCAATCAAGAATGGAAACACAAAATAACAATAACAATACATCCCGTATCATTCCCCTCGATCTTGGGGGCGAAATGAAAAAATCCTTTATTTCCTATGCAATGGCGGTTATCATCAACCGTGCTTTGCCGGATGTAAGGGACGGTCTGAAGCCGGTACACAGACGTATTATCTACTCTATGTCCGAGCAGGGCATCACACCGGATAAGCCTCACAAGAAGAGTGCGCGTATCGTCGGTGACGTTTTGGGTAAATATCACCCCCATGGTGATTCTGCTATTTACGACAGTATGGTCCGTATGGCGCAGGACTTTTCTACCAGATATCTGCTGGTAGACGGACACGGTAACTTCGGCTCTGTTGACGGCGACGGTGCAGCAGCAATGCGTTATACCGAAGCCAGAATGGGCAAGATCGCCATGGAACTTGTCCGTGATATCGATAAAGATACCGTAGATTTTTACCCGAACTTTGACGGAACCTTGCAGCAGCCCGTTACGCTGCCTTCCCGTTTCCCGAATTTGCTGGTAAACGGCTCCGGCGGTATTGCGGTAGGTATGGCGACCAACATCCCGCCCCACAATCTGGGTGAGGTCGTGGATGCTACCTGTGCATGTATCGATGATCCGGATATTACCATTGATCAGCTGATGCAGCATCTGAAAGGACCTGACTTCCCCACCGGCGGCGAGATCATCGGATACTCCGGCATCCGTCAGGCATATCACACCGGCCGCGGCAAGATCGTGCTGCGTGCAAAGTCTGAGATCGAGGTAGAAAAAGATCATCAGAAGATCGTCATTACCGAGATCCCTTATCAGGTCAATAAGGAAGTGCTGGTCGGCACCATCCGTGAACTGGCAAGAGACAAGAAAATTGACGGTATTGCCGATGCCAACGACGAATCAGACCATACAGGTATGCGTGTGGTCATCGACCTCAAAAAGGGTGCCAATGCATCTGTAGTGCTCAATCAGCTGTATAAGCATACACAGCTGCAGATCAGCTACGGCATTATTATGCTGGCATTGGTGGACAGCGAACCCCGCGTACTCAATATCAAAGAGGTTTTGACCGAATATATCAAGTATCAGCGCGAGGTAATTGAACGCCGTACCAGATTTGATCTGGAGAAGGCGCTTAAACGTGCACATATTCTGGAAGGCCTGCTGAAGGCACTGGATGTTATCGACGAGATCATCCATACCATCCGTGCATCCAAAGACGGTACAACTGCACGTCTGGCATTGATCGAAAAATTTGCCTTTACTGAAGTACAGGCGCAGGCGATCCTGGATATGCGTCTGCAGAGATTGACCGGTCTGGAAAGAAACAGATTGCAGGAAGAATACGATACACTGTCCAAACAGATCGCATATTTCAGACGGGTACTGGAAGAACCGGCACTGGTTTATGACATCATCAAAAAAGACCTGCAGGATATCAAGGCGCGTTATTCCGATGAAAGACGTACTGCTATCGGTCATGCCGAAGACGAGATCGATATCGAAGATCTGATCCAGGAAGAGGATATGGTCATCACGCTGACACAGCAGGGATATATCAAGCGTACTGCCAGCGATAACTACCGTGTACAGCGGCGCGGCGGCAAAGGTATTACCGGTCTTGCTACCAAAGAGGAAGATGCGGTCAAAGATATCTTTACCAGTTCGACCCATAACAATATTTTGTTCTTTACCACAAAAGGTAAGGTATATATCAAAAAGTGTTACCAGATCCCGGCATACGAGCGTTCTGCAAAGGGTATGGCAATCGTCAATATGCTGGCATTGGATGACGGCGAGAAGGTATCTGCCGTATTCCCTATCCAGAGCATGGACGAAGATTCCAATCTGGTCATGATCACCAAGGAAGGTATCATCAAAAAGACGGAATTGGCCGCATTTGCAAACATTCGTCAGAATGGTATCATTGCGATCGCGCTGCGTGAAGAGGATGAATTGGTAAGCGTGCTTAAGACCCATGGTGAAGACAAGATCATCATCGGCTCTCACGAGGGTATGGCCATTGCATTCCACGAAAAGGATGTACGCCCCATGGGCAGAGTGGCAGTGGGTGTACGCGGTATGAAACTCAGAGAAGGTGACTATGTCATCGGTGCAGGGGTACTGCGGGATGATCAGCATGTATTGGTTATCTCCGAAAACGGTTTCGGTAAACGCAGTACTGCAGACGAATACCGTGAACAGGCACGTGGCGGTCTGGGTGCAAAGACCATGAATCTCAGCAAAAAGACGGGTAATCTGGCCGGCATCGTCACCGTAGGGGAAGATGAAGATATCGTGATCATCAACAACTCCAACGTCATCATCCGTATGGAGGCAAGGGGTATCTCGGTATTTGGCAGATCTGCACAGGGTGTACGCATCATGCGCCTTGGTCAGGATGAACAGGTCGTAAGTATTGCAAAACTGCCTCAGGAACAGGAAGAGCAGTTGGAAGAAACGACCGAAGAAGCATAAAGCAATATAAAAAAGGACCTCATAAATGAGGTCCTTTCATTATAAAAGCGCGAAAAAGCAAAAAAATAAGATTATCTTGTGCGAAGGTTGACATTCAAAAATTACTTTGATATAATCGGTATGCATTAGATTTCGGGGAGAGGTGTCCGAGGGGTTTAAGGAGCTGGTCTTGAAAACCAGTGATACCGCAAGGTACCGTGGGTTCGAATCCCACCTTCTCCGCCAATTTTTTAAAGGCGGATATCTCCAAATAAAATATAAAACATGAATTCGGAGAAATACCCAAGAGGCCGAAGGGGCTCCCCTGCTAAGGGAGTAGTACGAGAGAATCGTAGCGAGGGTTCAAATCCCTCTTTCTCCGCCACCGATGATTTGCACTTTTTGCAAATCATCTTTTTTTTGCAAAATATTGTGTTCCTACTTCTCCGCCAAAAAGAAGCACCCAGCAGGGTGCTTTTTTTGGTTCGACACATGAATTCAACGGATTTGAACCGCCGTAGCGCGCTGCCGGTGGCAGGAGGAGCGTCACGGCGCGCCGCGAGCGCAGCAGCGCAAGCGGGTAAATCCCTCTTTCTCCGCATCGATGATTTGCACTTTTTGCAAATCATCTTTTTTTGAAAATATCCGAAAAGCTCCTTATCTTACTGTCAAATAAAACGATAAAATACCGATGACTTGTACGATGCAAGTCTTTTTTTGAATAAAAATGCCAATGAATATAAAAGAGTCACAAACTTTTTTAAAAAAGTATATAAAATTTATAAGTGTGACCGGATTTGTGACTTGCATTTGTTATATTAAAGTCACAAGATCGGTATATGAATTTCGATTATAAATACGGAACGGAAAAAATAAATTCAGAAGGGAAGTATAATCATGACAAATACAATGAAGAAAATCGCAGCAACCATCGTAGTAATTATTTTGACCATCACAATGTTTGTAACTTCTGCTTTTGCAACACCCGAGAGCAAAACCTCTGTAAAAATTCATGGTACATCTTCTCTGGGCAATAAAGGTGATGTGATTGTGATCACTGTTCCTTCGGAAAACGGAACAAAGAAAACCTACAGAGGAACCCTGAAGGGCGACCATCTGGATATCGATATGGGAACAACCGATAACTATTTCAACGTAACAAAAAGCGGAATCGTTGTAAGTTTCGAAAACGAAACCACTGATGAAACAGGAACCTTCCTCCTTCTTGGTAAAGAAGGCAACGGTACTCATAAGCCGAACAACAAAGAACCCGAGTCTGATAATGGCATGAACAACTTTGATGCAGCAAATATCGTTTTTGATAAGGCAAACGAAGATGACATGAACAATGACGATCAGCAGGATGATGATCAGAACAATGATGATCAGAATAATGATGATCAGAACAATGATGACCAGCAGAATGATGATCAGAATAATGATGATCAGAATAATGATGATCAGAACAATGATGACCAACAGAATGATGATCAGAAT
>JAFXKX010000020.1 GCA_017531505.1 Clostridia bacterium | reverse complement strand
GATCAGGGCGTTCATTTGGGAGTTTATATTCTTTGGCGGCGTGGTTTTGGTCTTGCCAATGGTGCAGGTATCCCTGCGGTACTCGCCCGGATGAAATTGGAGTTTACGCTCCGCCATGGTGCCGTAGCTGAGCATGGCGTGAAGCTTGCGGATATAGGATTGGGAGATGCGGCTGGCGGCGGTGTCGATGATGTGGCTGACGCAGTCGAAATGGTTATACGCCTCAATCAGATCATCCACCTTGATGGGCTCAAAGCCTGTGGAGACCTTGCCTTTCTTGTAGACTTCCTCCACTTGGGTGAGCATGAGCCGATTGCTTGCCAAGCGGTTAGAACTGTAGCAGAAGTTGATCTGTATGTAATCGTAGAGACCATGGTAGATCTTCTTGGTACGCTGACGCTGCAGTTTTTTGACCAGAATTGGAAGCTCCGGCGCTTCCTTCTTCTTGCGCAGAGGTTTTTGTGCATCTTCTGGAATCAGCCAAGCGTTATCTTCGAAAATTGTCCCTTCAATTCGTCCGTCGATGCAGTATCTGCGGATCATTCGCTCTGAAATGTTCCATTTTTCGGCCATTTCAGAAATGGTTATGTAGTCCATAAAATCGTCCTTTCATTTGTGTTTTTGGTGAAATCCGCGGAACTTTTGGGTTTTGCGGAACTTTTCTGACCAGAGTTTTGACCAGAATTAGGGCGAAACACCTTATACAGAATGAAACTTTATAGATTATTCTTGAATAAAACCGGACTAATTGGACGAAATGGATGAATAAGACGAATAAATATACCTAAGAGAGCCGATGGCATTCAAGAGGTCAGCGGTTCGCTCTCGCTTATCTCCAACAAACGGTTCGTTTAGAGAACTGTAAAAAACCTTGAAAATATTATGTTTTCGAGGTTTTTTTCTTCTGTGCGGAAGTTTTCCTTTTGCCTTGAGGAAGTGTTTTGACCCGTATTTGACCACTAATTGAGTGTGACCAATGAGTCTATTCTGTGTTACACTACTTGCGTGAATAGTATAAAGTGTTATCCATTTACAAATCGCATGATATTTTCTTTGCTTTTTGATATACTAAAAGAAAGGAATATATTCTATCAGAAATAACAGGAGGGATCCTTATGCTGCAAGCAGGCGTCAAAGCCCCCGATTTTGTTTTGCAAGATAAAGATGGCAATGCTGTCCGTCTTTCGGATTTTGTCGGTAAAAAAGTCGTACTTTATTTTTATCCAAAAGATAATACCCCCGGCTGTATACGGCAAGCATGTGCTTTTGCTCAAAGTTATGATGCGTTCCGCAGTAGAGATATTGTCGTGATCGGCATCAGCAAAGATTCTGTAGCTTCACATCTGAAGTTCGCGCAAAAATATGATTTGCCGTTTATATTGTTGGCAGACCCTGAACTGCAGGCAATCAAGGCATACGATGTCTGGCAGGAGAAGAAACTGTACGGGAAAGTCAGCATGGGTGTAGTGCGGTCTACCTATATCATTGATGAACAGGGGATGATCGAAAAGGGAATGCCCAAAGTTAAGCCGGATACCAATGCGCAAGAGATATTGGAGTATCTGGACCGGAAAGAATAAGCAGAAAGCCACCATGTATATGGTGGCTTTTTTTGAAGGGTACATATTTTACAGGAAAACTGCGCAAATAAAATGTAAATGTATTGTGAAAACGTCGAAAATCGGAAAATAGCATTTGCGCTATGTCGGGAAAAATTATATAATAATAAAAACTATACCACGATTATCAAATGCGAAACGCATTTTCTGTTTTTTTAAGGAGCATCATGCAAGAAAAGTACACAAAATTACTGGAAGTTATCAAACGGTACGATCGGGTGGGTATTTGCCTTTCCGGTGGATCTGGCAGTGCTTTGGTAGCAATCGCTGCAGTAGAGGCGCTGGGTGCGGATCGTGTAGTTGCCATTACTGCAAACACTCCCTTCTTTACCGGTGAGGAATTGCTTTCCAGTAAGGATCTCTGCAAACGATTGGGCATCAGTTTACACGTGCCGAATACCAATCTGCTGATGAACTCCGCAGTGGTTACCAATGGGCCCGATCGGTGTTATCATTGTAAAAAGTGCATTATTGACGTGGTACAGAAGACTGCTATCGAATTGGGCATCAGAACGCTGCTGGATGGCAGTTGCGCTTCTCCTGAAGAATTGGCGGTAGAAGAGGATCAAAATGAAAAGGTTTTGTCCGAACTGGGCATTGCTTGTCCGCTGCGCATGGCAGGCATTGGTCGTGAAGATGTGCATAGCATCATGACAGAACTTTCTATGGGATATTATTTGCATCCTGAAAATGCTTGTCTGGCTACGCGCATTGCGCCTGGTGAGCCTATTACATTGAAAAAACTGCGTTGGATCCGTGCGGCAGAAAATTACATTCGCTCTTTGGGCTTTGGTCTGGTGCGGGTACGTGTCAGCGGCAATAAAGCGCGTATCGAGGTGGCAAAGGATGATGTTGCAGACCTGATACAGCAGAAGCAGGAAGTAGAAGAAGAATTGAAGGCAATGGGTTACGCCGAAGTCATCATCGATGAAGACGGCTATAAACGGGGCGCGGCCTCCTGCCTGTGATATGTAGAATACAAAATGCCGCAGTATCGCGGCATTTTTTCATGGGGTAGTCTTCTAAAAAGGAGGGAGAAAGTATGGCATTTTTGCCGGTCAACAGACAAGATATGCTGGATAGAGGCTGGGATGAAGTAGACTTTGTCTATGTTATCGGCGATGCCTATGTGGATCATCATAGCTTTGGCCCGGCGATCATTTCCCGTGTGTTGGAGCAGCATGGGTACCGCATAGGTATCATTGCACAGCCGGATTGGCATGATGATCAGGCCTTTACGGTATACGGTCGCCCGCGGCTGGGTTTTCTCGTTTCTTCGGGCAATATCGACCCGATGGTCAATCACTATACTGTTGCGAAAAAACGCCGTACCACCGATGCATATTCTCCGGGTGGACAGATGGGTCTGCGGCCCGATCGCGCCACTACCGTATATACAAACTGTATTCGCCGGGTGTATAAAGATGTACCTGTGATCGCCGGCGGTATTGAGGCCAGTCTGCGCAGGTTGGCTCATTATGACTACTGGGATGATCGCATACGCGCATCGCTGCTGAGTGACAGCGGGGCGGATATGCTGATCTACGGTATGGGTGAACGCAGTATTGTAGAAGTGGCAGATGCACTGCAGGCGGGCATTCCCGTTTCACAAATCACATATATTAACGGCACTGTGTATCGTACCAAATCTTTGGAAGATGTGTATGACTATCTGCTCATAGACAGCTTTGAAAAAGTAAGGGAAGATAAGCAGGCGTATGCACGGGCATTTTTGGTGCAGTACCGTAATCAGGATCCCGTTACCGGCAAACGCATTGTCCAGCAGCACGGGGATGGGTATATTGTGTGTAATATGCCGCAGATGCCGCTTTCTCAGGAAGAACTGGACGCGGTATATGGCTTGCCGTATATGCGCACCTATCATCCTATGTATGAAGCACAGGGCGGTATCCCTGCTATCCAAGAGGTAAAGTTCAGCCTGGTCAGCAACCGCGGTTGTTTTGGCGGCTGCAGTTTTTGTGCATTGACGTTCCATCAGGGGCGGCGTGTCACCTGCCGCAGCCATGAGTCGCTTATCGAGGAAGCAAAACTGCTGATACAGGATAAAGACTTCAAAGGGTATATCCACGACGTAGGTGGCCCTACAGCAAACTTCCGTGCTACCGCCTGCAAAAAGCAGGAGAAAGACGGCGTTTGCCCCGGAAGACAGTGTTTGTTCCCCAAACCCTGCCCCAATATGGAGGCGGATCACAGCGACTATATCGAACTGCTGCGTAAGCTGCGCAGTTTGCCCGGTGTGAAGAAAGTATTTATTCGCTCGGGGCTGCGTTTTGATTATATTTTGGCAGACAAAACCCATGGCGATCAGTTTATGCACGAATTGTGTCAGCATCACATCAGCGGTCAGCTGAAGGTGGCACCCGAGCACATTTCGGAAAATGTACTGCGTTTGATGGGCAAGCCGGAAAACAGTGTATTTGAGAAGTTTGTCAGTAAGTATAAAGCAGAGAATAAGCGTTTGGGCAAGCCACAGTATCTGGTGCCCTATCTGATCTCTTCTCATCCGGGCAGCACATTGAAGGATGCCATCGCACTGGCAGAGTATATCAAGCGCGGTGGTCACAAGATGGATCAGGTGCAGGATTTTTATCCTACACCGGGCACGTTATCTACCTGTATGTATTACACGGGATTGGATCCCCGCAATATGAAGCCTATTCATGTAACGACCGATCCGCATGAAAAGGCAATGCAGCGGGCGCTGATGCAGTTTGAAAATCCCAGAAACTATCAGCTGGTCAAGGAAGCGCTGCTCAAGGAAAAGCGGATCGATCTGATCGGGTATGGCCCCGGTTGTCTGATTGCACCGCAGGAGCGTGATTATCAGCTGCGCAAATTGCTGGAAGAACATAAAAAGTCGCAAAAGCCGAATACTACGGATAAGAGTCGCGGCCGGAACAAAGGCGGAAAGGGACAACCGGGTAAAAATGTGCCCTTCAACTATGGCACAAAAGCCATGGCAGAGCGGGCTCAACAGAAAAATAAAAAGAAGAAACGTTGATTGTTTGACAGAACACAGAGAAAGTGAGGTAAGTTATGCAATATTTGATTACTTTTTTGGAAGGGATCATTTCGTTCATATCTCCGTGTATGCTGCCTATGTTGCCTATCTATATCTCGTATTTTGCGGGCAATGCAGATAAAAAGCGGCATACACTGCTGCGGGTGGCCGGTTTTGTGGCCGGTTTTAGTTTGGTATTCAGCCTGATGGGATTGTTTGCAGGCACCATCGGTGCTTTTCTGATGCGGTATCAGACGGTCCTCAATATCGTATGCGGACTGATCGTCATATTGTTTGGACTCAGTTATCTGGAAGTATTCCGTCTGCCTTTTCTGAAAGGCGTACAGGGAGACCACGAAATCACAAGTGTATTTTCTGCCTTTGTGTTTGGCGTGATCTATTCCCTGAGCCTGACCCCGTGCGTGGGAGCATTTTTGGGGGCGGCATTGATGATGGCTTCTTCCGCAGGCGCTGCATGGCAGGGTCTGTTGCTGCTGCTGGTATATTCGCTGGGGTTAGGTGTTCCGTTCCTGTTGTCTGCGGTATTGATCGATAAACTCAGCGGTGCGTTCCGCTTTATCAAAAAGCATTATAAGGTTATCAATCTGGTTTGCGGTATTTTCTTGATACTGGTGGGTATCTGTATGATTTTCGGATGGCTGAGTGCACTGATGGCTGTGTTCTCGTAAGGAGGCGTGACGATGAAACAAAGTGTAAAACTGATCCTTTGGATCGTGATATTCATTGCGGTATTGGCAGGTGCTGTATGGGCCTACAATACTCTGAGCAAAGATTATTTGCCGGGAGCGCCGGCAGAACAATCGGAATCGGTCGTTTCATCCGAAGTCGATTCGGATCCCCAGACAGAACCGGTAAAAGCAGTGGATTTTACCGTGGTGGATATGGAAGGCAATGCCGTGACATTAGGAGAGCATATCGGCAAGCCGATCCTGCTCAACTTTTGGGCAACGTGGTGCGGCCCTTGCCAATCAGAATTGCCGGCCTTTGATGCGGCATATGCAGAGTACGGTGATGAAGTTGTGTTCATGATGATCAATCTGACGGATGGCGACCGGGAAACAAAAGAGACCGTACAGGATTTTTTGACGGAGAATGCGTATGGATTCCCTGTGTATCTGGATACAGAGTATGAAGCGATGATCAACTATGGTGCATACTCCATTCCGCTGACGGTGGCGATCGATGCTGACGGGTATGTAGTGGATGGGTATATGGGTGTGCTGGATGAGGCAACGCTGGAGCAGATGCTGAAAAATCTGCTGCCATAAACAGTAACAAAAAAAGGAACTGTGTTTCACAGTTCCTTTTTGATTTGAAATGTTTCAGCAGAGGGTTTGCGCCAAGATGGCCCCTACCTGCAGGCGATGCTCGCTTTCTGTGAAGAATACCATGGTATTACCAATGACAGACAGCAGCAGAATGTCTACAAAGTTACGCTCCAACTGTGCAAGGAAGGAATTCAATGCATCGCTGTGGAAGATTTGCTGACTGCCGGTGACGGTATATTTGCACAGGCCCCGTTGGATCATATAAGAGATATCGGGGGAAGATTCTTCGATCAACTGCTCAACCGTACGCAGATTGCCTGCTATGATCGAGAAGGAGAGGTCCATCCGCCCTTGAGAAGCGGCGGACTGGCTGATCAATTCTGCCTGGATCCCTGCATTTGCAAAGCGCTTCATTAAACGGGCAAAATAACTTACTGTAAAGGGCGCTTTGTGTACCGTGACGATCGCAGCATTTTCTTCGATCTGCAGACGGCTCTTTTTGTTGTTGCTGGCCAGCAGCTCCTTCATGGAATACAACCCTATGGGCTGCTTCAACAGGAAGCGTGCTGCACGCAGTGCACCGATCGCAAATACTTTACGGTTTTCCGCATGGTGGGTGATGGTCAGGATCTCCTGATCCGTAATAAACTCTACTTCGTGCTCTCCGACGATATTGCCGCCGCGGATCGCATGGATGCCGATCTCGTTGGGCTGACGCTTACAGTCATTGCCGCCGCGTCCATACTGATAATGGTATTTGCCGTCCATTGCCTGATTCATGGCATCTGCCAACAGCAATGCAGTGCCGCTGGGAGCATCTACTTTGCGATGATGGTGTTTTTCGATGATCTCGATCTCGGCCAGGTCGCCAAAGAACTGAGCAGATTGCTGACAAAGCATTGCCTGCAGGTTGACGCCCAAAGACATATTGGCAGTAAAGAAGATGGGGATCTCCTGTGCTGCCTTGGCGATCGCCTGTTTTTGCGCGGCGGAATATCCGGTAGTGGCAATGATGATCGGCAATTTGTGCTGCAAAGCATAGGGCAGGTTTGCTTCCAGTGCAGTCGGCTTGGAAAAGTCAATTAACAGATCGGCTTCTTCACTGCATTCTGCCAGAGAGGAAAATACGGGAAAAGCATTGGTACGGGCATCCGGAAATAAATCGATGCCTGCAACCGTCTGCATATCCTGTGTTTCTGCGATGGTCTCGGCCATCAACTGCCCCATAGCGCCGTTGGCACCAATAATAATGACGCGTGTCATAGGAAAACCTCAGATCAGATGATAATTCTGCAATACCTGCTTCAGTGCGGCAGCACCTTCCGCAGACATATCAGACAAGGGTAAACGCAAAGGACCGGCCTCAAAGCCCATCATATTCAATGCGGTTTTTACCGGGATGGGGTTGACGTCAGAGAACATTGCGTTGTTGAGCGGATTCAGATCCAGCTGCATATCGCAAGCCTTTTTGGTGTCGCCTGCCAGATACGCCGCGCACAGATCATGCATCTGCCGGGGTGCGATATTGGCAGTGACGGAAATAACACCTTTGCCGCCCAAAGACATGATGGGGACGATCTGATCGTCGTTACCGGAATACAGGTCGATCTTGCCGCGGGTCAGACGTGCCATTTCGGCGATCTGAGAGATGTTGCCGCTGGCTTCTTTCATAGCAACGATATTTTTGTGCTCTGCCAATTTGGCAAGGGAAGCAGGTGTTACATTCACACCGGTGCGCCCGGGTACGTTATATACGATGATGGGCAGATCTACTGCATCGGCAACTGCCAAATAATGCTTTACCAGACCATCCTGAGAGCACTTGTTATAATAAGGAGTCACGATCAGCAATGCATCTGCACCGATGCTTTGTGCATACAAAGACTCTTCGATAACAGCAGCGGTATTGTTTCCGCCGGTACCAATGATGACCGGTCTGCGGCCGGCAACATAATCGATGGCGAATTTCATAACGCTGTGTTTTTCTTCTTTTGTCATAGTGGCGGGCTCGCCGGTGGTACCGCAGATGACCAAAGCATCGGTACCGTTATCCAGCTGGAAATCCAGCATGGACTTTAATGTTTCGTAATTGACGCCATCCTGTGTAAAGGGAGTGACCAGTGCAACTGCAGAGCCTTCAAAAATACTCATAAGCATGCTCCTTTGAAATCAATAATATAGCTGCAGCCCAAAGGCGCAGGGCGTTTTTGCATAATTACCTTTATTATAAAAATTATAATTGTATACGCAGGGATTGTCAAATAAAGCCCTTGCAACTTGAAAAAACCAAGCAGATTGTGTATGATATATAAATAGGTTTTTATCATAAAATGGGTGCAGTATGTGCAGAAGGAGGTACGCATGCATAATAAAGTGAGTTATGATTCTTTTGCAGATGTATATGACCTGTTGATGCAGGACATAGACTATGATGCATGGACGGCCTATCTGCAGACGTTTCTGCAAAAGGCGCCCCGTACAGTGAGAAAAGTGACAGATGCCGGGTGCGGCACAGGCAGCTTATCGATCCGTCTGGCGGACAAAGGGTATAGCGTGACGGCGATGGATCTTTCGGAAGAAATGCTGGCAGTGGCAGCGGAACGCGCACGTGAGGCAGGGCTGCAAATTGCCTTTGCAAGGCAGGATATCAGCCAACTGATATTGGGACGGTGCGATGCCCTGATATGCGGCTGCGATGTGATCAACTATCTTTCTCCGGTGCAGGTACAGGAATTTATCCGCAGAGCGTACGAAGGGCTGGCAAGAGGCGGTGTGCTGTTGTTTGACATCAGCAGTGCTTATAAGCTGCAGCAGATATTGGGCAACCAGATCTATTATGAGGACCGTGAAGAACTCAGCTATTTTTGGCGCAATACATTGCACAGCGACAGGGTAGAGATGGAACTGACCTTCTTCCTGAAACGGGGAGCGTTGTATGAGCGCCGTGACGAACGGCAAACACAGTATATACACGCTTGGGAGCAGCTGTTGGATCGGTTGCGCGCAGCCGGCTTTGAGGCAGAGGCATATGCCTTTGGCAGTGAAGCGGCACCGGAAGCGCATAGTGATAGAATACTATTTGCGGCTTATAAGCCGAAGGAGAGATACAAAGCATGAAAGATACGATCAAACGGTATTTATTGAATAATGAAGTGATCGTGACCGCGGCCAGCACCAAGAATCTGGTCAACGAAGCACGGGTTTTGCACAATACATACCCCACCTGTACAGCGGCATTGGGTCGTACGCTGACAGGTACGGCTATGATGGCGAGCACATCCAGAGATATGGATACGCTGTTTACCGTAACGTTGAATGGCGGCGGCCCTGCCGGTACTGTTCTGGCAACGGCCAACGGCAGAGGCGAAGTGAAGGGATATATCGAAAATCCTTATGTCAATATTCCTGCGCGCAGTGACGGCAAGCTGGATGTAGGCGGTGCTGTCGGTAAAGATGGATATATTACAGTCATGCGTGAATTGGGGAAAGGAATGGAGCCTTATGTAGGCCGCACTCCTTTGGTATCCGGTGAGATCGCTGAGGATATTGCAATGTATTATCTGCAGTCCGAACAGCATCCCTCCATTGTATATCTGAGCGTTTGGGTAGATATCGACACTACGGTGATCGCAGCAGGCGGTCTGATCATCAGTCCTATGCCCGGTGCGTCCGAAGAGACACTTTCCTTTATTGAATCTCAGCTCTTCCATATCGGCAATTACGGTCTTATGCTGATGAGTATGTCGGTAGAAGAATGTATGCAGAAGATTTTTGCAGGCGGTAATCTGGAACTGCTGGAAGAAAGAACGCCCACTTACCATTGCGATTGCAGTGTGCAGCGTTTTGAGCGCGGTATCATTTCTTTGGGCAGTAAAGAGATCCAGGATATGATCGATGAAGATGGTCAGGCGGAAGTGGTCTGCCGTTTCTGTAATAAGAAATATGTCTTTGATAAATATCATCTGCAAAGATTGTTGGACGAGGCAAAATAATAATGACAGCGAAAAAAGTATTGTCCTTTGAACAGGGGGCAGACTTCTATTTTGCAAAATATCAGAGACATCTGGATCGGCAGCAGTATGTGGAGGCGTTGCAGGCCCTGCGTACCGCTGTGCAAAAGCAGCCGGATAATGCTGAATACGCCATGGATCTGGCCAGATTGTATACGGAGATGGATTTCTATCCGGAATCCAACTATATATTACTGAATATCTTTCCACAGTATCCGGCATATCAGGAAGAATGCCTGTATGGTATGGGTTGCAATTTCTTCGGAATGCAGGATATCGAAAAGGCAAAAGAGTGTTTTGATAAGGTGCTGAAGTTTTACCCCAACGGAGTATATAGTGCGGATGCAGCCGATTTCTTCATGTATTTGGAAGAGGAGGTAGAGGCGGATTCTCCTTTGGAGAAAGAGGATGCCTTTCTGGCAGAACAAGGCCGTGGGGCATTGGACACCGGAAACGCCGCAAAGGCAATGGAGATTTTCCGGACACTTTGCGAAAAATACCCCGATCAGATGTTTTTGAAAAATAATCTGGCTTTGGCCTATTATTGTGCCGGAGAGGCAGAACGCGCCATCGAATTGTCACGTCAGATCTTACTGAAAGATCGGCATAGCCCCCATGCGCTGTGTAATTTATTGTTGTTCTCACGGGGGATCGGTGACGAGCGTACGGTGGAACAGTATCGCCCGCTGCTGGCCAAGGCAAACTGCTTTGAAGCAGAAGATGATCTGAAGGTAGCGCTGACCTATTGCGAATTGGGGGAACACGACAAAGCTTATCCGTTGTTTCAGCGCGCGCTGGAAGACATTCCGTATGACTATCAGGCGCTGTATTTTGCGGCGGCTTGTGCCAATAATTTGGGGCATGATCAGGAAGCGGAAAAGTATCTGGGTGAAATGGCAAAACTTTGGCCGGAGGATTCGGTGGTGCAGTATTATCTGCAGCAGATCCGGTTATGCCGCAAAGAAGACCGGCCGCTGACTATGTTGTATAACTGTCAGGTGCCTGAGCAGGAGATCCAGCAGAGACTGGTATATCTGAACCGGCAATTTGTGCTGGAGGACGAAGAACTGCAGCAGGTATGGCAGACGGAGCCCCAATTTTATAGTCTGATCAAATGGGGTATCGACGCCGGCGGCGAAGTGGCCCGCAGGATGATTGTCAGCGTACTGGGCCGTATCGGTGATGTACGCGCGCAGGAACTGCTGCGCAAATGGCTGCTGCGGCGGCAGGAGTCGGACGAGATCAAACAGCAGATATTATTTGCATTGCACCGTTGCGGTGCACAGCAGCCGTATGTGGCATACTGGTCCGGTAAAATGACAGAAGTGCACTTGGGTGATGTTGCGGCAGAAGTACCGGATACGTATGATAAGATCCTTGAACTGCTGATCCGCCTGTTGGGGCAGTTGGGGCAAAAATCCTATTTGCCCAATACAATAGGCCTGTTTTCGGAGTTTTTGAAGTGCTTTGTCCGGCCGCCTAAATTGCGGCATTGCGGTGCTTGGGCAGCGGCATTGGCGGCGATCACATTGCTGTATTATGAACTGCCTGTCACTGCAGAAGAAGTTGCGGAACAATTGGACGTGTCGATACAGTCGGTGACCCGTGCAATGCGCTGTATCCATAATAAATTATCGGAAAAGTAATGATATGAGACAAAATGAGTGGAATTTGATAGACTTCCATGCGAAGTTTACAGAAGAATATATGCAGTGGTGTGTAGAGCATCAGGAACAGCTGCAAAAGGATGATGCAGATACCGATGCACTCTTTTATGAGATGTATATCCGCTGGCTGGACGAGCCCAAAGCGTGGCTGGAAGGTGCGAGCCCCCGGGGATATTTTACAGAGATGCAGGATGCGGCTATGCTGGTATCCGCATTTATGGAATACATCCTGCACGATATGGAGGTGCCGGATCCTTTGGCGGAGCGCTTGGTAGAAGAGGCAGATGCGGTATATCCCATTTTCCTGAATATCCTGATGGACGATCATGAACAGCAGGATATGAGCGCAGAACAATTGGATGAGATACGCGCGCAGGTATTGCCGCTGATCGGCGAGATGCATAAGCCGCACCCGTATGTACGCTATATTCAGCTGCTGTCCGTCAGAGAAGAGGAAGATGCATTGGGAGAACAACTGACCGAGGCATTGATGGAAGTGGCGGATCAGTACAGCAATCAGCTGGTACAGGCTTATGCATATGCAGACGGTTATGGGCGCACAGCGCTGCTGGATCTGTTCTCGCGTATGTATGGGGATGAAAAGGCGCTGCGTATATTGACGGATGCGTTGGAAGAGCCGGATGCAGACATTGTATTTTTGGCAGGTTGTCTGGGGCGCCTGGGGGATCCCCGCGGTGCAGAAGCGCTGAAAAAACTGGTGCACAAACCGGGTCTGGATTACTTTGCATTTAAAGAAATACAAAATGCCGTAGACGAGCTGACAGGTGAACAATTGGAAGAACAGGATTTCTCCGGTGATGCGCTGTATGAATATCTGAAAGGTGAGTATGATGAAGAATAATATGCGCTGTTACGCTGCCTGCTCCTTTGGACTGGAAGCAGTCGTGGCAAGAGAATTGAAGGATCTGGGCATTGAAAATATCGTATCGAGGGATGCGCGAGTGTATTTTGATGCCGATGCAGAGCAATTGGCGGCGGCTAATATCTGGCTTTCTGCAGCAGACCGCGTGTATGTGGTGGTAGGCGAGTTTGAGGCGCACACCTTTGATGAACTGTTTGAGGGAGTGCGCAGCTTGCCGTGGGCAGATTATTTGCCAAAAGATGCTTCTTTCCCCGTGAACGGCGATGCGGTACGTGCTGATCTGATGAGCGTATCCGATATCCAGTCGATCACCAAAAAGGCGATCGTGGAAAAACTCAAGGCTGCATACGGTGTGTCCTTCTTCAAAGAAAGCGGCTGGGAGTTCCCCGTTTATGTCAACAATCTGGCCAATAAAGTGACGGTATCTCTCAATGCCAGCGGTCAGGGCCTCAATCGCCGTGGATACCGTATCCGCAACTGTAAGGCGCCTATCCGTGAAACCTTGGCGGCAGGCATCATTCGCCTTTCCCGTTGGTATGACAGACCCTTCTATGATATTATGTGCGGATCGGGTACTATTGCCATTGAAGCAGCCCTCAAGGCGCAGAATCGTGCCCCCGGTTTGTACCGCAAATTTGCGGCGGAGCGTTGGGGCGACGCATTGGCAGAAGCATTCCGTGTACAGCGAGAAAAAGCAGACGATTTGTTTGTAAAGCATCCGGATATCGAGATCTTTGCATCGGATATTGATCCCGAAATGGTGGAAATGACCCGCTTCCATGCAAGAAAAGCCGGCGTGGAAGATATTATCGACATCTCCCGTGCTGATGCTACAAAATTTGAACCCAAAACCGCTATGGGTACGCTGATCTCCAATCCGCCTTACGCTATGCGTCTGGGAGAGAAAGACGAAGTACAGCATCTGTATAAAAATCTGGGTAAAGTATTCCGTGAACTGAAAGATTTCCGTTATTATTTTATTTGTGCGGATGAAAATTTCTCAAAAACTTTTGGTATCCG
>JAFXKX010000019.1 GCA_017531505.1 Clostridia bacterium | reverse complement strand
TGACCTCCTGCACCGTAGTGCCGCTGCCTTTTGCAATACGCTTACGACGACTGCCGTTGATGATATTGGGCGTTGTCCGCTCCTGCTTTGTCATCGAGCAGATGATCGCTTCCGTACGCTTGAACTGCTTCTCATCCAGATCCAGACCGGCCAACTTATTGCCGCCGGGCAGCATACCGAGAATGTCCTGCATAGAACCCATGCCCTTGATCTGCTGAATGCTGTCCAAAAAGTCGTTGAGGTCGAACTGCTGGTTTTTCATTCTTTCCAGCTGTTCCATCGCTTTTTTTTCGTCGACCGCCTGCTCCGCCTTTTCGATCAGCGACAATACATCGCCCATACCCAGGATTCTGCTGGCCATGCGATCGGGATAAAACGCTTCCAGATCTTCCATTTTTTCGCCGACACCCACAAACTTGATGGGCTTACCCGTCACGTCTTTGACAGACAGCGCAGCACCGCCTCTGGCATCGCCATCGACCTTGGTAAGGATAACGCCGGTCAGTTCCACTTCCTCATTGAAAGCCTTTGCCGCATTGACTGCATCCTGGCCTGCCATCGCATCCACAACCAACAGTACTTCATGGGGATCGATTGCCAATTTCAGGCGCTTGAGTTCCTCCATCATATCACCGTCGATATGCAGACGACCTGCCGTATCCACGATCACGATATCGTTGCCTTTGTTTTTTGCCTGTTCCAGCGCAGTCTTTGTAATTTGTGTGGGATCAGTGGATTCCATCACAAACACATCCGCACCAACGCTGCCGCCTACCACCTTCAACTGATCTTTTGCAGCCGGGCGATAGATATCACAGGCGACCAGCATCGGGTTTTTGCCCTGCTTTTTGAAATGCAGTGCCAATTTACCGCACATGGTGGTCTTACCAGCACCCTGCAGACCTGCCATCAAAATAATGGTGGGGGGAGCAGATGCCAGCTTAATGGAAGCACGTGTTCCGCCAAGCAGCTCTGTCAGTTCATCTCTGACGATCTTGATGACCTGCTGACCGGGAGTCAGGCTTTGCAGCACCTGTTCACCGACCGCCTTTTCGGAAACGTTTTTTACGAATTTCTTGACGACCAGATAGTTGACGTCTGCCTCCAACAGAGCCAGGCGCACTTCACGCATCGCCGCTTTGATATCTGCCTCCGAGAGTTTGCCCCGGCCGGTCAGTTTGCTGAATACATTTTGCAGTTTTTCGGCCAAACCTTCAAACGCCATGCTTAATCCTCCCAGAGTATTTTTTTGATCTTTTCGATCGTTGCCTCGATAGTTTGTGTATCCTTGCCGTTCTGCACCTCACTGCTTAATTGCTCAAGTTCGCTGCTTACAGACTGCCGCAACCGATACACACCCAGTGCCGACTCCAGTTCTTCCAGCCGCTGTTCTGCCTTTTTAATGGCATCCTGCGCTGCCTGACGGGACACTCCGGTGTTTTCTGCAATCTCAGACAGGCTGAGATCCTCATTGAGGCTCATATCCAACGCATCTCTCTGCTTTTGCGTGAGCAGAGAACCGTAGATATCCAACAGCATTGAAAGAGTAAAATACTTCTCCGTTTTCATGCTGCCCTCCTATCATACAAGTTTTTTTACCTGCTGTCAAGTATTTTTACTTGTCAGTCCAACAAGGAATCCACAAATTCTTTTGCATCGAATCTCTGCAGATCATCGATGCCTTCACCGACGCCGATGTACTTGACCGGGATCCCCAGTTCTTCACGAATAGCACAGATAAAGCCGCCTTTTGCCGTACCATCCAATTTGGTCAATACGATACCGTCGATCGCTACAGTATTTGCAAATTCTCTGGCCTGGAACAGTGCGTTCTGGCCTGCGGTACCGTCCAGCACCAGCAAAGTCTCTCTGCCTGCTTCGGGATATTCCCTGTCGATCACGCGGGAAATTTTGCTCAATTCATTCATCAGATTCTTTTTATTGTGCAATCTGCCTGCCGTATCGCACAAGATCACATCTGTACCACGATGTTTTGCGGAATCGATTGCGTCATAGACGACGGCTGCCGGATCATGGCCTTCGCCGTACTTGACGATCGGAACCTCTGCGCGCTCTGCCCAGATATTCAATTGTTCCGATGCTGCAGCACGGAAGGTATCCGCTGCTGCCAGCAGTACCTTTTTTCCCTGTTCTTTATATACATGCGCGATCTTTCCGATAGAGGTAGTCTTGCCCGCACCGTTTACACCAACGATCAGCACCACTTTGGGGAAAATTTCCTCGGGTTGTTCAAACTGCACCAACTCATAAAGAATCTCTTTCAAGGCAGTCTTGACTTCGTCCACTTCTTTCAGGCGATTTTCCTTGATCTGCGCACGCAGTTTTTCAATTACCGTCATGGCAGTATTTACGCCCATGTCGCAGAGGATCAATGTTTCTTCCAGTTCCTCCAGCAATTCTTCATCTACCCGCGTGAACATAGCAAATACACCATTGAGTTTTTCTGCAATATTTTTACGGGTCTTACTCATACCGTTTTTCAGTTTTTCAAAAAAGGACATCTTCTTACTCCTGTTCTTCCATTTTTACAGAGACCAAACGGGATACACCTTTTTCCTCCATGGTCACGCCAAACAATACCTGACAGATGGCCATCGTCGGCTTTCTGTGCGTAATGACAACAAACTGAGAATCCTCGATCTTGCGGATATAGTTGCCGAAACGGACAACATTTGCTTCATCCAGCGGCGCATCGATCTCGTCCAGCAAACACAGCGGCGCGGGGTTGATACGGATCATGGCAAAGAGCAGTGCAATACCGGTAAGCGCACGTTCACCACCGGACAACAGAGAGATATGCTGCAGCTTTTTGCCCGGGGGTTCTGCGGAAATCTCGATACCGCATTCCATAATATCCCCTTCTGTAAGGGAAATCTCTGCCTTGCCGCCGCCAAACAATTCTTTGAATATCTTTCCGAAGTTCTCGTTGATCTGCGTAAACTTCTCGCTGAATACCACTTTCATAGAGGAGAGGATATCTGCAATCAGGATCTCCAGGTCCTCCTTCGCTTTTTGCAGATCATCCCGCTGTGTGGTCATTTCTGCCGCACGGCCGCTGATGCGTGCATGGTCCTCAATGGCATTGGGGTTGATCGGGCCCAGATCGCGGATCTGTACACGGATATCCTGCAATTCTCTGCTGCCCATCGCATAATTGATGGGTTCTCTCAATTTCTCGGCCTCACCCAGCGTCAAGCCATATTCTTCCCACAGTTTTTCCTGACTTGCTTCCATGCTCATGGTCAGGCGTTCCAGCTGACTGTCCAGTTTATATTTGGTTTCAGCCATTTCGGTTTGCCGTACATGGAATGCAGCGCTTTGCTTTTGCAGTTCTGTCAGTTTTTCATTGGTCAGCATACGCTCAGCTTCTTCTCTTTCGATCTGCTGATGCAGCGTCTGCGCATTGCGTCTGTACATCTGCTGCTGCTGTGCATACAGATCCGCGTCTGCCTGCAGTTGCTGCTCCTGCGCTGCCAAATCTTCCATCTCCGCCGTTTTTTGCAGCACGATGTGTTCTTGTGCCGTCTGTTCAGCTTCGGCAGCCAACGCTGCATTTTTGCGATATTCCGCCTCACCCTGCAGTTTTGCCTGCTGCACCTGAAGTTCAGCCAACTGTTGCGCATGGTTCTGGTCAAAATTCTGTTCCTGCTGCTGCAGATCAGTCAACAATACTACTGTGTCGCCCAGTTTCTGTTCCAGCGTCTTCAAAGCTTCCTGCAGTTGCTTTTGATGTTCGCTGTTTTCAGAAGCTTCCTTTGCCGCCTGCTGCATACGGGCATTGCTTTGTTCAGCTTCCTTTGTGGCATTGTCTATCTGTGTCTGCACATTCTGCAGTTGCGCTCTCTGTTCAGCACGGGTGATTTCCAACTTCTGCAGTTGGCCTGCAAACCCCTGCTGCTTTTCCTGCAGAATCTCTATTTTTTTGCTCAATTCCGCACTGTCTGCCTGCAGTTTTTGATACAGCTTCTGATTTTTCGCTGCTTCTGCTCCGTAAGTTTCGATCTCACGCTCTCTGGAAAGCAAACCTATGTTCTTCTGCTGCTGACTGCCGCCGGTGATCACACCACCGGAATTGATCACATCGCCCTCCAGGCTGACGATACGGAAACTCTGCCCGGCTTTACGTGCCAATGCAATAGCCGTATCCATATCTTTTACAATCACAGTACGTGCCAGCAAGAATTCCACCGCCGGTCGTACAGCGGCATCACACTGTACCGCTTTATCTGCACGCAGCATCTCTGCATCCAGCAGTGCTTCTTCCTGTCTGGACAAGGTACGTACACGCAGGGAGCGCAGCGGCATAAAGCTGACACGTCCCAATTTCCCGGAACGCAGAATGCCGATAGCCGCCTTGGCATCCTCTTCAGTCTGTACTACAACATTTTGCAATGCACCGCCAAGGACTGCTTCCATTGCCTTATCATAGATACCGCCCACTTCGATCAATTCAGCCAGTGTGCCCAGTACACCTTTTGCGATCTGCGGCTTCTTGCCCAGTTCACGCATCAGATTTTTTACGCTCTGCGAATAGCCGTCATACTGCTGCTTTAATTTCTCCAGCAGTTGCTTGTTGGAAAGCGCACTTTTATAGGCCGCTGCGGTTTCGTTGATCTGCACCGCCAATTCTTTCTGGCGCTTCTGCACTTCCATCATCTGCGCACGGTTTTCGTTATTTTGCGTCATCACCGCCTGCATCTGCCGGCCGGTGTTCTCCACTGTTTCCTGCAGTTTTGCATACAATGCTTTACTTACGGTACATGCCTGCTGTGCAGCTGCCATTCTGGCCTGTAATTCTGCCACACCGGCTGCACTGCCTGCTTCTTTTGCTTCAGCAGCCGCCAAAGTGCTCTCTATTGTCTTTTGTTCCTGCAGCAATGCAATATGCTGTTTTCTTGTATTTTCCGTCAGGATGCGATGATCTTCCCGCTTCTGCTCAGCATCACGGATCACCTGTTGTTCTGCTTCGATTTTTTCTGTGATGTCATTCAACTGAGCCTGCAGCACATCCCTTTCCTGCTGAAGGCGGATCTTCTCTTCTATCCGCTGCTGTGCCTTATTGCGTGCTTCTTCCCGTTCACCCTGCAGGCGTGCGATTTCCTTTTGGGTATTGGCACGGCGCTCACGAGCGATACTTCCCAGACTGTTTTGCTCTTCTGCAGCACCGTTCTGCTCTTCATACTGTTCACGCAGCGCCGACACACTCTGTTCAATGATACGGATACGCTCTGTCAAAGATTCGATACGCTCCATGGAATCGCCGTGTCTGCTCTTATCCTGAAAAATCTCCTGCTCCAGCTGCTGCAAATCGCTGGCCAGTTTTTCTTTTCTCTTGACCACCCGTTCATGGTTGATGAGAAACAGATTGGCATCCAGAAACTTTTGGCGTTCAAACAAACTCTGATACAACCGAGTTTTCTCCGCCTGTTCTGCCAGCGGACCGATCTGTGCATTGAGTTCTTCCAAAATATCCCCGATACGGATCAGGTTTTCCTGTGTTTTATTCAGTTTGTTTTCCGCTTCTTCCTTACGGACACGGAACTTCATAACACCCGCAGCCTCTTCAAACACTTTGCGGCGTGCGCCCGGCTTTGCCGAAAGGATCTCATCGATCTTACCCTGACCGACGATGGAATATCCTTCTCTTCCGATACCGGTATCCCGTACCACATCCAGAATATCCTTGAGGCGCACAAGGTTGCGGTTCATATAATACTCACTCTCACCGGAGCGATACATTTTGCGCGTAATTACGATTTCGCTGTAATCCGCATTGATACGCATATCAGAGTTATCAAAATACAGCGACACTTCACAGTACGCTTTCTGACGACGATCCTGCGTTCCGCCGAAAATAACATCTTCCATTTTGGTACCGCGCAGATTTTTGCTGCTCTGTTCACCCAGCACCCACCGCACCGCATCGGCAATATTACTCTTACCGCTGCCATTGGGGCCGATGATACCGGTAATGGAACCATCCAGCAGGATCTCTGTTTTATCTGCAAAGGATTTAAATCCGTTGATTTCAATTTTTTCCAGTTTCAATGGGGTTTCTCCTCTGTTATGCGAATCATACTTTAACTTTTCTATTTTACCACATATCTTATGATTTTTGAAACTATTTCTTTTTACTACAAAGCCGCAGGAAGATTTCCTGCGGCTAAATGTATCAGTATTCAGATAGACAATGCAAACTCTTTCAGATCTGCTTCCCCGATAACACCCATCGTCTTCTTGACAGCCTTGCCGTCTTTGAATCCGATCAGGGTCGGAATGCTCATTACGCGGAACATTCTTGCCAGATCTTCCTGTTCATCTACGTCTACCTTTGCAAACTTTACGGTATCCGCCAGTTCTTCACCGACTTTTTCAAATGTCGGTGCAAACATTCTGCAGGGACCGCACCATGTTGCCCAAAAGTCGATAACGACCGGTTTTTCCGATTTCAATACTTCTGCTTCAAAGTTTTCTGCTGTGATTACCAACATCTCAATACTCCTCCTTTTTTATGTATCCTTTCCGATACAGGGTAGATTTATTCCTCTTCGCCGACTGTTACACGGATGTGCAAGTCAGTCAGTTGTGCATTTTCCACTTCTGCCGGAGCTTCTGTCATCAGGCAGGCTGCATTCTGTGCTTTGGGGAATGCGATAACGTCACGGATACTCTTAGAATTGGTGAGCAGCATGACCATACGGTCGAAGCCCAGTGCCAAACCACCATGGGGAGGTGTACCATACTTGAACGCGCTGAGCAGGAAGCCAAACTTTCTCCATGCCGCTTCATCGCTGAAACCAATTGCACGGAATACTCTCTGCTGCAGTTCGCTGTCATGAATTCTCACGCTGCCGCCGCCAAGTTCCACACCGTTCAGTACGATATCGTATGCCTTAGCACGTACTTTACCGGGTTCACTTTCCAGGAACTCCACGTCTTCGTCCATGGGGCTGGTGAAGGGGTGGTGTACTGCTACATATCTGCCGGATTCTTCATCCAGTTCGAACATTGGGAATTCAGTTACCCACAGGAAATTCAGTTTTTTCTCGTCAATCAGGTCCAGTTTCTTAGCCAGTTCGATACGCAATGCACCAAGAGCATCGAATACTACCTTGTTTTTGTCTGCCACAAAGAACAGCACGTCGCCGGGCTGGGCATCCATTGCCTCCAGAATCTGCTGCATCACTTCTTCGGAGAAGAACTTTGCAATGGGGGAATTGATGCCGTCTTCTTTATAATTAATCCAAGCCAGACCCTTTGCACCATAAGTTTTTACAAAGTTACCACATGCATCGATCTCTTTTCTGGACATACCTGCCTTCTTCGCATTGATACCGCGTACACTGCCGCCATTGGCTACCGCATCTTCAAATACCTTGAAGCCGCAGTTTGCTGCAATGTGGGACAGATCCTTCAGTTCCATACCAAAACGGGTATCCGGCTTATCACTACCGTAGCGATCCATAGCCTCGCGATAGGTCATTCTGGGCATGGGCAGGGGCAATTCCTGACCAAATACATCCTTCATGATACGGGCCATCAGACCTTCGTTGATACCGATAATATCGTTTTCATCCACAAAGGACAATTCCATATCCAGCTGAGTAAACTCCGGCTGACGGTCTGCACGCAAGTCTTCATCGCGGAAGCACTTAGCCAGCTGATAATAACGGTCCATACCGGATACCATCAGCAGCTGTTTGAAGATCTGAGGAGACTGTGCCAAAGAATAGAAGCTACCGGGGTGCACACGGGAGGGTACCAGGTACTCTCTTGCGCCTTCGGGCGTGCTCTTCTGCAAAATAGGAGTCTCAATCTCTACAAAACCGTTTTCATCCAGGAATCTGCGCATAGTGTTTGCGATCTTGCTGCGCAGGATAAGATTTCTCTGCAATACAGGACGGCGAAGGTCCAGATATCTGTACTTCAGGCGCAGTTCTTCACGCACGTTGCTGTCATCTTCGATCTCAAAGGGAGGGGTCATCGCCTTAGAGATGATTTTGAGTTGGGTAGCGCGGACCTCAATTTTACCGGTAGGCAAATCGGGGTTTACATTCTGCGGCTGACGAGCGATGATCTCACCCTTTACAGAAATCACAAATTCGTTACGGATGCTTTCCGCATCTGCAAAATAAGTCTGATCCAAGCTTTCGTCAAACACGATCTGCATAATACCGCTTCTGTCACGCAGCCATACAAAGATCAATCCACCCAGATTGCGGCGATTGTCTACCCAACCGGTCAAAGTGATCTTTTCACCAATATTTGCTTCCGAATAATTCAGGCACATTCCTGTGCGTTTCCATGCTTTCAGTTCACTGCTCATAGATTTTATCCTCTTTATTGATTCATCCAGCCCGAAATATCTTCCAAAGAGACTTCCGTCTGGCTACCGTCCTGCATATTTCTCAGATTTGCCTTTTTGGCTTCCAGTTCATTTTCTCCGATAGACAGCGTATATTGCGCACCGATCTTATCGGCATATTTGAACTGTGCTTTCATACTTCTTGCAGCATGGTCCATATCTGCGCTGATACCTGCTTTACGCAGTTTGCCCATCAGCTTGAAAGCCTCTGTTCTCGCATCCTGCCCCATGGTACACAAGAATATCTGTACACCCTGCGGTTCGGGGATCTTAACGCCGGCACTCTCCATTACCATCAGCAGACGCTCGATACCCATACCAAAACCGATACCCGGCATTTCAGGACCACCCAACTGATTTACCAATCCGTCGTATCTGCCGCCGCCGCAAACAGTGCCCTGTGCACCGATCTCGGAGGAGATGATCTCAAATACCGTCTTTGTATAATAATCCAGCCCGCGTACAATCTTGGGGTTGATTGCAAATGCGATCCCCTGCTCGTCAAGATAGTTTTGCAGCGCTGTAAAGTGTTCTGCACAATCAGGGCAGAGATATTCCACCATCTTCGGTGCCTCTTCCGCCAGTCGGGAACAACGTTCTTCCTTACAGTCCAGCAATCTCAGCGGATTGCGCTCCAAACGATCCAGACAAGTCTTGCATAGCTGATCTTTGCGTTCATTGTAATACGCCTTGAGCGCATCGTTATATGCCGGGCGGCAATGCTTGCAGCCAATGGAGTTGATATTCAGTTTCAGATTGTGTACACCCAGATCCTGCAGTACATTGAGCGCCAGAGAAATGACCTCTGCATCCACAGAAGCGTCCTTTGCGCCAAATGCCTCTACACCAAACTGGTGATGTTCACGGAGTCTGCCTGCCTGCGGATTTTCATAACGGAATACCGGCGCAGAGAGGTAATACATCTTGGTCGGCTGCGGACCTGCCGCAATACCCGATTCGATAAAACTGCGGACTGCACCTGCCGTGCCCTCGGGGCGCAACGTAATGGATCTTCCGCCTTTATCTTCAAAAGTATACATTTCCTTCTGTACCACATCTGTGGTATCGCCAACGCCTCTTGCGAACAGCTCCGTATGTTCAAAAATAGGAGTACGAATCTCCTGATAACGGTAAAGTTCTGTCAGACGACGGATCTTATCCTCTACATACTGCCATTTATAACTGTCTTTGATCGAAATATCTTTGGTACCTCTTGGTGCTTTGATATCCAAAACTCTATCCTCCATAAATATGCATTTCTGCATAAACTTATCTATAAAACATCATTATTTCAATTATACTGATGCACTTTTGCAAAGTCAACCTTGTGCAAACAGCACTGCCTTTTTTGCCGCCATTTCTTCCACCCTTGCCAGATACGAAGGAATGTCTTTCAAACCGATAAAGCGCTCGATCTTTCCCTGCGCAGGCAATACCCGTTTGCTGGCTGATCCCGCACCCAGTGCCAGAATACTCACCGCTTCTTCCATGATATCCACATTGTAGATACACACCTTGCCCGGGCGGGCATAGCCGATGTTTTCCATATTGCCGGCCATATATTTCTGACGATACATATAATAAGGCTGATACCCTTGTTCCGCCAGATACATCCGCGCCCGTTCCACCATACGCTCTGCCTCTTCGGCACCGGCAAATTGACCTACGTTCTCCATGCCGAATTTAGATCCTTTTTTGATTGCCAGACTGTGCACTGTGATATTCTCCGGCTGCAGCCGCACGCAATCCCTCACAGACTGCATCAGTTCTTTTTCTCCTTCTCCGGGAAGTCCCGCGATCAGATCCATATTGATGGCTTCAAAATTAAATTTTTTAGCCAATTCCGCTGCCTCAAAGAAAGATTCCACACTGTGCTTACGACCAATGATAGGCAGAGTACGCGCACAAGTGGTCTGCGGGTTGATACTGATACGCTGTGCGCCTGCCTCCTGAATGGCAGCCAGTTTTTCCTGCGTAATGGTATCCGGCCGTCCGGCCTCTACAGTAAATTCCGCACCGGCTGCATAGGCAGATACTGCTTTCAGCACGCGATACAGTTGTTCTGCATTGAGCGCGGTCGGTGTGCCGCCGCCAATATAAATACTACGTACCCGATGCGCCTCGATCACAGGCTGCAGCAATGCCAGTTCACGCAGCAATGCATCTACATAAGCCTGCTCTTTATTGCCGTCCTTGGTAGTCGTTGCCGCATAGAATGAACAATATGCACAGCGGGAAGTGCAGAACGGGATCCCCAGATACATATCCAAATCTTTTTGCGGCTCTACCGTCTGCAAAATTGGGATCTGTATATCGCAGATCTGTTTTGCCAGCTGTAATTTTCCCTCACTGACATCATAGTCCTTCAGGAACATCTGCTCTGCCTGTTCCGCCCCGTACGACATACACAAATCGCGCAGCATTTTTGTGGGCCGCACCCCTGTAAGCGAGCCCCATGCCTTTTGTATACCGAAATATGCGCTCAGGCATCGATATACCGCAATTTTGGCGCCATGCTTCGCTGCCCGTTTGTAGGCAAGTTCATTCGCATCCGACACCAGCGGACTGTGATACGCATATTCTTTTACACACACACCGTCCAGATACAACGCTGCGTGGTGACAAAATTCGGTTTGCTTTGTAAATTCGTGTACAACGCAAAAACCCTGTTTGTCAATTTCTTGTACAACAGGGATTTTACGCACATCAAAGAACAAACGGATCTCATCGCAAAGATCTGCAAAGTATTCCTCTGTATTCGTCAGCAAAGAGACCATTTTTTCTCTCCCAGATAAGGATTGTTATCTACCTCATACGCCAACGAGGTGGAATTCCCATGACCGGAATAGACCATATAGTCTCCCTCGATCAGTTTGATTTTTTCCAACGTCTTCTTCATCTGTCCCCAATCACTGCCGGGAAAATCTGTACGACCGATGCTCAGATTAAACAAGGTATCCCCCGAGAACAGAGCTTCCTCGATAAAGTAGCACACACTGCCTTCCGAATGTCCGGGGGTATGCAGCACTTTTACCTCCATGCCCGCTATGGTCACAATGGCCTGCTCCAGCAGTTCATCTGCTGCAACAGCCGTAATGCCGATGCCAAATCCTGCACTGAGGTTTTTTTCTGCCTCTGTCAACATGGGTGCATCCTTGGTATGAATATATACCTTTGCCCCTGTTTCTTCCTTCAGTTTTTTTACACCGGCAATATGATCAAAATGCCCATGGGTCAGCAAAATCGCCTCGCACTGCAGCGATTCGTTTTGCAGACAATACAAGACCCGGTCCACCTCAAAAGACGGGTCGATCACAATGGCACGGGAATCCCCCTCCTGCCATACGATATAGGTATTGACATCCATCGTCGCGCTGACGATTTTCTCTATCTCCAACATACAGTTGCTCCTTCTTCGCTCAAAATACCTTTCTGCTGTCCAGCAGGATGGTCACCGGCCCATTATTGACCGAAGCCACTTCCATGTGTGCCTGAAACACACCGGTCTTGATAGAAATCCCCGTAGATTTGAAGGACTCTACCGCCTGATCATAAATGCCTTTCGCTTCAGCCGGTGCACCTGCACGGATATAGCTGGGGCGCTTGCCTTTGCGGGCGTCTCCCAACAGCGTAAACTGCGAAACGATCAGAATTTCTCCGCCCACATCCTGCAGGCTCAGATTCATTTTGCCTTCGGCATCCTCGTAAATGCGCAGACCGCATACTTTGTCGCGAATATAGTCGATATCCTTCTGGGTATCCCCCTCTTCAGACCCCAACAATACCAACAGGCCGCTGCCGATCTCACTGTATACTGCACCGTCAATGGAGACAGATGCCTGATTTACTCTTGTTACGACTGCTCTCACAGCTATTCTCCTCAGTTATTCACACGATATGCTTTGATGACCGATTTGACAGCACGCAGTTTTTTCAAAATTTCTTCCAGGCTCTCGGGAGAAGAAATGTTGATCACTGCATTGATCAAATATACTTTGTTTTTTGCCGGTCTGCCGCTTACAGAAGACATAGAGTACCCGGAAGAGAAAAACACCTGTGCCACATCTGCCATCAGACCTGCACGGTCTTCGCATTCCAACTGAAGTTCCACACTGTATTTTGCCGGCTTATAATTTCTCCATTCCACCTCAATACGGCGGCTTTCGGGGAACTCCGCTCCTTTCAGATTGGAACAGTCTGCGCGATGCACAGAAACGCCTCTGCCGCGGGTAATAAAGCCGATAATATCGTCACCGGGCAACGGGTTGCAGCAACGCGCCAAACGCACCACCATATCGCTGTAGCCTTTTACGGAAATATTGCCATCTCCACCAAGAGACTTCTTTTCCGTCTGCAGTGCAGGCAATTCTTTCACTTCTTCCTTATGCGTCTGCTTATACTTTTCGATCAGCTTAAACAGTATCTGATTGGTGGTAAACCCACCGTAACCGACAGCCGCAAACATATCATCTTCGGAGTTGATCGTCAATTTTTTGAACAGTTCCTGCAGCCAATCAGGTTGGAGTAGTTCTGCCAAATCATATCCTTTATTCTTCGCCTCCGAAGTCAGCATCGCCTTGCCTTTGACGATGTTTTCTTCCTTCATTTCTTTCTTGAACCAACCGCGGATCTTTGTACGGGCAGTTGCCGTCTGTACAATATTGAGCCAGTCGCGGCTGGGGCCTTTACTGGCAGAACTGGTGATTACCTCTACGATATCACCGGTCTGCAGTTTATAGTTGAGCTGAACGATACGCCCATTGACCTTTGCGCCTACGCACTTATTGCCAATGGCCGAGTGGATACTGTATGCAAAGTCCAACGGCGTGCTGCCGACTGCCAGGTCACGCACATCGCCTTTCGGCGTAAAGACAAATACCGTATCTGTAAAGAAATTGGTACGCATGGCTTCCACAAACTCTTTGGAGTCTTTCATGTCGTTCTGCCATTCCATCATCTCGCGCAGCCAACCGATCTTCTTATCCAGATCCGACTGATTGTTGGTCGTACCATCTTTATATTTCCAGTGTGCCGCAATACCGTATTCTGCCGTTTTGTGCATATCAAATGTACGGATCTGCACTTCAAAAGGCTTACCGTCTTCTCCCATCAGTGTTGTATGCAGTGACTGATACATATTGGGTTTGGGCACAGCAATATAGTCCTTGAATCTGCCGGGCATAGGAGGCCATACAGCATGGATTGTGCCCAATACGGCATAACAATCCTTTACCGATTCCACGATCACGCGCACCGCCACAATATCGTACAGATCTTCAAATGTCTTGGATTTATCCGCCAATTTACGATAGATGCTGTAGATATGCTTGGGTCGGCCTTCGATTTCGTACTGGATACCCAAAGGCTCCAGGTTTTTACGGATTTTTTCAATGACCTCACGAATATATGCTTCGCGTTCCGCACGGGTGGAACTCAATTTTTCTGCGATTTCATAGAACTTATCCGGTTCCAGATATTTAAAAGCCAGATCTTCGAATTCCCACTTGAATGTAAAGATACCAAAGCGATGTGCAAGAGGTGCATAAATTTCCAGCGTTTCCTGTGCTTTCGACTTTCGCTTTGCTCCGGTCTTGTAGCCTAATGTACGCATATTATGCAAACGGTCTGCCAGCTTGATGATCACCACGCGAACATCCGCCGCCATCGCCAGAAACATTTTACGCATACTTTCCGCCTGGGCTTCCTCTTTAGACTGGAAACCAAACTTCTTCAATTTGGTTACCCCGTCTACAATATTAGCCACTTCATCATTAAACTGATCGCGGATAAACTCAATGGGGTACTCATCGACATCTTCCGGTACATCATGCAGCATACCCGCACAAATGCTCACTTTATCCATACCCAGTTCCGCCAAAATATTCGTTACTGCATATGGATGAATGACGTACGGTTCTCCCGAATCACGGAACTGCCCTTCATGTGCTTTTTCGCCAATGGCAAATGCTTTTTCCACCAGCGGATCTGCATACATCGGATATTTTTTTATAAACTCACTGTAATATTCCGTCAAACCGTACTCCTCCCTTTTCAACTAAGCAGCATCTTTGCTGCATTGAGCAGTGTATTTTCACTCCAATTAGGTTTTATGTCATTAAATGTAACATATATCTTATCATTTTTCCGCATTTGTAGCAACTTCTGCTGCGTACAAACTTTCCATGCAAACCAAACTTTTTTGAAATTTTTGGTATGCAGCAGTTCCGCAGCTCCACGAAGCAGTTCTCCCAATGTGGAAAACCCGCCGGCACCTGCGGTATACAGCGCTTTTGCATAGGACATCAGCTGATCTTCCCATACCATATATTGTTCCAGTTCTTGTCTGTATAATTTTTTGATACACTCCCCGGCATAATTGAAACAATTTTTTTCGGATATACCGTCCAAATCTGCAGAAAAACATCCGATCAGCACGATGTTGTTGTAATTTTGCAGATTTTGAGCAGAAAAACCGTAACAGATACAGTTCTGTGCATCATTGGGTTGCAGCCGCAGACACTCCCGCATCTCCAGTCCCATACTCTTCAACTGCGATACAATATGCATACCCGGTACCGAGCCTACAAAAATCACCGTACCAAATACACTGTTCTTCTGCAGTCGTTGTATTTCTTCAAACAACTGCTGAACATTTTCCGGTCCTTCTGTTGTCTGCTGCTTTGCCAAGGCTTCGATCTCAGCCGGAAAAACCCGCATATATGTCTGTGCACAATACCGCAGCACTTCCTGCATAGAGGGTGCTTGCCTCTGCATTGTCCGCACGATCAGCTGATTGGTCCGTTTTCCGCGGAACTCATTGACATTCAGATTCGCCGTCAGATCATAAACCGTATCCGGCTGCACCTCCTGCGCAGCACGGAACCACAGAATATCTGCCTGCTTCTCCTGCATTTTCAGATGCGATCCGTCTCCCAATTTGGAAACCCGCGTCGGTTTGTAATTTTTCAGCAGAAAAACCGGCTCTGCATTATCCTGTCCAAAAGGTCTGAGGGCCTGTATCTGTTCCGCCAGCGTGTTATCAATATCCTCCAGTTCGATTTTGATATCGTAATAAACCGTCGGTAAAAATGCATCTTCCTCGTAGCGCTCTGCGGCAGCTGCATTGACCGCCTCCTCGATTTCCGGCAGCAATTCCGCCGGAAACGTCAATCCTGCAGCCATTTCATGACCGCCGAACCGATGATATTTTTGCTCGCACACGCGCAGCAGTTCATACAAATTGATCCCCGGTAAACTACGGGCAGATCCCGTCAGCATACCATCCTTTTCAGACAGTACCACTGTCGGTCTGTGGAACGTCGCAGCCACAGATGCCGCAGCCAACCCTACTACACCCTTATCCCAGCCGGTTTGTGCAATCATCAGCACCCGTGCCCGGGAAAGATCTTTGGTGTCCTTAACCTTTTGTTCCGCCTGCGCGATCATCTCTTTTTGCAAAGCCTGCCGCTTTTCATTGAGCGCATTCAATTCGCTCGCAAGCTGCATTGCCTGCTGTGCATCCTCGCACAACAGCAAGTCCACCGCGAGACTTCCATGGGCAAGTCGACCCGCCGCATTGATCCGCGGCGAAATGCCGAATCCGACGCTGCCTTCGTCCAGTGTCTGTAATTTGATACCTGCCGCCGCCATCAAGCTTTTGATACCCATAGAGGGATTGTTTTTCAGATTTTGCAGACCGTAATATGCCAAAATACGGTTTTCCCCTGTCAGCGGCACCATATCGGCAATGGTAGCGATCCCAGCAAACTCCAGCAAACGATTGGCCTTTGTGCCCAGCAATGCCTGTGCCAGCTTAAATGCCACACCTGCACCGCACAAATACGGATACGGATACGGCTCTCCCGTTTTTTTGCCGTTTAAGATATACGGTGTATCCGGCAATTCCTCGCCACACTCATGGTGATCAAGGATGATCACATCTATGCCGCGCTCTTTCGCAAATGCCACATCTTCATTACTGCGGATACCGCAGTCGACCGTGACAAACAGCTGTGTACCCTCGCCGATCAAGCGTTCAAAAGCAGCATGATTGGTGCCGTATCCTTCTGTAGCGCGGTCCGGCAAATACACTCTGCAAGGCAACCCGATCGCATCCAGCGTCTTCTTCAAAATGACACTGCCGCATACACCGTCACAGTCGTAATCGCCATAGATCACGGTCTGTTCCTGCCGATCGACCGCTTTTAACAACCGATCACATATAGACCGCATATTTTCAAATAAAAACGGGTCGTTTAAGGTATCCAGGTCCGGTGCCAAAAAATCCGCCGCCTGATCCGGCAATATATTTCGACCATACAAAAGGCGAGCAGTGATGGGGTTGATTCCCAATGCATCATAAGCCTCCTGCACCTGCTGCGGCATATTCTTTTGTTGATTGCAGATGTATCTCATCTCTGTCACTCCAAATATACAAATTGAGGCGGTTCAAATCGGACCGCCTCAATCTCACACTTATGTTATTTGATCGCCTTTGCTTTCTTTTTTGCGCCAGCCTTCAGCATATATTTATGCGCGAACAGTACGTATGTCGGCAAGCCGATCAGAACTGTCATCAGCGCCGCTGAACAAGCGCCCATCAGGATAGCCGTCATAAAGTTTCTGATTATGCCTTCTGCCATAACGCAGCCGGTCAATGCGAAGATCGCAATTGCCGCAGTAAGCACGATCACTTTGCTCTTACCGCCGATCCAGGCTTTTTTTGCCAATGTATCTGCATCTTCTCCTGCCAGCAAGCCAGCCTTTGCATCGGCACTGTCATTCAGCAGATAGATCATCATTTGCGCAAATACGATGGTCAGCACACTGACACCCATGAAGGTAGCTTCACTGAAATACATACCTGCAATGCTCTGTATAGCAATCACCAGCAGGAATGCAGCAGAGCTGCCTGCCAAAGCAGCCACACCGCCGCTTCTGCCCTGACGGTACCATACATACGCCATACCCAGCAGGTATACAACGAGTACGAGGAAGGTATATTTACGGAAGGCTGCTGCACCGTTATGATTGGTCACGGTATCAAAACCGCGCAAATAAGCACCTTCATTATCCTCAAGTGCAATCTCTACCATCTTATCGGCATCTGCCTGCTCTGCCTTCTGAACATGGATCAAAAGCTGCGCATTGTAGTGATCCTGTGCATACTGAATACGCAGTTCACCCAATTTGCCGCCGAATGCTTCATAAATCTTGTTTACCGTTACTTCGTCAAAAGCATTTGCACTGTTAATCCGTACAAGATATCCGTCTGTAAAATCCTGACCGAGACCTACACCGAAAATCAGTGCAGCAACCAGCGCAATGACCAATACCAGAATACCAAGTTTCAAATTTCTGCTCTGCATCATGCATTGCCTCCTTCGGTAGTCTTCTTTACAGGGAAATAGAGAGCCGGCTTATCGGCAGTTACGCGCACCATCAGCGCAAACAGCATACGGTTTACCAACATGACACACAGATATGCCATCAGCAGTGCAACGCCATATGCATATGCCATGGATTCCAGTGCTGCAGTACCGCTTGCCAACAATGCCACAAACCCTACCAGCAGGATCATTCCCATATTGGTAACCGTTGCCGTTGTTTCGGTATAAGCGGTTTTGTATGCTGCACGAATATTTTTGCCGCCTTCAAACTGTTTTTTGAATGCGTGATTGTTGTATACCAGGCTGACGATCAGATACCCAAAGACAGCTGCCAGACAAGCCATACCTGCGCCATCCAATCTGATGCCCAATGCAGCCAGCACAACAGCCAGTGCAGCCTGATATGCTGCGAGGGTCAATGCATTGATCAAGCCGGATACACGGAATACCAATACCAGAATGAACATCATGGCAGCGGTAACCAGACCAAAGCAGAGGATCATATCATCCCATGCTTCAATACCCATACGCGCAGAAACATTTTCCTCTGCAACAGTTTCCAATGCAACGGGCAAACAGCCGGCATTCAAAATGTTTGCCAGACGCTCTGCTTTATATTCGGTATAGGAAGAAGAGAATCCAAAATAGCCTTCTGTAGAGGGCTGACGGATGCTCAGTTCTGACACCTGCGTATCATCCACATAAACGCGTACATACTTTTCGTCTTCGCGTTTTCTTTCAGAGATTTCGGTAGTTACCTTCTCAAGTTCTTCTTTACCTTCATCGGTCATGATGAGGAAGAAAGAGAATTTTCCGCTGGCGTTAGACTGCAGTTCGACACGTTCGATCATTTCGCGGGTGATCAGTACGGCATTCTTATCAGACTTCTCTGTGATATAAACATTGCCTACCGTGTACAAAATTTCTGCGATCTGATCCAGATCCTGAAAATCACTGTTTGTATTGACAGGCAAACGAACTTCAAACTCATTTTCGCCAATGAGCATAACGCTGGACTGTTTGAAACCCTGATTATCCAGACGTGCATACAAGATATCAGTCATCTCGTTGATCTGTTCTTCAGTTACTTCCACACCTTCTGCGGGAGTCAACTGCAAAAAAATAGATGCCTCGCCCTGCAGATCGGCGCCGCCCTGCAATACTTCCATGGGAGCAAACCGTTCTGCGCCAAGAGATACGCCACAGAATACACCCCATGCACTGGTCATAATGATGGCAGCAATCAATAAAAATAGGATAAGGCTGCGTGTTTTCATATAAAATTCCTCCGGTACCTTGTGCCTGAGCACTTGGACTGATAGTTTTTCTAACTATACCATTATAAAGCCTCGCCGGACAATAGTCAATAAAACTGATAAATCCGGCGTTTAATTACATTCCGAATGCATCAAAGATGCTGAGCTGTGCCTTTGCCGGCAGGTCGCCGAGGCTTCCCATCTCCCGCATAACATCCAGCACGCTCTGCGATATCTTGCATTCCTTCTTGATCTCCTCAATAGAGCAGAATTCCATGACATCCCGTTTTTCTTCCAGCAGTTCCGCTGCCTTTTCGCCAAGGCTGGGCAATGCCACAAACGGCATACGTACATAGTCCTCTTCTACGGTAAAGTGTTTTGCTTTGCTCTTTTTAAGATCGGGCGGCAGAATTTTGATGCCGCGCTGCAGCATCTCCAATGCCAGTTCCAGCGTTACGCCGGTATCCGACTCTGTCTTGGTGGCTTTCATACCAAGTTCATTGATACGCCGCAATTCCGCTTCTACCGCAGGAATGCCCTGCAAAATGGTTTTCGCATCAAAGGTCGCCGCTTTGATCGTAAACATTGCCGCGTAAAACTCCTTGGGATAATACACTTTGAAGTATGCGATACGCAATGCCATCAATACATAAGCCACTGCGTGGGCTTTGGGGAACATATACTGGATCTTACGGCAAGAGCCGATAAACCATTCGGGTACATTTACCTCCCGCATTGCGGCTTCCCACTCTTCCTGTTTCTTTTCCTTTTTCTTAGCCCACTTGCCTTTACGCACACTCTCCATGATAAAGAATGCCATCTGATGATCCACACCGTAATCTACCAACGACAGCATAATATCGTCACGGGTACAGATACAGCCGGTCAGAGTAGTCGTTCCGGATTTGATCAACTCCTCCGCATTGCCGCCCCATACGTCCGTGCCATGGGTCAGGCCGGAAATACGGATCAGTTCCGCTACGGTTTTGGGTTTGGTCTGTTTCAGTACACGCATGGTATTGTGCGTACCAAACTCAGGGATCCCCAGCACACCCAAATCAATACCGTTCAGTTGTTCTGCAGTAATCCCCAGAGCTTCGGTCCCCAGGAACAGTGACATGACCTTTTCGTCTGCCACATTAATGCCCAACGGTTCCACGCCTGTCATATCCTGCAGAATACGGATGATCGTCGGATTATCGTGACCGAGTATATCCAGCTTGATCAGAATATCATGCATGGAGTTAAAGTCAAAGTGCGTGGTAACGGTATCCACCGCTTCTTTATCGGCCGGTTTCTGGATCGGCGTATATTCATAGATCTCATGACCGCGGGGCACGATAACCAACCCGCCCGGGTGCTGACCGGTCGTCTTTTTGACGCCGCTGATGCCCATCGCCAGACGCTCGATCTCCGCTTCGGAAGGCGTACGCTCGTGCATTTCCATATACTTACGTACAAGGCCTTTGGCAATGTTGTCTTTGATCGCACTGATCGTGCCTGCCCGGAATACATATTCCGATCCAAACAATTCTTCTACATATTTGTTTGCCCGGGGGCGGTATTCTCCTGAAAAGTTCAGGTCAATATCCGGTACCTTTTCTGCATTCAACCCAAGGAATACTTCAAAGGGAATATCAAATCCGTCCGCCACATAATCCGTACCGCAATGGGGACAAACCCCCGGCGGCATATCCGGACCGCAAGCATACTTTTTATCGATATTAAAATCCGAATGTTTACACTTGGGGCAACGATAATGGGGTGCCAAGGGGTTTACCTCGGTAATACCCATGGCAAATGCCGCAAACGAGGAACCTACCGAACCACGGGAACCTACCAGATAACCGTCGCTCATAGACTTGGTAACCAGTTTCATAGCAGCCCAGTACAACACACCGAATCCGTTATTGATAATGTTGTTCAGTTCCTTGAACAAACGCTTCTCAATATTATCCGGCATAGGATCGCCATACAATTCTTTGACCGTTTTCAAAGCAGCTTCCCGGATCTCGTCATCTGCGTGATCAACGACCGGCATGGCCGTCTCTCCCGGGAACAATTCGATACTCCCGATCATATCTGCAATGGCATTGGGGTTGTCAATAACCACCTCTTCTGCCACCTGCGGTCCAAGGTATGCAAATTCCTGCAGCATCTCTTCAGTTGTTTTGAAATACAGCGGTGCCTGATTATCGGCATCCTTAAAACCGGAAGTCTCCATGACGATACGGCGGTAGTATTCATCCTCCGGATTGAGGAAGTGCACGTCGCCGGTCGCCACAACGGGGATATTCAGTTTTTTGCCTAACGCATAGATCTTACGATTGATGGCAGACAATGCTTCGGCATCTGCCACGACCCCGTTACGGATCATAAATTCATTGTTGCCGTGCGGCTGTATCTCCAGATAGTCATAGAATTTTGCCAATTCTTCCTGACGGCTGTCCGGCTCCCCGTTGAGCACGGCACGGTATACATCGCCCTGTTCGCACGCAGATCCGAAAATCAACCCTTCTCTGTGACGAATCAATTCACTCTTGGGTATTCTGGGGCGACCTTTGAAGTACTTCAGATGCCCCAAAGAAACCAGTTTATACAAATTGACCAGACCGGTCTGGTTTTTACACAGAATAATAAAGTGATTCGGCTTCTGCGCACTCTTGACCAACGCTTCCGAATCCGACAAATGATTGAGTTCCGAAAATCTGGTATAGCCCTTCTCTGCGATCTCTGCAAACATACCGTACATGACCTGTGCGGTAGCTTCCGCATCGTTGACCGCACGGTGATGTTTGAGCGGCACATTGTAGAGCGCCGCCAACTTGTCCAGACTGCGGGAACGCATCTCTTTCAAATGTACCCGTGCCAGCATCAATGTATCCAATACATCGCTGCAGACCTCGATCCCCATTTCTCTTGATTTTTTGAACACAAATCCGGTATCAAACTCCGCATTGTGTGCCACCAGACAGGTATCCCCCGCAAACGCCCAGAAATCGCGGATCACCGTCTCGATATCCGGTGCATCCTCCACCATACTCTGGGTGATGCCGGTCAGTTTTGTAATATCATACGGGATCGGGCTCTTAGGTTTTGCAAAAGACTGGAACCGATCCAGCACCTTACCATCGGCCACGCGTACCGCACCGATCTCAATGATCTCACACAAATCTTTGGAAAGGCCCGTGGTTTCAATATCAAATACCACCAGTTCGTCGGTAAACAAATGATCCTGCCCCTCGTACACTTTGCGGGAGGTATCTACCATATAGGCTTCCATGCCGAAAATGACTTTGATGCCTTCATCTTTACCTGCATTTGCCGCAAAGGGGAATGCCTGTACAACGCCGTGGTCCGTAATGGCGATCGCCTTATGCCCCCATTTTGCTGCCTGTGCAATATACTTTTTGGGATCTGCCATACCATCCTGCGCACTCATATTGGTATGCAGGTGCAGTTCTACACGTTTACGCGGTGCATTATCCATACGTGCCGGCGGCTTTTCCAGCATTTGCACGTCTGTGAAATTGAGCATATACTCCCTGCTGTAAGTATTGTAGGCATATACGCCTTTTACACGGATGTAATCGCCCTTCTTTGCCGGCGCAGTAAATTCTTCGCCTGCTTTTTTATAAAAACGACGGCAGCGCACAGTCGAAGAAAGATCTGTGACTGCCATAGAGAAAATCGTACTTTTTCCGTCTTTTGTTACCTTCTCCTCCACCGAAATAACTTCACCCTGAATGATCGCTGTTTCATCCGGTGTCAAATCAATGATCTTGGTATTTTCACCGTCCATACGGTTCCTGCCATAGTTTCGCTTTTGTGCCCTTTCCTGCTTTGGAGCAGGTTTGGGTGCAGAAGGCTGGGATTCCCACGGCGGTGTCTCCTTCGGTACTGTTGCTTTTTCGCGGAGAACAGGTGCCGGCTGCATCTGACTGTCAAAAACAGTCGTCAGTTCGCCGTCATTTTCTTCTACTCTTACAATATTCTCTGCACAAATAAACTGTTTTACATACAGATCAAACCCATAGTTATCCTTCAAAAATAAATGGATCCGATCTGCCATCCCCAGACGCTCCGCCAAACCGGGTCCCAAATCCCGTGCAAATGCTATCGTGAGCGCATTCCCTTCCATGGTAATACGCGATTCTTTGATAAAAGGTACCAGCGAAGGTTCCTCGCTGACCATAAAGGCCTGCAGCAGTTGTTCCAGCAATTTAGGATTTTCCAACAGTTGCTCACCAGGCTGACGTACTACGATCAAAAATTGTGTCAATTCCGGCACTTTGGACAACATACGCTTTTTGAAACGGATCAATTGCTCCATGGTCAGCAATTTATCGGCATGCAAAAAGAGCATATAGCGTCCGCGTCCGCGGCTATACGCCATTCTTTCCAATGTAATGTGTGCAGTCTTGCCTGCTCCGTCCAAAAAAGAGCAGAGATCACTGCGCACCTGCGCAGCACTGAACTCCAGTGCAGGCATTCCATTCTGCCGATATTCTGTCACCCGTTCCACTGATAACCTCCGTACGAAACTTTCGGTTTACTGCAAAAGTTCTTTCAATTCCTTTTCAAATACCGGGATCAATTCTGCCTCCGGCACCTTTGCCACAGGCACACCCTTCTTAAAGATCAGGCCAAATCCTTCTCCGCCTGCAATACCGATATCCGCATCACGGGCTTCTCCGGGGCCGTTTACAACGCATCCCATCACCGCGATCTTCAGATACTGCGGGATATCCTGCGTTAATGCTTTTACCTGATGATACAATGCTTCCAGATCAATGCGGGTACGACCGCAAGTCGGGCAAGCGATCAGTTCCGGTGAAAAAGTGCGGCGTCCGGCACACTGCAAAATCTCTTTCGCAGCCCGGATCTCCTGCACCGGATCGCCCGTAATAGATACCCGCAGCGTATCTCCGATGCCATCCAGCAGCAGCGCTCCGATGCCCATTGCAGATTTTACAATCGAACTCTCATAGGCACCTGCTTCGGTAATACCCAAATGCAGCGGATAATCGGTCAAAGCATCCATTTTGCGGTATGCCCGTACGCTGGCCGCTACATCGGATGCTTTCAGAGCGATCACAATATCCTCAAATCCGATCTTCTCCAGTATCCGTATATTTTCCAGCGCACTCTGTACCAGCGCTTCACTCTTGTCCATTCCACGGTATGCCTTACCGAGCGACCCCGAATTGGCGCCTACACGGATCGGGATCCCATGCATCTTTGCCGCATCGGCAACCATCCGGATCCTGTCCTCGCTACCGATATTACCGGGGTTGATACGCACTTTATCTGCGCCCGCTTCAATAGCCGCAATGGCGATCTTATGATCAAAATGTACATCGGCCACAATCGGGATACTGCACTTTTGCTTGATTTTTGCAATACTTTGTGCGCTGTGTACGTCATATGCTGCCACACGGATGATCTCACAGCCTGCTGCCGCCAGTGCATTGATCTGGGCTGCAGTTGCCTCTACATCCGCTGTATCCGTATTGGTCATAGATTGTATACGTACCGGCTGATCTCCACCCAGGAGAACATTGCCGACTGTTACCGTTCGTTTCATCATTTTCTTCTGCAACTTTCCCGTTATGTGAATAATCTGATAATATCCTGATAGGTCAATACCACCATCAGTACCAACAACAATCCGAAACCGATCAGATTGATGTATCCTTCCACCTTACGATTTACAGGGCTGCCTTTTATTTTTTCGATACCCAGCATGACCAGTCTGCCACCATCCAAAGCCGGAAACGGCAAAATATTCATAATGCCCAGATTGATGGACAGCAATGCTGCGATGCGCAGGATCGTCTCAAAACCATAGCGTACCGATTCCCCTACAACGGCAATCGTCCCCACCGGTCCGGACAGCTGCGATAGACCTGCACCGCCAAACAGCGCTCCGCCAAGTGCGGCAAACATTTCTTTGACGATCAGCCACAACCATTTGAAACTCAGACCGATCGCTTCAAAGAACCCGAATTTCTGTATGACCGCAGCGGAATAGGTCAATCCCACCACTCTGTCGCCCGTTTCTTCATCCACAATCGGCTGCAGCAGATATTCGTGATATTCGCCTTCCCGCTCTACACCGATCGCTACTGTATCTTCCGTCCGGATCGCGCTGAGATCCAGTTCCATGCTGAAGTCAATGTGTTTACCCTGTACCATTACAATGCGGTCACCCGGCTGCAGCCCCGCCTCGTAGGCAGGCATACCCTCCTGTACCTCTATGATCTGCGGCACATAGTCACCATACCCCACCAAAATACCTACTGTCAGCAGAAGCGCAAACAGAATATTCATCGCCGGGCCTGCCGCAATCGTCAGCGCACGCTGCCAGATCGGGCGATTATTGAACGCTCTGGGCTCATAGTCCGCATCCACTTCTTCGTCTTCGCCATAAAATTGCACAAACCCGCCCAAGGGTAAAGCCCGTACCGAATAGCATATACCGTTCTTTTCTTTATGCAGCAATTTGGGACCAAACCCTACTGAGAATTCATCGATACGGATATCGCAGGATTTTCCTACAAAGAAATGTCCGCCCTCATGAATCACGACCAGCAAAGTCAGCATGAGCAGTCCGTATATCACTGTTAAAATTGTATTGAAAACTTCCAAAGTTTTTCCTCCGATCTATCAGGATCAGGAATATTATACGCGAAAAAACAAGCCTGAAATGCACCATCCTGCAGACTTCATAAAAATTTTACCGAAATCTGGCGAAATGTATTATACAAACCGTCCTGCAACCTCTGCGGCAAATGCACGGATCTGTCCGTCCATTGCGTATATCTCCTCAAAAGAATGTACCTTTGTCCCGGCAAAGCTTTGCAATGCTTCCTCGATCACCTGACTGATCTGCCAGAAACCGATCTGTCCGCTGCGGAACATGGCTACAGCGGCATCGTTGGCCGCATTATATACCATCTGCATAGCCGATCCCTGTGTCACTGCCTGTTTTGCCAACCGCAGACATGGGAATTTTTCATAATCGGGTCTTTCAAAATGCAGTGCTCCGATCTCAAAGAGATCCAGCTGTCTGCCGCAATTGGGTACACGCTCGGGATATCTCAGTGCATAGGCAATGGGCAGACGCATATCTGTTGCGCCTAACTGTGCCATGACAGAGCCGTCGGCAAAGCGTACGGCAGAATGCACGATGCTTTCCGGATGCACCACTACGGTGATCTTATCCGGATCGATATCAAACATCCAGCGCGTTTCAATGATCTCCAGCCCTTTATTCGCCATAGAAGCACTGTCGATCGTGATTTTTGCGCCCATACTCCAGTTGGGATGTTTCAGAGCCTGTGCCAATGTAGCCGTCTTTATCTGTTCCAACGGCCATGTCCTGAACGGACCACCCGAAGCTGTCAGCAATATCTCCTGTATTTGCTCCTTCTTATTGCCCTGCAGGCTCTGGAAAATCGCAGAGATCTCACTGTCCAGCGGCAAAACGGTCGTTCCCGTTTTATCCATCAGATCACGCGCCAGACGTCCGCCATATACCATGGCTTCTTTTGTCGCCAAAGCCACCGTAATACCATGCTCCAAACAGTACACGAAGGGTTTCAATCCCGAAACGCCTACAACACTCAGCACCACCAGATCTGCATCCTGACAGATCTCCACCAGTGCCTGCTCACCCTGCAGCACTTTTCCCTGAAAACGACCACAATCCCGCAGCGCTTTGGCTGCCTTTTCATCAGTCAGCGCCAAAACGGCGGGATGATACATTTGTGCCTGGGCCAACAGCTGTTCCACACTGCTGTTGGCAGCCAGACCATAAATTTCATATTGATCCTGCATATCCTCCAATACCTGCAGGGTATTGGTACCGATAGAACCGGTAGAACCCAGGATCACCACTTTTTTCAATGCCAATGGTTATCTCCTTATACTCCGTAGAACAGCACAAAGAACAACAGTGTTACAGGCAGTACAAAAATGATGCTGCACACTCTGTCCAAAATCCCGCCGTGTCCGGGAATTAATTTGCCAAAATCCTTAACACCAAAGAAACGCTTGGTCAAAGAAGATGCCAGATCGCCAAATTGAGAAAGCGCAGCCAACAGCATGCCGAAGATGAAATATACATACAACGGTACAACCGTTTCGCCAAAAATCAATGCGACCAGACCGGTACCTACCGTACCGCCGATCAGACCGCCGATAGCACCTTCCACCGTCTTATTGGGGCTGATAGCAGGGCACAGTTTGTTCTTACCGAAAAATCTGCCGGTAAAATATGCAAACGTATCACTGAAGGATGCTGCTACGATGCTGAACAAGATCATCATCAGCGATATATGCGCATCTTCTACACATACGATCTGATAGAAGAACACCATGAACAGCTGCGGATACAACATGGAAAGAGCACTATATGCCACACTGTGATAATCATATTTGTCGTTCAGCGTTCTCAACATGAACAGACTCATCAGCGTCAATGCATATACCACCAACACACCGTTAGACCCCAGGAAATAGTATGCCGGGAACAATGCCAATGTAAAAATGTACACCGGGATATCCATCGTCTTTGTCCCGCCATTCTTAATGGTCTGCAGCATCTCGTACTGACAGATCAGCCCGATCAGCGCCACACCCACTTTCAGATAAACGCCCTGCAGCGCCAGAAAAGCAGCTACTACTGCAACGATCACTGCGCCGGAAAGAATTCTTTTCAGCATGATTATACTCCTCCGTATCGTCTGTTTCTCGCGGTATATGCCCGCAAAGCCTGTGCATATTGACTCTCGTCAAAATCCGGCCAATACACTTCCGTAAAATACAACTCTGCATACGCTGCCTGATACAGCAAAAAATTACTGATTCTCAGTTCACCGCTGGTACGGATCAAATAATCCACCGGCGGCAGTCCGTTGGTATACAGTCTCTTTTTGAATTCTTCTGCACTGGGAACACATTTACCCTCAGCTGCATCTTTTGCCATTGCTACAGCAGCCTGTTCGATCTCTGCCTGACCGCCGTAATTGATCGCTACCGTCAGTATCAGACCGGTATTGTTTTCGGTTTGACGTTCTGCATTTTCGATCAACTGCTGCAGCTGTGTCGAAAGTCCGCTGCGGTCACCGATCATACGGAATCGCACACCGTTGCGATCCAGATCATCGATCTCACTCTGCAGGTACTGGGCCAGCAGCGACATCAGTACATTGACTTCCTCAGCCGGGCGCTTCCAGTTTTCTGTCGAAAATGCATACAGAGTAATTGCCTGTATACCAAAAAGAGAGCTTGTTTTCACGATCTCTCTTACACGTTCTACTCCTTTTTTATGGCCGAATGTGCGGGGCATCAATCTTTTTTTCGCCCAACGCCCGTTTCCGTCCATGATCATTGCAATGTGTCGGGGCAGCAATTCCGCCTCCAGACCGTATTGCTCCAATTTCTGTTTGTCCACGATTCTGCTTACTCCACATCCCGCATTACATCCGTCACAAATTTACATACGGTCAATTCTGCGGTATTTCCCTCAATACGACAACGCATCACCCGCGCATCCTCTGCCCCCGGCTGCTCACGGCGACCTGCATACGGCACCATTCGCACGGTATAGCCTGCCTTTACTAAAGAATGGGCGGCCTCATCAGCAGGCCGCCCAAGCCAAATTCTTTCCATCAGATCTCCAGAATTTCGTTTTCCTTTTCTTTGAGAACAACATCAACCTTTTTGGTATATTCGTTGGTAACATCCTGGCACTGTTTTTCCAACTGAGCCAGATCGTCTTCTGTGATCTCGCCGTCTTTCTTTGCTTTTCTGACAGTTTCTACCGCATCTCTTCTGATATTACGGATCGCAACTTTGGTTTCTTCTGCGGTCTTTCTTGCCTGCTTTACCAATTCCTGACGACGCTCTGCAGTGGGCTCGGGGAATACCAAGCGGATCACCTTACCATCGTTAGAGGGGTTCAAGCCCAGATCAGATGCCAGAATTGCCTTCTCTACATCCTTCAGAATGCTGGTATCCCACAAAGAGATCATCAACATACGGGGCTCGGGAACAGACACGTTGCCTACCTGAGTCAAAGGGGTCTGAGTGCCATAGTAATTGACAGTTACTTTATTGAGCAACTGCGGGTTTGCTCTGCCTGCACGAATGCTCGCAAATTCGTTTTCCAAAGAAACGATGGACTTCTTCATTTTATCTTCCGCTTTTGTCAATGCGGGATGGTTCATTGCCATGGTAACTCCTCCTGAATTATATCTTTACTAAATGAATGATATGCGTTTTACTCTTTTATTGTACTTGATGGATGACTCCATTACAAGTAGAGATTTATTTAATGATCGTACCGATCTTCTCACCCTTTACAGCGCGCATAATGCCGTTGTCTTCGCTGAGACCAAATGCCAGGATCGGGATTCTGTTTTCCATACACAATGTAACAGCTGTGGTATCCATTGCCTGCAAACCGTTGGAGATGAAATCCAGATAAGAGATCTCGTCGTACTTCTTTGCATTCGGATTGGTCTTGGGGTCGCTGTCATAGATACCATCTACGTTCTTTGCCAGCAGGATCAAGTCCGCTTCCATTTCTGCCGCACGCAATGCTGCAGCCATATCTGTAGTAAAATAGGGGTTACCGGTACCGCAGGCAAAAATTACAACTCTGCCCTTTTCCAGATGGCGTACTGCCTTTCAGCGGATAAACGGCTCTGCGATCTGACGCATTTCAATCGCAGTCTGCAAACGCGCCGGGATACCCATAGCTTCCAAAGTGTCCTGGAATGCCAAAGAGTTGATAACCGTTGCCAGCATACCCATGTGGTCTGCCGTTACGCGGTTCATTTCTTTTCCTTGACGACCGCGCCAGATGTTGCCTCCGCCAATGATCACGCATACTTCGATACCCATACGTACCAGCTCTGCCACCTGCTGCGCCACGCCCTTGACAATCGCAAAATCGATATTATCTTTGCCGTTGGAAAGCGCTTCACCGCTGATCTTCAATACTACTCTTTTGTAAGACACGTTAATTTCCTCCTACTTTTTCCGAAAAGAAAGGGCAAATTTATCTTCTGCCCCAAAGCCCTATTGATATATCCAAATTTTAGTGCGACAAACTATAATTTGCTCAATTTATTATATCAAAGTATATTTTATCGGGCAAGTACAACCTCATCGCACATAATATAAAAAAAGAGCACAGAATGTTCTGTGCTCTTCTTTGCTCAATTATCAGCCCTGCAACTTCTGGATTTCTTCAGCCAGATTGTCGTTGCGCTTTTCGAGGCCTTCGCCCATTTCGTAACGAACGAAAGACTGTACCTGGAATCTGCCGCCGATCATCTGGGATACGTTCATGGAATCATCCTTAACAAAGGGCTGTTCCAGCAGGCATACTTCTTTGTAGTACTTCTGAATACGGCCATCAACCATCTTGTCAACGATCTTTTCAGGCTTGCCTTCGTTGAGTGCCTGTGCACGAAGAATTTCTTTTTCGTGTGCGATCTCGTCTGCATCTACATCTTCCTTTGCCAGGTAGGTGGGCTTTGCAGCAGCGATCTGCATAGCAACGTCATGAATTACGCCTGCTTCGGGTTCTACATCGGTTACAACCATAACGCCGATCTTGCCGCCGAGGTGGATGTAGGTATCGGTATAACCTTCTGCTCTTGCAAAACGACGAACCTTGATGTTTTCGCCGATGGTAGCAACAGCATTCTTGATCATTTCTTCAACAGTACCTTCTGCACAAGCAGTTGCCATCAAAGCTTCTACATCTGCGGGAGCTTCTTTGATGATGATTTCAGCAACGCTCTTAACCAGTGCCTGGAACTGTTCGGTCTTGGCTACGAAGTCGGTTTCGCAGTTTACTTCCAGCAATACAGCAACGTTGCCTTCCTTATATGCAGCTACAATACCTTCTGCAGCGATTCTGCCAGCCTTCTTAACAGCAGATGCCAGGCCCTTTTCTCTCAGCAGTTCAGCAGCCTTTTCGATGTCGCCGCCTGCTTCGGTCAAAGCCTTTTTGCAGTCCATCATACCGCAGCCGGTCTTTTCGCGCAATACTTTTACGTCTTTAGCGGAATGCTCATTGTTTTCTCTCCTTCAATATCGGGGTTGATTATTCCTGCTCTGCTGCAGCTACCATTTCTGCTGCAACTTCTTCGCCGATTGCTTCTGCTGCTTCAGCTTCTGCTTCTTCTTCAGAAACAACTTCAACTTCTACAACTTCGTCTTCCAGCTGCTCACCCTGCTTGCCTTCGAGGATAGCATCAGCCATCTTGGAAACGATCAGTTTGACAGCTCTGATAGCGTCATCGTTACCGGGGATGGGGTAATCGATCTCATCGGGGTCACAGTTGGTGTCTACGATAGCTACTACCGGGATACCCATCTTGTGAGCTTCTGCAACAGCGATCTTTTCTTTTCTGGGGTCAACTACGAACAATGCGCCGGGCATTTCGTTCAGGTTGCGGATACCACCCAGGTTCTTTTCCAGCTTCTCTTTTTCGTTCATCAGCTTGATGACTTCTTTCTTGGGAAGCAGATTGATGTCGCCGGTTTCTTCCATCTTTTCGATGTTTTCCAGCTTGTTGATTCTGGTCTTAATGGTCTTGAAGTTAGTCAGCATACCGCCCAACCATCTGTTGGATACGAAGTGCTGGCCGCAGCGCTTAGCTTCAGACTCAACGGATTCCTGTGCCTGCTTCTTGGTGCCGACGAACAGAATGGGCTTGCCGCTCAGAGCAACGTCACGGATGAAGAAGTAAGCTTCGTTTACTTTCTTAACAGTCTTCTGGAGGTCAATGATATAGATACCATTTCTCTCGGTGAAGATGAACTGTTTCATCTTGGGGTTCCAACGTCTGGTCTGATGACCAAAATGTACGCCTGCTTCCAGCAGCTGCTTCATAGAAATTACTGACATTTTATATGTCCTCCTTAAATCGTTATACCACCTTCTGCCTTTTTCTTTGTCCACTCTTTTTGAGCACGAGAGCAAAGCACAGCAAAAGTGCGTTATCCAAGTTATTATAGCATAAAAAAATCGGCCTTTGCAATAGGGAAACCGTGTTTTTTTCGCACTTTCCACTATTTCCGCAAAGGTCGATCTTCGTTATGCGAATCACTCACGATCTTCGCAATCTTCCTCATCACATTCAGCGCAGTTACCGTCGCATTCTTCGTAATAATATTCTTCAAATAATGCGAATGCAGCATTCAGTTCTTCTTCTGTCTGAATATCAATCAGCATGAATTCTTCGCCGTCGTCGTCTACGAATTTTGCCTCCATGATCACAACTTCATCTTCTTCGAAGTTTTCAACCTCTTCGGCAGGTCTCAGTGCCATATAGATCTTATCTTCGCCTTCAAAGGTCATGATAGGCAGGAATTTGATTTCGTTATCGTTTTCATCCAGAAGAGTGATTATTTCTTCTTCATACATATTCATTTCTTCGTTCATTTTGATTACCTCATTATATTCTGAAGCCGCCGGTACGGTCCATATAACTTTGCAGGATCGCCACAGCTGCCATCTTGTCAATTACTTTTCTGCGTTTTTGCCGGCTCATATCTGCCTGCAGCAACAATTTTTCCGCATAGACCGTCGTTAACCGCTCATCTTCAAAAACGATTTCCAGACCGCATGCCTTTTGCAGTTTTTCGGCAAAGGCCTGTACTTTCTCAGCCATCGGCCCCAGCGTACCATTCATGTTTTTGGGCAGTCCGCAAACAATCTTACCGACATTATATTGTTTACACACCTCGCAGAGATGCGCAATATCTTTCTTTTCGCTGTCCGTACGAGTATAGGATTCCACACCCTGTGCTGTCAACATCAACAGATCCGATACTGCAATGCCGATCCGCTTATCGCCCATATCCAGACCCATCAAACGCTTATCCGCTATCATTATGCCTCTTCTTTATTCAGACTTTCAATGTAAAAGCCGATGATCTCTTCCAAAATTTCATCACTGTCCAGACGGGTCAGCAGATTTCTTGCGCCATTATAGCTGGTAATATATGTGGGATCACCGCTGGCCAAATACCCTACGATTTGATCCACGGGGTTATATCCCTTTTCCTGCATAGCATCACAAACCAACCGCAAAATACCTCTTACGGGGTTGTCCAGATCTTTCGTACGTGTAAACCGAGTAGTTTTTCCTGTCATATCCATCTGCTCCTTTCCTTTGCATCTGTACAATCATAATGATGCACTAATTATACATCATCTTGTATACGATTTCAACCAAGGGGATCCCGGTTTCCATGAATTTATAAAATTTTAATGGATATTATCGTTTTTGTAAAACAGACTGCATAAGCAGCCTGTTTTACTCTTACATTCCGCAATGCATACCATGTACGGCACGCCGCAGCATCTTTACTTTTTTTCGCATAAACGGCTTCAGATAAGGCATCAGCATAATCCCTGCCGCTGCGCCTACCAGGCCGCCCAAAAATGCACCGGTCATTTTCATAAGGTATATCTCCTCTCTGTAAGATATCCCTACTTTGCGCAATCCGCTCACAAAGTATACATACCGCCCTCTTTGGCAATGCGTACAAGTACATCTGTTGCTCTGTCGATATCCTGCCGTGTCGTATATCTGCCCATACTGAATCTGATGGCAGACCCGATACGTGCAGAATCCAGCCCCATTGCCGTCAGTACGTGCGATTGACCGATGGCACCCGCAGTACACGCCGAACCGCCCGAACAAGCGATCTCAGCCATATCCATTTTGAACAATGTAATATCCGAACGGATCCCCGGCAATGAAACATTGACATTTCCCACCAATCTATCCGTCAGAGAACCGTTGATCTGTGCGTCCGGGATCTCTCCGGAGATACGCTTCAGCATATGCGCCTGCAAAGCCTGCAGACGTTCTGCTTCCTCAGCCAGTTCCTGCGCCGCCAATTCCAGCGCTTTACCCATTCCGACGATTGCCGCCACATTCTCTGTACCCGCACGTTTACCGCGTTCCTGTGCACCGCCATCCATAAAATCTGCCAATTTGCAGCCGTTACGGATATACAGTGCCCCAATCCCTTTGGGACCATAAAACTTATGTGCGGAAATCGACAGCAGATCCACCTGTGCCTGCTGTACATCGATCAGCAAATGCCCCGCCGCCTGCACGGCATCGCTATGCATATATATACCATGAGCCTTTGCCAATGTGCCGATCTCCCGGATCGGATTGATAGTGCCCATTTCATTATTTGCCCACATCACGCTGATCAAGATCGTATCCGGACGGATCGCCTGTTCTACCTGTGCTGCGCTGATCCGGCCTTCCGCATCCGGCTGCAGATATGTCACCTCATACCCCTGTGCCTCCAGTGCTGCACAAGTTTCCAGCACCGCATGATGTTCGATCGCCGTTGTAATAATATGCTTGCCCTTATCTCTGTTTGCATAAGCCACCCCTTTGATGGCCCAGTTATCACTTTCTGTTCCACCGGAAGTAAAGTATATTTCCCGCGGCTGTGCTGCACCCAAGACCGTACCGATCTGCTGACGAGCTTTATCCAATGCATTGTGTGCACTGCGGGCCAATGCATAGCCTCCGGATGCATTTCCGTATTGCTCCTGCAGATACGGCAGCATGGCTTCCAATACTTCATCCCGCAATCTTGTTGTGGCTGCATTATCCAAATAAATCATAAAAGCCCCCTTGTATGCAGCAAAAGCAGCCTGCCGGCTGCCTGCTTGTCGTTATTTGCAAAGACTGATAAAAGAGCCCATGGCTCCTGCGCATTCTTTATCCCGCCGATGAGAATAGAACATCTCCTTTTCAGAATATGTACACAAACCGCACAGCGTGACATTTTGCGCGGGAATATTTTGCTCATACAGCTGATAGGTCAGTACCCCTTCCAGGTCTAGGAACAATTTCCCTTCCGCCTCTTTGACCGCGTGCGGATAATTGGGGCGGAACTTTCCGGCCACATCCTCCCGGATCTCATAGTGCTGCCAATGAATACACGGCCCTATGGCAAACAACATATCTTTTTTGTCGATACCGATGCTCACCAGCCGACGGATAATGGCTGCGATCGTACCCAACCAAGTGCCCTTCCACCCGGAATGACACACACCGGCCGCACGCCCATGCTTATCCGCAAAAAAGATCGCACAACAATCGGCATGCAGCGTTACTGCCGCAGTATCCGTATCTGTCGTAATGATACCGTCACAAGGCGGCAATGTGTTTTCCCGTGTGATGCCCATGCCATGATGCTGCGTTCCTACAAACTCTACACCGTCACCATGACAATAATTGCATACCACCAACTTATCAAAATCGATACCGATCGCATCGGCAGCAATACGGAAGTTTTCCACAGTCGCCTGTGTATCCGGCGAACGCTTGAAGCTGAGATTCAGGGTGTCGTACGGCGGCTTGCTAACTCCGCCGATACGCGAAGTAAACCCGTGCCGTATAAATCCCAATGCATCCAGCGCAGGTGCCGAGAAATATACCACACCGTTCTTTTCGTTTTTATGAAATCCGTAATGGATCTGATTCAAATATGCGTTATATCCCATTATCTCTCCGATACCAGTTTTGTAATTTCCGCCATAAATGTGCTGACATCCTTGAACTCACGGTATACCGAAGCAAAACGCACATAGGCTACTTCATCCACATTTTTCAGTGCATCCATAACCATATCGCCAATGATACGGGCAGATACTTCCTGCTCTGCCAGTTCCTGTACACGGCGTTCCACTTCCAATGCCATGCTTTCGATGGTATCTGCGGATACATTGCGCTTTTCGCATGCCTTACGAATACCGCGCTGTATTTTGTCTACGTCAAATGCCTCCCGGCTGCCATCTTTTTTGATGACCATGACGGGCATCTGCTCTGCCTTCTCATAGGTAGTGAATCTCTTGCCGCAAAGCAAACATTCTCTGCGGCGGCGGATCGCCGCTCCGTCATTCAACGGACGGGAATCCACAACCTTACTCTCGGGATGCGCACAATAAATGCATTTCATGAAAATTTCCTCTATCTTTTCCGCTATACGCGGCGTAATTCCGTATCTGTTTCCACCAATATCACATCATCACCGATCTTGCAGATACACCGCCACGGGATGATCAGTTCCTTTGGCTTTATCATACCAAAAAAACCGCAGTTTTCCAACAATACAATCGCCTGAATCTGACCGCTGCCTTCCTGCAGTATCAAGTCGAAGATATACCCCAACGACCTGCCGTCGGCAATATTGATAACCTCTTTTTGCTTTAAATCACAAAATCGCATAACCCACCTCCTGCTTTATATCTATGCAGGAGACAGGGGGATTGGTACCGATCAGTCTACAGTCACCACTTTGAGCATATTGGTAAGACCGGGAATGCCCAGCGGCACACCGGCCGTAATGACTATCTGATCACCCGTCTTGACCAGTCCGATGCGTTTTGCCTTGGTAATCGCCATCTCGAACATTTCTTCCGCTTCGTCGCATACCGGCAGACCCATCGGCTCTACACCCCAGTGCAGATTGAGTCTGCGCAGCACAGGACCATCGGTCGCACAGCCGATAATAGGTACTTCCGGGCGGAAACGGGATGCCAGTTCTGCCGTCTTGCCGGATTTTGTCATGGCAAAGATCGCAGCAGCCTTCAGATCATAGGCAATGGTACATGCCGCATGGGTAATGGCATCGGTCACGCTCTGTGTTTCTTTATCTGCCTCAAAAAACCGTTTCTGATAATTGATTTCCCGTTCGGTGCGTTCAGCGATGTTGGCCATCGTACGTACTGCCTCTACCGGGTATTTGCCGGATGCAGTCTCGCCCGACAGCATAACAGCGCTGGTCCCGTCATAGATCGCATTGGCTACGTCTGTGCTTTCTGCACGGGTCGGGCGCGGACTGTTTACCATACTTTCCAGCATCTGTGTCGCAGTAATGACGATCTTGCCGGCCTCATTTGCCATATTGATCAGTCGTTTCTGCATTACCGGGACCTCATACAGAGGGATCTCTACGCCCATGTCGCCACGCGCAACCATAATGCCATCACTGACTTCCAAAATCTCTTTTGCATTGGCAAGACCGCGCTCACTCTCTATCTTCGCAATGATGTATATATCTCCTGCGCCTTCCTCTCTGAGGAATTCGCGCATTGCCAATACATTTTCTGCGCTTTCCGTAAACGAAGCCGCAACCATATCGATCCCGTTGGCAATACCAAAACGGATGTCTTCTTTGTCAACTTCACTTAAATATTCCAGTCCCAGATGTACGCCGGGGGTGTTCACACCCTTTTTGTCCGATATTTTACCGCCGACTACGACCCGGGTATAAATATCACGATCTTTGATCTTCTCGACCTTCAGTTCAAGATTGCCGTCATCCAGCAGGATCACATTGCCCACCTTGATATCCCGGTACAGGTCCGGATAGGTAATGGATGCATGGTGTTCATCACCCAATACTTTCTCTGAAGTCAAAACAAAGACTGTCCCTTTTTTTAATTCCGCACTGCCGCCTGCAAACCGGCCAAGACGGATCTCGGGGCCTTTGGTGTCCAGCAGGATTGCCACATGTCTACCCATGGTTTCTCTGGCCATTTTCAAAGCATTGAACTTTGCCAGCTGCTCTTCATGATCTCCATGAGAGAAATTCATTCTCGCCACATCCATACCGGCCTGAATCAGCTGCATCATCTTTTCCTGTGTATTACTTGCGGGTCCCAACGTTGCTACAATCTTTGTTTTTCTCATCTATTCATTATCCTTTAATCGCATTATATAAAAATTCAACCATTATACAGTATATACTTTCTGTTTGTTCTGCACAATATTTTTCTGTCCTATTCGGCTACACAGCGTTGTTCTACATTTTTCAAATGCCCCATACAGTATACTGTTCCCATTCTTTAAGGAGCAGATCTATGCAACACCTCTATATCGAACTGATATTTATAGATAATTTTCTGCTGGACTTTTTATTGTTGCTGCTCAGCTGCCGCATCTGCGAAAAACACGCCCACGCTTTGCAGTTGTGTATCGGCGCCTCGATCGGCGGCACATACAGCACGATCGCCTTATATATGCCCATACTCACCGCAGCCCCATGCAAGATCGTGATCGCCGCCCTAATGTGTTTGCCTGCCGGCCTCATTCCACTGCGTGTTTTCTTCCGGAGGTTGCTTTGTTTTTATTGTGTTGCCTTCCTGTTTGGCGGCATCTTGCTCTCTCTGATGCTGGAATATGGCATTGCACCTTTTGGGCAGGCGGAAGCAGGCATGCCTTTTCGTATAGTCCTTCTGGGTATCTCGGTATTACTCCTGCTGACAGAATGTCTTTCAAAGCGTTATAACCCCGAAGTCCGCCGGCGATACACATTGCAGTTTACCCTATACGGGCAGACCATTCAGCTGCAAGCGATCTGTGATACAGGAAATACCCTTTGTGATGCCATGGGAAACGGCGTGATCGCCATAGACCGTTACCGCCTGCAAAAATGTATATCTCACGAAGCATACCACAAGTTATTAGACCCTGCCCGGGCAGAAATACCTGTCCGCCGCTTTCTTTGCCGGACCGCTGCCGGGAATACGGAGTTATACGGATTTATGCCTGCACAACTCATACTTTCGGACAAGCGACATAACTATACTGCAAAAGCATATCTTGCCCTCGGTGATATCTCGCCCGGTCAGGATGTCTATGCGCTGCTACCCGCCGGACTGCAGCTTTATCCATTATCGACATCAAAGGAGGCTCCCCATGTATAAAATTCGCAATCTGTTCTTCTGCCGGCTGTTCCGGCTTTTCTGCCGTAACCGTACCCTATATTACATCAACGGCAGCGAAGTACTTCCGCCGCCGCTTTCCAAGCAGGAAGAGGCCGCGCTTCTTACCCACCTGAGCGAAGGTACCGAGGAAATACGTCAGGCACTGATCGAGCACAATATTCGTCTCGTGGTGTATATTGCCCGTAAATTCGATAATACGGGCATCCATCTGGAAGATCTGATTTCTATCGGCAACATCGGGCTGATCAAAGCAGTCAACACCTTTAATACCGATAAGAATATCAAATTGGCCACCTATGCCAGCCGCTGTATCGAAAACGAGATCCTGATGTTTCTTCGCCGCACCTCCCGTTTACGCAACGAAGTATCATTAGATGAACCGCTCAATACCGACTGGGACGGAAACGAACTGCTGCTGTCAGACATTCTGGGTACAGAGCCGGATACAGTCTATCAAGAAATCGAGGGCAGTGTAGAGCGGCAATTGATCCATCAGGCCATCGGCCTGCTTTCCGGACGCGAGCAACAGATCATCAGTATGCGCTTTGGACTTGGCGGGTATCCGGAGCACACACAAAAACAAGTCGCTGATCGGCTTGGTATTTCGCAAAGTTATATATCACGGCTGGAAAAGCGTATTATACAACGTATTCGCACAGACATCCAAAAACTGATATGATATGTCGATTATCCGCAAATTTCGTACCGTCAGCAATCGTATACTTCCCCTTATAGCGGGCAAATATAAAAGCAGCAACCATTGTTGTACAGGAGGAAGCTGCTATGTCTATGCGTGTAGAAATCTGTGGAGTCGATACCTCACAACTGCCCATTATCCCTGAGCACCAGTTGGAGACTTATTTTCAAAAAATATATGCCGGCGACACTCAGGCGCGAGAGCAATTTATCCGGGGAAATCTTCGCCTTGTATTGAGTATCGTACAGCGTTTTTCCATGCGCGGTGAAAATATGGATGATCTGTTTCAGATCGGTTGTATCGGTCTGATGAAGGCGATCGATAATTTCAACATTGCACTGAAGGTAAAATTCTCTACTTATGCGGTGCCTATGATCATCGGTGAGATACGTCGCTATTTGCGCGACAACAATCTGCTGCGTGTCAGCAGATCTTTAAGAGATATTGCCTATCGTGCTTATCAGGCAAAAACTGCCCTCATCGAACGCAATATGCAGGAACCATCCATCGATGAGATCGCCAAAGAATTGGAAATGCCGGTGGAAGAGGTGGTCTATGCTCTGGATGCCATTGCAGACCCGGTATCGCTCTCTCAGCCGCTGTATCAGGACGGTGACGATACATTGTATATATTGGATAGTCTGTCTGACCAGAAGCATTCCGATGATCAGTGGTTATCTTCGATCGCATTGTCCGATGCCGTCGCCAAACTGGGGGAGCGCGAAAGAAATATTATCTATCTGCGCTATTTTGCCGGTAAAACACAAATGGAAGTTTCCAAAGAGATCGGCATCAGTCAGGCACAAGTCTCACGACTGGAAAAAGCCGCATTGCGGAATATGCGGAAATACTATGAATAATATCCGGAAATTACAAAAGGCATACACCGTTCGATGTATGCCTTCTGTAAAATTTGCATATATAAGAAAAGAAAAAAAAGTTTGTCGAAATTCATTTGGAAGTCATCTATAACTTCGCCTCGACTATATTACTATACTTCTTTCCATAATGCAATACCTTTTTTACATTTTTTTATTTTTTTGTAATATTTACAGATTTTATTTCTCTTTGCCTATGTATTTACAATTTTTTCATTGTCAGCATGCTACTGTAATGCTATAATAAAATTACAAAATCCATATCTTTAAGATAATCGCCAAGGGAGGTGTTTTTATGAAAAAGTTGATATGGACCATTGTAATTTGCGCTGTACTCTTAGTGGGAATCGCCTTTTTTTCAAAGGAATATATGTCCGGCCGTAATGAATATGTACCGCCAACAGCTTCCGAGGTCATTGAGGGAGAGAACTCTTCTTCCGGTGGATTTTCCCAGAACTATTTCTGGGCCACTATCGGATAATCATCATATAAACAAAAGAGCAGGATCATATCCTGCTCTTTTTTATTGCGTCAATCGTAAATTTTAGATAAAAAGTTTTTCAGCTTTTCACTTTGCGGGCTTTCAAATATCTGCTCGGCCGTACCTTCTTCTTCCACCACGCCATCTGCCATAAACAATATCTTATCTGCCACGTGCCGTGCAAAATGCATCTCATGCGTTACAATGATCATCGTTGTCTCGCTGTCTTTGAGTTCGCGGATTACTTTCAGTACTTCCCCTGTCAATTCCGGATCCAAAGCACTGGTCGGCTCGTCAAAACATAAAATATCCGGTTTCAATGCCAACGCTCTTGCGATCGCCACACGTTGTTGCTGCCCGCCGGATAACTGGAAGGGGTATGCATCCCGCTTTTCCGCCAGACCGACACGGTCGAGCAACATCATTGCTTCTGCATCTATCTGCGCCAGTATATCCTTATTTTTACGCTTGGCGTCCCGGTGTATTTTCATCGCCAATGTCAGATTCTCCAGAACACTGTATTGCGGAAACAAATGGAACGACTGGAATACCAGCCCAAAATGCAGACGTTTCTCCCGGATCTGTTCATCCGACATTTTTGCACTGTCGGCAAAATCGGCCAGCAGCGAGTCATTCAGATAGATCTGTCCCTGTTCGGGAGTCTCCAAAAAATTGAGACTGCGCAGCAGCGTCGTTTTTCCGCTGCCCGATGAGCCAAGGATCACCAACACTTCCCCTTTTTGGATGGTAAAGTCGATCCCCTTGAGCACCTCTGTTTTACCAAAGGTTTTATTTATATTTTTTACTTCCAGAATCGACATTCCTTACCCCTTATAGTAGTCCAGTTTTTTCTCGATATACGAGAACAACAGTGTCAGTCCGCCGCAGAACAACAGGAAATAGATTCCCGTAAAGAACAGCGGCCAGATCAACCCTTTGCCTGCAAAACGTTCCGCAGACATCAATAATTCCGAAATCGCGATCACGCGCGCCAATGAAGTATCTTTGACCAGTGTCAGTACCTCATTGCTCATAGGTGGCAGGATGCGCTTTATGACCTGCATAAAAATGATCTTCCAGAATATCTGCATCCGGGTAAGCCCAAGCACTTGTCCTGCTTCATATTGTCCCTGCGGGATCCCTTCGATACCGCCACGATATATTTCCGAGAAATACGCCGCATAGTTGATCACAAATGCCAGCAATGCCGCCGTCATACGTGACTTCATCGGCGTACCGAACAGTAATCCCGGCGCATACAGCACTACAAACAGTTGCAGCATCAGCGGTGTGCTGCGGATCACCCATACAAACATCCTGCTCAGCCAGCGAATCGGCCGAAAACGGGTCATTGACCCTGCCGCAACCAGCAGCCCTAAGGGCAATGCCATCAACAGGGTCAATGTGAACAGTTTGCAGTTTTCAAGGAAGCCGGCTGTCAGGCTTTCCGTCACCTGCATAAACGACATAGTGTTTCTCCTACTCTCTTACTTCTCTTTTACAACCAGTACCTGCTTATTGCGCATATACGGGATGGAAATGCTCATCGTCTGCTTACACTCTTCGGTAATGGTCATACCGTTCCAGATACAGTCGATGTTCTTTGCTTCCAGTTCGGTTTCCTTCGCTGCCCAGGAGATCTCCTGGAATTTTGCCTTTACACCCAGTTCTTCACAAACTGCCTTCGCAAATTCGGTTTCAAAACCGATCAGTTCGCCATTGTCATCCGTATAGTTCATGGGAGCAAACAATGTAATACCGATAATCAGTTCGCCCTTATCCTGAATGTAAGCCCAGTCGGAATCAGCCTGATCTATCTCTTCGAAATCAGCATCGCCCAGGAGCAGGTCTTCCAGCTTATATTTCTTTGCGATTTCTTCCAGTTTACCGTTATCTTTCAGCGCTGCGATCGCCTTGTTTACCTGATAAGTAAGGTCAGAACCTTTGCGGAATGCAATGCCGTATTCTTCGGGAGAGAATTCAACGCCGTCTACCAGCACCAGATCTTCATAGTCGGTATCTTCGCCGATAGAGCCGATAGACATAACATAGTCAACCACTGCTGCATCTGCTGTGCCGGAGGATACTTCCATCAGCGCTTTGGACTGCAGGTCTACTGCGGTATAGTCTGCTTCTGCAAAAAATTCATCTTCCAATACCACTGCTTCACCGGCAGATTCCTGTTCTGCCACTACGATCGCGCCGGCAATGCCATCTGCCGATGTAAAGTCGAAATCTTTACTCTTGCCGCAGCCTACCATTGCCAGTACCATTACCAAAGTCATTACCATTGCCAATACTTTTTTCATAAGAATTTACCTCTTTCCAAAGAAATTTTAAATATTTTGATTTTCATCATGTTAGCAGTTTAACACGCTAAATCGTTTTTGGCAATACCCTTTTTCAAAAAATTTTAAAATTTTTTCATACAAAAAAGAAGGCAGCAAATCATGCTGCCTTCTTTTTATTTCCATAAATAAAACTTTATGTGTGTTCTGCCTTTTTTACTCATGCCGTCCGGTTCGCCTACGGTAAGTCGCCCGCTGCCGCGCAATGCCACTACTTCCCCCGGCTGTACCTCTTGTGCAGGGCGAAGACACTCTACGTGCTGCAGATACACCAGTCCGCTTTTGATGGCTTCCGACGCTTTGCTGCGGGATAATCCAAATCCTTCCGCCACAACGGCATCCAAGCGCAGAGAAGCAATAAATACGCTTCGCTCCTGTTTTTCCTCCTGTCCGCTTTGCAATGCCTCCAACGGTACTTCCGCGACCATGACAGATTTATTCCCGACCTTCTGTAACTCCTGCAGTACGACAGGGACCGTCTGCTCCAGCAGGAATATCTGAGCCCCATCCTCGTCCGTCAAAATATCTCCGATCAGTTCCCGCTCTATCTGCAAACTCATCAGCGCTCCCAGATAGTCGCGGTGGGTCAGTTCTCTGCCAAAATGTCTCCCGCTGACCTGCACCCGCAGCAAGCGCACAGGGAATCCTGCATCCTGCCTTGCATCCTCCAGATAGTCCGGTAAAAAAGCCAACACGCATCGCTCTGCCATGGCATAACCGCCATCCTGCACACAGCGATATCCGCCTTGCCGCAGCATCTGCTCCGCAATACTGCGCTCATGGGGATTGAGGAACCTGCTGTATACGGCATATCCCCGATCAGCCCGTTCCGCCAGATCCAGTAATCTGCCCAGCAGGATCTCCTCCTCACGGGTTTTAGCATATCTGCCGATCAATTCGCGCTTGTTTGCCATACTGCTCAACCTTCTGTCAGTTGACAGAAGAGTTCTATGACCGGCGTATACGATTGCAGACTCTGCAGCCAGAATTCCTTTTTCGTTATATCTGCTCCGCAGATCATTGCCGCCTCTTCCACACCGGTCACGGGTGTACTGCGCAGCATTTCGTTGTACTTGGGCAAAAATGCTTCGCCCTCCTTAAGATACATCGCATATAACCCCCGCGCAAACAACCCGCCAAACGCATAGGGGTAATTATAGAATGCCAGATCCGCACTGTAATAGTGGCTCTTGCACACCCACATATACGGATTCAGCGTTTCCGGCAAAATACCATCGCCATATGCCTGTATCTGTGCCTGTTTCATCATATCGCACAACTGATCTGCAAACATGAATTCTTCTTTTCTGCTGTCAAATACCGATTTTTCAAACAGATAGCGGGAATAGATATCACAGATGATCTGCGTCACTTCCATCAGTTCCGCCTCAGCCAATGCCAATTTCTCCGCATCTGTTTTTGCGCCGGCCAATGCTTCCCCCATAACTACATTTTCATTAAATGTAGACGCCGTCTCTGCCACCGGCATAGAATAACTGCGGTTCAAAGGGCGATTATCCTGCACCATAAAGTCATGATAACCATGACCCAACTCATGTGCCAATGTGGTCACGCTGCTGAAACTTCCATCAAAGTTGGTCAATACCCGGAACTGCTTGATGGCAGAAATATCTGCACAGAATGCACCACCCACTTTACCTTCGCGGGGATAAAAGTCGATCCAGTTTTCACGGAATGCCTTTTCGATAATCTCGGACATATACGGATTGACTTTATCAAAGATCTCTTTCAGATACTCTTTTGCCTGCTCTGCCGTATATTTCTGTTCATTGCTGCCCATCGGCGCAAACATATCCTGCCAGGGCAATCCGTTTTTGTGTCCCAACGCCTTTCCTTTTGCCTTCAGATATGTATGGAAATTGGGCATATATTCCTGCATGGCAGCCAACAACGCTTCCAGCGTTTCCGGCTTCATACGCGATTCGTACAGCGTCTTGTCCAGTGCGGAAGCGTATCCGCGCAGTTCACATTCGCTGATCGTCTGCAATTTGATACTGTTCAGTGCAAAGGCTGCAGCATCTTTGATCTGCTCATAGCATGCCAATTCTGCCGTATACGCAGCTCTGCGTACTGCAGGATCTGCATCATACGCAAGGTTGCGCAGCGCAGACAATGTACGCATTTCCCCGTGATACTCTGCCTTCACGGAAGAAGTAACATATGCCTGCAGATCAGACCATGCATCGCCGCCGCTCATACTGTATTTTGCCAATGCTTCCTCGACCGCATCGTTCAGCAAATACTTCGCATCCTCCCGAATGCAGCGCAGATAGTATGCGTATTCGCTCAACAACGGCTCCTCTGCAATGAGTGTATCCAACTCTTCGATACCTGCAATATATTGATTGATCACTGTTTTTGCCTTTGCGGTGCTGCTGATCTTTTGATTCAGCCGACCGATATACGATGCGCTTTGGGCGTCTGCTGTATTGGCAGACTGCTTAAGCATACAAAAACTAAACAGTTTATCATATAATTCCGCTTCCTGTTCCAACAGCGGCAATACCGCCAGCAGATTTTCCCATGCGGAACGTTCTTTCAGTGTATTTGCAAATGCATTGATCTGCTCGCTCAGTACATCAGCCCGCCGCATATCCGCAGCATACTGCGGGTCATCATACCCGCTGTACAGCGCATCCAATGACCATTTCCCGTCCATAGTATCCCTCCTGTGTTCTTTGGATATATTCATTCTATCACATTGGCTGTATTCTGCACAGTCTGTCCCGGTATATATAAGTACAGCGTTTCATATTGCGGCGTATAAAAGTCCTCCGGGGTCAGGCGATACACATAGACTTTGTCCGGCTGTACGTCCGTATCCAGATAGTTTTCTCCTCCGCGCAGCCTCGACAGCAATACAAAGGTATCTGCGCCCATTTCGCGCCGCTCCAGTGCATATATATAAGCTTCGCTGCCCGAAAAAGAAATTTCCGCACCGTCTGTACATTCCTTCACCTGCATTTGATCCGCTTTGGGATCAAGTTCCCGGGGAATACAAGTCTTTTTATAATACTCTGTCCCGCTGTGCCCATCTGCAGATGCCGGGCGCAACTCCAGATTATTCTGCATACGGTATGTATCGATCTTCACCGCTGCAATGCTTTGCGGCACTTCAAATTCCGGTGCTTCTCTTTGTGCATATATTCCCTCAAAAATCCATGCGGCCATATCTGCCGGATAGGTACCGCCCGTCACTCCCTTTTGCAGATAATGTTTATCATCCGTATTATCAAACCCCATCCAGCAGCAGACGATGTATTCCGGATTATACGCTACGATCCATGCATCTTTATTATTGGATGCATCGTCATAGGTACTGGTGCCTGTCTTTGCACACAACGGAACCTCCGCCTGACCCACACGTTTGGCTGTACCGTACTGCACGCTGCTCTGCAAAAGAGAGTTTACCAAAAAGGCTGTTTGTTCGGACAGCACATTATTGGGAGTTTCTTTCCGCTCGTACAGCACAGTACCATCCGGGCTTTCTATCCGCGCAACAGTACCCGGTGCATCATAAAAACCCCCACTGGCAAAGGGCATATACGATGCAGCCAATTCCAGCGGAGAAACCCCTGTGGTAAATCCGCCCAATGCCAATGACAAGTTGTTATCCTTATCTGTAAAAGGGATCCCTACCGTGGCGGCATACTGTTTTGCTCTGTTGACCCCTACTTCATTCAGCAATTTGACCGCGGGTAAATTGACAGAATACGCTGCCGTGTCCCGCAGCGTGATCCACCCCCGGTAATGGTCCCCCGCATTCCGCGGTGTGTAACCTAAAAAATCCTCCGGTGCATCCAGCAGCAGCGAAGTGGTCTGATAATCCAGATATTCAATGGCAGGCGCAAATACCATGACCGGCTTAATGGCTGACCCGGGCTGCCGGCGCATTGCCACAGCCCGATTAAACGCCAGCCGCGTTGTATGTTCTCTGCCGCCTACCATAGCAGCGATCCCGTTATGCCTTGCATGCAATACCACCGCCGCACATTGACATACTTCCCCGTCATCTGCATTGGCGGGGAACGCTTTATGATCTCTGCAATAGTTTTCTATTCTGCTTTGCTGGGCGGTATCCAGATAGGTATAGATCCGATACCCGCCTTCCATGAGTTCTGCGTATGTCACTGTCAGCAATTCCGCTGCCTCTTGTATGACCTGATCAGTATAGTAACCGTATTGATATGTTTGTTCCCGATGCGGAGATATTTCCAGCGATTCCTGTTTTGCTTCGCGATACTGTCTGCGGGACAAAAACCCTTGTTCCAGCATCTGCTCCAGTACATCCTGCTGCCGCTGCTGCACTTTCTCCCAGGCAGTTCTCGGATCATACCCGGATGGAGATTTAACCAAGCCGGCCAGCATCGCTGCCTGAGCCGGACTGAGTTCTGCCGCATCGATGGAAAAATACTCCTGTGCTGCTGCCTGTATCCCGTATGCACCGCTGCCAAAATAAGCCCGGTTGAGATATAGTTCCAGTATTTCTTCTTTACTGTACGCCTTTTCCAGCCGAATGGCCATAAGGATCTCTGCCACTTTACGGCTGATCAATTTGTCGCTGCGTAAATACGACAGTTTGATCAGTTGCTGTGTGATCGTACTGGCCCCCTGCGAAAAGCTGCCGCTCTTCAGATCTGCCAGCAGCGCACCGCCGATACGCACAATATCAAATCCCGCATGTTCATAAAATCTGGCATCTTCAATGGCAATAAAGGCCTGTCCGACATACACCGGCAGCGCATCAAGTTTGGTATAGTATCTGCGTTCTGTATGATACAGTTCCTGATACACCCGGCCGTCGGCATCATAAAGCAGTGTGCACTGCTGCATATCGGCAACTTGTGCCGTATCAAACACCTGCCATTCCCGAATCCCCAAAATGTATGCCGCCGCAAACAGCAGCATACAAGTCATCCCCAGCAGACATACAGTCAGTATCTTTCTGAAAATACTTGTTTTTTTCTTCTTCATACGCAAAGCATTTCCAAAAATGCGCAAATCATACTCTTTCGCAAAAGCTGTCAAAAGCCGTATTTTTTCTATCAAGGTATTTTTTCGAAAATGCGGAATAGATGTTGTATGGTTTTTTAGGAGGTAACTTATGCAGAAAACTGCGCTGCACACGCTGTGCATTGCCCTGGAGGGCGAATTGGATCATCACAATGCCCCTGCCCTGCGCAGAAAGCTGGATGCGGCATTGGATCGCAGCCGCAGCGGATTGATACTGGACTTTTCCCGCGTCACATTGATGGACAGTTCCGGTATCGGTCTGCTGATCGGCAGATACAAGCGCGCCAAAGATCGCGGCGGGAAACTATATGTACAAAATGTCAGTCCCCATATCGATAAGCTGTTCCGTATGTCCGGTTTATACAGCATCATCGAAAAACTATGATCATCACGGAGGAACTATGCAAACAACAGACAATTATATGGAACTTACCTTCCCGGCCCATTCTCAGAATGAGGCGTTTGCCAGAGTATGTGCCGCCGCTTTTGCCGCACGGCTCGACTGTACCATCGACGAATTGACAGATATCAAAACGGCCATCTCTGAAGCTGTCACCAACGCCATTGTACATGCATACCCCGCCCGCAGCGGTAAGGTGCTGCTGCGGGGCAGCATCAACGGAAATACCGTCCGCTTTGAAATACAGGATTTCGGATGCGGCATTGAGAATATCGAACAAGCCATGCAGCCTTTCTTTTCCACCGGAAACAGCGCCGAGCGCTCGGGCATGGGATTTACGGTCATGCAATCGTTTATGGATACCGTCGCTGTCCACTCTCAGCCCGGGCAGGGAACGGTCGTACGATTGGAAAAAACCATCCTTTCCCAAAATACCGAGTGTCTGATACATGCCTGAACCTATGGACGATTTCATATACGAAAACAGCGATGATACCGCGCTCTTTTCTCAGCATATTCCTTTGGTCAAAAGCATCGTCCGCCGTTTCCTGCATACCGGTATTGAATATGACGATCTTTATCAGCTGGGCTGTCTGGGGTTATGGAAAGCCATCCATAATTTTGATACTGCTTTTGGTGTAAAATTTTCTACCTATGCCTTCCCTGTGATTATCGGCGAGATTCGATGTTTTTTGCGGGGCAACAGCACCGTACATATAAGTCGCAATACCAAAGCGCAATATACCAGGCTTCTCCGGATACAATCTTGTTTACAGGAACAATTGCAGAGGAAGCCCACGCTGCAGGAGTTATCCTCTGCCGTCAATATTGCAGCAGAAGAAATCCCGCTGATCCTCGAATCATGCCGGCCCGTACTGTCCTTTGACACCCCTGTCAGCGAAGGATCCGAACAGACGCTTGCCGATACATTGCCGGCACCGACCGATGTATACGCCACCGACAAACTGCTGCTCAAACATCAATTGCAATGTCTCCCGCCCCGGGAACGCCGGATTTTGATGCTGCGCTTTTTTGCCGACAAGACCCAGTCGGAAATCGCCGACAGCATCGGCGTATCACAGGTACAGATCTCACGCATTCTCAATCGGACATTGGAAAAACTGCGTCAGGTATGGAGGGAATCCTCCTGCTGACCATGTTTATTTCCTGTCTGTGAACATTATGCAAGATTTATATGAACCCGATTCTCCCGAGAAATCATCTGTGCTACAATGCTTTTTACCATTTCAAACAAAGGATCTATCAATGAAAAAACAAAAAGTTACCATCAAAAGTATTCTCGGTATGATCTGTTTTGTGATGTTGCTGCTATCTGTATTTTTTGCCGTCATCAAACTGTTTACGGCGCCTGAGTCTCCGGCAGATGCCCTGCCTCACGAACGTCTCAAGAGCGATTATTTATTAATGGTGCTGCAGTGTCTGTTGGGCATCGCCGTATTATTCCTGCCGGCCATTATCGAGAAACGGTTCCGCATCGACATTCCGAATTTTATGGAAGGGCTTTACTTTGTCTTCCTTTATTGTGCTATCTACCTTGGTGAAGTGCGCAACTTCTACTTTGTGATCCCCCATTGGGACCTGATCCTGCACACCTTCAGCGGAGTCATGCTGGGTGCGTTCGGCTTTTCCATCATCGACATCATGAATGATTCCCGTCGTGTGAAAATATCTTTGAGCCCTGCTTTTATTGCCTTGTTTGCATTCTGTTTTGCCCTGGCTGCAGGCTGTATCTGGGAAATCTACGAATATATCATGGATGGTGTTTTTCACATGAATATGCAGAAATTCATGCTGGAAAACGGCACGCAATTGATTGGGCGCCTCGCAGTGGCTGATACTATGGAGGATATCATTGTCGATACCCTCGGCGCTTTGTTTACCTGCGTCATCGGTTTTTTCTCTTTACGCAGAAAACACCGCCGGGAAAACACCTCTGACAAACAGCAAGAAGTCTGTACACCTTGATATTCTTTGCTATAATATAGATGTAAGCGTCTATAGATGCAGTATCTTGCAGGAGGTATGTTTATGTCCGTCATCAAAGTAGCCGTATTAGGTACCGGTTTTATCAGCAATATCCACATGGAATCTTTCCAGCGGTTTGTCCGCGGTGCAGAAGTTGTCGCAGTATGGAATCCCAATCCTGAACACGCAAAACAATTTGCCGAACAGCACAAAATCGCACAATACTACAGCGATATTGATGCGTTGCTGCGTGAATCCGGCTGTGATGTGGTAGATATCTGCTTACCCAACTATCTGCATCATGCGTATTGTCTCAAAGCCATCGAAGCAGGGAAACACGTCATTGTCGAGAAACCGTTCTGTGTATCTTTGCGTGAGGCAGATGAAATGCTGGCAGCAGCCCGTGAGAAGGGCGTTACCCTATTCTATGCGGAGCAGCTTTGCTTTGCCCCCAAATACGAACGCGTACGCGCACTCATCAATGCCGGCGCGGTCGGCGACGTCTATATGCTCAAACAGGCAGAGCGTCATTCCGGTCCGCATACCCCTTGGTTCTATGATGTACACCGTTCCGGCGGCGGATGTGTACTGGATCTTGCCTGTCATGGTTTCGGTTGGTTCAAATGGATGCTGGGCAAAGGCTGCCGCATCAAAAGTGTACAGGCCAATTTATCTACCGTATACCATAACGAGATCACGCAGGGCGAAGACAATGCCGTTGTCATTTTGGAATACGAGACTGCCGATGGCAAAACCGTCACCTGTCTCTCTGAGACCAGCTGGGCAAAACCGGGCGGTATGGACGACCGTATCGAGGTCTATGGCACCAAAGGTGTTACCTATGCAGATCTGTTCCAGGGCAATGCCGCATTGACTTACAGTACGGAAGGATATGATTATGCCATGGAAAAAGCCGATCTCTCCACCGGCTGGACCTTTACTATCTATGAAGAAGCCTTTAATCAGGGATATCCGCAGGAACTGCAGCATTTTATAGACTGTATCCGTGACGGATCTCAGCCTGTATTCAGCGCACAAAACGGACGCGATGTGATGGAAGCCGTCTATGCCGTCTATGAATCCGCCCGAACCGGAAAGAAAGTAGAACTCCCCTTTACTTCGGATGCCGAACTGCCGATTTCTCTGTGGAAAGCAATTCATTCATCTTAAAAAACAAAAATAAAAAACGGCCAAAGGCCGTTTTTTTATTTGTTATTCGTTTTCTGTCGTTTGGTCTTGCGGTTCAGCAGGGGCAATCGTATGTTCCAGTACCCAGTCTTTCACTTTTTCGCCGGATTTCACCGTGGAAATCATCGAATCCACTTCTGCATACAGATCAGATCCTTCCGGCAATACTGCGCAGAACTGCTGCATATTTTCGCCGATATAGACTCTTCTGAACCGATCGGGATACTGTTCCAGCAAATACCCTGCCGTCAGACCATCGGTAATGATAGCCTCCAGTTTTCCTTCTGCCAAAGCCTGTGCCGCTTCGCTGGCATAGGTATATCTTTCTACATTTTTGGCGCTGACCATATCTGTCACATAAATATCACCCTGTGTATCTTTTTGCACACCGATGATCTTTCCTTCCAGATTCTGTTCGGTCAGAATATCCTCATTATCCGCCGCAGTCAGCACATACAATGCTTCATCTACATATAAGGAAGTGCACTGCAGTGTTTCTGTTACAGGATATGCGGAAAGAATGATATCGCCTTCTCCGTCTATCAGAGCCTGTTCCAAATCGGCAAAGTTCTTTACCACAAACTCAGGTTCTGCGCTTACAAGAGCAGCCAACTGTTTTGCCAACTCTACATCTGCACCGACCAGATTTCCGTCCGCATCCCAATAACAATACGGCGGATACTCCGGGCTGATCAAAATACGCAGCGTACCGCGTTCTATAATTTCTTCGGTATGCGAATCTTTTTTACCGCAGCCGACTGTCATACACAACATTACTGCCAGCAGCAATGCTGCCAAACATCTTGTCCATCGAGCCATCATGATATGCTCCTTTGTTCCATAGTAGTTATAATTGTATCGGCAATCCAACAAAAGTCAAGTCTTGCAGATGCGCAAGACTTGACTTTTAACAGAATACCTTATTATATTTACGTTCTCTTCACATATCAGCCCAATGCGCCGGTCAGGAAACTGATCATCGTGGGGAACAACGCCACCACAAACATCAATCGCGCTGTCTGCATCACCGCAACCTTAGTCGTATCGACACCCAATTCTTCGCTCAGCAAAGAGATCTCCTGCATACCGCCCGGTGTGCTGGCCATCAGGCAGATCATATAATCCAGTTTGGTGATCTTATGCATAATAAACGAAGTCATCAATGCAAAAAACAATACCCCTGCGATCATAATGGCAGTGGGAACAAGCAATCCGCCCAACCCCAATACGCTCGCCATGTCGATGCGCATACCCAGAAATGCACCGGAAGTGATCTGTGTATAATTACGTATGGTTTTGGGGAAGTAACCTTTCCCTGTAAAAATATTAAACAATGCTGTTCCCAGCATACTTCCCAGCATAGGGCCGCCAGTCACATCCAGTATGTAAAATATCAATCCTCCCACAAAGCCACAGCCCAATGTGCTCAACAGACGAACTGTTTTCTCCTTCTGCGTAAGTTCTGCTGCCGTCTGTGTGTTCTGCTGCACTTTCGGATTGTTTTTCTCCGAACTCTGTTCGGCACCGCCGCGCACCCGTTTATACAGTCTATGGATGATCGCCGGCATAAAGGTATAGATCGTAATGATGCGGAGCAGCTGCAGCAGCGATACATAGGTGGGATTTGCCCCCAATTCTTCACTCAGAAGGGACATATCGGATAATCCGCCGGGGGAAGTTGCAAATAACGATGTCGCAATGTCCAATCCGCCTACCTTATGTACTGTAAATCCCAAAGTTACATTCATCAATACCATAAAGGTCAGCAAAATCAACGTCGGGAATATAATAATTTTCAATTCCTTGACGTCTTTTTTGGATACACGATTGCCGATCAGCGCTCCCGAAAAGATCTGCACGATCGGACGCAGTTCCGTCGGAAACAGACCCTTTCCCGTAATAATATTAAATGCAGCCACTGCAACCATAGCACCGAGCATACCGCCTGCCGGTACTTTTAATTTTCTTGCAATTACACCACCTGCAATAGCCACAATCAGGGTCACTATAAAATACAGTACAAACTCCCATATCTGTGTCGACATATCCATCATAATTTTTCTCCTCTTATTTCAACTCTAAACGATTTCATTATACCACGCTTTCCGGAAAATTTTATTTTTATTTTTGTTTCGGAATAAAAAAATCGGGTATACTATCAATGAAGATATGATGTTTATCTTGACATTGCATTTTTATTCACATATAATAATATCGAAGTAATTTTAGAAAATTCAATTTTGCCATCGTTTTTGCCTCTAAGACTGTTTATGAGATTTCATGCAGCTGCTTAGAGGCTTTTTTATTTACCTTTTATACAACCTATGCTATGCTAAACATAGTAACTATTTCAGGAGGGTTTTATGAATTATAATGTATATGATGAACTGTTTGCATCCTCTGTCTTTGGAATCACATCTGTTTCCACCTTATTAACACTGGCTTTTTCTATCGTATCTTATATATTCTCTTCTTTGGCGCTTTATCAGATTGCAAAACGCCGCGGCATCCGTGGTGCAGGCTGGGCTTGGGTACCGCTCGGAAATCTTTGGATCCTCGGTTGTATCGCAGATCAGTATGACTACACCGTAAAAGACGTCCGCCACAAACAGCGTCATCTGATGCTTTGGCTGTATATTGCGCTGTTTGTTTTGTATATTGCGGTATTCATTCTGCTGTTCTTTATCGGCTTCCGCACCATCGATTATTATTACAACGACAGCTATATCAATGATTTGATTGGATTGACTGTTACCATGCTCATTCTGTGCATCATTCTACTGGCCATTGCTGTGCTGTGTATCGTATTTGTCAACATCGTATATCACAAGGTTTACAAATCCTGTCGTCCCGCACAGGCAACACTGTTTACAGTGCTCACCGTTATCTTCTCTTTCCTGGCACCTTTCTTCCTGTTTGCTTGCCGCAAAAAAGATGATGGTATGGTTCCTCCCGCTCCTGCAGCACCGTATACCCCTCCGGTATATCCCGATCAATCCTTTTATCCTGGAAACACTCTGCCGCAGGGTTGAAGTTATAAATAAGATGCATACATAAAAACGAGAGCTTCTGCTCTCGTTTTTTTCACTCAAAAAAAAGAAGCACGGAAATCCGTGCTTCTTTCTTATACTTTTCTATTCGCTTACTTAACGTTTGCGAAGTACTTGATGGTACGAACCATCTGGCTGGTGTAGGAGTTTTCATTGTCATACCAGGAAACAACCTGTACCAGAGTGTTGCCGTCGCCCATATCGGAAACCATGGTCTGAGTTGCGTCGAACAGAGAACCGTAGGTGATACCGATGATGTCGGAGGATACCAGTTCTTCTTCGGTGTAACCAAAGGATTCGTTGGAAGCAGCCTTCATAGCAGCATTTACTTCTTCCTTGGTAACCTTACCCTCAACTGAAGCTACCAGGATAGTGGTGGAGCCGGTGGGGGTGGGAACTCTCTGAGCGGAACCGATCAGTTTGCCGTTCAGTTCGGGGATAACCAGACCGATTGCCTTTGCAGCGCCGGTGGAGTTGGGAACGATGTTGATAGCAGCAGCACGGCTTCTTCTCAGGTCACCCTTTCTCTGGGGACCGTCGAGAGTCATCTGGTCACCGGTGTAAGCGTGAATGGTGGACATGATACCGGACTTGATGGGAGCCAGATTGTTCAGAGTCTGAGCCATGGGAGCCAGACAGTTGGTGGTGCAGGATGCTGCGGAAATTACAGTGTCTTCTGCCTTCAGAGTTTCATGGTTTACATTGTAAACGATGGTGGGCAGGTCATTGCCGGCGGGTGCAGAGATAACTACTTTCTTAGCGCCTGCAGCGATGTGAGCGGAAGCCTTATCCTTAGAGGTGAAGAAACCGGTGCATTCGAGAACTACGTCTACATCCAGTTCGCCCCAGGGGAGTTCAGCGGGGTTAGCCTGTGCGTAAATCTTGATTTCCTTACCGTCAACAGTAATGGAATCTTCGCCAGCGAAAACCTTGTCGCACAGAGCATATCTGCCCTGAGCAGAGTCATACTTCAGAAGATGAGCCAGCATCTTGGGGCTGGTCAGGTCGTTGATTGCTACTACTTCGTAGCCTTCAGCACCAAACATCTGTCTGAATGCAAGACGGCCGATACGACCGAAACCGTTAATTGCAACTTTAACTGCCATTATTTGTTCCTCCTAAGAATCTCTAGGTTTTTGAATACCTAAATTATCGATTATTAAACATACAGTCTTATTATAGTATACCCAAATCCCTTTTTCAAGCAAAAAGACGCATCTTCTTTTCTATTTTCTTCGAAAAGATGTGGGATTTTTTGTCCGTTTTCTTCAAATCTGCCGGAATTATCCTTATATTCTGATCCGATCCGGAAAATACAGCATTTTACAAATTCATATGCGGATACGAAAAGTATATCCAATAATTTGCTAAAAAGTCTTGACCTTTTGATAAACTATGGCAAAATAATAGTATAGGAATTTTAAATCCATAGGAGGAACTTATAATGCCTTTAGTAACATCTACTGAAATGTTCAAAAAAGCATATGAAGGCGGCTATGCAATCGGCGCTTTCAATGTAAATAACATGGAAATCATCCAGGGCATCACCGAAGCTGCCAAGGAAGAAAACGCTCCCCTGATCCTTCAGGTATCCAAGGGTGCCAGAAATTACGCAAACCCCACTTACCTCAAGAAGCTGGTAGAAGCTGCTGTTGAAGAAACCGGTTTGCCCATCTGTCTGCATCTGGATCACGGCGATTCTTTCGAGACCTGCAAGAGCTGCATCGACAACGGTTTCACTTCCGTTATGATCGACGGTTCTCACCTGCCCTTCGAAGAGAATATCGCACTGGCTAAGAAGGTTGTTGAATACGCTCACGACAGAGGCGTTGTAGTAGAAGCTGAGCTGGGCAGACTGGCTGGCATCGAAGACGAAGTAAACGTAAGCGCAGAAGATTCTTCTTACACCAGACCCGAAGAAGTTGAAGAATTCGTAAGCAAGACCGGCGTTGACTCTCTGGCTATCGCTATCGGTACCAGCCACGGCGCTTACAAGTTCAAGTACGGCACCGATCCCAAACTGCGTTTCGACATCCTCGAAAGAATCAGCGAGATCCTGCCCGGCTTCCCCATCGTTCTGCACGGCGCAAGCTCTGTAGTACCGGAATTCGTTGACATGATCAACCAGTACGGCGGCAACATGCCCGGCGCTCTGGGTGTTCCGGAAGAACAGCTGCGCAAAGCTGCTTCCATGGCAGTTTGCAAGATCAACATCGACTCCGACCTGCGTCTGGCTATGACCGGTACTCTGAGAAAGTACTTCGCCGAGCATCCCGAGCACTTCGACCCCAGACAGTATCTGAGCCCCGCAAGAACTGCTATCAAGGAAATGGTTCGCCACAAGCTGGTTAACGTTCTTGGCTGCAACGGCAAGGCCTGAGCATCTATCAGATAACAAAAACGCAAAACTTCGGTTTTGCGTTTTTTTATTGTCATTTTTAAATAAGATTTGAACAGAAGGCAAATTCTTATGAAAGATTTTTCCCTCTGTAACGGGGTGACTTGCTTGTTTGCTCATTTTGTTATAATATTGCTATATATTAATTTGTAATTATATTCAACGGAGGTCCATATGGCGACCAATTTGACCCATTGCCCCCATTGCGGGCATGAAATGCCGGCAGAAGATGTTTCTGCAACCCCGGCAATCTGTCCCGTTTGCGGACTTTCTGTTACCGAAGAAACAGAACTATCCGAACCCGCCGTTGCTGCGGAATCAACACAGGAGCAACCTTCCGATCCTTTGGAATCTACCCTGTTGCAAGCAAAAGAAGCCTTGCAATCTCAGGAATATACGCTTTTTCTGGATGCAGCCAAGGCAGCATTGGACATCGATAAAGGTTGTCCCGATGCCTTGTTTTATCAGGGGATCGCACAAGCATTTCTGACACAAGAGCCGGACACCGTACGTATCCGCCTTGCGTTGGATAAAGCCGAAGCTGCGATGGAAGCCAACGAATTTACGCCCGATCAGATCGCAGCACATATTTCCCATTGGCTGGAAATCATCGAATCTTATCTGGCTGCCAAACAGCAGGAACTGATCCACTATGTAAACAATGCCGATGTTGTATTGCAGGATATCCGGATCCTGCAGGAAGATCTGGCATCTTTACTGGAGTTGTGCATCAATGCTGCCGGATATTTGGATCCTTCCATGGCAGAGCAGTATCCGGATACCGAAAAGGTACTGATCGCCCTCATTGAACGCGGTGAATCTCTGGTAGCAGCCCTTAAGCGTAGTTATCCGTACTACGATCCCAAATCCGATTCCGTTCAAAAATCTCTCCTGACCTCTTCTGTTCGCAGCATTTGCAGTGCTTGTTCCGCACAGTTGTCCTCTCTGCGCCGTAGTTTACCCTCTGCCGCAGCACAGCAGGAGGAGATCCGCCAGATACAGGCGGCCAGCCGGCAATCTACACAGGCCTTTTGGGATGCGCATCCTCAGGAACAGCAATTTCTGCAGCAATATATCAAACAGTGCCAAACCCGTCGTACTTTACTCATCATCGCTTCCATCCTGCTTTTTGCGGGGATCGTATTGCTTTGGGGTATAGGGCTGCGTTCCATAGTTTCGGCCGGCACCACACAGTTTTTGTATTCTCTCAGCATTTTCGGCCTGATGGTTGTCATGCTGACTTACTGGATCCTGTATAGTTTGCTATATAAGAAACTGGATTACAAAAATAATGCTTCTATCGCAAAGCGTTATTTATCCAGCCCGTCCGGCAAAGAAAAGGCGATCCATCTGTTTATTCAGGATAAGCAGTCCGAGCCGGATCACACAGCCGCAGAGCATCGCAGAAAGATCGTACGCAGAGTCGTTACGATCAGTATATCCGTTGCGTTGATCATCATGCTGGTCTGCTCCGCACTGTTCTACTGGATCCTTCCCGCTATATACCTGAACAAAGCAGAGAAGGCAATCGCGGAGGGCGATTCTCTTACCGCTATCTCTTATCTCAACCATGCAGGCTCTTACGGCCATGCAGAACAGTTGATGGAAGAACAGCTGCTTCCTTTCCGTGAAAAAGCTTTGTCCTATGACAGTCGTGTCGGTGCATATAATAATATTCTCGCCATTCTGGATGCTTACGGCGATATCTACTATACCGATTTTTCGTCCGGTTCTTATCCGGATGTAGCCATCACCAATGCTGAGAGCCTGATATTGACGCAGCATTTCATCATTGGCCTTCGCTCGGACGGATTCATCAGTTATGCGCAGTATACGACCAATGCCGGTGTCGCTACCCCGGATATTGCCTCCTGGAGCGATATCGTACGTCTCGCAAAAATGAATAATGTCATCGTCGGTTATCAGGAAGACGGCACACTGGTTTATAACAGCCAGGAATTGCCCGCCGAAACGCTGGCACGTCTTCACGGAGATAATATTGCCGGTATTTACGATAAATTCGGTGAGATCGCGATCCGTACCGACGGTTCCGCCGCTTTGCCCCCCGCACAGAATTACAGTTATTCCGATCGTGTGCAGGAAGCCTTTGATAAAATCGCAGGCTGGGACGATCTTGTTATGGTAAAGGGCGATGTCACCAACCACCTTGTTGCTCTGGATAAATACGGACGTGTTTATGCGGTCAGCGGCTGGTTTGACGCATCACATAACGAACTCGATGTTTCGTCCTGGCGCAATATCGTGGATATTGCCGCCGGTGAAAGCCATACTGTTGGTTTGCGCACAGATGGTACCGTCGTTGCCACGGGCAGTAATTCTTACGGACAATGCAATGTATCCGAATGGACCAACATTGTAGCCATCGAGGCCGGCAGTAGTTTTACTATGGGTATTGCTGCAGATGGCAGCGTATATCTGACCACACCGGAGGATCCGCTCTATATTGCACGCGGCATGAAGAACCTTTGCCTTACCGAGGAAGAACAGGCTGCGCTGGATGCTCTGAATGCACCTGCAGATGAAGAGAGTCTGAATGAAGACAGTACTGAAATATCGGATTCCGAATATATCAGTTCCGAAAACATTTCCTCCGAAATTTCTGAAGAATAATCCAAATACACCAAAAAGCACCTGTTTCGTACAGGTGCTTTTCTTTTTACCGAATAATCAAAAAATATTTTTTGCATGCCATGCGGAAATAGTTTACTATCGCTAAACTATTGAGCCTTGTTTATGACCATTCCGGAAAATACAAATTCCCGAAGAAGCCTTTTATAACGCTATTTTTCCCACACTTTTTTAGAAAATGCAAAAAACCCTGTTTTTTCGCATAAACATTGACATTTTCCTTCACTTCTGTTTTAATATATTTATTGTTTACTTATTGTAAACTTTTTGTTTATTTAATAATTCTTTGAAGGGAGCAAGCGGTATGGATATCGGTGCGAAGATCAAAAGTTTGCGCTTAAAATTTGGCCTTACACAGGAAGAGTTGGCAGACCGTGCTGAACTCTCCAAAGGATTTATCTCGCAGTTGGAACGAAATTTGACTTCTCCATCTATTATCACACTGATCGATATTTTAGAATGCCTCGGTACCACCCCCGGCGAATTTTTCTCCGAAAAGGGCGAGGAGAAGGTCGTATTTGCCAGTGAAGATATGTTCGAAAAAGAGCATGATGGTCAACAAATCGTTTGGTTAGTCCCCAATGCCCAGAAAAATATGCTGGAGCCTATCCTGTTGACATTACAACCTGGCTGCAGTACCGATGTGGAAGACCCTCATGAGGGCGAAGAATTCGGTTACGTCTTGTCCGGCACCGGCACATTATATTTAGGCAACAAAAAGATGCGGCTGCGCAAAAATGCATCTTTCTACTATCGCGCGGGCGAACCGCATTATATTGTGAATCAGGGAAAGAAAGAGCTCAAGCTCATTTGGGTCTCTTCTCCGCCCAGTTTTTAATAAGTTACGTATATATCGTTGAGATCTGAAAAAGGAGCTTAGACATGGATAAACAGCGTTTGGTACTCTTAAAAAATGTAAGCAAAGAATTTGATGGTGTGGAAGTATTATCCAACATCAATCTTTATATTCGTAAAAATGAATTTCTCACCCTGCTTGGTCCGTCCGGCTGCGGCAAAACAACTTTGCTGCGTTTGCTTGGCGGTTTTGAGACGCCGACCTCTGGTGATATTCTGTTTGACGGCAAATCCATCGTAAACACGCCTCCTTACAGACGACAGTTGAATACTGTTTTCCAGCGTTATGCTCTGTTCCCGCATCTTAATGTCTTTGATAACGTTGCCTTTGGTCTGAAAATCAAAAAACTGCCCAAAGAAGAAATTCGTCAGAAGGTAGAAGAAAAGCTGAAATTGGTTGGTCTGGCAGGGTACGGAAAACGTACTACCGACACCCTCTCCGGCGGACAGCAGCAGCGTGTAGCGATTGCGCGCGCGCTGGTAAACGAGCCCGAACTGTTGCTGTTGGACGAACCGCTCGGTGCGTTGGACCTAAAATTCCGTAAAGAAATGCAATTGGAACTCAAGCGTATGCAAAAGCAGCTGGGTATTACCTTTGTATATGTCACCCACGATCAGGAAGAAGCTCTTTCCATGTCCGACACGATCGCCGTTATCGACAACGGTCGTATCCAACAGATCGGCACGCCCGAAATGATCTATAACGAGCCCGTCAACTCTTTTGTTGCAGACTTCATCGGCGAAAGCAATATCATTTACGGTATCATGAAGGAAGACTATGTCGCACACTTCTCGGGCAAAGACTTCCGCTGTCTGGACAGAGGATATAACGATAACGAGCCTGTAGTTGTTGTTGTACGTCCCGAAGATATCAAACTCGTACCTCCTACAGACAATACCATCAACGGTGTTGTCACCTCCATCGTCTTTATGGGTGTGCATTATGAAATCCGCCTGAAAGATGATAACGGGTTTGAGTGGCTGATTCAGAGTATCGACTCCGCAGAAGTCGGCAGCCGTATGGGCATCTATCTGGATCCCGATGACATTCACATCATGGACCGTTCTCAGTACGATACGGCGGAATCTCTGGAGATCACACAATGAATAAAAAGAAAGCCTTTGCTGTACCATACATTGTATGGATGATCATCTTTACCGTAGTTCCATTGTTCCTCATTCTGTTCTATGCATTTATCCATCGTACAGACTCTGGTTCTTTGGTCTTTACTACAGAATACATCAAATCCGCGCTTTCCGGCTCCAGTATGTCGGTACTTATCCTCTCGCTGGAATATGCATTGATCACCACTGTAATTTGTCTGGTGCTGGCTTATCCCGCCGCATTGTTCCTTTGGCAACTAAAAAGCCGCATCGGCAGCATCGTAAACTTGTTGTTTATGCTTCCCATGTGGATGAACTTCCTGTTGCGCACCTACGCATGGCGCGCACTGCTGGATGCCAATGTCCCTATCAATCAATTCCTGCAGTGGCTGGGCCTGCCCGCCATGCAGTTGCTGTATACAGAGGGTGCAGTTATCTTCGGCTTGGTATATAACTTCCTGCCGTTTATGCTGCTGCCTATCTATACGGCCTTTACCAAGATCGACCGCAGCTATATTCAGGCTGCCGAAGACCTCGGCGCCAACAAATGGCAGACCTTGACCCATGTGATACTGCCGCTGACCAAGCCGGGTATCATCACAGGTATTACCATGGTATTCATGCCTGCGGTTACCAGCTTTGTTATCTCCCGTTTGTTGGGCGGTTCTCAGACCATGATGTTCGACGACCTGCTGGAGAATCAATTCATGCTGCTCAAAGACTGGAATACCGGTTCTGCATTGGCAGTCATTATGATGGTCCTTATGCTCATCAGTATGGCTTTGGTCCGCAAGACGGACGACGATTCTATGCCGGGAGGAGGTATCTGATATGGCAAAACTCTGGAGTTTCTGCAAACGCTTTTATCTGGCGATCCTGTTGGTCTTCATTTATCTGCCTATTCTGATGCTCATGATTTTCTCCTTCAACGAAGGCAAATCCATGACTAAATGGACCGGCTTTACATTTGATTGGTATGAAAAACTGTTTACCAACCCCTTAATACTGGAAAGTATCTGGGTAACTTTATCCATCGCTGTGATTTCCTCTTTGGTTGCTACCGTAGTCGGCACTTTGGCGGCAATCGGCATCAACGATTTTAAAAAGTGGAAAAAGAATATGGTGTTGAATCTGACGCAGATCCCCATGATGAACGCAGACATCGTTACAGGTATTTCCCTGCTGCTGTTCTTCATCTTCACAAAAATCCCGCGCGGATATGTGACTATGCTGATCTCTCACATCGTATTCAATATTCCTTATGTCATCTTCTCTGTAATGCCCAGACTCAAGGGTATGGATAAGAACCTGTACGAAGCAGCGCTGGATATGGGCGCAACACCCGCCTATGCGATCCGCAAAGTCATCGTACCTCAGCTGATGCCCGGTATTGTTTCCGGATTCATCATGGCATTTACCATGTCGTTTGACGACTTTGTTATCAGCTTCTTCTCCTCTCAGGGTGTAGTCAGTAACCTGTCCATCTATATTTATTCGATGGCAAAGGTCGGCATCAATCCCGAGATCAACGCACTGTCTACCATTATGTTCCTGTGTGTGATCACATTGCTCATTGTCATCAATGTCCGCGCAGAACGTCAGCAGGCAGAACGTAACGGCAAAATCCCTGCCAAAACCCCAAAAACAAAGCGTGCCAGATAATTGGCCTTTGCTATAAAAAATATTATTATCCTAGGAGGATTCTGCAACGTGAAAATAACCAAGATTGTAGCTTTTGTAATGGCAATCCTGTTTCTTGTTCCGCTGACAACTTCCTGCGGTAAAGAGGATAGGACTACCCTGTATGTACTCAACTGGGGTGAATACCTCGATCCCGAACTGATCAAGGAATTTGAAGAACAAAACCCTGACATCAAAATCAACTATACCACTACGACTTCCAACGAAGAGATGTATACCATTTGTACCACAGAAGGGTCCAAGATTGATTTGCTGGTGCCCTCTGATTATATGGTAGAGCGCCTCATCTCGGAAGACAAACTGGCCGAAATTAATCTCGATAATATTCCCAACTTCAAATATGTTTCTGATTTTTCTGCCACCCGCGCCTTTGATCCCGAGTCTAAATACTCCATACCTAACTTTATTGGTACCGTTGGCATCATCTATAACAAAAAACTGGTAGATGAGCCTGTCACCAGCTGGGATATCCTTTGGGACGAAAAATATAGCGGCAAGATCATGATGTATGACTCCATTCGCGACTCTATCATGGTTGCACTTTGCAAATTGGGATATGATATCAATACCACAGACCCCGACGAACTGGCAGAAGCAGGACAGCTTCTGATTCAGCAAAAACCTTTGGTTTTGGCATATGGTACCGATAATATTCAATATGACATGATCGGCGGCAGCGTCGCATTGGCAGTGGACTACTCTGGTTCTGCAGCAGCTGCTATCAATCAAAACAGTGATTTGGCCTATGTTGTTCCCGACGAGGGCAGCAATGTATGGGTAGACAACTATGTCATCCTTAAAAATTCCGAGCACAAAGAAGCTGCCGAACGTTTCATCAACTTCCTGTGCGATCCTGAAATTTCCGCACGTAACTCCGAATACGTTGGCTACACCACACCCAACTCTGCAATCGATCAATATCTGGATCCCGCAATGTTGGAAAACAGCGCTTATGTAATTGAGGCAGAAACCTTGAACCGCTGTACCTATTTCAAAGACATCGGTACAGATGCTTTGTCCTTGTGGAACGATGTCTGGATGGAAGTCAAGACCGCCGCAAAATAAACAACCACGAAATGACAATACAATAAAACCCACAGCAATCTTCTGCTATGGGTTTTATTTGTCTTATGGAAACAATCCATGTATAATGAATCCAACCCGAAATATACACACGGAGCATGATGATGTTGCGATTAGACAAAGTAAACGGCGGCAATGTATGGGATATACTGGAACTGCGCGTCCGGGATGATCAGCGTAATTTTGTGGCTGCCAATGACATCAGTATCATTGAGGCCTATGCAGCCATCAGCAGTGGCGGATATGCTTTTCCCTTTGGTATTTACAACGATGATACCCCTGTCGGCTTTCTGATGATTGGCTTCGATTCCGATGAACATTGGGTCGATGCCCCTTCTATTGCCAAAGGCAACTACAGTATATGGCGTTTCATGATCGATCAACGCTATCAGCATTCAGGCTATGGAAAGGCAGCATTGCTGCTCGCTTTGGAATTCGTTCGTTCTTTCCCATGTGGACCTGCCGAATTTTGCTGGTTGTCTTATGAACCGGAAAATTCTGTGGCAAAGCATCTTTACCAGAGCGCAGGATTTGCTGAAACCGGAGAATTTGATCAAAACGAATGTATCGCCACTTTAAAACTCTGATAAATAAAAAGGAAAATGCTATTGCATTTTCCTTTTTATTTTCATTCTGATATGATGACATCCAATCGGCAGCCCTTACCTCCGCGCAAAATGCTCCGCTCTAACTGCACTTGTATATCCTTTTCAGGGAATACTTGCCGCAGATTATATAAAAGGCTTGATCTGGAACATTCACAAAGTACGCCATCCTTCATCCACCCCTCCGTAAACAAATCGCAGAGGCATTTATGATAACATACAGTATAATGTGTCCCTGCCTGTATCTCCAAAATGTCTATCGCTGGAATTGCTTCTCTCAGGTTGTCAAAAAACTCGCAAACATCTTTTGACTTGTCGCGGATCTCCTTGTAGACCTGCAGTGAGTAGGATTGTGAGCACGCTTTTGCACAGGCACCTAACAAACAATTCTGTGCTTCTTCAGGAAGTTCTGTCATGCCCTTTTCAAACCCGGAAAACCAGTGTTTTAGAAAATTCATATTCTATTCTTCCTCCGAAATCATGTTCAAGTATTTGGGATAAGCCAGTACTTCACCCACATACTTGATATAGCAATCATCGCTGAAAATGCGTTTACACGCCGCCAAACTTTCCCCTTGCCAGATAGTCACATTGCGGGTTTTGCGCAGCGCAGCCGCTGTTTTATCGATATCGCAGCATTCCAGCTGCATCGCTTCCCGCAACTGCAGATAGCAGGATGCCGGCAGTGCACGATCATCGGTAATACACAACAACTCTCCATGTTCCGTCGATAAATATTGTAATTGACCACAGAATTGCTCACACAACTGCTGCTTTTGCTGCCGCGTCAGTTTTTTGACTGTAGCCTCTCTGCGCAAAGCATCAGACTTTGCCAAATAGTGCTCCCAATAAATCAGCTGCACCGGTCCGCGACCACGGGTATATTTTGCCCCGGTTCCTGCATTATGTGCCGCAACTCGCTTGTTCAAATCATCTGTAATACCGGTATACAATGAATCGTCCGCACATTTCAATATATAGAGATACCAATGTATCTTAATTTTTTTCGGAACGTTCAATATTTGCCTCCCTATGTTCTGCAACAAATGATTTTACTTATTATATCATAACTTTTTATAGTACAGCACACATATTTGGAGAAATAATAAAACCCCTTTGCTTTTGCAAAGGGGTTTTGAAATCACAAAGATTTAACTTATTTGATTTCGATTTCGCCACCAACTTCGGTGATCTGAGCTGCGATCTTATCAGCATCTTCCTTGGAAACGTTTTCCTTCAAGGGCTTGGGAGCGTTATCTACCAGGTCCTTAGCTTCCTTCAGGCCGAGGCCGGTCAGTTCACGAACAACCTTGATAACCTTGATCTTGTTAGCACCTGCGCTCTTCAGAACAACGGTGAATTCGGTCTGTTCTTCTTCAGCTGCTGCTGCACCTGCTGCTGCGCCGGGCATAGCTACTACTGCTGCTGCTGCGCTTACACCAAATTTCTCTTCCAGAGCCTTTACCAGGTCAGCCAGTTCGAGAACATTCATTTTTTCAATAGCTTCAATAATCTGCTGCATATCCATTCTATATTACCTCCGATAAATGTTTGATTTTTAGCTTACAGCCTTTATGCTGTAGCTTCTTCTTTCTGCTTTCTGATTGCATCCAGAGCACGTACAAAGCTGGAAATGGGAGAGTTCAAGCTGCCCATAAGTCTTGCCAGGGACTGTTCTCTGGAAGGAGTAGCTGCCAAGGATTTTACGGTTGCGGCATCAATTGCCTTGCCTTCGTAAACACCACCCTTGACTTCGGTCTTCTTGATAGATTCTGCGTACTGGCAAACGATCTTTGCTGCAGTAACAGGATCAGCTGCGCAGTAAGCAACTGCGGTAGGACCTTCGAGCAATGCATCCAGACCGGTAATACCGAGATTTTCAGCAGCTCTCTTAATAACAGTGTTCTTGATTACTTTATATTCAGCGCCGGCTTCTCTGATCTTATTTCTAAGAGCAGTTACTTCAGCAACGGTCATGCCTCTGTAATCGAGGAATACCAGGCTCTGCGCTGCGGCAAATTTCTCCTGAACACCCGCTACGACTTCTTGTTTTGCTTTCAAAGTATAGTCTTTCAAGTGTTTCACCTCCTATAAATATTTGAAAAAGAAAACCCGTTTATTCTTCCTAAGAGGAATAAACGGGCATGATTACTCTTTCGCGTTTATGTGTACCTCGGCGGGATTTACTCTTACGATACCAGCTGTCTTAGGAAACGAATATTCAATTCTTACCAATTATAGCACACTATAAACGTGCTGTCAAGAAAATCTTAGTTAAAGCTTGCAGGGTTAACTTTTACACCAGGGCCCATGGTGGAAGAAAGTACTACGCTCTTCAGATAGGTACCCTTTGCTGCTGCGGGCTTAGCTTTGACGATAGCATTCATCAAAACATCCAGGTTTTCCTGCAGTTTTTCTTTTTCAAAAGACTTCTTACCGATAGCACAGTGAATGATAGCAGTTCTGTCTACACGGTATTCAACTTTACCGGCTTTGATTTCGCTGATTGCCTTAGCAATGTCCATAGTAACGGTGCCGGACTTGGGGTTAGGCATCAAGCCTTTCGGACCAAGGATACGACCGATACGACCTACAACACCCATCATATCAGGAGTTGCAACGCAGACGTCGAAATCAAACCAGTTTTCCTGCTGGATCTTCTGTACCAGATCCATATCGCCAACGTAATCAGCGCCAGCTTCTTTTGCTTCGGTAACTTTGTCGCCTCTTGCGAATACCAGTACCTTTACGGTCTTACCGGTACCATGGGGCAGAACAACGGTGCCTCTGACCTGCTGGTCAGCATGACGGGGGTCTACGCCCAGACGAACAGATACTTCGATAGATTCATCAAACTTTGCCTTTGCAGTCTGAACACAAAGATCGATAGCCTGTGCGGCATCATACTGGGTGTTCTTTTCATACAAACTCAGGCTTTCTAAATATTTCTTGCCTCTCTTCATAGATAAAACCTCCTGTGGTTATTCGGCTTTACGCCTCCCACTCAGTCCAATTTGTTAATCAACGACGGTAACGCCCATGCTTCTGCAGGTACCAGCGATCATGCTGACAGCTGCTTCCAAGCTTGCTGCGTTAAGGTCTGCCTTCTTGAGTTCCGCGATCTCTTCGAGCTGTGCTCTGGTGATCTTTGCTACCTTGTCCTTGTTCGGAACTTTGGAACCGGAATCAATGCCGCATGCCTTCTTTATAAGAACTGCTGCGGGCGGGCTCTTCAGAACGAAAGAGAAAGATCTGTCTGCATAGATAGTGATCAATGCAGGGATGATCAAACCAGCCTGCTTGGCGGTTCTTTCGTTGAACTGCTTAACAAAATCCATGATGTTAACACCGTGCTGACCCAGTGCAGGACCAACAGGCGGTGCGGGAGTTGCTTTACCCGCAGGAATCTGAAGCTTTACAAGACCTACTACTTTTTTAGCCATTTGTACACCTCCTAAGTTGTGCAATGTGGTATAAGCGGGGGGCATTATCCCCTCCCACGATAAAAAGGCTTTGCCTTTAAATCTCTTTATACTTTGTTATACGCGTTTTACCTGGACGAAATCCAGTTCTACCTGAGTATCTCTGCCAAACATCGATACCGTTACTTTAATCTTCTGTCGCTCAGTATTGATCTCATTGACAATACCAATAAAGCTTTCCAACGGGCCGGATGTGATCATCACATTTTCGCCTACTTCTACATCCAGACGAACAGGAACATCCTCTACGCCCATAGAACGAACTTCCATGTCAGAAAGCGGGATCGGCTTACTTCCCGGACCAACAAACCCTGTAACACCGCGCGTATTGCGAACGACATACCAGGATTCATCTGTCAGCAGCATTTTGACCATTACATAGCCGGGGAACAGTTTTCTCTGAACATGTTTCTTTTTGCCGTTCTTTACTTCAATCGTTTCCTCCATAGGAACTTTTACATCGTAAATCACGTCCTGCAAACCATTATTCTCTACTGTTTTCAGCAGATTGGTCATTACCTTATTTTCATAACCGGAATATGTGTAAACAACATACCAATAAGGTTTATCTGTCTTTTCCTGTTTGATAAACAGACGTTTGCTTTCTTCAGAAGATGCCATCTCGGACTCGACCTGCTGGTCTTCCAACTGATTGATTTCCAATTTTTCGTTATCCACGCTGAAGAATACCTTTCTTTCCGTTAGCCTACAATCAAGCTGAACAGCTGGCTAAGACCAAAGTCAACCAGACCGATCAGCAATGCAGCACCTACTACTACGGCAATGACAGCCATAGTATAGCTGAACAATTCCTTCTTAGTCGGCCAGGTAACCTTCTTAAGCTCGCTCCAAATATCTTTTACAAAACGGATCGGGCCTCTTCTACCTTGCTTTTTCTTTGCCTTTACAGCTTTTTTCTGGGCTTTTTCTTTCTGTTCTTTTTCATTGCCCAGCAAAACAGTTTTTGCCATAACTTTACGCTCCGGATTTATTCGTTATCTGGTTTCTCTGTGCACAGTGTGCTTCTTGCAGAACTTGCAATACTTGGTTTCTTCCAGTCTATCGGGAGTGTTCTTCTTATTCTTCATAGTATTGTAGTTTCTCTGCTTGCACTCGGTGCATGCCAAAATGATTTTTTCGCGCATAATCTTTTACCTCCAGTTATTGGGTTACAAAAAATTGCAACCTAAAAAGGGGCCCCTTTCGGCCACCAAAGATAATTTATCACAAATCCACAATATTGTCAACAAAAAATATGCAATTTATACGATAAAACAAGGAAAAACAGCCGTCAAAAATGACGGCTGTTTATATCTGTTTTGAAATTATTCAATAACTTCTGCAACAACGCCGGAACCTACGGTTCTGCCACCTTCACGGATTGCAAAACGCAGACCCTTTTCGATAGCGATGGGGGTGATC
>JAFXKX010000018.1 GCA_017531505.1 Clostridia bacterium | reverse complement strand
TCCTCAAAAGTAAAAATTCTTAACCCCAATTATATATATATATATATAAAGTCAATAAAAAAACGCCTGTATAAAGGCGTTTTTTGCATATCGGGAAATGAGCTTGCCGCTGCCGTCCATGGTCTGTGTGCGGCCATGATCAAATAAATTATCCACATGATAAGAACCTCATAAGAAAGATCCAACGATCATGATATCGGGGAAACAGAGATAGTCAATGGCAGGAAAAACACTTGCGAAAACAAAGAAAGGATGTAAAATAAGGGTATAATCATTGAACGGAGAGAAAATGGATGGAACTGATATATCTGGGTATTGTATTTGCGGCCATCGTAATATTGCTGATCTGCAAGCGGACGCTGTGGCAGTGTATCCTGCCGGGGCTGGTGTTGTGATGCAGGGGGCAGAGATCCGGCAGGAGCGTGTGACCTGCGAGGAATATATCGAATTTTTGACGAGGACGGATCTGGGCAGCCAATACCCCAAAGAGCGGTTCGCGGAGCGGATCGGCAGGCTGGTAGAGACGGTACAGATCAGCCTGACCGCACGGGACGAACAGGGAAAACTGATAGGCGTATTGTTTGGACTGACGGATCATGCATATTGGTTATATGTGACCGATTTGGGTGTGGACAGAGCGTATACACGCCGCGGCATCGGCAGCAGACTGATGCGTACCGCGCACCGTCTGGCAGGCGGTGAAGAGGATATTGCCGTGTACCTGATCGCCAACGACAAGGCAATTCCTTTTTACCGACGGCTGGGCATGGAGCCTGCGCGGGATGTGATGCAATACAACCACATTGCGTGGACGCCCTTCCGGGTGAGTGCGGCAGACACAACTAAATGAACAACGGCAAAAGCCGCTCTATGGATGCATAGGGCGGCTTTTTTGGTGGTGCTGCCCGCAGAAGGAGGCAGCATGGAGAAAGGTCAGCCGTCCGGCGTGACATCCAGATCTTTACCCGGACGCTGCGGCGCGGACTTTTTTGGTTTTGGTTTTGGCATATAATGCAGAAGTCCTTTCGTGATGTGCGGATAGTATGTGCAGCGGGGCGGAAAATATACACGGTGGGTGAAAATAGCGGCGAAGTGGGTGCAAATGGCGGTGTCAAAACAGGAAAAGGGAGAAAAAGTGCAGGAAAAAACGGGGAAAGTGGGTGGCGTTCGTCAAAAAGTGGGGAAATTTACTGATGGGCGGGCCAAAACCCGCGCAGACGAGAGCGATTTCTGTGAGTTTTGTGTAAGGGAGAAAGTTTGCAGAAGAATGGATGGGAATGGAGAAAAAGTGGGACAAAGTGGCGGTAAAGTGGGTGCAAATGGCGGCAAAGGAACAGAAAAAGGGAGAAAAAGTGCAGGAAAAACGGGGAAAGTGGGAAGCGTTCGTCAAAAAGTGGGGAAATTTACTGACGGGCGGGCAAAAACGCCGCGCAGACGAGAGGGATTTCTGTGAGTCGTGTGTCAGGGAGAAAGTTTGCAGAAGAATGGATGGGAATGGAGAAAAAGTGGGACAAAGTGGCGGCGAAGTGGGTGCAAATGGCGGAAGCAGAGCAGAAAAAGGGAGAAAAAGTGCAGGAAAAAACGGGGAAAGTGGGTGATGTTCGTCAAAAAGTGGGGAAATAGGTGTTTTTTGCAAAAAACGTGCGGGACAGAGAAAAGTATGGTACTATGAAAGCAGACAATGCAAACGAGAGAGGTACCCATGCCGGACAGAACCATCCCTTTTTACAACACCATACTGCGCTGCGACGGTTATACTGCGCGGGACATCACCGTGCCGGAGGGGTTTGGCATCCGCCCCTATCAGCCGGGCGATGAACACGACTGGGCGCGTATGGAGCAGGCCATCGGCGACTTTGATACCGTGCAGCAGGCGGAACGGTATTTTACACAAACATACCTGCGGGACGCGGACAAGCGTGACAGGATACTCTTTGCGGTAAATGCAGAGGGCAGCGTAGTGGGATCGTGCATTGCATGGCAGGACCCGCGGCAAGGTGGGCAGGCGGCATCGCTGCACTGGCTGGTGGTAGATGCGGCATATCGCAACAGAGGACTGGGCAGAGCCCTGTGCGGGAGCGTGATGAAACAATTTGCCGATAAGGGCGAAATGCCGGTATACATCCATACCCAGCCGTGGAGCTGGAAGGCGATACTGCTGTATCTCTCCATGGGATTCAGACTGCAGAGGCAGGACAGTTTTGCCGGCTATATCAATGAATATGACAAGGCAATGGAGACGCTGCGGGAAGTCGTGAGCGCAGAGCAATTTGCCAAGATGCAGCAGCACAGCCAATACTGACGGAAAAATGCAAAAGAAAAAGCCAAGCCGTAAAGCACGGTTTGGCTTTTTTGTGTGTGTTGACAGATCATTCGGTGCGCAGGGCTACGACGGGGTCTTTCTTGGCGGCGATACGCGAAGGGATAAACCCTGCAATGAGCGTCAGCAGCATACTGATGCCGATGAGGATCATTGCGCTGCCCATGGGCAGTACCGCCAAATCAGCCAGCCCGGTGAGGTGCTCGATAATGCCGTTGGCCAGCAGCACCAGCAGCAGCGTGACACCGATGCCCAATGCGCCGGCGGTAAAGCCAATGATGAGTGTCTCGGCATTGAATACGCGGGAAATATCCCTGCGGGATGCACCGAGGCTGCGCAGTACGCCGATCTCTTTGGTACGCTCCAATACCGAGATATAGGTGATGATGCCGATCATGATGGAGGACACCACCAGAGAAATGGCCACAAATGCGATGAGGATATAGCTGATGGCATTGATGATGGTGGTGATCGAGGACATCATGAGACCCACATAGTCGGTATAGCGGATGACCTTGCCCTCCTGCCCCTCTGCCTCCATGCGGTCGTTATAGGCGCGGATGATATCCGTGACTGCCTCTTTGGCCTCGAAATCGACCGGGTAGAGATTGATGATGCCGGGGGAGTCTTCGCTTGCCACGCCGAGGCGGGTGAGGTTGCCCTCGTAAGTGGCGGAGGAAGTGGCCTGCGCCGTATACTGGGCGATGAGCGCCTGCTGCTCTGCAGGGGACAGGGAGGCGAAATACGCCTGCTGCTCGGGGCTGAGCACAGAGGCATCGAAGGTGAGGTCTGCGGCGGCATCGCTGTCTGCAAAGGGTTTGCCGGTAAAGACATCGGTATCGGTGTCACGCTGCTGGGCAAGGACGATGTCACTCTGGGCCACGTCATCCAGCAGACGGAGCATCAGGTCTTCGTGATAGCCGATATAGCCCTGCCCTGCAGCGGAGGAGCCTACGGCATCGTCTGCCACCTTGAGGACGCCCACGATACGCACCTCGCGGGCGGAATCGATGGTCTGCTTCATATATACCGGGTCTTCGCGCATATCCTGCCAGCCGAAGGAAGTCTCTGCATAATAATCGGTCTCGGGCACGACTTTGAAAGTGAGATCCAGCAGTTCTTCATAGGTATAGGAAGAAACGGTGGACTGCACCTCTTTGCCGGCGGCGATATCTGCCATCATGGACTGCAGATCGTCGATATTTAGCAGGCCGAGGGCATAGAGGGTATAGTCGGTGACGCGGCCGGAACCGTCTGCAATGAGCACCGCTTCATCCCAAGCGGTGGGCAGGTGACCGGCCAGCACATCGTACTGGGAATCGATCAGATCGGTATTGGCACTTAGGCGCATCCACACATTGACGCCGGACATGGAGGCCATGGGCATCTGCGTGATGAGGTCGCCCATGCCGACGGCGCCGAACACCTGGCTGGGGTTGACCTGTGTGATGCCGTTTTGGGTATCGGCACGGTATACATTGAGCGGAGTGGTGTAGGCATACTCGATATCGCTGAGATACGCGGTGATGCCGTCGCCGTCGGCTTCGAGGAATTGCTTGAAAGCGGTGAGGTCGTTGCTTTCCTGCTGCTGACTCAGGGCGGCGAACATATCCTGCATCATGGGGTTGCCGTAGATATACCCGTCGTCGGCGAACTCTGCCCCTTCGAGGCTGCCCATAAAGGAGGACATCATGCCTGCCATATCCATGGTGCTGCGCTCGATGGTGAGGGGGTAACTGGACAGCGTCTCTTCCTCCACGCGATCGATATATGCGCGGGCGCCACCGGACAATGCCAAAATGAGCGCGATGCCGATGATGCCGATGCTGCCGGCAAAGGCGGTGAGGATAGTACGCGCCTTTTTGGTGAGCAGGTTACGGAAGCTAAGGGACAAGGCTGTGAAGAAATGCATACGAGCCTTCCCTTTGCGCACGGGGGCGGGGGTGGTCTCTTCGCCATCGAAGGGGTTGGAATCGTCGGTGACGCGGCCATCCATCAGCCGCACGATACGGGTGGAGTAGCGCTGTGCCAGATCGGGGTTGTGGGTGACCATGATGACCAGGCGGTCGGCAGCGATCTCCTTTAGCAGTTCCATGATCTGCACGCTGGTCTCGCTGTCCAGCGCACCGGTAGGCTCGTCTGCCAGCAATACCTCGGGATCGTTGACCAATGCACGGGCAATGGCCACGCGCTGCATCTGACCGCCGCTCAGCTGATTGGGCTTTTTATGCAGCTGATCGCCCAGCCCTACGCGGGTGAGCACCTCTGCCGCACGGGCGCGGCGCTCTTTGCGGGACACGCCGGACAGCGTCAGCGCCAGCTCTACATTGGCCAGCACCGTCTGATGGGGGATAAGGTTATAACTCTGGAACACAAAGCCGACGGAGTTATTGCGATAGGTATCCCAATCGGCATCTTTATAACCGACGGTATCGCGGCCGCGGATGGTCATACGGCCGGTGGTATAGCGGTCGAGACCGCCGATGATATTGAGCAGGGTGGTCTTACCGCAGCCGGAGGGGCCGAGGACAGAGACGAACTCGCTCTTGCGGAAGCGCAGACTGATGCCGCGCAGCGCAGGGACGGAAATGTCGCCTGATTGATATTGTTTGGTAATATTCTGTAAGGTAAGCAAATACAACACCTTCTTTCTCATAAATACGATGGAGCAGGACATAAAGATATATTATAGAGAGAAATCTCCCAAATCCTCCCATTATTATGATGGCACAAAAAGGCAGGGGTTACAAGGGGAGGAAACAGAGGTTGCAAAATATTCACAAAGTAAAAAAACAGGAAGACGGACGCGGATACAGAACTATTATACTCATAGGAAACTGCGATGCAAAAATACCGGTTATCAAAAAAATCCAAAAAAAATGAAAAATATTTGAAAAATAACCGAAAAATAACTTGCGGTGACTAAGATGAAGGTACAGAATGACACTGTAAGCAGAATTGTGACGGAAACCGCGCACAACCTGCGCGTACAAGATAAGAGATTTAGGGAAAAGGAGCAACACTATGAAAAAGTTTCTTGCACTGATGTTGGCGCTCATCATGACAGTATGCATTGGCAGCACTGCTATGGCAGCATCTATCGACAAGACGGCAGTGCCTCTTGACGAAAACGACATGACCAGGGTCACCCTCTCTGTAGGCGGGGACGAAGATAAGCTGGGCGTAGACATCATCTATATGCTGGGTGCATTCCTCTCCAGAGAAGATGTGGAAGCAAACACCATGATCGATTGCCTCTACACCACCATTTCCGAGATCGTAGCAGGCGGAACTCCTGTAAAATTCGGTATGGTACCTTACTCCTCCACTGCAGAACCCGTAATGCCCTGGCACAAATACGAGACTGTGGAAGATATGGCAGACTTCAAGAGCGATGTATACGAAGCGATCCAGACCGCAGGCGACGTATATGACGGCATCAACATGGAAAACGCATTTGTAACTGCGAAGGAAATGTTCAATGATTCCGACCTGAAAAATCACCCCGAGCGTCAGCATCTGGTCATGATCTCCTCCGGTAACACCTATTACTTCAACAGCGGTGCAAACAACGAATATATTGCTACCGTTCCGGTAAGATTGATCATCAATGGTACCGACTCCAAGGGCTTGTTTGCTTACCCTGAAAAGGTATGGATGAGAGCACGTAACAACAACACCAACTCTTACCCCATCCCTTACCACATCGTACAGGAATACAACAACAATAACGAAGACGGCAAATATAAGAGCCTGTGGGATTGCTACTGGCACTGGATCGATATCTGGGCAAAGGCTGACGTAGCAGCAGGCGACAGTGTAGTATTCGAAGCAACTACCCGTGAGGCAGGCGACTTTATCGCTCGTTGGCTCGTTGGCGGCGGCTTTGTAAAGCACAGCAACCAGAGCCAGTTCAGCTACACCGGTAACGGCGCGATCATCGCAGGCCTCGGCGAAGCAGATCTGGAAGGCTATGTAACCCTCGACTTCTCTGCAGAAGGCACGATCACCGCAAAAGCAGGCCCCAACCCCTTGGTAGTACCCGAAGCAGCCCATGCAATCGGCAACGAACGTGCAATGTGGGAAGCTTACAACTACATGAAGAAGAACATTACCGGCGCAGGTATCAACTTCTACCCGGTATACCAGCCGCTGAGAGCAGACGGCTCTACCACCAACGGCAACTATGTACACTATGACTACACCAACCAGTACATCGGCCACAGCTTCATGAATATGCTGGCAGGCGGCAAGGCAGTGACCTTCTCTGCTGACAAGACCTTCTTTGACCCGATCAAGAAGCAGATCATGAGCACCGTATCTGTTGGCTCTTATGTAGAAGACTATATCGGCTATGACTCTGAAAAGGGCAACTTTGCATTCATCGACAGAGCGGATGCTATCAGCCTGACCGTAGGCGGCGTAGCATACACCACCGCGAAGGTAGAGACTGCAGAAGGCGCAACCAGCTCCTACGCATTTACCGCACCCGGCGCAGAAGAAGCAACCTTCAGCCTGGACTACTATGCACATGAGACAGACAAAGAAAAGTTCATCTGGACCTTTGGCGAAGATGTAACGATCAATCGTCAGGCAAAACTGACCTACGGCCTCGAACTGAAAGATAAGGCAGCAGAAGGCCGCCACGTCGTAGACACCAACATCTCTGCAACACTGTATCCGAAGGACAGCGAAGGCAAGAAGGGCAGCCCCGAAGTCTTCCCCATCCCCAATGTAGAGTATGAGATCATCCCCGCGACCGTAAGCCACACCGTAACCAAGGTATGGGACGATGAAAACGGCGCAAACAGACCTGCCAGCGTAATCGTAAGACTCCGTCAGGACGGACAGCACTACGGCGCAGCAGTCGTCCTCAACGAAAACAGCGGCTGGACCTTTACCTGGACCAACCTGCCCGCAGGACACACCTATACCGCTTATGAAGCAGTGGTACCCGCAGGCTATACCGCATCTACCGTGGATGAAGAAGGTAAGACCGTGATCACCAATACGCTGATCCCCGTTGAGACACCTGAGGAGCCCACGCCTACTCCCGAGCAGCCCACGCCTACTCCCGAGCAGCCCACACCTACTCCCAGACCCAACAGACCTACTACCACCATCCCGGAGACCCGTCCTCCCATGGCAAGCAGACCTCCGGTAGCGAACACCATCCAGCTGGATGATGAAGACACCATGACCATCCTGGACGAAGAGGTACCGTTGGCAGAAGCACCCAAGACAGGCGATGTATCCACCGTATTGATGGCTACCAGTGCACTGGCAGGTGCAGGCCTGATGTTCACCGGCCGCAAAAAGAAGGCTGCACAGCAGGAAGAACAGCAGGATGAGGAAGCATAACCTGCCTGCAGTGATCAGACAAATCCTATCCTGAACGACATCATCACGATGTAAGGATAACAAAATGCACAGGAAGGCCGGAGCAGATGCTCCGGTCTTTTTCTGTGCTTTTTTTTACAGGTTTTGGGGGCGGAGGCAAAGGGTGATATGGACTTTTGTGCCGTATACCCATATAATAAAACAGAACAGATATGCACAAAGGGGGACGCGCACAATGGCGACCTGTAAATTATATGAGCAAAATGCGGAACAGTACCGCTTTGACGCCGTGGTGACGGGATGTTGGCAGGAAAAAGAGACGACAGACGGCTGGCGTATCACGCTGGATAAGACGGCATTTTTCCCGGAAGGCGGCGGGCAGCCTGCAGACCATGGCACGCTGGGCGGCAGAATGGTAAGCGACGTCCACGAGCGGAGCGGGGAAGTGATCCACTACACGGACGGCCCGCTGGAGGTGGGCTGCCATGTGGAAGGCTGTGTTGACGAGCAGCGGCGGCGCGACCTGACCACGCAGCACTCGGGCGAGCACATCGTAAGCGGGCTGATCTGCAGCACCTATGGATACAACAATGTGGGGTTTCATCTGGGCGGCGAAGTGATCACCATTGATTTTGACGGCGAATTGACGGCAGAGCAGGCGGCGGAGATCGAGCAGATGGCCAACGACTATATCCGCGAGGATAAAGAGACAGAGATACTGCTGCCCGCGGCGGAGGAACTGGGCGGGATAGCGTATCGCAGCAAGAAGGAACTGAGCGGGCAGGTGCGTATCGTGCGGTTCCCGGGGGCAGATACCTGTGCGTGCTGCGGCACCCATGTGCGGCGGGCCGGGCAGGTGCGGCTGGTAAAACTGCTGAGTGTGCAGAAATTCCGCAGCGGCTGCCGTATAGAGATGCTGGCAGGGGAGCGGGCGATCCGATATCTGGACCGGATGATGGAGCAGAACAGACAGATCAGCAGGCTGCTCTCTGCAAAGCCGATGGAGACGGCGGCAGCGGTGGCACGGCTGATGGACGAAGCGGCAGACCTGAAGGCACAGATCTATGCCCTGCAGGAGCAGCAATTTGACAGCATTGCCAAGGCACACGCCGGGGCGGACAAAGCGGTGGTGATGATGGACAAGCTGGATGCCGTGGCAGTGCGCAGACTTTGCGTGGCGCTGATGGAGCAATGCAGCGGCATATGTGCGGTATTCTCGGGCGAGGATGGCGCAGGCTATAAATATGCGCTGGGCAAGGCAGACAGCGATATCCGCAGCGAAGTAAAGGCGATGAACAACGCCCTGCAGGGCAGAGGCGGCGGCAAGGATGCGTTCTTTGCACAGGGCTCTGTGCAGGCAGGCAAAGAAGCGATATTGCAGTATTTTGCCTGAGTGCTTTATTGCGTGGGATGACCACGGGCGTCTGTAAAAAATTTTATAGATGGCAGAGGAACGTGGCTCAATAAAATTTATGGATGGCAGAGGAACGCGGCTCAATAAATTTTATAGATGGCAGAGGAACGTGGCTCAATAAATTTTATAGATGGCAGGGGAAGGAACGTGGCTCAATAAATTTTATAGATGGCAGAGGAATGTGGCTCAATAAATTTTATAGATGGCAGAGGAACGTGGCTCAATAAATTTTATAGATGGCAGAGGAACGTGGCTCAATAAATTTTATAGATGGCAGGGGAACGTGGCTCAATAAATTTTATAGATGGCAGGGGAACGTGGCTCAATAAATTTTATAGATGGCAG
>JAFXKX010000017.1 GCA_017531505.1 Clostridia bacterium | reverse complement strand
TTTTAACTGAGAAAAACAATTTTCCGGTGGCGATAGCTAAGAGGATCCACCTGTTCCCATACCGAACACAGAAGTTAAGCTCTTAAACGCCGAAAGTACTTGGCTGGTAACGGCCCGGGAGGATAGGTAGCTGCCGGATTTTAAAATTGCCTCTTTAGCTCAGTTGGTAGAGCATGCGGCTGTTAACCGCAGTGTCGTTGGTTCGAGTCCAACAAGAGGCGCCAAAGATCCAAGTCTTATGACTTGGATCTTTTGTTTTACCTGCGTTTCTGACAGAAAAACAAAAATACTACTGAGAATACTTGCATATTGTCTCTGTTATGTTACACTATAAAATAACCGCAGGAAAGTCGCGGTGCCGTATATACAGTACCGTGATATTGAGATCATATAGAGGATACCAATATGAAGGAGCAGATCCAATTTAAATTGTTTGGCGGATTGCAGTTTGCGCGATCCGATGGAACCTGGCATAAGCTGGAGGAGGTAGAGTTGGCTGTCGGCAAAAAGCAGCTGGCTTTTTTGACATACCTGTTGATCCATCATGGAAAAGAAATTTCCGGTAATGATCTGATCACGCATTTTTGGCCGAATGATAGCAAAGATCCTGCAAATTCTCTGAAAAATATGATCTATAAAGTCCGTGCATTGCTGCGGTCGATGTTCCCGGATATTCCTGATTTTTTGATGACGCAGTCCGGCTATTATCTGTGGAATCCGGCAGTAGAGATCGAGACAGATCTGGATGCATTGGAGGCCCTTTATCGAAAGGTCAAACTGGATGAATTTAAGATCGGCGCACCCGATGTGGACAACTTGCTGGCTTTGTATACCGGTGATATTATGCCCGGTGTATCGATGGAATGGCTGGATTATTTGAACACATATTACCGCACGGTATATATTGATCTGTGCCGCTCGCTGGTTATGCAGCTGGTGGATGAAAGTGCATGGGATCAGGTGATTCGCGTTTGTAGCTATGTATATGGATTGGCACCTGAAATCGAGGAATTCACCCTTTGTATTATGCAGGCTATGATCAATACCGGTGTTGCCGGGCAGGCGATCCAGCATTACGAAAACTATCGCAGTATGCTATGGAATCAGTTCCGCCTGGTACCCTCTGCCGCGGTAGAAGGCGTGCACGCGCTAGCTGTATATTCGAACAAATCAACAGATGATGCCGAACAAAAGATCATGGAAATGTTGTCCGCCAGTGAAGAGCAGCGCGAAGCATTCCAATGCAATCTGTTGGTATTCCAAAATATTATTCAGTTGGAGCTGCGGCATATGAAGCGCAGCAAACTGCCTTCTGCAATTGTGGTATTGCACGTGGAGTCCAGTCTTCCTACGCCGCCTTCCGCAACGGATATTCGCCGGGTAGAGCGGACATTATTGAGCAGTTTGCGTGCAGGTGATCCGTTGACGCGTTTGGATCGTGGCAGCTTTGCATTGTTGTTATCCAGTGCTACATTGGAGAATGCAGATATGGTGATGAAGCGTATCGAACAGAACTTCAGAGACATGTATCCGCGCTCCCGTGCCTCGCTGCGCTATCGCGTATATCCGCTGCAGACAGAAAAAGATGAAATTTTGAAGTAAAATTCAAAAAAATTCGACAAAATGACCTAAAAATAACCGATTTATGGCAAACTCAATGTGTAAAGGAGTATTACCATGAAAAGTTTTCCTGCATTTCCCTGCAGTGTAAACGAAGCGATCCTCAAAGTAAGCAGTTATGAAGACGGTCTGCTTATCGGTCGCCTCATACACCCGCAGTTGGATAATTCCAAAGAGATAAGGAGTATTCCGCAATTATTGTTCCTGTTGGATGAATTGCTGGAGGGTGAAAGCCCGATACAGTATCAGGCATTGCACGTTCAGCGGTGCCCGGATGAAGCGTGTATCGCGACTTTGCGGATTCGTATACTTTTCAGAGAGCATCACTCTTGGCAGGGAACGATCATTTGGGAAGAGCGGCAGAGGGAGGCAACTTTCCGCAGTGTACTGGATCTGATTTACTTATTGGACGAAGTACTGGCATAAATTGAATTGTATCATGCAAAGACTGTGTGGCAACACAGTCTTTTTTTATAGATTCAAATATGATAAACAAAAAGATTTACAGGAAAATGTATCCTACGATATAATACTAATAGGAAATCCGATCGTACTGTATGGGTATGATCCATTATGGTAAGAGGTAATTATGAAGCAGTTAAATGAAAAAGTTGCAATCGTGACCGGTGCAGGTCAGGGTATTGGCAGAGGTATCGCACTGTGTCTGGCAAAAAGAGGCGTAAAGGTAGTGTGCACCGGTCGTCGTTTGGAGCCTATTGAAGAGACCGTAGCGTTGATCAAGGAAGCCGGCGGTGAAGGTTTCGCGATGACTTGCGATTCTGCAGATCGTCCCCGTGTACATGAAGTGGTACAGAAGACGGTAGAGACCTATGGTACCGTAGACGTTATCGTCAACAATGCACAGGCTGTGGCAAAGTCCATGCCCGTAGAAGAAGTGACCTATGATCTGATGTATCTGGCATGGTCTACCGGCTGCATCGGTTCTCTGAATTTCATGCAGGAATGCTTCCCCTACTTCAAAGAACAAGGTGAAGGCCGTGTGATCAACTTTGCATCTGCTACCGGTATGTTCGGCTATGCAGGCAATCTGGCTTACGGCTCCAATAAAGAAGCAATCCGTGGCTTGACCAAGATCGCTGCAAAAGAATGGGGCCAGTATGGTATTTGTGTCAACTGTGTATTGCCCGGCGCAGAATCTCCTGCAGCAAAAGAGTGGGCGAAGAAGTTCCCCGAAAAGTATGAAGCGATTTTGATGCAGCAGCCCATGCGTCGTCTGGGTGATGCAGAAGAAGATATCGCACCCGTGATCGCATTCCTGGCAGGTCCGGATTCCCGTTATTACTCCGGTCAGTGCCTGCTGCTTGACGGTGCATATTCCATTGCTCCGTAACATACGGCACATATCTTATTACGATCAGGGCCTTCCCTTCTATCGGGAAGGTCTTTTTCTTTGAGCAAGCGTCGCTGTTATGGTATACTAAAGAGGAAATTATTTTTATTTTTCAGGATGGAATTATGCAACGATTTTACAGTGTATTGATCGGATATGTGCTTGGTTGTTTTCAATCGGCCGAACGGATACAGCGATGGCTGCGTTTGCAAGGCGATATACGCGAGCAAGGAACGGGCATTCCGGGAACGGCAAACATGATCCAGACCTATGGCGCCAAAGCGGGTATTCTGACATTTTTAACAGATGCTCTGAAGGCAGGATTGGCGGCGTGGTTGTGTAAGGGGATATTCCCGATGTTATCCGGCGATACGGCAATTGCGTATGCCGGCGCAGGTGTTATAAGCGGGCATTGCTGGCCTGCACACCGCAAATTCCGCGGCGGCAGGGGGATCGCCTGCCAATACGGTCTCGCCATGGTATTTGGATGGGAGCATTTTCTGATCCTGACGGCAGGAGAGGTGTTTGGACTGATACTGTCCCGCCTGATGATCGGCGGGGCCATCGGTGCGGCAATCATGTTTTTTGCAGCGGCGTGGATATTGCCTTATGGATGGGAAGTGCGCCTGATGTGTGGAGTGATCTGGGGGATCATTATGATCCGCCATATCGAGAAGTTCAAAAGTATTGCAAAAGGGCAGGAACCGCGGTTTTCGTTTGCAAAATTTCCGTCCATGCTGCGAGGCGGCAAGCAATAATAAAGCAAAGGAGAGTTTTTAAGGGAACTCTTCTTTTTGTATGCAGGGCGTTCCTGTGTATAAAGCGCAGATCCCTACAGATACTATGTAAAAGCAACATTGTGGAGGTATAGTATGCAGGAAAAAATACAGAATGTATTGGGCAGAGAAATATTGGATTCCCGTGGGAATCCTACCGTAGAAGCTGAGGTGACGCTGTCGGGTGGTGCCGTGGGCAGAGCATCTGTCCCCAGCGGGGCATCGACAGGGATATTTGAGGCGGTGGAACTGAGAGATGGTGAAGCGCGCTATCATGGCAAAGGGGTCCGCAGAGCGGTATCACATATCAACGGTGTGATAGAAGCACAGCTCAAAGGGATGAATGCGGCAGACACGCAGGCGATAGATGCCGCATTGTGTGCGCTGGATGGTACGGAGGATAAATCACGGTTGGGCGCCAACGGCATATTGGCGGTATCTCTGGCGGCGGCAAAGGCTGCGGCGGCGCAACAAGGATTGCCCTTATATCAGTTTTTGGGCGGAGAATCTGCCGTGACATTGCCGGTGCCCATGATGAATATTTTGAATGGCGGTGCTCATGCGGGCAATTCGCTGGATGTGCAGGAGTTTATGATCATGCCGGTCGGGGCGGATTGTTTTGCGGCGGCGATGCAGCAATGCTGCGAAGTATATCATACTTTGGCAGCACTACTCAAAAAGGATGGTTACAGCACGGCGGTAGGGGATGAAGGTGGATTTGCCCCTGAATTGCCCGGCGAAGAAGCTGCCATTGAGTATATCCTGCGGGCGGTCACAGTGGCGGGATATCTCCCCGGGAAAGATTTTCTGCTGGCGATGGATGCAGCAGCCAGTGAGTGGAAGACAAAAGAATCCGGAATCTATCACCTGCCAAAGAGCGGAAAAATATATACCAATGCCGAACTGATCGGGCATTGGGCAGATCTGTGCAAAACATACCCCATTTGTTCGATCGAAGATCCGCTGGATGAAGAGGATTGGCAGGGTTGGCAGCAGATGACCGGACAGTTAGGCGGGACGGTACAGTTGGTGGGAGACGATTTGTTTGTGACCAATACACAGCGCATTTTCCGCGGAACAGAGCAGCACTGTGGAAATGCGGTGCTGATCAAGCCGAATCAGATCGGTACTCTGAGCGAGACGATCGAGGCAGTGCGCATGGCCCGGCAGGCAGGATGGGGAGCAATCTTATCCCATCGCTCCGGCGAGACGGAAGACACCACCATTGCCGATCTGGCAGTGGCATTGGGTACGGGGCAGATCAAGACAGGCGCTCCCTGCCGCAGCGAACGTACCGCAAAATACAACCGTCTGCTGCGCATTGCGGAGCAGCTGGGTAAGAAGGCGATATATCCGGGTATCTGCGCCCTGAAGAGAGTTTAAATTATGATTTGGATATGCTATACTGAATGCAGTGAGGTATAGCATATGGATACATTGGTGGAACTGAAATCGTATATTCCGGGGCTGCAGGTAGAATTGCGCTACGCCACAGAAAATAATTTTACCGGCAAGGTGATTTATGCCTTTGCCGAGGCAAGGCTGCGTAAAGGCACAGCAGATAAACTGGCAAAGGTGCAGCAGATATTGCAGGACCGCGGATTGGGGCTGAAAGTATGGGACGCTTACCGTCCGGCGGCAGCACAGTTTGTACTGTGGGAGACCGTGCCGGATCCGCGCTTTGTGGCAGACCCTACAACAGGGTATTCCAACCATAGCCGCGGCAATGCGGTAGACCTGACGATCATCGATGAAGCAGGCAATGAATTGGAGATGCCTACGGCATTCGATGATTTTTCGCCGCTGGCTTCACGGGCATATACGGGTATCAGCGAAACGGCCAGACGCAATGCCCTGCTGCTGGAAAAGCTTATGGTATCCAATGGATTTGTGCCGAATCCCGATGAATGGTGGCACTTTGACGACGTTACAGAGTATCCGGTGTATACAGGGGTCGGATATGGTATAGAAAGAGAGGAAAACAGAATGGATAAGATTTTTGAAAACATCAAAACACGCCGAAGCATTCGTGCATACAGTGACAGAAAGATCGATCGCAAGGATCTGGAAAAGATCGTAGAAGCGGGTGCGTGGGCACCTACCGGCATGAACCGTCAGACTTTCCAGTTTACGGTGGTATCAGATCGCGCAGAGATCGCGGCATTGGCAAAGGCGGCAGGGCAGGCAATGGGAAATCCGGAGTATGATTTCTATTGTCCCGATGCATTGGTACTGGTATCCAACTTGCCCGAAGGCACCAACCCGCTGGCAGACACTGCCTGTGCGATGCAGAATATGTTCCTGCAGGCACACGCTATGGGGATCGGATCTGTATGGATCAATCAGTTGAAGGATGTGTGCGACGACGCAGCAGTTCGTGCAAAACTGGATGCCTACGGTGTACCTGCCGGACATAAAGTATGGGCGACCTGTGCACTGGGCTATGCCGCAGGCGAAGCACCTGCTGCGCCCGAGAGAAAGGCCGTTATCAAGTTTGTTGACTGAATCGGGTAAAAGCACCGTATAAACGGTGCTTTTTTTATGCTGCCAAAAGAGGTATAATGACACTATGACAAGACAGGAGAGATCATATGCTGAAATACTTACTTTGGGCAGCGATATTGAGCGGGATCATTACCACGGTTGTGGCAGCGGCGGGATTTACAAAATTACTCAAAGAGAATGAAGGCTCCATGCTGGGGCGTATGCAGGAGCCGCTGGCAAAGCGATTGCGTGTGATGGGCATCGGCATCGTTATGACGGTGGCAAGTGTGATCCTCTATTTTATTTTGGGGTAAAATAAAACAATCCGGATATCTGTATCCGGATTGTTTTTTGATTTGCGTAAATTGTCAGCGGATCGCTCTGACCTTGATAACACCGTCAAATGCGGAGATCATTTTCATCACTTCGCAGGAAGGGGTGGTGTTCAGATCAAATACAGAGTATGCGATGTTGCCGCGGGATTTATTGACCATTTCCTCGATGTTGAGGGAAGCTTCGCCCAGTGTGCTGGAAATCTTACCAACGATACCCGGGATATTCTCGTGAATGACAGTCATACGGGAGTGACGGCTGGGGGACAACTGGCAGGCCGGCAGGTTGACGGAGTTTCGGATACCGCCGACTTCCAGATAATAACGCAATTCTTCCGCTGCCATAACAGCACAGTTCTCTTCGGATTCGGGGGTAGATGCACCAAGATGGGGGATGCACAGCACTTTGTCGTGCTTCAGACAAGCTTCATCGGGAAAGTCAGTAATATAGCGAGCGACTTTACCTGCATCCAGTGCGGCAAAGAGGGCTTCCTCGTTGACCAGACCATTTCTTGCAAAGTTGAGCAGAACGACATTGTTCTTCATCTTTTCGATCTGAGCAACATCCAGATAATTGCGGGTGCTGTCCATCAGAGGTACATGGATGGTGATATAGTCTGCTTCGCTCAGCAGGTCATCCAGTTGGATGGCGTGCTCTACGGCACGGGACAGATGCCATGCATTGTCGATGGAGATAAAGGGGTCGTAGCCGATAACCTTCATGCCCAGGCTGGCAGCAGTATTGGCTACCATAACGCCGATGGCGCCCAGACCGATAACGCCCAGTGTTTTGCCCTGTACTTCGGGGCCGACAAACTGATTTTTGCCCTTTTCTACCAAAGCGCCCACCTGATCACCTTGGCCGATCAGGCTCTTTGCCCAGTTGACACCACCGATGATATCTCTGGAGCCGAGGAACAAACCGCACAGCACCAGCTCTTTTACGGCGTTGGCATTGGCACCGGGCGTATTGAATACGGCGATACCGTGCTTGCTGCAAGCCTCGAGGGGAATGTTGTTGACACCGGCACCTGCACGGGCAATTGCCAGATAGTTATCCAGCAGCGGCATATCATGACAGTTGGCGCTGCGTACCAGGAAGGCATCTGTTGCGGTGTCTTCCAGATCAGCAGATATGGTATACTGCTCGGCAGGCAACTGCTGATATACAACGTCAGAAATGGCGTTGAGTTTTTTGATATTGAACATGATTAGAGACCTCAGATGTTATTCTTTTCAAAGTCTGCCATAAAGGCAATGAGTGCCTGAACCGCTTCTTCGGAAACGGCATTGTAAATGCTTGCGCGCATACCGCCCGCAACACGATGTCCCTTCAGGTTGCACAGTCCGGCAGCTTCGGCTTCCTTGCAGAAGCGTGTATCCAACGCTTTATCACCGGTGGTGAAGGTGACGCTCATGATAGAACGGTCTTCTTTTTTGGTGACAATACCGCGGAACAGTTTGGAACTGTCAAGATATGCATACAGCGCAGCGGCTTTGCGCTTGTTGATCTCGTAGATGGCAGGTACACCGCCCAGATCTTCCAGCCACTCCAGCACCAGATCCATCATATAGATGGCAAAAGTGGGCGGGGTATTGTACATGGAATTGTTCTTTGCGTAGACTGCATAGTCCAGCATAGCGGGCAGATTCTCGTTAAGACCGATCAGATCTTCGCGGATAATGACAACGGTGAGACCTGCAGGGCCGAGGTTCTTCTGCGCACCGGCATAGATCACGCCGTAATCGCTGACATTAACAGGCTCGGAGAGGATGCAGGAAGTCATATCTGCAGCCAGTACTTTATCGCCGACCTCGGGCAGTTTGTGGAAAGTGGTGCCAAAGATGGTGTTGTTATAGGTAATGTGCACATAGTCTGCCGGCTCGCTGAACATCTCTGCGGTCAGGGCTGGCAGTGCGGTATAGCCGATCTCTTCGCTGGAAGCGGGGATCAGTACTTCGCCGAACAGTTTCGCCTCTTTGGCGGATTTTTTAGCGAAGTTACCGGTGTTGAGGTAGTATGCGCGTTTGGTATCGTGCATCAGGTTCATGGGCAGCATATCAAACTGCATAGATGCACCACCCTGCAGGAACAGGACTTTATAATTGTCGGGAATGGCGAGCAGCCTGCGCAGGCGGGCTTCCGCATCGTCGGCAACGGCCTGGAAAGGTGCAGAACGATGGCTGATCTCCATTACGGACATGCCGCAGCCGCCGAAATCGGTCAGTTCTTCTTTTGCCTTCTCGAGTACACTTAAGGGCAGCGCAGCGGGGCCTGCCGCGAAATTGTATACACGTTTCACGATCGTTTCCTCCTTATGATGACTAAAAACTGATAATATATTGATTTTACTCAACTTTGATGCCCGGGTCAACCATAAAAGGCCATTTATAAGAAGAAATGTATAAAAAATACGTGTTTTTGCAGGAATGGGGCGAATTTTCATGCAAATATGGTATAATCATTACAGTAATTTGCAGGCGGCAAAAGCATTTGCTCCACGCAGAAAGCGCGTAAAAAGCAGGAAAGTATTTGGCGATTTGCAGGCATTGCAGCGCCCTTGTATATATGGAAAGGAGCAGCAGATGGATCTGTTTGCACAAAATCAGAAAAAGGCAGCCCCGTTGGCCGATCGGATGCGACCGCGTACATTGGATGAATTTTATGGGCAGCAGCATATTGTAGGGGAAGGTAAATTGCTGCGTCGGGCCATCATGGCAGACAAACTCTCCTCCAGCATCTTTTACGGGCCGCCCGGCTCGGGAAAGACAACGCTGGCCCAGATCATTGCCAACACCACCAGGGCAGCGTTCCGTAAGGTCAATGCAGTCACTACCGGTGTCAAAGAAGTCCGCGAGATCATTGCAGAGGCAGAGAAACAGCAGCGGTTGTATGGCACTACCACGTATCTGCTGCTGGATGAGTGTCATCGCTGGTCAAAATCACAGTCAGACAGTATCCTGCCGGCAATAGAGCAGGGCATCATCCGTTTTATCGGCAGTACAACAGAAAATCCGCTCATCGCGATGACACCCGCGATCGTGTCGCGGTGCAGATTGTTCCAGTTCCGTCCCTTGGGCAAAGAGGATGTGAAGCAGGCGATTATGCGCGCAGTACAGGATCCCGAACGAGGCTATGGTAATCTGAATATCCAACTGGCGGAAGATGCGCTGGAGCATATTGCGGATATTGCCAACGGTGATGCCAGAGCGGCGCTGGGGGCTATCGAGCTGGCGGTATTGACGACTGCGCCGGATACAGACGGCGTGATCCGTATTACGCTGGATATTGCGGAGGAATCCATCCAGCAGCGTGCAGTACGCTGTGACGAGGAGGAGTATTATAATATGCTGTCTGCCTTCTGTAAATCACTGAGAGGCTCGGACAGCGATGCGGCATTGTTCTGGTGCGGGCGTATGTTGTATGCGGGGGTAGATCCGCGTATTATTGTACGCCGTATGATCGTGCACAGCAGCGAGGATGTCGGAATGGCAAATCCCATGGCCATGCAGCAGGCGGTGGCGGCATTGCAAGCGCTGGAATCCATCGGCATGCCGGAAGCGCGTCTGAATATTGCACAGGCCATCATTTATATCTGCGAAAGCCCAAAGTCAGACAGTGTGATCAAAGCGGCGGAGCAGGCATTTTACGATGCGGAACACGCCTATCAGGGCGGTGTGCCCGTGCATCTGCGGGATACGCACTATAAGGGTGCCGCAAAAATCGGCAGCGGGAAAGGATATCTGTACCCCCATGATTTCCCGGGACACTATGTGACACAGCAGTATTTGCCGGACGAACTGATCGGGCGGAAGTATTATGAGCCCGGGGAACAGGGCAGCGAAGCCCGTGTGGCAGAGGCGAAACGCCGACGCAAAGAACTGGATAAGCAGCAGGGAAAAGTGTAATAAAAAAAGGATGTATCTGCGGATACATCCTTTTTAGTGTTGTTTTAAGATCAGCGGTGAGAATTCTGATCGTAATATACATCGCCGTAAACGATGGTGGCATCTTCGGCATACTGCAGCAGTTCGCTGACCGTTACAAACTGATAGCCCTTGGAGGCATAGTAGGGTACCAGACGCTCTACTGCCTGCCAGGTGGTCTCATACAGGTCATGGAACAGCACGATGCTGCCGTTGCCTGCGGCACGGACGCATTCGTTATATACGGCATCTGCGTCGCGGGTCTTCCAGTCCAGCGTATCTACATTCCAGTTGATGAGCGGCATTTTGAGGTCTCTGGACAGACGGCGTACATCGTCATCCACGGCACCGCCGACAGGGCGGATAAGTGCGGGTTTCTTACCTGAGAGTTCCTCGATTTTCTTGTTGGTCTTGGTCAGCTGGTCATAGCCGGTCTCGTAAGAATTGGTCTGCAGATTCTTATGTTCCCAGGTGTGGTTGGCCAGTTCGTGGCCGCCCTCGACGCAGCGCATAAAAGCGTCCTTGAAATTATCGATACGGTTGCCGACCACAAAGAAAGTGCCAAGACCGTTATAGCGCTCCAGCAGTTCGGCGATACGGGGAGTATACTTGCTGGGGCCGTCGTCAAAGGTAAAGGCGATCATAGGCTTGGTGGGGTCCAGCTTACGGCCGCGCAGCGGCAGATGAGTTTCTTCCAGCAGTTCGTACAGAGGTTCTGCCACATAAGGGGCCAGTGTTTCGTAATCAATGCCGATATCGATGGCGTCTGACTGTTCATTGCCAAAGGTGCCGGCTTCAAAATGCAGCGTCAATCCTTCGGTATGGAACTGAAATGCGGCGGCAAATGCGTCTGCGGTGATGCTGGTAACAGAGATATCGATCTGCGCAGTGCTGTACAGCAGGTCGTCTGCCATCTGGCAGAAGTTTGCATACGTTTCGCTCTTCAAAATATCATCCATGGTAAACAGTGTACCGTCCTGTGCATTGTAGAACAGCGCGGTACGCAGCATATCGCCCTGCGGCTGCTGGTCTGCCAGCGTGCAGGAAAAACCGTATATATACAATTGCCCCAGTTTATTATCCAGTACATCCAGCGTATAGTCCATATTGAGGGCGGCATCCTGGCGGTACATGGCTTCTGTGGTATCCAGCTGTGCGTTGATATATGCTTCGGCTGCCTGATCCACTGCGGCAAAGCCGGTGGAAGGCTTGTATACAGCATAATGGAAATAGGGCACCAGTACGGAAGCATCCTTGTCAAAATCCTTGGGGACAGGTTCGCTCATGAGCAAGGTGGGGGATGTCTGTTCGTAGGCCGAAGCTATATGCTCGGAATAATAAGGGGTAAACTCCAATCGCTTTGCCCGCAGTTTTGTACAAGCGGTAAAAGACAGGAGCAAACAAATCAACAAAAATACAGACACGGTACGATGCAAAATATGACGACGCATGGGTTCTCCCTTCGTAACTACTAAAAACATTCTTCGACAATTATAACATTTTTTGCATGGAATGTGTATGAAAAGAAAGAGAAATTTCGCGAATCCCGAGAATTGGGGAAAAAGGGCGGTGTAATCGCGGAAAACCCTTTGACAAAAGGAAAAATTCACCCTATAATAAAAGCATCGCTGAAATAAAGATAAAGGTATGGAAAAGCCAATTCTGCGTTTGAAGCACCCAAGAGAGCCGGGGTAAGGTGCGAGCCCGGTGGCAGCCAAACGAAAGAGATCACTTTTCCGGAAGAAGTTTCTTCCGACTGCAAAAGCCGCATGGCGCCCGTTAAGCGCTGAGAGCTTTTTCCCCATGCGGGAAAGAGGAATTTAGGTGGTAACGCGGTCTGTTCGCCCTATGGCGAGGAGGCCTTTTTTATTTTCACCGGACGATTATTTAAAGGAGAGTTTGAATATGTATCAAAAAGTCTCTACAGACCTGAACTTTGTCAACAGAGAAGAACAGGTTCTGGAGTTCTGGAAAAAGCAGGACATTTTTAAGAAAGCACAGGCACAGGGCGAAGGCAAGCCGGACTTCACATTCTATGATGGCCCGCCTACAGCAAATGGCAAGCCCCATATCGGCCATGTACTGACCCGCTGTATCAAGGACTTGTTCCCCCGCTATAAATCCATGGACGGCTACAATGTACTGCGTAAAGCAGGCTGGGATACGCATGGTCTGCCCGTAGAGCTGGAAGTAGAAAAGCAGCTGGGTCTGGACGGTAAGGAACAGATCGAAGCTTACGGCGTAGAAGACTTTATTGCAAAATGCAAAGAGAGCGTATGGCAGTATAAGGGCGAATGGGAAAGACTGTCCGACCGCGTAGGTTACTGGGCAGATATGGAAGATCCTTATGTTACCTATCATGACAACTACATCGAATCCGAATGGTGGGCATTGAAAGAGATCCATAAGAAGGATCTGTTGTATAAGGGCCACAAAGTTGTACCTTATTGCCCCCGCTGCGGTACCGCACTGTCTTCCCACGAGGTAGCACAGGGCTATAAGGATATTACCGAAAAGTCCGCAACCGTTCGCTTCAAGAGCGCAGATCAGCCCAATACCTATTTCCTCGCATGGACGACCACGCCCTGGACCCTGCCCAGCAACGTATGTCTGTGTGTTAACGGTGAGGTAGACTATGTCAAGGCACAGTGCGGCGACGAATTCTACATTCTGGCAGAAGCGCTGGCAACTGCACAGCTGGGTGAAGAGATCACCATCGTAGAGCACTACAAGGGCAAAGATCTGGTAGGTATGCACTACGAGCCTCTGTTTGGATTTACCAAGGAAGCCTGCGGCAATAAAGATGCATTCTTTATCATTGCAGATGATTATGTAACCACCACCGACGGTACCGGTATCGTACACAACGCACCGGCATTCGGTGAAGATGATGCCCGTGTATGCCGTGAAAACAACCTGCCCTTCATCCAGCTGGTAGACACCAAGGGTGAAATGTGCGGCGGCACTCCCTGGGATGGCACCTTTGTAAAAGCTGCAGACCCCATGATCCTGGAAGCATTGGATCAGGCAGGTCAGTTGTTTGCAGCACCTGTATTTACACACAACTATCCCCATTGCTGGCGTTGTGATACTCCTCTCATCTATTATGCAAGAAGCACCTGGTTTGTAAAGATGACCGCGCTGCATGACGAACTGATGAAGAACAACAATGCCATCAACTGGCTGCCTGATAATATCCGTGAAGGCCGTATGGGCAACTTCCTGGATAATGTTATCGACTGGGGTATCTCCAGAGAACGTTACTGGGGCACTCCTTTGCCGGTATGGACCTGTGAATGCGGCCATATCCATGTAATCGGCAGCAAGGCCGAACTGAAGGAAATGGGTCACAATGTACCCGAAGATATCGAGCTGCATAAGCCCTTTATCGATGCCATCACGCTGACTTGTCCCGTATGCGGCGGCACCATGCACCGTGAAAAGGAAGTTATCGACTGCTGGTTTGACTCCGGTTCCATGCCTTTTGCACAGTGGCACTACCCCTTCGAGAACAAAGAGATGTTCGAGAAGCACTTCCCCGCAAACTTCATCAGTGAAGCGATCGACCAGACCAGAGGCTGGTTCTACACCTTGTCTGCGATCGGCGCATTGCTGTTTGGCAGAGCTCCCTTCGAAAACTGTATCGTACTTGGTCATGTACAGGATAAAGAAGGCAAGAAGATGAGCAAACATCTGGGCAACGTAGTAAATCCGTGGGATGTACTGGATCAGCAGGGCGCAGATGCTGTCCGCTGGTACTTCTATACCAACTCCGCACCCTGGCTGCCCAACCGCTTCTATAGCGATGCCGTATCCGAGGCGCAGAGAAAGTTCATGGGTACCCTGTGGAATACCTATGCATTCTACATCCTGTATGCAGAGATCGATCAGTTTGACCCCACCAAGTACGAACTGAGAACAGATCTGGGCGTTATGGATAAGTGGGTATTGTCCCGCCTCAACTCTACCGTTAAGGCAGTAAGAAATTATCTGGATCAGTACCTCATTACCGAAGCGTCCAAGGAATTGTCCGCATTTGTGGATGAATTGTCCAACTGGTATGTACGTCGCTGCAGAGACCGTTATTGGGGCTCTGAAATGACGCAGGACAAGATCGATGCATATATGACGTTGTATACTGTGCTGGAGACCTTCGCAAGACTGATTGCTCCCTTCACACCCTTCATTGCAGAAAGCATTTATCAGAATCTGGTCCGCAGTGTAGACGAAAATGCACCCGAGAGCGTACATCTGTGCAGCTACCCTGTGGCAGATGAAGCACGCATCGATGCAGAAATGGAAAAGAACATGGATGCGGTACTGCGCATGGTAGCACTTGGCCGTGCGTGCAGAAGCATTGCAAACATCAAGAACCGTCAGCCCATTGCGGCACTGTATGTAGGCGGTATCGACGCACTCCCCGAAATGTACAGCGATGTGGTGAAGGGCGAACTCAATGTCAAGTCCGTACACTTTGGCGCTGCAGCTGACGAATATATCAATTATAATGTCAAGCCCCAGTTGCGTACCCTTGGCCCGAAATACGGCAAGAATCTGGGCGCGATCCGCAACCATCTGGCACAGGCCAACGGCAGTGAGATCGTAGCAGCCATCAAGGCCGGTAAGCCCTATTGCTTCCGGATCGGTGAGGTAGAGGTCGTATTGGAGGAATCCGATATGCTGATCGAGCCGGTACAGAAGGAAGGCTATGCGGTAGAAGCAGACGGTGATATCGCTGTGATCATCGACACTGCCATCACCCCCGAACTGGAGGAAGAGGGCAATGTTCGTGAGATCATCAGCAAGATCCAGACCATGCGTAAAGAAGCAGGCTTTGAAGTTGTGGATCATATCCGCGTCTATGCCGCCAACGGCGCAGAGGTAGAGCAGATCGTATCCCGCAACAGTGCACAGATCGCAGAAGATACGCTGGCAGACAGCGTGACCGTCGGCGAACTGGCAGGCTATACCAAGGAATGGGATATCAACGGCAAGAAAGTTGAACTGGGCGTAGAAAAGATCTGATCGCCATACCAAGAAACAAAAACGGAACAGCAAAGCTGTTCCGTTTTTTTATGGGGCTGTAAAGAACTCCGGACAGGCTGCACGGGCAAATGCATCAAGGCCGCTTAAGGTGTAGCCCATGTTCCGCCATTGATCGATCACATCGCCCAGTATGGCAGCATTGGTAGCAGAGGTCGCATGCAGCAGCGCGATCTCGCCCGGATGAGTACGGGTCAGGATCGTTTGTTTGGCAGAAGCGAGATCCGGCTGATCGTCATTGATCCAGTCACAATAGGCAAAACTCCAAAATACCGGCAGATACTTATGCTGTACACAAAGCTTCAAAAAGTCTTCGCTGTATTTCCCCTCCGGAGGACGGATGTATCTGGACATGGGCTGTCCGGTCAATGCCAGATACTTTTGTTCGACCCCTTGCAATTCCTCAAGAAAAATCTGTGAGGTAGTATTTTGCGAAAGATCGCGATGGGTGTCGCTGTGGTTGCATACCAGATGTCCTTCGTCTGCCATGCGGCGGATCAGATCGGGGCAGCTGTCTGCAAAATGCCCGGTTACAAAAAATGCGGCAGGCACCTGCTTTTCTTTCAAAGTATCCAGAATAGCGGCGGTATACCCGTTGTCATAGCCGCAGTCAAAGGTAAGGCAGATTTGTTTGGTATCGGCATTGCCTACTGAGATATGCGGATATTGGGCAAGGAAAGGAGCATCATCGGCCAGAATAGGCTGTTGTCCGTCCTCTCTTGGTTTGTAATACCAGTTGTGCGATGCGACAGTTTGTGCCGCCGGTGTATTGCGGGCATGGAATACGGTGAGTTGTATCATGGCGGCTGCCAGCCCTGCCAGACAAAGCAGACAGCAAGTTATCACAAATCGGCTTTTCACAAAAGTCCCTCCTATACGATGGATTCCCTACAATGTATGTAAACAGGCTGCGGAATATATCCGGATGATTTGAAATCTGCCGCGAGCATGATATACTGAATTTATGAAACACAAGGAAAGACAAAAGAAAACACAGGCGACTGCCAAAAAGCAGCCGCAAATAAAAATGCTTTTGTGGACGGTAGCTGCGTTATGCATAGCTGTCATGGCGGTGTGTATATGGCAAATCGTTACGATACTGACAGAACGCACGCAGGCCGGCCGTGAGAATGAACAGTTGGCGGCGTATGTACAATTGGAAACGGTTGTCGTATCGGATCAGGATCAGATGCAGCATACCGGGCCGCAGCTGGTGGTGGATTTCGCAGGGCTGCAGGAGGAAAATGCGGATATCTGTGCATGGATATATATACCGGATACCAATATTCATTATCCGGTGGTATACAGCGGCGATAATGCATATTATCTGGAACATACCGCTGCACGGGAGAAAAACAGCTGCGGTGCTGTTTTTGTGGAACAGAGCAACACACCGGATTTTGCAGACAAAAAGACCATACTATATGGGCACCGTATGAACGACGGCAGTATGTTTGCAGATCTGCTGAAATATCGCGATATGGAGTTTTGGCAGGAGCATCCCTATGGATTGCTGGCAGTACCGGGAGAAACTTATGTGCTGCAGATACTCTCTGCATATGAGGTGCCGGATGACACTATGTACTATACGATCCCGACGGATGACACGATGTTTTTGGCAGATATCGCGATGCTGCAGGCGCATAGTCTTTGGGACAGCGGGATTGCTGTTTCGGCAGAAGATAAGGCAGTGGTGCTTTCCACCTGCGTGAGAGGGGATGCCTCCAAGCGGTTTATCGTATTGGCCAAATTGGTACCTTACGAAAACTTTGACTTTGTAAACGATGCCCACTGAAAGGCAGTTTACGGAGGTAATATTTTCTGTTGACCCTGCATCGGCAGACGCAAAGCAGTTGTTGTCTGCCACAGGATATAAAAAAATATCAAAAAATATAAAAAAAGGACTTGAAATCCTTTTAAAAATGCGCTATTATAATTAGGCGCGATGCTGATGTAGCTCAGATGGTAGAGCACTTCATTGGTAATGAAGAGGTTCATGAGTTCGATTCTCATCATCAGCTCCAGGAAACCGGAATCTTTGGATTCCGGTTTTTTTTATGCAGTTGTTATGGTATAATAGAGAAAAATGTCACGGAGGCGTCTATGCAGTTTGCAGATTGGCTCTTTGAAGTGTTTGCGTTAATAGGAACGATTGCCTTTGCGATTTCCGGTGCGATCGTAGCGATCGAAAAGCAGGCGGATTTGTTTGGGGTATTGTTTTTGGGCGTGACTACCTCTTGCGGCGGCGGCTTGCTGCGCGATATCACTATGGGAAATTTGCCGCCCAGTATGTTTTTTAACGGATTGCACGTATGGGCAGCAGTACTGACCTCGCTGACGATATTTGTATTGGCGCGTATTTTCCAGCAAAGCTTTCTGCAAAACCTGAGTTTTGTAGACCGCGTTACCAACGTTGCAGATGCATTGGGTCTGGGTGCCTGCTCGGTCATCGGGGCGCAGATTGTGCTGCGGGCAGGATATACACAGCATATGTTTCTGGTCGTGACCATGGGTATGTTTACTGCGGTAGGTGGCGGTATGCTGCGCGATTTGCTGCTGAGAGAGATCCCGGTCATTCTGCACAAACGGATCTATGCATTGGCTTCTATCTTTGGGGCAACGGTGTATTATGCTTTATGGAGTGCCGGGGTGTTCGAAGCGGTTTGCGTATTTGCCGGTGTAGGGGCGACGTTCCTGCTGCGTATTCTGGCAACGGTATTTGAGTGGGATCTGCCAAGAGCACTGAAATATACCGGAGCATCCGAAGAAAACAATGAATAAGGGGGGAAAGACCTGCAGAAAGAGCAGGTCTTTTTTGATGGATGCAGGAAATTTACAAAATACCGTATGAGAAGACAGATTGACGTGCTATAATGGTAAAAATGAAAAAATCGGTGACGGTTGGAAATCACGGAGAATCATACTATGAAGAAAATTGGTTTTATCGGCTGCGGTAACATGGGCGGAGCCATATTGATGGGCGCGCTGGCCTGTGGAACGCTGGTAAAAGAACAGGTATATGTATATGACGTGTCTGCCGCTGTGATGGAGCGTATGGATAAACTGGGTGTCAATCCGGTCGGCAGTGTGCGGGAACTGTGTGAAAAAAGCGATATGATCGTGGCTGCGGTAAAGCCGCAGTTTGCAAAAGAAACATTGGCTTCTGCCGGAGATATGCTGGATGGCAAGTGTATACTGTCTATCATGGCAGGGATCACTTCTTTGCGATTGAAAGAAATGGTGACCGGGGAGGTACGTGTGCTGCGCTGTATGCCCAATACGCCGGCAATGGTAAGCGAAGGCGCGTTTGCTTTGTGCAGCGATACCGATGCTCTGCCCGAAGAAAAGGCAATGGCACAAGAGATTTTCAGCAATCTGGGGATTGTGGAATGGGTAAGAGAAAACCTGATCGACGCGGTATGCGGTGTATCCGGCAGCGGCCCTGCTTATGTAGCGATGTTTATCGAGGCGATGGCAGATGGCGGCGTGCTGGAGGGCTTGCCCCGAGCTACGGCATATAAGCTGGCGGCGCAGACGGTGGTGGGCACCGGTAAGATGATCCTGGAAAAAGGCTACCATCCGGGCGAACTGAAGGATATGGTATGTTCCCCGGCGGGCACGACCATCGCCGGTTGTCTGGAACTGGAGCAGGGCGGGATGCGTGCAGCCGTGACCAAGGCGGTCATTGCCAGCGCAGAAAAATCCAAAAATATGTGAGAAATGATTCGGAGAGGTAAGAGAGTATGATCGTACAGCAATATGTGCAGATGCTTGGTAAAAAATCCGCGATCCGCGAACTGTTTGACTACGGTGCACAGCGGGCAAAAGAGATCGGTTATGAAAATGTATTTGACTACAGTCTGGGCAACCCTTCTGTGCCGGTGCCCAAGGCCTTTAATCAGGCGTTGGCAGATCTGGCGCTTTCGGGTAACGATCTGGCAGTACACGGGTACAGCCCCAGTCTGGGTATCCCGTCTGTACGCGAAGCCATCGCAGCATCGCTGAAAAAACGCTTTGACCTGCCTTATACGGCCAAGCATATCTTTATGACCACCGGTGCGGCAGGTGCATTGGCCCATGCAGTGCGCGCCATTGCAGAGCCGGGCAGCGAGGTGATCACCTTTGCGCCCTACTTCCCGGAATACGGCCCTTATGTCAGCGGCGCAGGCTGTACGCTGAAGGTAGTGCCGGCACAGACATCGGATTTCCAGATCAATTTCGAGGAATTCGCCAAGATGCTGACGCCCAATACCGCGGCGATACTCATCAACACCCCCAATAACCCGTCCGGCGTGGTCTACTCTCAGGAAACGTTGGTCAGACTGGCCGATCTTCTGGAGACCAGACAGCGTGAATATGGACATCCCATTTACCTGATCTCTGACGAACCTTATCGTGAGATCGTATTTGACGGCAATACCTGCCCTTATGCAGCGCGGTATTATGACAATACCATCACCTGCTATTCTTTCAGCAAATCGCTGAGCCTGCCGGGCGAGCGTATCGGCTATGTGGCAGTACAGCCTGCCTGCCGTGATGGAGAAATGATCATCGATATGTGCGGGCAGATCTCCCGCGGTATCGGGCATAACTGCCCGCCCTCCATCATCCAGCTGGCGGTGGCACAGGTGCTGGATGAAACGTCGGATCTTTCTGTATACGAGACCAACAAGAATATTCTGTACAAGGCATTGACAGAGATGGGCTTCTCCTGCGTAGAGCCGGGCGGCACATTCTATATGTTCCCCGAAGCACCCGGCGGAGATGCAGAGGCGTTCAGCCGTAAGGCAAAAGAATTTGACCTGCTGCTGGTGCCCGGCACCAGTTTCGGCTGTCCCGGTCACTTCCGTATTTCCTATTGTATCGATACCGAAAAAGTAGAACGTTCTCTGGAAGCGTTCCGTAAATTGGCGGCATATTATTTTGGTAAATAAGGAGGACGCGATGACAGCGATCGAGACGCTTTCTCTGCAGGAATTGTTGTGTGAAGAAGGCTTTGCCTGTGAATGCGGCAAAGTACATAAGACCGATCTGAAATATATCGATATCGGCCGCGGTGTGATCAGCAAACTGCCCGAGCGGGTACGTCAGTTGGGCGGTACCCATGTGCAGCTGTATGCCGATGGCAATACATGGCGTGCAGCCGGAGAGCAGGCGGCAGCGCTGCTGGAGCAGGCAGGGATCCCTTGTGAAGTATACTGCTTCCCGCAGAAGCGCGTATATGCGGATGCTGCACCGGTAGGACAGGCTGCCATGCATTTTACGCATGCCTGCGATCTGATCGTCGGCGTAGGTACCGGTACGGTGAACGATATCTGCAAGATCATGGCGGGGTTGACCGGCAGACCGTATATCATTGTGGGTACGGCGCCGTCTATGGACGGTTTTGCGTCGGATACCTCTTCGATGGTTTCTGATGGACTCAAGATCTCTTTGCCCAGCGCCAATGCCAAGGCGATCATCGGCGATACCGATATTCTGGCGGCGGCACCCATGGAAATGATCGGTGCGGGATTGGGCGATATATTGGCAAAATACATCAGCATCTGTGAGTGGCGCATCTCTCATGAGATCAACGATGAATACTTCTGCCCCCATGTGGCACAGTTGGTGCGCAACTCCCTCAAAAAGTGTGCGGATAATGTGCAGGGGATGGCAGAACGGGATCCGGATGCCATTGCCAGCGTGATGGAAGGTTTGGTATTGTCTGGTCTGGCCATGGCTTTTGCAGGGGTTACCCGTCCGGCATCGGGCATGGAGCATTATTTTTCCCATTTGTGGGATATGCGTGCGCTGGAGTTTGGCTGGGAAGAGCATCTGCACGGTGTGCAGGTAGGCATCGGTACAGTGCAGGCGCTGCGTGTGTACGAGGAACTGCTCAAAGTACAGCCGGATCGCCAAAAGGCGCTGGATGCCGCAGCAGCATTTGATATTGAGGCATGGGAAGCACATATGCGCACGTTCCTTGGCGGCAGCGCAGACGGTATCATCGCGCTGGAGCGCCGTGAAGGCAAATTTGATAAGCAAAAGCACGCGGTGCGTCTGGAAGTGATCCTGCATAAGTGGGATGCCATTTGTGAGATCATCCGTGAGGAATTGCCGTCTTACGATACCGTAGTGGATATGCTGCAAAAACTGGGCGCAAAAACAAAGCCCAAGGAAATCGGCGTGGATATGGCCACCGCAAAGGAGACCTTTGTATCCACAAAAGATATCCGCGATAAATACATCGGCAGCAGATTGCTGTGGGATCTGGGGATTCTGGACGAATTCGCAGAGAAACTATTTGAATAACAGAGGATAAAAGCCATGGAACGGGGAAGCCGTACGAAAAACTCCATACGAAATGTCAAATGGGCGATGGTGGCGTACTTTCTCAAGTTTGCCGTGGCTTTCTTTTTCCGCATGGTATTTGTGCGGACACTGGGCAACACCTATGCGGGGGTGGACGGACTGTTTACCACGCTGCTGGCGGTGATCGCGCTGGTGGAACTGGGGTACGAGACGACTATGGCCTACCTGCTGTATAAACCCATTGCGCAGAATGACCGTGAAGCCTTGTGCCGTATTATGCGGTATTACCGTAAAGTGTCTTTCGGTATCGGGGCAGCGACCTTGGCACTGGGGCTGTCGGTACTGCCGGTATTGTCACAACTGGTACCCAATTTGCCGGATCTGCCGGATATCCGCAGTATTTATTTATGTATACTGATCAATACGGTCATAGAAAATACCTTCCGCTACCTGCGCACCTTTGTGCGGGCAAATCAGCGGCAATATGTATTTACATTGGCGCATTATCTTTCGGGTACATTGATGGACGGACTGCAGATCGTTACGGTATTGCTGACCCGCAGTTATCTGTTGTGCCTGATGCTGCAGGGGTTGGGGCTGGCGCTGGAGTTTTGTATCGAGAGCAGATATATTTCCCGTAATTTCGGAAATGTATTTGCAGGTACGGGTAAAAAATTGCAGCGTACCCATCGGACCGTGCGGCCGTATCTGCGTTCGATGGCACTGCATCATGTGGGAAACACATTGCTGCTACAGTCGGATGTGCTGCTGGTCACCGGTATCGGCGGAATGCTGCAGGCGGGCATCTATTCCAACTACAAATATATTCTCTATGCCCTCAACAGCGTATACAAGCTGCTGATGGAGAGCGTTGCGGCAGGCGTGGGAGAATTGGGCGCCCGGAAAGATGTGGAGCGCAGCAAACACGTTTTCGGCGCGATCCAACTGGCGGGAGCATGGCTGTACGGTATGTCGGCGGTATGTCTGTTTACATTGTTCAATCCCTTTATTACGCTGTGGCTGGGGAAAGATTCTCTGTTCCCTATGGCAACGGTGGCGGCGATCACCGTCAGATTCTATGTCAATGGCTGCAAAAAAGCCCCGGAGATCTATCGCGATGCCTTTGGTTTGTTTATATGCGACCGGTATGTACCGCTGATCGAAACGGTGCTGCTGTTGTTGTTTACAGGGCTTCTGCAGATGGCGGATATGGGCGTGGCAAGTGTATTGTGGGCATCGGTACTGGCGTCGGTATGCACTTCTGTGTGGATAACGCCGCTGCAGCTGCATCGCAAAGGATTTGGCAGCCATGATGCGGCGGGGTATTTTTTACGGTATGCAGCCTATACGGTGTGTACGGTGTTGTCCTGTATACTGACATGGTATCTGGCAAATCTGCCGCCTTGGGAAGGCATCGGCGGATTTGTATGGCAGATGGCCTGCAGTGCCGTCATCCCCAACCTGTTGTTCCTGCTGTGTTTTGGCCGTACCGCGGAGGGAAGGCTGCTGCTGGGCAAGATGCTGGGTATGGCAGATAAAAGACGAAAAAAGTAAAGAAAGCATGAAGATGAAGCGCACTTTTCTTGTTAGAGGGGTGCGCTTCGTGGTATAGTATTGTGTGGCGGGATTGCGCGAATCAGTTGCTCCGGTGCATCCTGCTTTTGCGGCCTCGAAAGCCTCATCCGTTTTTAAGCTCGCAATCAACAAATTTGTTATTGAGAGGTGTAACATGGAAGCAACGAAAAAAATAGAATTACAGGAGACCGCCCGGGCCATCCGGTGGGGCGCTTTGCGTGCCATCAGTAATGTGGGATCGGGCCATGTGGGCGGTAGTTTGTCTGTTGCAGATGCGTTGGCGGTACTGTATTTTCATCAGATGCGTATCCGCCCGGAGGAGCCTTTGTGGGCAGAACGTGACAGACTGGTGTTGTCAAAAGGGCATGCAGGTCCGGCTTTGTATGCGGCTATGGCGCGGCGGGGCTATTTCCCCGAGGATTGGCTGGATACGCTCAATGCGCCCGGTACAAAACTGCCCGGTCATGGGGATATGCGGCTGCTGCCCGGCATCGATATGAGCACAGGCTCGCTGGGGCAGGGGATATCCTGCGCAGTGGGCATGGCTTTGGCGGCAAGGTTAACAGGATCGGATAGCCGTATATACACCATTGTGGGTGACGGGGAATGTCAGGAAGGTCAGGTGTGGGAAGCACTGATGTATGCCGCACACAGCAAATTGACCAATCTGACGGTGCTGGTAGATTATAACCGTATGCAGATCTCCGGCCAGGTGGCAGATGTATGTGACCCGGCGCCTTTTGCAGAAAAATTCAGCGCATTTGGATTTGCGGTGATCGAGGTGGACGGGCACGACCCGGCTGAAATATCCGATGCCATTGATGCGGCAAAGGCAAACACAGAACGCCCGACAGCGATCATATTGCATACGAAAAAGGGAAAAGGCGTCTCATTCATAGAGAAGAAGATGGCAGCGAACCATTCCATGCGTATTGACAGCGGAGATCTCCGCATGGCAAAGAAGGAATTGAGGTGAGTGCGATGGCAGATCAGGAAATGAGACAGGTATTTGCCCGGTTGCTGGAACAGGCAATGGAGGAAGATCTGCGGATCATTACGATCGATGCCGATCTGGCAAAGGCGAACGCCACCTTTTCACTGCGCGAGAAGTTCCCGGGCAGGGCACTGGATGTAGGTATTGCCGAACAGAATATGGCCAGCATTGCGGCGGGAATGACCTCCTATGGATTCCGCCCGTGGATCGGCACATTCTGTTGCTTTGTCAGCCGTATGGCAGATCAGATATTGCTGTCGGTGGGGTATGCCGGCAGAAATGTAAAGATCGTAGGAACAGATCCTGGCATTACGGCAGAGATCAATGGCGGTACGCACATGGGCGTGGCAGATGTCAGCATGATGCGCGGCATTCCCGAGATGACGATTTATGAAGCGACAGATGCGGTACAGCTGCAGATGGCAATGCCGCAGATTTTGGCATATGAAGGGCCGATGTATATACGCCTGGCAAGACGGCAGGTGCCGACGGTATGGGATGCTTCCATGAAATTTGATCTGTGGAAGGCGCAGATACTGCGCCCGGGCAAGGATGTGACCATTGTAGCCAACGGCATTATGGTGGCGGAAGCGCTGGAAGCCGCAGAATTGCTGGCAGCGCAGGGAATCGAGGCGGAAGTGATCGATGTCCATACGGTAAAACCGTTGGATACAGAGACGGTCTGTGCTTCTATCCGTAAAACAGGTGCGGTCGTAACGTGTGAGAATGCCAATATACTGGGCGGATTGTATTCCGCGGTATGTGAGGCAGCGGCACAGTACAGCCCGGCAAGGATATTGCCCATTGGTATCCGCGATCGTTTTGGTGAGGTGGGCAGATTGCCGTATCTGAAAGAGACGATGGGTATGACAGCACAACATATTGTACAGGCTGCGCTACAGGCAAAAGAAATCAAAAACTGAAGCAGGAAAACTATGAATATACTGGATTTTCATACGCACGCATATCCGGATAAAATTGCCGATCGCCTGACGGCTCGTATGCAGGCGGTCACATCCGGTGCAAAGCGATATGGAGATGGTACGGTCACTATGCTGCAGCAGCGTAATGCTGCACGGGGGATCACCCATTGTGTACAACTGAATATTGCGGCAACGGTAAACAGTGTGACACGAATGAATGATTTCGCGATCTCTGTGCGGGACAGACAGGGAATCATCCCTTTTGGGACACTGCATCCCGATCAGTCTTTGCAGCAGATGCACGATGAACTGCAGCGTCTGCAGGATCATGGCATCCGGGGTGTGAAGCTGCAGCCGGTGTCGCAGGGCTTTTTTATCAATGAACCCCGTGCGATGACGATGTGGGAACAGTTGGCCAAATGGGATATGGTGGTCTGTATCCATTGCGGGGCGGATCCGGCAGATAAGGGCATCGCTCATGCCTCTCCGTGGATGGCAGCACAGATGCTGGATGCGTTCCCTTCACTGAAAGCGGTTCTGGCGCATATGGGCGGTATGGATGAATGGGATCAGGCAGAAGCCCTGATCTGGGGAAGAGATGTATATATTGATATTGCAATGACCGAGGCACGGCTGCATGGGGACGTATTGGCGCGTATGCTGGCAAAGCACCCTCACGACAAGATCCTGTACGGCAGCGACTATCCCTGGCATGACGGGGAAGAATTGGCGTATTTGGCGGAATTGCCTGCGGCATTGCACAGCCAGATATTGTGGGGTAACGGTGCCCGTTTATTAGGATTGGAAGAAACAGGAGTATAAATATGGCAGAACAAGAAAAAGTGGTGGTCACGTCCGGACTCAAACGCGGCGATTATCGTCGATTGACCTATTGGAATATGTTTGGTAAAAAGCCGGTCATCCTGCCTGTCCTCGTCATGATGCTGCTGATCGGTGCGGCGTGCATCCTGTTTGGCAGACACAGCACCAATGCGTATCTGATCGGAATCATTTTGGCGGCTTGCCCGGTGCTGATCATAGGCATGATGGAACTCAATATCTTCAATGTGCTGAGAAAAGGGCAACTGGAGGCGCGGACGACTGCTACCTATACCGTAGACCGTACGGGCATCATAGCCCGTTCTCCTGCGGCGCAGTACCCGCTGGCATACAACTGGCGTGATGTGGAAGGCGTTTATGAAAACAGCCGGTTCTATATCATCTTTATCAATAAAATACAGATGATGACGCTGCGCAAAACAGATGTGGATGCGGCACAGCGTGCCCTGCTGATGCAGCTGGTAAAAAAGTATGTACCTGCACAAAAAATCCATTTGAAATAAGGGTTTGAGCTCGTCTGTAAGGTTGCAAGAATCCGCAAAATGCGGTATCATAGAAGTAGTTTACAGAGGGGGTGGGCAGACGTGGAAAACAAGACGACGGTAAATATCTGCGGCAGAGATTTCAAGATCGTTTCTGACGACAGCGGTGAGTATATCCATCAGTTGGCTTATGAACTGAACGAGCGCATCAAGGAGACTTCCGCTGCGTATATTGGCCTGCCTACAAACCCGGCTACAGCGCTTACTGCGCTGATGATACTGGACGAATTGACCAAAAAACGTGCACTGCTGGAAGAAGCAGTCAAGGAACTGCGCGAGGTAAAAGAAAAACTGCGCCAGACCGAGATCGAACTGCGGATTCTGGAAGAAAAGGCGGAGATCGGTCAGAATGCCAAGCTGAAACGTGCGCTGGAGCGCATCAAAAGCATGGAGGCAGAAAAAAACGGCGGAAAGCCGTAATACACAGGGAAAAGATGCGCCTTGCAAAGGGCGCATTTTTGTATATAAGGAGAAACCGATGGAGTATACGATGGAATTGCTGGCCCCGGCAGGGGAAGCAGAGATCGCAAAAGCGGCATTTGGCGCAGGGGCCGATGCCTGCTACATAGGCGGCAGATGGAGTGCCCGTGCATATGCCAAGAATTTTTCAGACGAGCAGATGCAGGACATTCTTTCCTATGCCCATTTGCGCGGCAAAAAGATCTATGTAGCGCTCAACACGATGCTGTATGAGCGCGAATTGGAGACAGCCATCGACTACACCGGATTTTTATATGAAGCCGGGGTGGACGCTATTATTGCGGCGGATCTGGGCTATATCCGGGAAGTGCGCCGGCTGATGCCGGATCTGCCTATTCATGTCAGCACACAGGCGGGGATACAAAACGCTGCCGGCGTGCGGGCAATGGCTGCATTGGGCTGCAGCAGAGTGGTAGCCGCAAGGGAATGCACGCTGGAAGATATGACCGCTATGGCAGCCACAGGGGTAGAGGTAGAGGCCTTTGGCCATGGGGCCATGTGTTCGGGCATATCCGGTGCGTGCCTGATGTCCGGCATCATTGGCGGGCGCAGCGGCAACAGAGGGCGCTGTGCACAGCCTTGCCGGCAGGAGTACACGCTGCTGGGCAAAAAGGCGTATCATCTGAGTACCAAAGATCTGTGCACATTGGATCTGGTAAGAGACCTGATGCGTGCGGGGGTGTGTTCTCTCAAGATTGAAGGCCGTATGAAGAGCCGGGCGTATGTGGCTTCGGCAGTAGCGGCTTATCGTAAAGTGATCGATGCCTGCCAACAGGGGTTGGCGGCAGATACCGAAGTGCTGCAAAAGGAATTGGCAGTTATCTTCAATCGCGGCGGATTTACGCAGGGGTATCTGACCGGCGGCAGAGATATCACATATCCCCGCAAGCCGGGGCATATCGGAGTGTATGTCGGGAAACTGGCAGATGTTCGCGGCGGGAAAGCTTTGGTCAAGACCAAAGACGTATTGCAAAAGGGCGACAGCATTGAAGTGGGAAGCACAGGCTTTTCTTTGGCATATGCCGATAAAGAACAGGGGGGCTGGCGTATCCCCGTGCCCAGAGATGCCAAAGCAGGCGATGCCGTATATCTGAAATCTTCTCCGACTATACTGGAACGGGCAGAAGAATATGCAGCAGACCGTGCGGCGAAAAAGATCACGCTGACATTTACGGCGCAGGAGGGCGGCGAAGCCGTACTGCGTGCGCAGATGGGTGATCTCAGCGCAGAGGCAGCCCGCCCGGTCACGCAGGTGGCCCAAAAACCGGTCAATGCACAAAGCATCCGGGAGAAACTCTGTAAAACCGGCGGTACTATGTTTGTGGCAGAACGGTGCGATGTCCGGTTGACCGGACAGCCTTTCTTGCCGGTATCACAGATCAATGCACTGAGAAGAGAAGTGCTGACCCGATTGGAACAGGCTTTGCAAGCGCCGACAGCGCGTCTGGCATTGCCGGATACGGCGGTTTATGTGCCGGCAGTATCCAAAGTGGTACCGGGAGCAAACTATATGGCAGCGCAGGTACGCGACGCGGTACAGGCTGCTGCGGCGGCAAAAGCAGGTGCAGAACGGTTGTATCTGGTACCGCGAAATGCAGAACAGCTGGAAATGATGTGTGCGATACCTGCGAAAGAAAAGTGGCTGGTGTTGCCGCCCTTCTTTGCAGAAAAAACGCAGGCGTGGCTGATGCAGTTTATGGACCATCATCGGGAACAGATCGCAGGTGTGATCGCGCCCAATCCGGGTGCAGCCCGGGCGGCTGCAGAGGCAGGCATCCCCTGGCAGGCGGATTTTTGGTGTAATGCCGCCAATCGGGCAACGGCAGCACAACTGCTGGATTGGGGTGCATCGGGCATTACCGTCAGTGCAGAGATCGATATTCAGGCAATTTCGGCGATGAAAGACTTCCCGATGGAGGCGGTGGTATACGGCAAATTGCCGCTGATGAACCTTCGCCATTGCCCTGTACGCAAGGCCGGCGGATGTCAGCATTGCGGGGAAGGCGCATTGCAGGATAAACTGGGATACAAATTCCCGATGGGTGCTTTGTGGGCAGGAGAGTGTCTGGGGCAGGTGTATAATGCGGTCCCCATGGCGGCAGAAGAATTGCAGCCCATCCGCAAGGCAGGCGTGCAGGGAATACGGCTGATGTTTACCGATGAGCGTGAAGATCAGGTGTATCAGGTGGTGCGTACTTATGGGACGGCTTGGTACAAAAACGGTCGGGCACAATTGCCGGACGGTTTTTTGGATTCCAGAACCAACGGACATTTATACAGAGGAGTGGAATAAACAGTGGACGAACGGGTGTTTCAAAAACTGGGTTTTGATAAAATCAGAGAGCGCCTGCAGGCAAAGACGTTGTCTGCGCCGGGTGCGGAATTGGCGATCACACTGCAGCCTTCGGGAGAACCGGCAGCCGTAGCCAATCTGCTCAAAGAGACGGCGGAAGCAGAACATATTACGATGGCTTCGGTAGCGTATCCTATGATGGGCTTTGATGACATCAAGGAGGAACTGGGGCGTCTGCGCGCAGGGGCAGCATTATCCTGTGCGGAATTGCTGCGGGTGTGCCGTCTGCATAAGGCTGCCAAAAGGGCTTATAAGGGGATACAGCCGGAAGCAGGGCAGGTAGAGCGCCTGTCTGAGATGGCAAAAGATCTGTGGTACGACGATATTCTGATATCCCGTATCGAACAGGCGATTTTGAGTGAAGAAGAAGTGGCAGACAATGCATCGCCCACGCTGCGGGATATTCGCCGCAAGATCAAGAGCGAGAATGCTGCCATTCGCGAAAAATTAAACAGTATATTGCGCAGTAAGGAAAAGGCGGCGTATCTGCAGGAAGGGATTGTCACCATGCGTGAAGGGCGTTTTGTTATCCCGGTCAAGCAGGAATACCGTGCCCAGATCCCCGGTCTGGTCCATGGGCAATCCAGCAGCGGCGCGACGCTGTTTATAGAGCCGATGGGGATCGTAGAGGCAAACAACCATCTGCGCATTCTGGAAGAGGAAGAAAAGCGGGAGATCGCCCGCATCCTGCAGGAACTCAGCGATATTGCCGGCGCAGGGGTTACAGAACTGCGGCAGGATATCGAAATTCTGGCATATCTGGATTTGGTGTTTGCAAAAGCGTCGATAGGTATCGAGATGCGTGCGTTCCGTCCTGTCATGAATACCGAACAGCGTATTCAGATATTGGCGGGCAGACATCCGCTGATCGATGCGGATAAGGTGATCCCTGTTACCGTTGATGTGCGCAAAGAAGTTAACACGCTGATCATTACCGGCCCCAATACCGGCGGTAAAACGGTCACCCTTAAATTGATCGGGTTGTTTGCGCTGATGGCACAGAGCGGTTTGTTTGTGCCTGCCACCGAGGGCAGTACATTGCCCGTGTTTAGCGATGTGTTTGCAGATATCGGTGATGAGCAGAGCATTGAGCAGTCGCTGTCTACATTCAGCTCGCACATGAAGAACATTATTTATATCCTGCGGCATGCCGATGCGGGCAGTCTGGTGCTGCTGGATGAGATGGGTGCAGGTACAGACCCTGAGGAAGGCACGGCATTGGCATTGGCCGTACTGTCGGAATTGACAGACCGCGGAGCCCATGTATTTGCAACCACCCACTATAGCGAGATCAAGGCGTATGCCATGACAGCAGACCGGTTTGAAAATGCAAGCATGGAGTTTGACCCCAATTCGCTGCAGCCTACGTTCCGCTTGATCATGGGCGTGGCAGGTGCCAGCAATGCATTTTTGATCTCCAAGCGGTTGGGACTGAAAAATGATATTATCGACCGTGCCAAAGCGTTTATGCGCGAAGAACGGCTGGAATTTGACAGCCTGATGCTGCACGCGGAACGTACACGTCGCGATGCAGACCAGCGTATGCAGCGTGCATTGGAACTGGAAAAGCAGGCAAAGGAAGCCGAAAAGAAGATCAAAGCAGTCGAAAAAGACTTGGAAGAGCGACGCGAAAAAGCGATCGCAAAAGCGCGGCAGGAGGCATACGAGATCGTGCGTCAGGCCAAGGACGAGATGGAACAGGTGCTCAAAGAAGCGCGTAAGACGCGTCGCCAGACCGAAAGTGAGGCGACCAAGACCACCGAAAAAGTGCGCGCAGAAGTGAACAAAAAGCAGGAGCGCCTCAAGCGCCAGATCGAACCGCCCAAGCGTGCGGTCAGCCCTGCCGCCAAGATCGACCCCAAAAAACTGCGTGTGGGCGAAGAAGTGCATATTATCAGCCTCGGTGCAGATGCTGTGGTACAGTCGCTTCCCGATAACAAGGGTCTGGTCAGCGTGCAGGCAGGTATTATGACACTCAATATTCATTACAGCGACCTGCAGGCAAAGCAGGTTACCGCCCGAAAAGTCATGCGCACCTCCAGTGTCAGTCTGGAACGGAAAATGGTCTCTCTTTCTATCAATCTCCATGGCTATAATGTGGAGGAGGCGCTGATCGAAGTGGATAAATATTTGGATGACGCGTTCCTCGCGGGGTTGAAGGAAGTATCGATTATTCATGGCAAGGGTACCGGGGTACTGCGCAGCGGTATTCAGCAGTATCTGCGTAAACACCCCCATGTGAGCAGCTTCCGTGCCGGTAAATATGGCGAGGGTGAGGGCGGCGTTACGGTGGTCACCCTGAAGTAATTCCCGAAAAGTTGCACATAACGTCACAAAAAGTTCACAAAATATCGGTATAATGGTGAAAATGACACTGGGAGGTCAATATGGCTAACAATATGATCCTGTTGATGGATGATGATGAAAATATTTGTAAGGTGATCAGCCTCTATCTGGAAAAAGAGGGAATGAATGTGCAGGTAGCCCATGACGGTGCGACGGGTATGGAAATGTTCCGCAGCGAATCCCCCAATCTGGTACTGTTGGATATTATGATGCCGGGTATGGATGGTATCGAAGTGATCAAGCAGATCCGTAAGCAGAGCAGCGTACCTGTGATCATGCTTACCGCAAAGGGCGATACGATCGATAAAGTGCTTGGTCTGGAATTGGGTGCAGATGACTATATCGTCAAACCCTTTGAGCCCAAAGAACTGATCGCGCGCATCAAGGCGGTCATTCGCCGCAGCGAGAATACCGCAGATGAACCTGCGAGCATCCGCTATCCCAATCTGGAAATATCCATTGCAGAGTATACGGTAGAGTATTGCGGCAAAAAGCTGGATTTACCGCCCAAAGAGCTGGAGTTGTTGTATTTTCTGGCAGCGCACCCCAATAAGGTGTTTACCCGTGAACAGCTGCTGCAAAAGGTATGGGAATTTGATTTCTACGGCGATTCCCGCACCATAGATGTACATATCAAGCGTCTGCGTGAGAAACTGGGCGAAGATCAGCCCTGGAGCATCAAGACCGTATGGGGCGTAGGTTATAAATTTGAGGTAAACGAAGCAGAGGTGAAATGATGTTTCGATACAGAACATTGTTTGCGCGCATTTGGGCGACATTTATCGCGCTTTTGCTGGTGGCGGCAATTCTTGTCAATGTCATTGCGATATCCCGCCTGCGCAAACAGGCGTTGGCGGAGACGGTGCTTTCATTGCATGACCGATGCAGTATGATACAAAATGCGTTTACCCAGTATTACGAGACCGGGGAAACGGATGAAGCGCTGTTTGCATACATCAGCCAGATGGCACAGACCAAAAGCGGGTCGGTGCAGATCGCGGATGCCTATGACAAGATCGTGATCGAACTGAATTATGATGCGGCGTACAGTGGATACGCAGATTATGCCCGGCAGAACCGTGAGGTACTGGTGGGCAATCTGCATTCCGGAGAAATTGCCTATGCGATATATGAGATCGGCAATATGTACTACACTCCGGTAGTGACGGTGGCGGCGGCAATTTGTCGCGGCGAGGCAACGATCGGCACCATATTTGTAAACGGCCAGGTCCAGGGCGTGGCAGATACAGTGCGGCATATCCAACAGGCGACGGTTGCCGGTGTGGTCATCGTGCTGCTGCTTTCGGGCATTGTGACATTTGAATTGTCGCGGCGTATTTCCAAACCGTTGTATCAAATGAATCGCGCGGCAAAGGAATTGGCAAAAGGTAACTTTGATCAGGAGATCGAGGTGACGGACAAGGGTGAGATCGGCCAATTGACAGAGACGTTCAATGCCATGGCACAGGATCTCAAAAAATACGAAGATACCCGTTCCAGTTTTGTGGGCAATGTGTCGCATGAACTCAAAAGCCCGCTGACGGCAATTCAGGGATTTATTCAGGGGATGCAGGACGGCACGATCCCCCCGCAAGAACATCAGACCTATCTGTCCATCGTGCTCTCTGAAACACGGCGTATGAATAGCCTGATCGTAGATTTGCTGGATCTGGTACGCATAGAGTCGGATCAGTTCGTACTCAACAAGACGGATTGGGATGTCAATGAGTTGATACGCCGCTGCATCATTAACTTTATTGATAAGATCGAAGAAAAACATATCGATCTGGCGGTAGATTTGCCGGAGACACGCACCATGGTCACGGCGGATGCAGACCGTATTATGCAGGTAGTCATTAACCTGCTGGATAATGCAGTCAAGTTCTGCGGAGAAGGCGGCAGCGTCAAATTGTGGACGACCGTCACTTCCGGGAAGGTGCAGATCAATATTTCCAATTCGGGCAAGATCATCCCCGAGGAGGATATCAAGTATATTTTTGACCGGTTCTTTAAGGTGGATAAATCCCACAACCGCAAAACACCGGGGACAGGGATCGGATTATCTATTGTCAAAGAGATCATCAATCGCCATGACGAGCAGATTCGCGTCAGTTCACAGCAAGGACTGGGCACGGTATTTACATTTACCTTGCCGTTGGCAGCGCATCAGGAAGGAAAAAATACGCATAAACGTTAAAGGGTGGATATATGCAGCATAACGGACAAGACAATACAGAACTTCAGCAGCAGGCTGCAGCACAGGCGCAGCAAATTGCAAAACAGGATACGGAACAGGCCGCTTGGGCAGCGATGCAGGCGCAGCAAACGGCATCGAATGTACAGCAGCCGCAGTCCGGGATCATGCCTATGCCGCCTATCCGCGAAAAGAGACGCAAAAAAAGCAGCGCATATACGGCCTATTATGCAGCGCCTAAGGCAGATGCAGAAATGCAGGCGCCTCCTGTGCAGTCCAAGAAAAAGCGCAGCTGGAAAGTAGTGGCGATCATTGCTGTCATGCTGGCGTGCATGACGGTTGGCTGCATCTTTGGCGTGGGTGTGATCGCACCGCTGGTATATGGCGGTGGATATGATAACGATCTGTCCGATATCTGGGAGGATTGGGAAGAAGAAATGCAGGCCCCCGTTATAAAGGAAGACGATTATCCTGCAGACCCGTCGATCAGCCAGATCGGTGGAGAAGCCCCTGTGATCAGCAATACCGTAAACCCGGTGCCCGAGATCGCTGCGCAGCTGCGCGAGAGTGTGGTAGGCATCAATGCGTATGAAACGGTAGAGGAAGAACAGCAGCTGATCAGCCGCGGTACCGGCTTTGTGATCCATGCGGATGGGTATATTTTGACCAATTTCCATGTTGTCGCATCGGGAAGCGCGTATACCGTATCATTTGACGGGCAGGAAGAGGAATACGCTGCAAGATTTGTAGGCGGAGATGCTACGATGGATCTGGCGGTGCTCAAGATAGAACGTACAGGCCTGAAGCCTGCGGCGCTGGGCAATTCTGCCGAGACGCAGGTGGGCGAACTGGCAGTGGCGATGGGCAACCCTGCAGGTGCAGATGCCAATCTGACAGGCAGTGTTACGGTAGGCTATGTCAGTTATGTAAACCGTCAGCTCAGTTACAATAACTCTACACAAAGCTTTTTGCAGATCGATACTGCAGTAAACCCCGGCAACAGCGGCGGTCCGCTGCTCAATGCACAAGGGGAGGTCATCGGCGTGGTCACGCTGAAAAGTGTGATTTCGTCTTATGATGAATATGGGCAGGCGATCAATTCCGAGGGTCTGGGGTTTGCGATCCCGATGGATATTGCAGGGCAGGTAGCATTGTCTATTATACAAAACGGTTCGGTCAAACGCCCGGGCATCGGTATTTTGTTCTACTTCCTGGATGTCGACAAAGCAGCAGAAAAACAACTGCCGCAGGGTGCATTGATCGATGAATTTATGGCTGGCAGCACTGCAAGAGAGGCAGGGCTGGAGATCGGCGATGTGATCGTTCGCTGTAACGGCGTACAAGTGACTACACAGCAAATATTAGTAGATGCCATTGCTCGCAGCACGCCCGGCGATCTGCTGACACTGACCGTCTGGAGAAACGGCGAAGTCAAGGAATTTAATGTGGTGGTCGGAGATATGAATCGAATGGTCACCTATTGACAAAAAAAGCGGAGATACCTTTGGTACTCTCCGCTTTTTGTGCTATAATAATATAAATTTTAGTAATATTTTTGCAGATACGCAAGGCGAGGTTAGTTATGCGGATATTGATCGTGGAAGATGAAAAACTTTTGGCAGAGGCACTGCACCAACTTATGTTGGAACAGAACTATAAGGTAGACGTTGTATTTGACGGTGTCGATGGTTTTGAGTATGCCATGAGCAATGCTTACGATGCTGTAGTGCTGGATGTGATGCTGCCCGGCATGAACGGGTTTGAAGTGGTGCGTAGTCTGCGTATGCAAAAAAATAAAGTGCCGATCCTGCTGCTGACAGCGAAAGATGGCGTGGGCGATAAGGTAAAAGGGTTGGACTGTGGTGCGGATGACTATATGACCAAGCCTTTCTCTCCGGAAGAACTGACCGCGCGTATCCGGGCGATGCTGCGCAGACAGGGTGATGTAATATTTAACGAGATCTCTTTTGCAAATCTGTCTCTGAATTTATCGATGCATACGCTGAGCTGCGGAGAAAAATCCCTGCATCTGGCATATAAAGAGTTTGAAATATTCCGCCTGCTTATCAGCAAACCCAAAGTGATTATCCCAAAGGAGGATATCATCGTTAAGGTATGGGGTGCCGATGCAGATGCGGATGACAATAATGTAGAGGCGTACATTTCCTTCCTGCGAAAGAAACTTCAGTTTTTGGGGTCTGATGCAAAAATCAAGACGATTCGCAAGGTAGGCTATCGATTGGAAGAAGAATGCGATGATTAAGAAACTGCGTAGAAAATTTGTATTCATCAATGCCAGTTTGATTTTTCTGGTGTTTTTGTCCATTTTATGCGCCTACACATACAGTATGTATTATAAGCGCGAACAAGAGGGATATAACCAGCTGCAAATGGTATTGGAACGGGGCTATGCGGTAGGTGATGCGCAGATGAGCGGCAGCAACCGTACCGAACAGCGGAATATAGCCCCCGGTTTTTGTGTGAAGATAGACAAACAGGGCCGTGTGATCCTGACGGGTATACAGCATTATACCGAAATATCGACTGACATGATGGGCGACGCGATCCAGGTCGCTTCCGAAGCAAAAAAGGATCAGGGAACGATCAACCATCTGCAGCTGCGTTATGTGCGTATGCATACCGATTCGGGTCTGCGTATTGCCTTTGCGGATATCTCTACAGAACTGGACCAGCATCGTAGCTATATCGGTATCGGTGTGGTGATATTGGTAAGCGGTCTGGGCGTGGTATTGCTGCTGGCATGGCTGTTGGCAGTTGTATCTATCCGCCCGGTAGAGCAGGCATGGGAACGGCAGAGCCAATTTGTTGCAGATGCATCCCATGAGATCAAGACGCCGCTGACCATCATTCTGGCCCATACAGGTCTATTGTTGGCCGGGGAAAACCAGATACCAAACCAACGTAAATGGGTGGAACACATCCGTACCGAGGCAGAGCGCATGAAAGAACTGGTGGAAAATATGCTGTTCCTTGCAAAATCGGATGAAGGACGCGAACCGCTCATTATGGACGAGGTCAATATGAGCGAATTGGTGCTGCAGAGCACATTGCCTTTTGAGGCGGTAGCATATGAAAAGGGATTTGGCATTGTGACCGAGATCGATGAAGGTATACAGTTGTGGGGCAATGCCAGAGAACTCGAGCATCTGCTGCTTATATTGTTGGACAATGCCTGCAAACATTCGCTGCAGGGCGGTGAGATCCGTGTGAGCCTGCATGGCACAGAACTGTCTGTGAACAATGCATCGGCGACAATGATCCCCAAAGAGAAGCTAAGCCGTATTTTTGACCGATTCTACCGCGCCGACGAGGCAAGAGACAGAGAAACCGGTGGTTACGGATTGGGACTGGCCATTGCAAAGGCGATCGCAGAGCAGCATGGTGGTAAGATCCGCGCAGAGAGCACGCCGGAGACCGGTGTGACGATGATAGTGGATTTTGGCCGGAATTATAAATTGCGCAATAAATCAAGTGAATAAAGAAAAAACCGAAGCACATTTTATGCTTCGGTTTTTCTTTATTCACACATTGGGGAGCAGGTTGTATTTTGCGAGAATATCATCGATCGCTTTTTGATAGGCGGTCAGATACTCCGGCACGGTGCCGCTGCTGCTGTATGCTTCATGCCATAGCACGCGCAAACGCACATATCGTTCCGCATCCTTATAGGCGCTGATACATGCACCGAGCGCGCTGCGGACACGTTTCTTCTTGGAAGTGACATCTGTGGGAAGAAAAATATGGAATGCGAAAAACAAAGTGGCAATACCGCAACCGATCATACCGATCCAACCGCCAAACATGAGGGGGAATCCCAGAAGCCCCAACTCAGTGGTGAGCGGTACCAACAGATACAGCAGATAGGTTGCTGCTGCCAAGCCAAGAGCAATGCCGACCCGTTTTAACCGAGCAAGCAGTGACTTCCAAAAAGTACTGCGGTGCGTATTTTTATCACGGTAATGGGCGGCGGCTTTATCAAGTTTGGTCAGCAGTTGTCCTGCTGTGGGCGAAAGTGAGGCGGGGTCGGGGTTTTTCTTCCATGCATAGCCAAGGCAGGAAAAATAAGTGGTAGAAATGGGGGTGTTGAAAGACTCGTCTATTTTTGTATTGACGATTGCATTAGGAAAACGGCGGATATAGCCGTCCTTCGCGTGCATATACCGATCGATCGCGGCATCAAACCAGGCAACTGCTTCCTTGGCAGTAGACGCGGAATAAGGATGTTCGTTACGGTCGGGGTCCTTGATCATCAGATAGGCTCCCAACGATCTGTGACGAATCTCTGTCAATTTATTTTCGGGAGCATCTTTGTAAAGTGCCGCAAAGTAGGTGTGATAGGTGTTATGAACGTTGCCCAAGTCACAATCAACAGGGATATCGGTAAAAATTTTTTCGTCCAGTGCGGTAACAGGCATATTGGTATGACTCCTTTAGAGAGATAATTCTTTGGCTTGAGCGCGTTTTCCAAAAGTGATGACCGTCTGTACCAAAACCATCACGATAATGAGGAAAATGAGGGACAGAAGGAAACTTAATTGATACGAACCGGTAATGTCGAACAGCCAGCCGGAGAAGGGAGATCCCAGAATGCCGCCGGCATTGCTGATGGCGAACAACCAACTGAAGATGGCAGGGAAATTGGTACGCCCCTGACCGAATACGGTATTGATCAGATGGTTGAGGGTGCCCAGAGACAGAGAGTTGCCATAACCGATACAGATGACACAGAGGATCCAGGCGGCAGGCGCAGAAGATGCAGTAAGGAACTGTACCAGTACCATACCGATACACTGCAGCGAACCGATGGACAGGAACAATACCCGCAGGCCAAACTTGTCGTAGACAAAGCCGGATGCAAAATTGCCCAGTGTCGTGCCCAGTGCGAAAAGGATAGACAAGGTACCTGTCAGGAACACAGGGTCGATTTGGATGGCATTGAGATGCGGGATGATGTTGGAGAAGGCCTGACCTACGCCGAAACCGATGAGGAACTGAATTGCTGCGATCATCCAGAAGCGCAGCGTTTTCATAGCGTCAGACAAAGTGATCAATTTTTCTGCAGGAAGAGAAACGGTGGCCGCAGCAGCAGGCGCTTCTTCTGCGCCATACGCAGTCAATCCCTTTGCGGCGGGGTCTACTTTGACAAAGCAGAGGGCGGGCAGCGCGATGGCGCCGATCAGCAGAGCGGTATACAGGAAGGAAGCGTTCCAGCCTGCATTGGCGATCCAGTTGCCGGCCAACGGGTTGATGATCATACCGCCCAGTCCGACGCTGGTGTTGACCAGACCCAGTACCAAACCTTTGCGCTTGATAAACCAGCGATTGATAATGGCGTTATAGGCGCTGAAAGTACCGAGCGCATGGGCGGTGCCGTACAATGCGCTGCCTACACCCAGCAAAAACAAGCTTTGTGCCTGCGAGTAGATCAGATATGCACTGACGGTAAGCGCGATACCCAACCACATAAGCGGCTTGGCACCGGTGCGTTTGACGATGCTGCCATATACAAAGCCCAGCAGTGTGCGCACGATGGTACCGACAGTGAACAGAGAAAAATTCAATGCGGCACGGGATACCTGCAGTGATTCGGAAAGCGGCGCAACGTAAAAAGAAAGAGAATTGTTGCCCATGGCATTGATAGACAATGCCAGCAGAGAACAGCAAGCGGCGACGATCCAGCCGTAATAGAATTTCTGTTTTGTTTTCATAGTGATCCATCCTGAATTTAATCGATGTCTTTATTATAGCGCAGCAAAGGAAATCTTTCCACAGATTGCGCAGAAATAAAAAAAGAGATACCTTAAGGTATCTCTTTTGTATAATACAAAATCAGAAATCTGCGGGGATATCCTCGGTACTGACGATAACAGTCAGGTCGGGATGCAGCTGCAACAGAGATGCAGGTACTTCGGGGGTGATAGGACCATGCAATGCGGCGTTGAGGATGTCCAACTTGTGCTGACCGCTTACCAGCAGCAGGATGCGTCTTGCGTGCATGATGGTCTTCATGCCCATGGTCAAAGCCTTGGTGGGTACTTCTTCCTTAGATGCAAACAAACGGGAGTTTGCTTCGATAGTGCTTTCGGTCAGTTCGGTAACATTGGTGGTTTTTTCATAAGCAGTACCAGGTTCATTGAAACCGATGTGACCGTTGTTGCCGATGCCCAGTACCTGCAGGTCGATACCGCCTGCTTCTTTGATGGCCTGTTCATACAGCTCGCATTCTGCCTCGGGGTCTGCAGCCGTGCCATCCGGTACGTGGGTATTGCCCTTGCGAATGTTAACGTGGTCAAACAACTGATTGTCCATAAAATAACGATAGCTCTGGGGATGAGACCCATCCAGACCCAAATATTCGTCCAGATTGAAAGTGGTTACCTGAGAGAAGTCCAGGTCACCTTTCTTATACCATTCGATCAGCTGACGGTAAGCACCGATGGGAGTAGTACCGGTGGGCAGACCGAGTACAGTCTTGGGATGCAAAATGATCTGTGCAGAAATGATATTGGCTGCACGGCGGCTCATATTTGCGTATGTGTCGGTATACATGATTTTCATGGGGGATTCCTTCCTTTTCCTTGTATGTTCAGGCGAGGGACCAGGTGGTGCCTTCGCGGCTGTCTTTGAGTATGATGCCCTTCTGCATCAATTCGTCGCGGATCGCGTCTGCTGCGGCATAATTCTTTGCCTGCTTGGCAGCGGCCCGTTCGGCGATCTTTTGGGTAATATAAGCTTCCAGTTCGGCATCCACGCCGCTTTCTTCCGCTTCGGTCAGCAGACCCAGAGAAAGTACGGTATCAAAGTCGCCGATGAGGTAACGCTTGGTTGCATCATCCAAGGGGGCCTTCAATACATCATATACGGCGGTCAGTGCCATAGAAGTATTGAGGTCGTTGCCCAGGGCCTCTGCAAACTTGATGCGCCATGGTTGTGCTGCTTCCATATCCGGCTCACCTGCGGGCTGCAATGCTGCCACGCGGTTCTTGAGGCGGTTATATGCGGTAACCACGTTGTCCAACTGTGCAAAGTCAAATTCCAAAGGCTTGCGGTAGTGAGACTGCAGGCAGAACATACGGTATGCCAGCGGATCATAGCCCTTTTCCTCCAGCAGAGATACGGTGAGGAATTCGCCGCTGGATTTGCTCATTTTGCCGCGCTTGTCATTCAGATGATGGATGTGGAACCAATGACGGCACCATTTATGACCCAGATATGCTTCGCTTTGAGCGATCTCGTTGGTGTGATGGGGGAAGATGTTGTCTACGCCGCCGCAATGGATATCCAGATATTCGCCCAGATGCTTTTTGCAGATGCCGGAGCATTCAATGTGCCAACCGGGGTAACCGATACCCCAGGGGCTGTCCCACTTGAGTTCCTGATCTTCGAACTTGGATTTTGTAAACCAAAGCACAAAGTCGGCCTTGTTGCGCTTGTTGGTATCTTCCTCTACATCGTCGCGTACGCCGACCATCAGATCGTCGCTGCTGTGACCGGTGAGGGCGTAGTAATCATCCAGCTTGGAAGTATCGAAATAAACGTTGTCGCCTGCTACATAAGCATAGCCTTTTTCGATCAGGCTCTCTACCATCTCGATAAAATCGTCGATGCAGTTGGTAGCAGGTTCTACCACATCGGGACGCTTGATGTGCAGTTTTTCGCAATCGGCAAAGAAAGCATCGGTGTAGAATTTTGCGATCTCCATGACCGTTTTCTTTTCGCGTTTTGCGCCTTTGAGCATTTTGTCTTCGCCGGTATCCGCGTCGCTGGAGAGGTGGCCGACATCGGTGATGTTCATAACGCGTTTTACATCATAGCCGTTGTAGCGCAGCGCCTTTTCCAGTACATCTTCCATGATGTAGCTGCGCAGGTTGCCGATGTGTGCAAAGTGATATACGGTAGGACCGCAGGTATACATAGATACCTTTCCTTCTTCATGGGTGGTAAAGGGGTCCACCGTTTTGGTCAATGTGTTATACAGTGTGAAATTGGTCAGTAACATAGCATTGCTCCCATTAAAAATCAAAATTTTTGGTGTAAAAAAGCCGCATACGGTAGGGTATGCGGCAAGTGTTCCTGTTATCCGTTACCGCATAGAAAAGCGGTCTCTCCTTGGTCTGACTCAGACCGGAAAAACTGCATTGTCAGGATTCTTGCGGCAACAACACGCTTTCATAATTTTCTCCTTTATAAAGAGATTCTATAACAATACCTTACCATATCTATGCCCGTTCGTCAAATGCTTTTACAGGTTTATGGCAACTTCGCAAAGGCTGCAAAGAGGCAATATATCCAATGCGGGATCTTCGATAAACGCATCGGCCAGTGCAGAGATATTATCTTCGGAATACTCGATCTCTTTGGAGAACAGCTGGGCCTGACGCAGTATGCAGGGAAGGTCGGGGCGATCATTTGCAGCGATCAGCGCATACAGCAGTACGACCCCGACCACGGCCAATTGGATTTTGCCCAGAATATCTCCGTCGCGCATTGCTTTGAGAAAATAGCGGAACAGCAGATAGACAGCAAAGTTGGATAAAAGTGTGGGGGAAAGGAAACTTTGTATGCGGGGACCGGCCTTCTGCAGCGCAGCAACGGAACGGGATAAAGCGGTATCTACCGCGGACTTCCATGGGGTATCCATATAATCCAGATCCGCGAAGAGCGTACGGAGCGCGTCCAGACTGTGCTGCGGGTCGTGATGGATCAGCGGACGTGCCATAGCGGCGGGGTCCTGAGGCTGATGGCATAAGTCATGGAAATTGTCTGTGTTCTGCTCGTACGCAGCCTGCAGGGCAGAACCATACAAAAGTATACTCACAAGGCGGACTTCAAGACTCAGTTGTGTATCCTGCAGCAGGGTAAACAGCTGCTCACGTGCAGCAAGGAAATCCTCGCTCAGAGCCGGATCATTCGGTTCGCTTTCCGCATAAAAGGCGGGAGCATCGGTCTCGGATAAAACGACGGCAAAGGGTTGATCGGCGCACAGGATGCAGCGGGCGGCCTCTTCACAAGCCAACCCCAATCCGATCTCGCCGCGTTCTCCGAACTGGTCCACAAAACGCGGATGCATAGTACAGATACGGCACAATGCATCTTCGCCCAGCGTGATATGGATATCGCACAGGTTGTCTGCATTTAGAAAGGGGCAGCGTTCATGCTCGCCCAGTATAAAGTGAGGGATATCGCGGGTATCGATGTGGCTGCGCAGCCGCTCACCAAAAGCACCCTGCTCCTGCAGATAGCGCCGGCAGGTATCCTGATCGATGTCGATTTCCCAGCCGATACAACAGTTGTCCTGACAACGGCTGCCGATACAGGAAAATTTTGAATAGTAGTTGGGGACGTAAATATGCATACTGTATAGATATAGACAGCGCAAGCCCTGCGGGGCAGGGCTTGTGCACAGCGTGTTTATTTGATTACGGTAATTGCGTAAGAGATGGAGTATTCTTCGCCGGCGGGCAAGGTGATGCAGCCGGGCTTGTCTTCGAAATTGCCGCTCTCATCGGTATATGCGGGCAAACCGTTCCAAGGCTCGAGGCAGAAGAAAGGCGCCTGCTTTTTGGGCGGAGTCCACAGGGTCAGATGCTCGTAACCGGTGAAATCGAATTCCATACCGGTGCCATCGCTCTTTTTGACCAGTTTGACTTTGTTGCTGGCGGGGTTTTTGAGGATGATGGCATCTACATCAAAGTCATCATAGCAAATGTCATAAACGGTACCTTCCAGACGCTTATCCAGCTTGTACGCATCACTGAACAAACTCTGTGCATCGGTATAATACATATCCAGATCTTCGGGCTTTTCGAAAATCAGCTGATAATCTTCACAGCTGCCGTCTACACAATAACCTGCATGACCGCCGATACAGAATACCATAGGCTTGTCGTCTTTGTTCTGTACGGTGTAGGTGGTAACAGCGCCCTGTTCGGTGATTTCATGGGTGACAATGAGGCTGAACAGGAAGAGGTATTGTGCCAAAGTGGCCTCGTTTGCCTTGAGGCAGAAGGTGGCTTTGGTATCGGTACAGTCGATCAGTTCGAACTCGCTTTTGCGTGCAAAGCCGTGCTTGGTCGTCAGGGAGTATTCTTCGCCGCCGAATTTGATCTTCCAATCTTTCAGAGCGCTTACAAAGGGGAATAATACCGGGGCATGTCCGTTCCAGTAAGCGGCATCGCCGGTCCAGATATATTCTTTGCCGTCGTTGGTATAGGAGATCAGTTCTCCGCCGTAAGTGTCTACAATGCCTTTTGCATTGCCGATCTGTAATGTTTTCTGCATAAAAATCCTCTCCTTTTTTCAAAAGAATCTTCTGTCTTTATTATGCTATACTTTGGCGGATAGTTCAAGTCCTGCAAAAATGTGTTATACTATATAAGAATGGAACGAAAAGGAGCAATATCGTGCAGATCCCGACATTCTTAAAAGAACTTTTGCATAAACAATATGGTGAGGAGCAAACCGCCCGTATCGAGGAAGGGTTTGCAGCCCGTCGTCCGGTCACCTTGCGTGCAAATCCGCTGCGCAGCAGCAAGCAGCAGGTGGAACAGGCGCTGAGCATGGCAGGTATCGGTTACAGACAGGTGCCCTGGTATGACGATGCGCTGATCATAGAGCAGGCGCGTGAAAGTGAGATCGCGGCGCTGGAGGTATATGCCGGGGGCGGCGTATATATGCAGAGCCTTTCCTCTATGCTGCCTCCGCTGGTGCTGCAGCCGGGCAAAGGGGATGCGGTATTGGATATGGCGGCGGCCCCGGGCGGCAAAACGACGCAGATGGCGGCCCTTACCGGAAATGGGGCAGGGATCACCGCTTGCGAAAAGAACAAGATCCGTGCAGACCGCCTGCGGTATAATCTGGATCGTCAGGGTGCGCGCAGCGTATTGGTCATGCAGACGGATGCACGCCAGTTGGATGAGCTGTTCCGTTTTGATAAAGTGCTGCTGGATGCTCCCTGCAGCGGCAGCGGCACATTGCAGACGTGGCGGGATCAGCTGCGCTTTGAGCCTACATTGGTCGAACGCTCCGTCAAGAGTCAGCGTGCGCTGCTGGCAAAGGCGCTGAAAGTGCTCAAGGTGGGCGGAGAGATGGTGTATTCCACTTGCTCTATCCTGCAGCAGGAGAACGAAGATATTGTAAAAGAAGTACTGAAACCCGGTAAAGTGGAACTGATTCCCATCGATGCCGAAGCATTCGGTGATCTGCCGCTACTGCCGACTACGCTGCCCGGCACAGTATGTATTTGTCCTGACCCGTTGTTTGAAGGGTTCTTTGTGGCAAAATTGCGGCGTGTAAAGTGAGAAAAAAAGCGTACATACCGATCGGTATGTACGCTTTTTGCTTATACGGCATTATCGCCCCACAGATAACGGAAGAGGGTGGGGTATCCTTTGGGGATGGTCAGTTTTTTGATTTTTCCTTTTGCGGTGCAATATTGGAATTTGTATGCCCACTTTGTTTGTACTAAGGGGCTCAGATGGTATAACGGAGTGGTTTTGGCTTCGCCGCCATACACATTGTTCCAGTGAGAAATCCCCTGCCGGCTGCACTGCACATAGTAAGCAAACTTACCGGCAAGCGAGGGCTGTATGGGCTGCCCTTGCGAAGCGTAATACTGCAGAGCAATATCATAAGCGGTCTGTTTGACGTATCGCTGATTGAGAAATACCTGCCACAGCAGACCGTCGGCATCCAGCACATAGGCGATGACCGGAGCCTGAGAAACAGGCTGTTGGCGTACCAACCATACGATCAGCCAGACCATGTAGCCGATGAGAACGAGCAGGATCAGCAAAGGATGATCCACTTCGAAAGCGAAGAGTGCAATCAGGCTTGCGGCATAGCAAAAAGAATATGCCAGGATAAGGCCGACTGTCCGCCAGACGCTGATGGCACATTTGAAGCGTTTGGCGTACGATTTATCATACAGGAATACTTGCATAAAGAGCCTCCGCAGATGACTTTTTTATAGCATAGCACACTTTTGCAAAACAGAAAGCCCTTGTCTGTACAGACAAGGGCTTTCTGTTTTTTGTTGTATCTAACAGGCAATTCATTTGCCGGAAAGGCGAAGGGTGCTGCCCGCCAAAGGGGGCGGGCCAGCGATATAAAATACTTTCCTATTAAAGTATTTAAGCGATGGTGTCGGTGCTGGGTTCTGTCATGGCGGCAGGATCCAACAATTCTGCCAGCTGCTCTGCAGACAGCAGACCGGATTGCTCTACCAACAGACGAACAGGCTCACCGGTGGCCAGTGCACGCTTGGCGATCTCGGCGGCTTTGATATAGCCGATATAAGGGCACAAGGCGGTAACGATGCCGACGGAGCTTTCCAGATATTGCAGACATTCCTCTTCGTTGGCGGTAATGCCTTCCACGCAGTTGTGCGTCAGTGTATCCACAGCACCTGTCATCATCTGGATGGATTCAAACAATGCATAGAACAATACAGGCTCGAAGGCATTGAGCTCCAGCTGGCCGGCTTCTGCAGCCATGGAAATGGTGATGTCATTGCCGGCTACACGGAAGGCTACCTGCGTGACAACTTCGGGGATAACGGGGTTGACCTTGCCGGGCATGATGGAGGAACCGTTCTGGCGGGCAGGCAGGTTGATCTCATGGATGCCGGTACGCGGACCGCTGGACATCAGACGCAGGTCGTTGCTCATTTTAGAGAGGTTTACGGCACAGGCCTTGAGAGCACCGGATACGGCCACAAAGCAATCCAGATTCTGAGTGGCATCAAACAAATCTTCTGCCTGACGCAGCGACTGCCCGGTCAGGGAACTCAGATTGGGGACGATATGACGCAGATAATAGGCAGGTACATTGATGGCGCTGCCGATGGCGGTGCCGCCCAGATTGAGGGTACGCATCTCTTCGCCGACGGCGACCAATCGCTGTATGTCTCTGCGGACAGCAGATGCAAATGCCTTGAAACTCTGACCGAGACGCATGGGCACGGCATCCTGCAGCTGAGTCCGGCCCATTTTCAGAATACCGTCAAAGGCGGCTGCCTTGACCATCAGTGCGTCGTGCAGTTCGCCCAGTTTTGCGATCAGCTGCGGCAGCAGGGTAAGTACAGTCAGTTTGCCGGCGGTGGGTACAACGTCGTTGGTAGACTGAGACATATTTACATGATCATTGGGGTGCACACGGTCATAGGCGCCCAATGCACCGCCCAGCATCTGGTTTGCCAGATTTGCAATGACTTCGTTGGCGTTCATATTGGCAGAGGTACCGGCACCGCCCTGAATGGCATCTGCGATAAATTGATCGCGCAGCTCGCCGTTCAATAATCTGTCGCAGGCAGCGCAGATGGCAGAACAGGTTTCGGTAGAAAGCATACCTGCCTGCATATTGGTTTGTGCGGCAGCACGTTTGATCAGTATCAGACTGTCGATAAACACAGGGTGCATCGGCTGACCGGAGATACAGAAGTTTTGTTGTGCGCGTAAAGATTGTACGCCGTAATAGGCATCGGCAGGAACATTGAGTGTGCCGACAGAATCAGATTCGCTGCGGTATTGCATGGACGGTTTCCTCCTGAAATTGTGAAGTGATCAAGGAAAGCATACACACATTATGCGGAACTGGAAACATATGGAGAACAGAAATGAATTTTGTTAAAAAATAAAGTTTAGAACTTTGTTTTATATGGTACAATGTATATATAACTTAAAAATATTAAGTACAGAGGTGCTTATGGACGCGATCGATCAAAAAATACTGACAATGCTGCAGAAGAATGCACGAACTCCCCTGAAGGTGCTGGCAGAGGCTGTGTTTTTATCTTCTCCGGCGGTTTCGGCCCGTATCCGCAATTTGGAGGCACAGGGCATCCTCACCGGCTATCAGGCACAGGTGGATCAGTACCGGTTGGGCTATCATATCCGGGCCTATGTATTGCTGGAGATGACACCGGATCGCAGAGAATCATTTGTAAAGCAAATTGTAAAGGAACCCCATGTATTGGAATGCAGCCATATTACGGGGGAATACAGTATGCTGCTCAAAGTGGCGTTCAAAAGCACGGTGGAACTGGACGGTTTTGTGGGACGGCTGCAGAAATTCGGCAGAACGCAGACACAAATCGTATTTTCTACGCCGATCGAAGCAAGAGGTGTACAGGCAACGGAAGATAATCGATAACAGAATATCGATATTTGTTGATTTTTTGCGAGACTTATGGCATGATATAATTGCGTATTGTGTGGTTTTATTTACATAAAGGTATTCCGGGAAAAGGAAGGGCTCACATGAGAATTTTTGATACCAAAGTACAACATTTGAAATATAAAGTATTGCGCAGCGTAGCACGTCATGCATGGAACGGTACCCTTGAAAAGTCAGTATTGGATATTCCCAAGGAGATCGTATCCGGCAACAAGCCCACGATGTCCTGCTGTGTATATAAGGAACGCGCGGTAATGGCGGAACGCGTCAAAATCGCTATGGGCGGCGATCCCGAAAACAAAAATATCATCGAGGTAATCGATATTGCCTGTGACGAATGCCCTGCGACGGGATTGTTTGTTACCAATAACTGCCGTGGCTGTCTGGCTCACCGCTGTGAGGATGTATGCCCTCGCGGTGCGATCGTGATTGACGACGATCACAAGGCACATATTGATAAGGAAAAGTGTATCAGCTGCGGTTTGTGCGCAAAGGCTTGCCCTTATAGCGCGATTGCAAAGCATCGTCGTCCCTGTGAGGCGGCATGTAAGGTCAAGGCTATCAGTATGAGTAAAAACTCCGAGACCAAGGAAGCAGTGATCGATGAAAACAAGTGCATCGGCTGCGGTGCGTGTGTATATCAGTGCCCCTTTGGCGCGATCTCGGACAAGTCTTTTATATTGGATGTTATAGACATCCTCAAAAAGAGCAACAATAACGAAAACTACCGCGTATATGCGATCGTGGCACCTTCTATCATCGGTCAGTTCCGATATGCAAAACTGGGTCAGGTGTTGGCCGGCATTCAGGCGTTGGGCTTCCATAAAGTAACGGAAGTTGCGCTGGGTGCAGATATGGTCGCTGCAAGAGAAGGTATGGAATTGCTGGAGAAGCAGTTCCTGATCAGCTCCTGCTGCCCGTCTTTTGTAGACTTTGTACGCAAGAATTTCCCCAAACTGGCACCGCATATTTCCGAAAATATTTCGCCGATGGGCGCCATTGCACAGTATATCAAGCAGCAGGACCCCACTGCAAAGATCGTATTTATCGGACCTTGCACCGCGAAAAAGATGGAGATCCGTCAGGAACGCATTCGTCCGCTGGTAGACAGTGTGATCACCTTTGAAGAATTGCAGGCGTTGTTTGACAGCCGTGATCTGGATATTACGGCGATGGAGGAAGCAGTACTGGACGATGCCTCTTACTTTGGCCGTGTTTTTGCAAGAAGCGGCGGTCTGACCGAGGCGATCCGTCAGGCGCTGAAAGAGTTGGGCGAAAACGACTTCCAGCTGAAGCCTGCTACCTGCAACGGCATAGAGGCGTGCCGCGTGGCACTGCTCAAGGCAGCGAAAGGTCAGTTGGATGAAAACTTTATCGAAGGCATGGCCTGTGAAGGTGGCTGTATCGGTGGTGCAGGCTGTCTGACCCATCGTGACAAGAACCGTCTGGAAGTGGATAACTTCAGCCGTGAAGTGATCGAACGCAACATCGGCGATGCCGTTCGTGTGACCAAACATATCTGAGACAGATCCAAAAACCGCTGTAAATATGCAGCGGTTTTTTTGATGCGTTTTTTGATGGGGTATGTTATGATAAAACTATGAGATTTGTAAAGTATCAAAACAATGAAGAAAGGAATAAGACGATGAACGAAAAAAGCATTGCCCTGATCGGTGCAGGAAAATTAGGTAAAGGGTATCTTGCGGATCTGTTCCAAAAGGCAGGGTACGACATTATATTTATGGCGCGTCGGCAGGAGCAGATCAATAATTTGCGTGACCACGGCTGTTATCATGTTTTTTTGGAACATGAGAACGGTGCAGAACCCGAAGTGGTCGTATACAGCGGCTACGAGGCGTGGTGTACCACTGGCCCGGAGAGAGAAAACTGTGTACAGGTATTGGCACAGGTACCGCTGGCATCGGTACAGGTGTACGACAACGGGTTTGAGGCGATCGGCCATTTGCTGGGGGACGCCATTGCGCTGCGCGCGCAGCAGGGTGCAGGCCCGCTGGATATTTTACTGGTTGTCAACTATCCCGGCCCGCATATCACTTTTGATACCTATATCCGTCAGCGCTTAAGTACACCCGAACAGATCGCATATTATGAAAAAAATGTGGGTTTGGTGCGCACTTTGGCATATCGCGGCGGTTATGCGGCGCCCGATTGGCTGTTGGCCAAAGATCCCGAGGCGATCACAGCATCCGATTATCCGGAACTGCCGGTAGATGGCGAGGCGTTTCGTGGCGAAATTCCGCAGGTAGAGGGGATCATCCCGTTGGACAATATCGATGCACGACTCAAGGCAAAATTGTGGGCGGGCAATATGCGGGGCGGCGTTATGGCTTGCCTGGCACAGACAAAAGGCTATACCATGGCGCAGGAAGCGAATGAAGATGCGCATGTAAAGGCGTTTTGTAAAGCTTGTTATGAAGAATCGGTATATGGTATTTTGAATAAATTTCATATGACGTATGAAGATTTTCAAAAGGGCGAGCGTAAGGTAATGCCATTGCTTCCGGGGATGGAGATGCGTCTTTCCACAGATACCCTTGCACGGCAGATGAATGGTCTTGCCCGCAAATTGGGGCGACAGGAACGATTGGTAGGCCCTGCAATGACCTGCCTTGAAATGGGGCGGATTCCCTTCTTTTTGGCAAAGGCAATTGCGCTGGCATTTGGATTCCGCAATGACGGAGATCCCACCTCTGCGGAAATACTTGGCTATGTAGAGAAATACGGCGTTCGTGAAGCGGCACAAAAGTATTGTGGATTGTCTGCAGAAGAACCGTTGGAAGCACAATTGCTGGAATTGATCTGTGCACACTATTGGGATTTGCAGATGGCTAAACTGTAAAGAAAGACAAACAGAGAGGATAGGGAACGTGAAGAAGAAAATCGCCATCATTGGTGCGGGAAAACTGGGAAAGGGCTATGCAGCAGATCTGTTTGCAAAAGCAGGATACCACCCGGTGTTTATTACCCGCCGTCAGCAGCAGGCTGATACTTTACGGGCACAGGGGTATTATACTGTTTGTCTCGAACACGAAAACGGTGCGCCGATGGAGATTTATCGGGTGCATGATTTTACGGCGTGGTGTAGCGAGGGGCCGGAGCGGAATCAATGCCTGCAAGTATTGGCTGAGGCAGAGATCGCAGCGATCGCCATTTATGCCAATGGTTTTGCGCAGGCTGCGGCATTGTTGGCAGAAGCAATTTGTCTGCGGGCGCAGCGGCAGGCTGGTACGCTGGATATTTTGCTGCTGGTCAACAGCCCTTCGCCGGATGCGGTATTGGACGCGTTGATCCGTGAAGGCTTGCATACGCCGGCAGAGATCCAATACTATGAAAAGAATATCGGTCTGGTAACGACGCTGCCTATTCGTGATGGGTTTGCGGCTTTGCCGGAAGTATTGGCACAGGATCCGGAGGCGATCTGCGCATCCGATTATCCGGAATTGCCGGTAGACCGGGAGGCGTTTCGAGGAGGGATCCCTGCAGTGGAGGGACTGTTGCCCCTTGACAAAATGCAGACCCGTATCCGCGCAAAACTGTGGACATCCAATATGCGGCTGGGCGCGATCGCCGGTGCCGGCGTACATAAAGGGTATACGGTATTTGATGACGCGGTGCGGGACCGGCAGATCACGGCTTTCTGGCAGGCTTGCAAGAAGGAAGCGCTGTATGCCATCGAACACGAACTGGGGATGGATGAAGAGGAATACCGTTTGGGTGAATATAAGGCTCCGCCGTTGCTGCCCGGTGTGGATATCCGCCCCACTGTTGATGTATTTGAGCGTCAGTTGTTTGGGCTGAAGCGCAAGGTGAGCAGACAGGAGCGTTTTTTGGGACCGGCACTGGGGTGTATCTGTCACGGGAAATTGCCGTATCATCTGGCAAAAGCAGCGGCTTTGGCATATATGTTTGATAATTCCGAAGATCCCGATTCTGTGGAAATTTTGAGTTATGTACGGGAGCATGGCATTGAGGCGGCGGTATATCGGTACAGTGGGCTGGATAAAGCGCAGCCGATGGAGGCGTTATTGGCGCAGTTGGTTTGCGCACACTATGCGGAATTATCGATACAAAAATATTGAGTCTTTCGAATAAACATGATATGCTAAACAAAAGATACATTTTTTGTAAGAGAAGATTTGAGATAAGAAAAGAAGGGAGTTCACTATGAGCGAAAAGAAACTGGTTATTTTGGGTGCAGGTAAACTGGGTAAAGGCTATATGGTCAATATGGCGAAAAAAGCCGGCTATAAGCCAATCTTTTTGGCACGCCGTCAAGAACAGGTAGATTTTCTGCGTAAGCAGGGCTATTATACGGTCTATGTTACCCATGAAGACGGATCCGGTATCGAGGAAGAGGTCCGCAGTGGTTTTGAAATCTATTGTATCCATGGGGAAGAGCGTGAACAGTGCCTGCAGATTTTGGAAAAGGAAAGCTTGGTCATGCTGCCCATCTATGCCAACGGTTTTGAAGAAGCAGCCAAATTGTTGGGGGAGGCGATCATTCGTCGTGCAGCATTGCCGGACGCAGGCTACTTTAATGCTGTATTTGTTGTAAACTATACCGGTGCAGATAAAGTGTTTGATGAGGCAATCCGCAAAATGCTGACCACCCCGGAACAGATCGCATATTTTGAAAAGTATGTAGGTCTGGTTACTGCAATCGCACAGTGCGGCGGTTTTGCCCCCACTGCAGAACAGTATGAGAAAGACCCTGAAAGCTTCAGTGCATCCGACTATGATGATCTGCCCATTGACGCAGATACTTTCAAAGGAGAAGTTCCGCTGGAACTGGGCCTGCGTCCGTTGAATAAGATGGATGCCCGTGCAATGGCAAAGGTGTGGACTTCTAATATGAACGGCGGCGCTATTGGCGGTATGGGTAAATATAAGGGCTATGTTATGTACGGCGAAGCAACCGATGATCCCGCAGTTATGGAGTTTGCGGCACGCTGTATGGATGAAGCCATGTACGGTGTGGAATTTGGTCTGGGGCTCAATAAAGAAGAGTATGAGGCCGGTCAGCGCAGAAAGATCAAACTGGTGCCCGGTGCGAAGAAGCGTGTTACCATTGACGTGATCGACAGACAGCTGTTTGGCCTGATCCGTAAACTGGGTAGAGAAGAACGGTTCCTTGGCCCCGCTCTGGGCTGTATGCTGAATGGCCGTTTGCCGTATAATCTGGCAAAGGCAGCTGCGTATGCATTCCGTTTTGATAATCCCAAGGATCCTGATTCTGTTGCGGTATTGGCATATGTGGCAGAGAACGGCATTGAGGCGGCGGTATATCAGTATTGCGGTCTGGATAAGTCTCAGCCTCTGGAGAAAATGTTGGCAGAACTTATTTGCGGCCTGTATCAGGATATGTAATAAAATAAAAGCAAAAACTCCCGGATCACAACGATCCGGGAGTTTTACTTTACATAGGATTATTTGCAGAGGATATCTTCGGGCAAAAATATTTTTACATCGCCTATGGGCTGCACCTTGCTGCCTTGGGCAATTAATGCACCACTATTGAACTGCAGTGCGTATACCGGCTGTTGTCGCTCGCGAAGCACGCGATCAATGGCGGCATCCTGAATAGGGGTGGCTTCGTAATGGACCTCTACATAGTAGCCCTGCTGCATTCCCAGACCGGCACAATACATGAATTCAGGATAATCTTTATCAGGCGAATGGTGATATTCACCCAACTGTACGAGCGCGCCGGCGCTGTAGCCCATCACAACGCCCGGATAATCGGCCAATACTTTGTCTAACCCAAACTCGAGGATACGTTCATACAGTCTGGGCGTCAAGCCACCGGTGAAGTACACGATATCGGAGTCTTTTATGATGTCAGCCGCTTCTGCAGGAGAATCTGAAATATAGTTGATAATGCGAATGTTCTCCAACGGGATGCAATAGGCCAGAAGACCGTCGACAACACTGTGATAGTATTTTCCGTTCTCGGGGTGATACATCGTATCCCAGTCGGCCGCTGTAAGTATATCATCTCCAAAGGCAAAGGCGACTACGGCCACCCGATGGGTGGGCAGAATATATTGCTGCAGTGCAGGTTTGAGCCACGGTGCGTCGATATTGAACATATCCAGTAAAATATTGGTCATATATTACCTCTTTAGATATGAAACAAATTACGGTAGTGACGCAGAAGCAGTTTTTCGTCTACGCCCAGCATAGCGGCGATTTGTGAACTGCTGCAATCACGGGATTCTTCCTTCTGATCATGGAGCAGTAAGCGCAGCGCAAAAGCATTGGCCTCTACTTCCAGACGGTTGGTGGAAAATAAAGTGTTTTCTCTTAAGAAAGGGACGTTCTCCTTACTGTGCAGCAGGGCGTGCCCTAATTCGTGTGCGGCTGTAAAGCGCGCCTGTGATTCGCTTAAGCGGTTATTGATATGTATAAATTTTTGCCGTTTCTGCTGATTGTAATAGCCGCGGATGCTGCCCAGTTCTTCATATATAACACAGATCCCCAACTCCCGTGCCAACAAAAACGGGTCGGTACTGCCATGCCGGCGTACCAATGATCGAATTATTTTATCCATGGTTTTTATATTTCTCCGGCGTGTATTTTTCCTTTGCCATTGCTTTGGCCATCCGGATGCTGCGTTCCAAAGAGGCGATGAGCAGCTCTTTTGTCTCGTCATCCAGCGGTTCTCCGTCAAAGAGCAATGCTTGCTGAGAACTTTCCAATGCAGTCAGCACCTGATCCAGAGATTTCTGGATATCGCGTTCATCCCGTGATGTGAAGTGCGGTTGTTCCTCCCAACCCATCACCTCTGCGCGGGATACACCAAAAAACTTTGCCAACTTTTCCAGCGCGCCGCTGCGCGGGACTTTGACGCCCTTTTCCCAAGTGGATACAGCCTGAAAAGATACGCCCAGATGTTCTGCCAATTGCATCTGCGTCAAGCCGCGGGATTCTCTCAGTTTACGGATGTTGTTGGGGTGCATATCATGTTCCATGGTAAGATACTCCTTTAATCTTCTACTAAAAGTGTAATGCTTTATACGGATAAAGTCAACTATATGTTGAATAAAATGGCTAAAAAATAGGTTGACTTTCTACATAAAGTAGAATAAAATAGAAGTATGCCAAAACCGATCGCGACACCTGGTCGTGATTTCTTTTTCATGGAAATTTTGTATACATGACTCTACATTTAGTAGAAACGGAGGAAAATGAAGTGACACAGTCGGAAGTACGGAACTATTTGGAACACGCCTATCGGGCAAAGGAACTGATAGACAGTATGCAGGAAGAACTGGTGCGCCTGCAGGGGCTGGTGGAGGAGACATCTTTTACAGGACGATCACGTAAGCAGGGCAGTTTTCTGGCGGCGTTGATCGAGAAAGAAAATCGGCAGAAAAGGCGCATAGCGGAGTATGCTGAGGCTGTGGACGAGATCCATCGCGTATTGGATGCGCTGCAAGACCCTACGCTGCGCCTGATATTGCAGCTGCGCTATCTTAACTTTCAGTCATGGGAAGAAATTGCCGCAAAACTGAACTATTCCACAGTATGGATGTTTACACTGCATAAGCGGGCACTTGTGGAAGCCGGCAAGATCATAGAAGCAGCCGAACAGCAGGCTGCTTTACAATAAGGAGGAAACAGATGGATACGATTATCAGCTACACGACCAACAACGATGGGTACCGCAGCAACGGTCGCCTGAAAGTAAAAGGTATCATGCTGCACTCTACGGCAACGCCGGGGATTATGGCAAAAGCATTTCGTGACAGGTTTAATAAACCGGGATTGGGCAAATCTGTCCATGGGTTTCTGGATGATGTGTGTTATGTACAATGTTTGCCTTATGATAAAAAGGCCGGACATTGCCGCTATGCAGGCAACGATACCCATATCGGGATCGAACTGTGCGAACCTATGGCATGGCAGACGGATCAAGAATACTTTGCCAAGGTGTATGAAAATGCGCTGCAGTTGGTAACAGGACTGTGTGTACAGTTCGGATTGAATGAAACAAATGTAATCGATCATGCGGAAGGGCATACTTTGGGCATTGCAAGCAATCACAGTGATGTAGGCCATTGGTTTCCTTTGTTCGGGAAGAATATGGACTTGTTCCGCGCCGATGTTGCAAGACGTTTGGCGGGCAGAAGGGCAGATATACGGATGCTGCAGCAGGCGCTCAATCATGATTTTGGTGAAGATCTGCAGGTGGATGGGATTGTCGGTCCCAAAACGCTGGCTGCCGCAGCGAAGCATCTGCTGCGATACAAACGGGGCGGTAAATACATGACAGGGAAATATGTACTGTGGGTACAGCAGCGCTTGCTGGGCAAAGGGTACGACATCGGTGGGACCGGTGCAGACGGCAAATACGGAAAACATACTGCCGATGCAGTGCGCCGATTACAGACGGCAGCAAGCATTGCAAAGGATGGGATCGTAGGAAAAGATACACTGCAGGCGCTGGTAAACGCATAAAGGACAGGGAGGAGATCTATGCAAAGTATTTTGATGTTCAGTATGATAGTATGGGTGTTTTTGGACCGTGCCAAAAAATTGTGGGCAGGACTTTCGTGGGGAAAATGGCTGACGACGGCAGCGGCGGTGGTGACAGGGCTGTTGCTGGCCATCGGGTATGAACTGGACCTGCTGACTGCTCTGCAGCTGAGTCGGGTACAGACCACCGGCGGCAGCATATTGGCCGGATTGGCAGTGGCAGGCGGCAGCAGCTGTATTCATGAATTGCTGCAGAAAGGGAAGGCGGCTTGATGGATACGGAATTGTATGTGGCAATGCTTGGGTGTATGGGCACGGTAATGGGCAGTATGCTGGGTGTCGCGGCTGCGGCAAGCAAAACGAACCATCGGCTCAAACAATTGGAAATGAAAGTGGAAAAGCACAATCATCTGGTGGAGCGGATGGTCGCAGTGGAATGCCGTACCAAAGGCAACGAACACCGCATCGACGATCTGGAAAGGGAAGGACGGAAAATCAAATAAAAAAGAGATGCATCTGCATCTCTTTTTCCGGTATATAATTTGATTATTTTGCCTGAGGGTATTCGTTGCACAGCAGGCGGAAAGGTGCTTCGTCCTCCTCGATCTCGGGGAAGCGGCCGATGGGCTCCAGGAAGCGGTTATCGGTATTGTCATCGTTGCACTGACTGACTTCGCCGATCAGTACGGGGCCGTGGCCTTTCTTTGCCCAGAATGCATGGTACATACCGTGGGTCAGGGTGACACTCTGACCGGGCTGCAGTTCGAGTACGGTGCCGGCAGGCACGGTGAGCAAGACACCATCGGATACCACATCAACGGGGTTGACTTTATCCAGTTCACCGTCGGGTGTGGAGTTATACAGTTCCATCATCAGGATGCCGCCGCCACGGTTGATGATATCCTCCATCTTCTTCCAATGGAAGTGCATGGGGCAAACCTGGTCTTCCTGACAGATAAGCAGTTTTTCTGCATAGGGTTTTTCATACTTGGGATTATTCTGGTTGCCGTTACGGATGGTGACCAGTACCAGACCTACCTCATCAAATTTACCGAGACCGTAGTCGGTAATATCCCAACCCAGCATATTGTCACGGATCTCATTGCATCTGTCGCCTTTTTCTGCCCAATCCTCGGGTGTCCAGTTGGCAAAGGGCGGCAAAGCAAAATGGAAAGAATCGATAAACGCCATAGCATCGCGGATGATGGCATTGATTTCGCTGCGCTTCATAGCAAAAACTCCTTTAAGTTGTTTTTTCTTCATTGTACTATGTTGTATCAGAGTTGACAAGCATACAAAAAGGGCAGACTTATCGTCTGCCTTTTTGGGTCATACGGCTGTCAGATCGGGGATCAGCAGCAGCCGCAGTCGTTGGACTGAGTACCACAGCCGTTTCCGCCGCAGCACAACAGTAAAAGGATGGGCCACAGGCAGTTGTCAAAACCGCCGCCGGAAGCACCGCAGCCCTGATTGCAGCTATTACCGCAGCTGTTGCCGCCGCAGCACAGGAGCAGAAGAATGATCCACCAGCAATTATTACCGCCAAAACCACCGTTACACATACATGATTCCTCCCAATCGGATTCTGCCTCAAAAGAGGCGTTTAGTGTATAATACGCAGCTGCGGAAAAAGGGTGCATACATATTTTGATGGTTCGTTTATAAGCGGACATTCTGTAAAGAATCCGCTGTTTTTGCAAAAATAGACCTTGACACAAAAGAGGCTGTGCCGTATATTTATAATAACTTTATATGGGCAGCGGGAGTTAAACGCGTATATCGGCGTGAAGAGATGCAGTGGTAGGTGCAAACTGCAGGAAGGTATATGGCGGCGGCGGCTCTGCAAATACGCTGCAGCAATCAAAGTGGGCTTTTTGCCAATAAGGGTGGAACCACGGAAGTATGTCTTTCGTCCCTTGGGGGATGAAAGGCTTTTTTTATTTGTAATCAATGGACTGTTTCAGGAGGTATTTTTATGGATCCCAAAGCTAAAACCATGGACAAAATCGTAGCATTGTGCAAGGGCAGAGGTTATATTTTCCCCGGCTCCGAAATCTACGGCGGTCTGGCAAATACATGGGACTACGGCCCTTTGGGCGTAGAATTCAAGAACAATGTCAAAAAGGCCTGGTGGCGTAAGTTCGTAACCGAAAGCCGTCATAATGTTGGTCTGGACTGTGCAATTCTGATGAACCCGCAGACTTGGGTAGCATCCGGTCACGTAGGCGGTTTCAACGACCCGCTGATGGACTGCAAGTCTTGTCACGAAAGATTCCGTGCAGACAAACTGATCGAAGAATATGCAATGGCTACCGGTCAGAACATTTTGCCCGAGGCTATGACCAACGAAGAGATGGAGGCATTTATTGCTGAGAATATTCCCTGCCCCACCTGCGGTGCAAAAAATAACTTCACTTCCATCCGCAAATTCAACCTGATGTTCAAGACTTTCCAGGGCGTCAATGAAGATACTGCTTCTCAGATCTATCTGCGCCCCGAAACTGCACAGGGTATCTTTGTAAACTTCAAGAACGTACTGCGCAGCACCAGAAGAAAGATGCCTATGGGTATTGCTCAGATCGGTAAATCCTTCCGTAACGAGATCACACCCGGCAACTTCACCTTCCGTACCCGTGAGTTTGAACAGATGGAATTGGAATTCTTCTGCAACCCTGCCGAAGAAATGGAATGGTTCCTCTACTGGAAAGATTATTGTGCAAAGTTCCTGCGTGATCTGGGTATCTCCGAAGAAACGATGCGTCTGAGAGATCATGAGCCCGAGGAATTGTCTCACTACTCCAATGCTACCACCGATATCGAGTATCTGTTCCCCTTCGGTTGGGGCGAACTGTGGGGTATTGCAGACAGAACCGATTTCGACCTGAAAGCACATATGGAACACTCCGGTGAAAACTTCACCTATCAGGATCCCATTACCAACGAGAAGTACGTACCCTACTGCATCGAACCCTCCTTGGGCGCAGACCGCGTAGCATTGGCATTCCTGTGTGAAGCATATGACGAAGAAGAACTGGAAGGCGGCGACACTCGTGTTGTAATGCACCTGCATCCTGCACTGGCTCCTTACAAGGCTGCTGTATTACCGTTGTCCAAGAAACTGTCCGATCAGGCAGATGAGATCTACACCAAGCTGCTCAAGCAGTTCAATGTAGATTACGATGTGACCGGCAGCATCGGTAAGCGTTACCGTCGTCAGGACGAGATCGGTACTCCCTACTGCATTACCGTCGACTTCGAGACCGAGACCGACGGCTGCGTAACCGTACGTGACCGTGACACGATGGAACAGGTTCGTATGCCTATCGATCAGCTGGCAGCATTCCTGGCTGAAAAACAGGAGTTCTGAGAAATGTAAAACTTCCCGCCTTAAAGCGGGAAGTTTTTTTACAAAGCAAAAGGGAGCGTAGTATGTCGCACAAAAATACATTTGATAAGCGTGCTCAGAATTATCAGAGCGGCAGACCGGGATATGCCCCGGAGGCAGTAAAGTTTCTGCTGGAAGAATTGCTGCCGGCCGGTGGTACGGTGGCGGATATTGGCGCGGGCACGGGTATTTTTACCAAAGAGTGTCTTGCCTATGGAGCAGAGACGTTTGCTGTCGAGCCCAACAGAGATATGCTTTCCGTACTGCGTCAAAATTTTTTACAGGCGCCGCAATTGCATATTCTGGAGGCGACGGCTGAGCATACCACCCTGCCGGACCACAGTATAGATCTGATCACCTGCGCCTCTTCATTTCATTGGCTGGATGCGGGGGCTTTCCGCAAAGAGTGCCTGCGTATCTTGAGACCGGGCGGATATGTGGCAGTATTTATCAATGCGCGCGATTATAATGACCCGTTTACACAACGCCAGCACGCATTGTGTATGCGGTATTGCAGCGGCTTTACCTCGCTGTGTCATGGGCTTAATAAGATTCGGGCGGCAATGCCGGGCTTTTTCGGAGATGAATTGCAGTGCAGAAATTTTGATTTTCCGCTGCATTATACCAGACAAAAATTTATAGACCGCAGTTTATCTTCCTCTTATGCACCCGATCCGGGTACGGAGGCTTATGGGCAATATACACGCGCATTGGAGCAGCTGCTGGAAGAGAATTGTTCCGGGGACCTGCTGATCGCACCCAATGTCACGGCACTGTACTGGGGAAGGTTATGATCCTGTATAACAGAAAAGAGCACAGAATTGTGCTCTTTTTGTTTGCGTTATTTTCCGCTTAAGATGCGTTTGGCGGCGGCTTCGGGCAGCAGTGCGGTGATCTCCATACGGTCATCCAGATATTCGATGCGGATATCCTCTGCGTTGGCCTGCAGTTGTGCAAGGCGCGCGCCTTCGTGATACCCTAATTTCAGAGAGATACGCATGAGCCGCGGCATCAATGCTTTGTCGATGGCCTCCAGTAATTGCTCCAACCCCTGACCGGTATGGGCAGATACATAATAACTGTTGGGAGCGGCGATCTGAGGGGCGGATTCCAATAAGTCGGCCTTGTTGAATACAGCCAGCATGGGCTTATCCTGTGCGCCCAAATCCGAAATTACTTGCCGCACTACCTGCATCTGATGCAGATTATCGGGATTGGAAGCATCTGTGACATTGAGCAGCAGATCGGCGCGTGTTGCTTCCTCCAGAGTGGAACGGAATGCACTGACCAGATCATGGGGTAATTTGTCGACAAATCCTACGGTATCGGTCAGCAGCACTTCTTTGCCGGAAGGCAATGTGAATTTGCGGGTGACCGGGTCGAGGGTGGCAAACAATTTGTTTTCAGCATATTGGCCCGCGCCGGAAATGGCATTGAGCAAACTGGTTTTGCCTGCATTGGTATAGCCGACCAGCGCGATCTCTTTCATTTGGTTCTTTTCCCGCTGAGCACGGCGCAAAGTACGCTGTTCGCTCAGTTTATCGATTTCGCGCTCCAATTCGAAGATACGGCGGCGGATACGGCGCCGATCGGATTCCAGTTTGGTCTCACCGGGGCCGCGGGTACCGATGCCTGCACCCAGGCGGGAGAGGGACAGACCTTCACCCATCAGACGGGGCAGATTGTATTTGAGCTGTGCCAGTTCTACCTGCAGTTTACCCTCCCGTGTTTTTGCATGGCGGGCAAAAATATCCAGTATGAGTACGGTACGATCTATGACTTTGACACCCAGCTGTTCCTCCAGATTGCGCTGTTCGATGGCGGACAGTTCATCGTTAACGATGATCAGGTCTGCATCGACGGCAGAGATGGCCAGCTGCAGTTCCTTGATTTTACCCTTACCTACATAAACGCCGGCATCCCGATTGGGTTTGCCTTGCGTCATTTTGCCGATAACTTCCGCTCCGGCGGTATCTGCCAGCATGGCCAGTTCCTGCATTTCGCTGTCCTGCGCACCGACACCTACCAAAATAGCACGTTCCTTTTGATTGCCGGTCTCCTGAAGACGCACCAGATCCGCTACGCGTGCGGTGGCACGTTCGATCTCTGCCATGAAGGCGGCCTGTGGGATCCGCGCAACATGATAAGGACCATACAGCACCGGTTCTGTCAGTGTTTCGCCGATGAAGCCTGCCTGCAGGCTCTTTGCTTCGCCATCACGTACGGCAAGTGCTGCCATAGAGTCCAGACGGGAAGAGAGCAGCGTACCGATATCTACCTGAGAAAGCTGCGAAGAGCCGCCCGGGTGGGTATGGATGCAGCGTACGCCGGATAACCCGTGAATACCGCGGCGCTTGCGCACATAGGGCAGGCTGACGTGGTCGTTATCCCCGATAGAAACATCCAGTACTTTGCCGCCGCGGGACAGATAAATAGAGATCTCGCGCTCCAGCAGAGAGGTGTATCTGGCCAACAGATTGATGAGCATCGGGCTGATAAATTCATTATAGCCGCAGGAATACTCATAGATCTGTTCCATTTCTTCCAGAATATATTGTTTGATACCTTTCGTATTTCCGTTGATCAAAGTTTTGCTCCTTTATGGGATGTCATATATTAATATACCCTAATTTTGTCGTATCGTCATCTTTTTTTGTGAAAGAGGTCTGCATTTCTTGATTTTACGCTCAGATACATATATAATAGTCAAGTAACAGATTGTATCCGTAGCTCAGCTGGATAGAGCGTTGGACTCCGACTCCAAAGGTCAGAGGTTCGAATCCTCCCGGGTACGCCAATAAAAAAAACCGCCAACAAGGCGGTTTTTTTATTGGGTTACATAAATTGAGGATTCGAACGCAAGCTGCCGCCGCCGGTGGCGGAAGCAGGCAGCTTGCGCGCCCCGAGCGGGAGTGGGAGCGAGGGGAGAATCCTCCCGGGTACGCCAATAAAAAAACCGCCGACAAGGCGGTTTTTTTATGTGTTTATTTTATTTGCTGCGCGCCTTTTTTCTCAATACCATGGCCAGCATGCTGCCTGCAGCCAGCAGCAGGGTAAGGTAAAGGGAAAGGTTTGCATTGTCCGAAGTGTCGGGGGTGTTGCCCTTTATCAGGGTAAGGGTCGTGGTCAGGGTGGCATCTTCATAGTTTTCGCTGGAGATGCTTACGGTCACTGTGATCTGGTCACCCACCGCACCTTTTGCCAAAGCCAGGCTAAGTGTGCCGTCTTCCTTTACGGCAGCGTTTGCGGTAGCCTTCCCGTTTACGCTTACTGCCAATACACGGTAAGCCAGCTTACCTGCATCTTCCGGCATGGCTGCGCCCAGGTCTTTGGCGGTAAAGGCTTTCTTTCTGTAGTTTGCAGAGAATGCCTTATCTTCCAGCACCGGTGCAGCGGCCTTTTGTACGGTTACCCCCATGCTGAGCACGGCAGTGGGATCTATCTGATAATTCTCTGCATCGTCACTGTAAAGGCTAATATTGCCGATATATACCTTGTCGTGGGTGCCTGCCTTGCTGTTTTCTAAGAATGCGGTCAAGTCAGAGATCCGTACACCTACGTTATCGGCATCCCGAACACCTGCCAGGGTAGCCGTGAGCACCGCTACATCTTTGGTGCCGTCATATACCTTGTCCGCAAGGGTAACACTCTCTAAGGTAAGGGGCGCCTTTTCCACCTTTACGCCAAAGGTGGTCTCTATGGTCACCTGCTCTGTTTCTACACCTACCGGTGCATAGCTTACGGTAAAGAGATAGGGATCCTCGCTGTAGGGCAGGGTATCCAGATATGCTTTGTGCAGGCAGATACGCTCATCCACTACGCTAAAGTCTACACCGGGTACCAGCACATTTGCACCTTGTGCAATGCCGGTGATCAGGTTGCCTCTAAAGGAGGCGATTATCTCTTTATCGGCATTTTCCTTGTAGATGTAAGAAATCTCCTCGGTCAGCGCCATGCTGTCGGCATATACCACCACGCCGTCAGCGTTGAGTAAAGTGCTGTTATCTGCATGGTCTATGATCCGGACATAGAAGAAGCCCTTTTGCGGCGCGGTCAGCACCAAACCGGTGTCAGGCATTTCGGTAAAGCTTACTGTAGAAAGTTCTGCTGTACTAAGGGGCTGTTCTGCCAGATAGTACTCTACCTTAGCCACGCCGGAGCCTGTATCCTGTGTAATTACCTTTATTGCAGCACTGTCTTTTATAAACAGCCCATAGTCTACTGTACTATTAAAGTAGTCCCAGTAGTTTCCCTCAATGGAGATTATGCCCTCAGGCGCAGTCATGTCCATGATCTGGAAGGATACGCTCTGGGTACCGGTGTAGTTGCCTTTTCCGGTCACGATAACCTTGGCAGTACCTACCTGGGCGTTATTCTGATACGTTACCGTGTAGTCTTTGCCTGCTGTTAAGGAAACGCCGTCCGAGATCACTGCTACCGTAGGCGTATGTTCAGTGCCGTCATAAGCGATATATGTATATTCCAGGGAAATATCTTCCTGCTTCAGCGGCTTGGGGGCTATCTTGAAGGTAAAGCTGGTAGAATACCCGGCATAGTGCAGGGTGGCGGTAAAGCCGGCATCTGTTACATTGATTCTGTCGCCCTGATAGTTGCTGATATATTCTGTACCCGGAGCAGCCATAGGCGTTCCCTTGTAGGTAATTACGGCAGATTTCTCCGTGCCGTCATAAACAAGGTTGTCGGGTGCGCTTAGCCGCACAGAGCAGGACTCCCAGCAACCATGACAGCGTTCAATAATATACCCATAGTCTATTTCGGTACCTGTAGAATACCGAAGGTCTTTGTGGGTGGCTATATCGCTTTTTGGGGTGTTGGCGTAGCCGTAATCAGTGCAGTTGCTCTTATAGCGGTATACAATGCCCTTAGAGGCATCCAGCGAGGGGGAGGCGTCTGTGCCGATATCCTGATACCATATGTTAGAGCCTTTTCTGGAGTTTAGCCAGTAGGTCATTTTCCCGGCAGCAGTTTCTGCAGGCGTGAAGCGGCCCTGTTCATTACTGTCTGTCTCCGAAGAGGAAAGACGGCCGGTAATTCTTAGGAAACCCTGATCGGCATAGGCAAGGTCGTCCATGGTGGAGGAGGTGAACTGGCCAAAAATAAGGCCTGCATATCCTTCGTCGGAATACGAAATAATGCCTGTGTTGTAGCACTGGCGCATGCTGGAGTTTTCAAAATACCCTGCAATACCGCCTACCTTGCCCGTCTCGCTGGAGACAGCGTCGGTGTTGTAGCAGTACTGTACGCTGGTGTTGGACCTTGCGTCGTTAACAATACCGGCTGCATCGCCGTAGCAGTTTATGGTGCCTGTATTATAGCAGTGGTCTATTAAGGTGCCATAAGCGGTGCCTACCACACCGCCTGCAAAGCGGCCGGTGATCTTTCCTTTGTTTACACAAGAAGATACCGTGCCAGAGCAATCACCTACAATACCGCCGATTCTGTTGGCGGCGTTTATGGTAGAGGTGTTGGTACAGCCCTGTATGGTACCGTCGCTTATGCCGGCAATGGCGCCTACCCGCCAATACCCATGCAAATAAGAGTCTGCTATGGTCACATTTTTTACAGTGGCGCTTTCGCCTATACGCCCAAATAGGCCTAAGCAGTAGTAGGCAGTGTCTTCTGCCGGGTCATGATAATACAGGCCGCTGATGGTTTTGCCGTTGCCGTCAAACGTGCCGGTATAAATAGGCGTATCCGCATAGCTTGTGCCATAGCCTATGGGCTTCCATATGGTAAGGCCTGCCCCATTATTTTTCAGGTTGCCGCTGGCATCCAGTACATTGGTATTTACTGTGATATTGGCAGTAAGTATGGCATTGATGCCGGTATTGCCGCTGTTTACCTGGTCGCGGAACCATAGTAAGTCTTCCTTAGTGCCCAGCTGATAGTAGGTCTTGCCGTCTATTGTGGTAGTAGAGGGCTCGCCTGCAGCCATGGCAGTAGACTGAAAAGCCACAAATGTAAGAAGTAATATAAAGATGCTTATCCATAAAACAACTTTGCTTTTTCTCATTTTATAGCCTCCTTTCAATGTTGGGAAAATTGTATCACATACGGGTGCATTTTTCTATAAGGTGTTAAAAATTTTTAAGAGATTTTATTGTAAAATTTATCACATATCCGGGGCACACAAAACCCCCCGCTTTATGGCAGGGGGATTATGTTTTTTTATCGATTAGAAGTCAACTTCCAGGTCATAGTAGCAGCACTTAAAGAGCTTTTCCATCTCTTCCTGGTTGGGCTGACGGGGGTTAGAGCCGGTGCATGCGTCTGCAATAGCATTCTTAGCGATCTCGGGCAGTCTCTCGAGGAATACTTCCTCGGGTACAAAGCCCTGCTCGCAGGGATAACTGTCTGCGCCGTAGTTCTTGATGCACTGAGGAATGTTCAGCGCATCGTTCATGCCGCGCAGGTAAGCGATCAGGTTAGCAACCTTTTCTTCAACGGTTTCGCCGCCCAGACCCATGTGGTCAGCGATCACGCCGTAGCGCTTAGCAGCAGTTTCGCCCTTAGCGTTGTAGGCAATTACCTTGGGCAGGTACATAGCGTTTGCAGCGCCGTGGATGATGTGTGCGCCGTAATCTTCAAAGATTGCGCCGGTCTTGTGAGCCATGGAGTGTACAATACCCATTGCTCCACTTCTTGACAGGCTTGCTTTCAGGGGTTTCTGTTGTGATTTCGGGTTCCGTTGTATTCATCTGTAAACTGCCTTAAATTGATATGGTATAAAATTTGAAACAAATATTGTTTACTATAACACCATTCGACAAAATACGAAAGTAAAGATTTGTCGGATGATAAAAAAAGAGTAGAGGACATCGCCTCTGCTCTTTTAATAGAACGATATTTTGTGAGATCAGTGTTTTTTCAGTTTTTCCAGGTCCTGCTTGCGGATCTCGGTACGGCGGATCTTGCCGCTGATGGTCTTGGGCAGAGAGTCTACAAATTCTACGATACGCGGATATTTGTATGGCGCGGTATGGGTTTTGACGTAATTCTGGATCTCTTTCTTGAGAGCGTCGCTGCCTTCGGTACCCTTGGTGAGAACGATGGTCGCCTTGACGATCTGACCACGGACTTCATCCGGCACGGGCGTGATAGCGCATTCCAACACATAGGGGAGTTCCATAATGACGCTTTCGATCTCGAACGGTCCGATACGGTAACCGGAGGATTTGATAACGTCGTCGATACGGCCGACATACCACAGATATCCGTCCTCGTCCATCGTTGCCTGATCACCGGTGTGATAGTAACCGTCGTGCAATGCTTCGTGGGTCTTTTCTTCGTCCAGATAATAGCCGATAAAGAGACCGCAAGGAGAGTCTCCGTCTTTTACGCGGATACAGATTTCGCCTGTGTCACCGGTATTACACTCTTTGCCATCGGGATCGAGTATGACGACATCATACAGAGGGCTGGGTTTGCCCATGGAACCGATCTTGGGTGTAGAACCGACAAAATTGGCAATGGACAGGGTGGTTTCGGTCTGGCCGAAGCCCTCCATGATGGTAAGTCCGGTGGCTTTTTTGAACTGATTGAAAACTTCCGGGTTCAAAGCTTCGCCGGCAGTCGTTGCGTATTCGATAGAGGACAGATCATACTTGGACAGATCTTCTTTGATAAAGAATCTGTACATAGTAGGCGGTGCGCAGAATGTGGTGATATGGTATTTTGCGAACATCGGCAGGATGTCCTCAGAATGGAATCTGTCAAAGTCGTAGGTGAATTGAGCCGCTTCGCAGAGCCACTGACCGTAAAGCTTGCCCCAGAGTGCCTTGCCCCAACCGGTATCGGAAATGGTGAAGTGCAGACCGTCGGGATTGACATTGTGCCAATGCTTTGCGGTAGGATAATGGCCCAGTGCATATTTGTAGGAATGGGTCGCAATACGCGGATAACCGGTGGTACCGGAGGTAAAGAGCATCAGCATCGGATCGTTTCCGCAGGGAGTATTTTCCGTACGGTAATAATGGGTGCTGAATCGCTCCATTTCAACATTGAAATCGTGCCAGCCTTCCTTTTCGCCGCCTACCAAAACCTTGATCATATCCGGATAATTTGCTGCAGCCTTTTCGGCCTCGGCAGATACATCGCCATCGGCAGTACAAATAATCGCCTTTACTTTTGCAGCTTTATATCTATAGTCAAAGTCGTGCTCTACCAGCTGATTGGTCGCGGGGATGGCTATCGCGCCGATTTTGTGCAACGCCAGCATACAGAACCAGAACTGGTAATGGCGTTTGAGAACAAGCATAACGGTATCACCCTTTTTGATGCCGAGCGATTCGAAATAGTTTGCAGTCTTTGCAGAGTATTTCTTCATATCGCTGAAGGTGAATCTTCTGTCGGTCTTGTCATTGGCGACCCACATCATTGCCAGTTTATCGGGATTTTTTTCGGCAATGGCGTCTACACAGTCAAATGCAAAGTTGAACTTATCGGCATTTTTGAAAGAAATGCCGTTGAATACACCGTGTTCGTCGTAGGTGGATTCCACAAAGGCATCCGCAACAGTTGCCTGCATATGCTCAGTGATCCCGGAGCGTTCTGCGATATAAGGTGTTTCGGGGTATTCCTCGGTCACCTGACCGTCCTGCGGATTGAGTACGATGGCGTGGAATTCACAGCCGCCCTCGCTGACGGCGATCATGCCGTGAGGGATCAAACTGTTGTAGAAAATGGAATCGCCTTCGTTAAGCACATCGATATGATTACCGACCTGCACTTTGAGAGAACCCTTGACAATAACGTCGAATTCCTGACCGTTATGGGAACTCAATGCAATGGGTGCATTTTGCTCTTCAGGCAGGTAAGGGAACTTTACAAGGAAGGGTTCGGCCAATTTGTCTTTGAATTTGGGAGCCAGGTTGTTATATACAAAACCTTTCTGCTTGACGATGGGCAAGCCTTCGCCCTTACGGGTGATGGAAAAAGAAGTCAGGGTAGAACTTCTGCCTTCCAGCAGGTCTACTACTTCTACGCCGCACGCCTTGGCGCACTTATAGATGAATGTAAAGCTGAAGTCGGATTCACCGGCTTCCAGCATCATGTAGTCTTCCAGAGAAACGCCTGACAATTTTGCCAGTTGTTCGGGAGTGAAACCATTGGCTTCGCGCAGATCTTTGATTCGTCCTGCAATTTCTTTTAAACTGTAATCCATTTTTTCTCCTTTTCAAAGACATATAACAATGAAATCAAATATGTTTTGAATATAACAAAAAAAGACCCGTCTCAATATTCTTGAGACGAGTTCTTAACCCGCGGTACCACTCAAATTGCGGAATAACTTCCGCCACTCACCAAGCTCTAACAAGCCTTTTGCCTTGACGCAGCAATACGGAAGGAATCTACTGACATATTGTGTTCGGTCCTTCGACTCGGAAGTGATAGGTCATTGGGATGGTTTGTCATTGGCTCGCAGCAACCGCCAACTCTCTGGAAACGCCGCATACCGACCGCCTTCGTCATAGTCATTTTTTGTGATATTCAATTTTGTAGTTATCATACTCTTTGGAGAGAAGATTGTCAATCGTTTTTTTATATTATAATGCAGTTTTTTTTGAATTGTACGGATGCTGTTGTTTATAGTCGGAGAAATAAAAGTTTGTATAAAAAACACCCGGGGTAACCGGGTGTTTTAAGATGCAGTCGATATCAGAAATCAACTTCCAGATCGTAGTAGCAGCACTTGAACAGCTTTTCCATTTCTTCCTGGTTGGGCTGACGGGGGTTGGAGCCGGTGCATGCGTCTGCGATAGCATTTTTAGCGATCTCGGGCAGTCTCTCGAGGAATACTTCTTCGGGTACGAAGCCCTGTTCGCAGGGATAACTGTCTGCGCCGTAGTTCTTGATACACTGAGGAATGTTGAGCGCATCGTTCATGCCGCGCAGGTAAGCGATCAGGTTAGCAACCTTTTCTTCAACGGTTTCGCCGCCCAGACCCATGCTGTCTGCGATTACGCCGTAACGTTTAGCAGCAGTTTCGTCTTTTGCATTGTAAGCGATAACTTTGGGCAGATACATAGCGTTTGCAGCACCATGGATGATGTGTGCGCCGTAATCTTCAAAGATAGCGCCGGTCTTGTGTGCCATGGAGTGAACGATACCCAACAGTGCGTTGGAGAATGCCATACCTGCCAGACACTGTGCATTGTGCATGCTTGCGCGCTTGTCCATATCGCCGTTGTAGGAATCAACCAGATCTTCCTGGATCATCTTGATAGCGTGCAGAGCCAGAGGATCGGTGAAGTCGCAGTTTGCGGTGGAAACATATGCTTCTACTGCGTGGGTCATAGCGTCCATACCGGTGTGAGCAACCAGCTTCTTGGGCATGGTCTCAGCCAGATCAGGGTCTACGATAGCGATATC
>JAFXKX010000016.1 GCA_017531505.1 Clostridia bacterium | reverse complement strand
TGCCGCTAAAGGGGGATAAAAACATTGTAACCAGCATGGAAATAGCAGACATAATGCCCATAAGACCGCTGGAACCTGTCCGCTCGTAGACCCAGTAGCCAATGGCAACACTATACATTAAATCGCCTATTGTGCTGACAGCATTTCCTTGTAAAAGCAGGACAAAATCCTTGTTCCACAGCTTTTTCTTCATGTTTTCTCCTTCCAGTTTGTAAACGTGTTTTACAGACCGTCAAATTCAAGTTTGCCTAACTGATCTGCAGTTACGATACCGAGTGGGTTAGGGAAGTAACGAATACAGGCCCGTCGTGCACGCATTGTCAGCGGCGACTCGCCGCCAAACTCAAGTTTATTTAATAAAACTATACACAAATCACACGCAGAAGGCAAACTATTTCCTGACGCATAAGCCTTTATTGCAATCACACACAATGCGTGCTATAATGTCCCCACGAAAATGAGGTTTTTCCATGATCAAGGTACTTTTTATCTGCCACGGCAGAATATAGAACGGACGTTAGAATCATAGAAATACCGGGATATTCGAAGATGTTCCAAGAGGAATTGAAGAATTTACCACAGATTTACCACAAATGAAATCGAAGAACTATAGATAAAATTAATTAAAAAAATAATCATATGTATGTTATACTAACTCCATGCGTTTCATTTAGCAGGAGGTAAATATGCGCATCCAGGATTTTTTTCCTATTTGGTCTAAACTCGCACCTACTACTCAAGAAAAAATTCAATACTACACAAACAAAACAACTATAAAACAAGGTACTGTGCTTTGTGATGGCGGAAAAGAATGTTCCGGCCTTGTCTTAGTCTGCGCAGGTCAGCTTCGTGCCTATATTCTTTCCGAAGACGGACGTGAAATTACAGTTTCACGTATGTTCGAACACGACATCTGTTTACTCTGTGCATCTTGTGTTATGCCTAATATTCAATTTGATATTATTATAAAGGCCGAAAAAGACACTGAGGCTTGGGTAATTCCTCCATGGATATTTAAATCTCTCCAGGAAGAATCTGTTGTATTTTCTAACTATATGAACGATCTGATGGCGATGAATTTTTCCGAAACGATGTGGGTCATGGAGCAGATTTTATGGAAAAGTTTTGACAAACGCCTTGCTGAATTCTTAATCGAAGAAAGCGTTATTGAAGGCACTACAAATCTCACAATTACTCACGAAAAGATTGCAAATCATCTAGGCACTGCCCGTGAGGTCGTCACAAGAATGCTCAAGCATTTCCAGACAGATGAATTAATTATTCTTAAACGCGGAACCATTGAAATCATAAATAGCGAAAAGATAATAAATATATATATAAAAAGGATGCAATAAAAATTTTGCATCCTTTTTAGTGATTTGGAAGGGGTTTCCATTACGGTCGCAGTCCAAGCCCACCTTCAAGTGTCAGTGTTTCGCCTGTCATATATTTGAAGTCTGGATTTGCAAGCTGAACGCAAACACGTCCAATTTCATCTTCTGGATCACCGAAATGCCCTGCTGGTGGTGTGTGTACATTTGCTTTAAATGCATCTGGGTAAGCCTTTTCAAAGTTTTCAAGCTGAGCTGTCCATGCAAGTGGACAAACAACATTCACATTAATTCCGTCTCGAGCCCATTCTGTTGCTGCTACTCTTGTAAGTCCACGAATCCCTTCTTTTGCTGCCGCATAGGAACACTGTCCGTAGTTACCAAATAATCCTGCACCTGACGCAAAGTTTATTACGGATCCTTCTGCCTCTTTTAAGTATGGATAGCATGCCTGCATATAATAGAATGCTGCATAGAGTCCTGAATACATTGCAAGATCAAACTGTTCAGTTGTATGATCTGCAATTGTAACTCCCGATGCGGAAGCCTGTGCATTATTAATCAGTACGTCAATGCGACCAAATTCTTCTACTGCTTTATTTACTACCATTTCTACTGTTGCTTTATTGTCTGAACCGGCACTGATATCTGCCTGAACAGCAAGAACTTTAATTCCATAAAGTCGTTCTAATTCTTCCTTTGCAGCATCTAATTTCTTTACATTGCGTCCTGTAATAACCAGATTTGCTCCCTCTTTTGCATATGCAGTTGCAATTCCATATCCAATAGAACCACATCTTCCATTACTTAATACTGCATATCCTGCCCCTGTAATAATTGCTGTTTTACCTGTTAAAAATCCCATATTCAAATCTCCTATTTGCGAATTTTTTTCATATTATAAAGATTTTTAAAATTATTTCTGTGACAAAATCACATTGTTGTCTTTTTAACATTTTCTCTGTTCCCAGAAGTAAATGTACTATAAAAGAAAAATACCTAAAACAAATAAATTATGGTAAAATAGTCCTGAAATAAGCAAGCAAATTCACAAATAGCGAGGTATAATTTTTATGATAAATGTAATGTTCGTCTGCCACGGCAATATCTGCCGTTCCCCTATGGCAGAATTCGTTTTTAAAGATATGGTGGAAAAGCAAGGCCTATCAGATCATTTTTACATTGCATCGGCTGCTACCAGTTCTGAGGAACTGGGCAATCCCGTACACTACGGTACCCGCAACAAACTGCGTCAGGTAGGCATCTCCTGCGCCGGCAAATATGCCATGCGCCTGACCAAGGCAGATTATGCCGAGTACGACTATCTGCTGGCGATGGATGACTACAACATTTCCAATATGCTGCGTATGTTGGGCGGCGACCCTCAGAAAAAGATCGCCCTGCTGCTGGATTACTCCCGTGCGCCCCGCGCCATTGCAGACCCATGGTATACCGGCAACTTCGACATTACCTATGACGATATCGTCGAAGGCTGCGAAGCATTTCTTGCATATCTCAAACGCACTTACCCCGAACTCCGCAAATAAATATAAAAAGCACGCAGAAATTGCGTGCTTTTCTTTATTCATATTTTGTAAAGCGCAGCTGCCGGTACATCTCTTCCGGCATCACTTGCCGCAGATATTCCAATGCCTGTTGCCATTCATTGGGTCGATCGGCAATGATCATTGGCTGTGTCAATACTTCAAATCCAAACTGCGTATACAGATGCACCGCCCGATTACACCCCGCATGGGTATGCAGATAGATCGGCATATCCTGTGCACTTGCCTGCCGCAGGATCGCTGTCAGCAATGCTCTGCCAATGCCTTGCCCCTCGGCGTGCAATTTTGTTTTGATCCATTCTACCGTAGTGTGTCCGTCCCTCTTCCACAGAAAGCCGGTTGCCACCGGTACGTCCTGTGCATCGCACACAAACAGACAGGCCGCAAAGAATCTTTCCTCCTGACCTGCATAAACCTCCTGGAAATACGTCTGCATAAAAGAACGGTATTTTTCGGCATCCTCCGGCGTATCGAAGGGAAATCCGTACCAGATATCCAGTTCTTCCGGACGACAGGTGCGCAAATGATATCCCTCGGGCAATTCCCCAAAAGCAGATATATCTATGGCATTACACCGCATAAACAAATGTCTGTCCTGTTCGTTTTGCATAAATTCCTCCTGCATATAGCATAACACACAACTGCAAAAAGCGCACTTCCCATTCCGGAAAGTGCGCTGCTTTTGTGTGTCAATTTATTCAGGTGTTATACTTGTTTCTCTCCGGATGTTTCGGCAGACTGTTCCTCCTGCCGTTCCCGACGGAACGCGATATGCCCGTCTTCGGCATAGGCTACGATGCTGTCTCCAAAATGCACTTTGCCTTCCAGGATCTCTTCAGACAATTTATCTTCTACCGTCTGCTGTAGTATTCTTCGCAGCGGGCGGGCACCGTATTCCGGGTCAAAGCCCTGCTGTGCCAAAAGCTCTGCGGCATCATCGGTATAACTAAGGTGGATATCTCGCTCTGCCAGGCGTTTGATGATGGTATTAAGCATCAGTTTTGCGATCGCCAGCGTATTGGATTCATCCAGCTTGTGGAATACGATGATATCGTCGATACGGTTCAGAAATTCGGGACGGAAAGATTTCTTGAGCGCCTCCATCATCTTTTCCTTCATATCCGCATGCGCACTGCCGGACGAAATGGTATCGCCAAATCCGATACGGTTGCGCTTTTCCTCAATGCCGGTACCGATATTGGACGTCATGATGATAATACAGTTTTTGAAATCTACCGTTCTGCCTTTAGAGTCGGTCAATCTGCCATCATCAAGCATCTGCAGCAGAATATTGAATACATCGGGGTGAGCCTTTTCGATCTCGTCAAACAACACTACGCTATAAGGTTGACGACGGATACGCTCTGTCAGCTGACCACCATCGTCAAAACCTACGTATCCGGGCGGCGAACCGATCAGTTTGGATACCGCATGCTTCTCCATATATTCCGACATATCCATACGGATCATGGCCTGCTCATCGCCAAATACTGCCTCAGCCAACGCCTTGGAAAGTTCCGTCTTGCCCACACCGGTGGGGCCCAGGAAAATGAAGGAGCCGATCGGACGATTGGGATCTTTCAGTCCCGCACGCGCACGGCGGATCGCCTTCGCCACAGACTGTACTGCCTCATCCTGCCCTACTACCCGGCCGTGCAGCAGAGATTCCAGATTGAGTAGTTTTGTCGCTTCGTCCTCGGTCAGTTTTTTGACCGGCACATGCGTCCAGTCAGATACGATGGCAGCAATGTCTTCTTCACTGACCTCGGCCTTCATGCCGCTGCGCTGGCTTTCCCATTCTTTCTGGCTTTCTTCGATCTGTGCTGCTAACTGCTTTTCACGGTCACGCAGCGTCGCAGCCCTCTCAAATTCCTGATGATTGACTGCCTGTTCCTTTTCGGTACGGACAGACTCCAGTTTCTTTTCCAATTCACGTATATCCGGCGGTGTCAGGAACATCGCGATGCGCACTTTGGATGCAGCCTCGTCCATCAGGTCGATGGCCTTATCAGGCAGGAAGCGATCGGTGATATAGCGGGAGGACAGATCTACCGCTGCCTTCAGGGCATCATCCGTGATCTTTACCTTATGATGCGCTTCATATTTATCCCTCAGTCCTTGCAGGATTGCAAGCGTCTCGTCATGCGTGGGCTCACCTACCTGCACCGGCTGGAAACGACGTTCCAGCGCCGCATCCTTTTCGATGTATTTGCGGTACTCATCCAATGTTGTCGCGCCGATGATCTGCAGTTCACCACGCGCCAGCATGGGCTTGAGCATATTGGCGGCATCCATAGAACCCTCTGCAGAGCCTGCCCCTACAATGGTATGCAGTTCATCAATGAACAAAATAACATTGCCGTTTTTGATCATCTCGTTGAGGGCTTCCTTGAATCGCTCTTCAAACTCACCACGATATTTTGCACCTGCGATCATGCCTGCCAAATCCAGTGAAACAACACGCTTATCTTTGAGCATCTCGGGAACATTTCCGTCTGTGATCTGTGCTGCCAGGCCTTCTGCAATGGCAGACTTACCGACGCCGGGTTCGCCCACCAATACGGGATTATTCTTGGTACGGCGGATCAGGATCTGCGTAATACGCTGGATCTCATCTGCTCTGCCGATGACCGGATCCAGTTCGCCCTTGCGAGCCGCTTCCATCAGATCTCTGCCGAATTTATCCAGTTTTGGAGTATTGCTCTGTTTTGCGGCAGAAGGTTGTTTCCCTGCCTTCGCTGCTGCAGCATAGGGCTTCATGATCTCCTGCTCCAGCGCTGCAAAGTTTGCACCCATCTCTACCAAAATACGGTTACCCAGACATTCCCGCTCGCGGATCAGTGCAAACAGCATATGCTCTGTACCTACATAATTCAGCTGCATCTGGCGAGCCACCGCCTTGGCGATCTCCAGAATTTTTTTGACCCGGGGGGTATAGCCAAATGCACTGGTGATCTGAAAATCACCCTTCCCCACTGCCTGATCGACCAACGCCTCTGCCTGCTCGGCCTGCATATCCTGTGCCTGCAGCAGTGCGGCCATAGGGCCTTGTTCGCGGAAAATGCCGACCAGCAAATGTTCTGTGCCCACATAATTATGCCCGATAGACTTAGCATACTCTGCGGCTTCACTCAGCGCCTTTTTAGCGCCCTCTGTAAATCTTGCAAAATAATCCATAATTCACTCTCCGTGTATCAATCCAAAGTATTTCGGATCATCTCGGCGCGGTTGACATCCCGCTGTGCCGGTGTATCCTGATTGCCCGCCAACATGGCAGGCATCGTATCCATAATCAACCGGTACACTGTTTCCTGTGTACAGGGGTGCAGTATATCCAAACTGATACCCATCGCCAACATAGACAGGTATTGACAAGCCTCTTTAGAAGAGATCTTACGTGCATGTTTCAAAATGCCGTAAGCACGCATCACGCTGTCTTCTATCTCCAATTTATTATTCTTATATAAAATCTGTCTTACTTCGCGCTCCTGATTGATCAGTCTCCCTACGACCTGTCGGATATTCTTGACGACATCCGCTTCGGAAACCCCCAGTTTGATCTGGTTGGAGATCTGATAGAAGTCCGCAACGGGGGAAGTGCCTTCTCCGTAAATGCCGCGTGCCGTCAAACCGTATTGCGCCAGTCCGGACAGTACAGTATCCACCGATTTTGCCATTGCCAAGCCGCGCAGGTGCACCATTACACCAATACGCAGACCGGTACCCACATTGGTAGGGCAAGCAGACAGGTATCCCAGGCGGTTATGATACGCATAATCCACCTCGCTGCTCAGCATACGCTCCATCTCTTTACAAACGGTGTATGCTTCTTCCGGATCAAAGCCGCTTTTCAGTTATTGCAGGCGATAATGGTCCTCCTCCATCACCATAATGCTGACCGATTGATCCGGCGACAGTATTAATTCCCCGTCGGCAGAGCCGCACAATTCGCGGCTGGCCAGATGCTGCTCGATCAAGCGGTTTCGCTCGACAACAGACAACTCCCGCATCTCCGACTTGGTAAAATCTTTGCCGTTACCCAAAAAGCAAGCTTCTGCAGCCGCTTTTACCTGCTGCGCCGCAGCGGTCCCCTGTATTTTATGAGAGAAGGGAATCCCTGCCATATTGCGCGCCAAGCGTGCCCGTGTAGAAACTACGATATCACTGTCCTGCGCATTTTCTTTTAACCACAACGCCATGCTTATCCCTCTTTCTTCAACTCGTTGATCTGATCACGCAATACCGCTGCCTGCTCAAAGGCCTCCTGTTGGATCGCTTTATTCAGTTCTTCCTGCAATGCCTGCAGTTTTTTGCGTTTCTCCGCACCGGGATCTGCACCGTCGGGTGCCTCCCCTACATGCTGTGTATTGCCGTGTGCCCGCTGCAGTACCGGTATGATACGATCTTCAAATACATCGTAGCAATCGGGACATCCAACCAGACCCGTCTTCTGAAAATCCGCCAATGTGCCACCGCAGGTCTTGCACGTCTGCTGGCTGCTCATGCCCAACACCGGCATTTCTTCATTCCCGAAGTCAAACAATTTCTTGAACAGATCCTGTGCACCGAATCCCATCGTTGCAAATCCAAGATCCAGTTCCGGGTGCTTCTTTGCACACTCCGCACAAAGATGCATCTCACTTTTTACACCGTTGATATAGTTAATAGAATGTACACTTGCCTGATTTTTTCCACATTCGCTGCATAACATACTGATCATTCCTCCCCTTGCAATGCAATGAGCATTTCTCTTAAAATATTCCCGCGCATGCGGTCCTGCAAATTGGCCGGCAGTTTCAATGCCCTTGCCGTCAATGCCGCACCACACATACGCGCCGTTTTTCCATCGATATAGCCGCGTGCCTGCAGATTTTCCAACAGCCCGAGCGCTGCTTTTTCGCTGATCTCACCGGTGGTCTGCAAACTGTTGAGCAATGCCGAAATATAAGCATGCTTATCTGCCTCTACCCTTACCAGTTTGATATATCCGCCACCGCCGCGTTTACTCTCCACATAATACCCCTTCTCCGGAGAAAACCGTGTCGCTAACACATAATTGATTTGCGAAGGTGCGCAAGAAAAGTAATTGGCCAGTTCGTTACGCTGCAGTTCCACCATTTCATCATACTCCTCCAACAGCGATTTGATAAATTGTTCAATATGATCACTTAAGATTGCCATATATACGCCCCCTTCATTTTGTCTTTGACTTTCTTTGACCTTCACCTATATATTATCATGTTTTTTACAAATGTCAACCCTTTATAACCTATATAAACACATAAAAACAACCTTTATTTCGCGTCTTTCTTTGATACCTCTCCTATAAATCAATTTGTGCAATTCAGTCATTATTATGTAAAGTCAAATACGCTTTGACTTTCATGCAAGATTTTTTAAATCTTTTTGCAAATCACTGGAAAAATGTTTGTACTGTATCCTTTCGTAGTATATAATAGTAGTGGTAATCATCTACTTGGCGTTAAGCCTATTTCAAAAGTAGTGCCGGGTCTGTATTGACCCGATTATAAAGGAGATCAATCATGAATTACACCGAAGAACTGGTAAAACTTGCTGATCGTCAGAGCAATATGCTCAAGAACGTAAACATGGATGAAGTGCTGGCTATGGCTCAGGCATGTCTGGATGCTAAGCGTATTTACGTTGCAGGCTGGGGCCGTGCAGGAAACAATATCAAGATGCTGTCCATGGATATGTCTCAGATCGGCCTGCACACTCACATCGTAGGCGACAACTCCACTCCTTCCATCCACGAAGGCGACATTCTGGTTATCGGTTCCGGTTCCGGCAGAACCGCTTCCATGCAGCTGTTTGCTAAGCAGGCAAAATCTCATGGCGCTAAGATCGGTCTGATCGTTGGTCAGTACGGTTCTCCCATCGAAGAAATGTCTGATGTTACCGTTCACGTAACCGACGAAAGCAACACCAACGGCAGCTACCGTGCTACCAAGGGCATCCTGTCCGATGCTGAAAGACTGGTTCAGGCTGACGCTTTCTATCCCGTTATGCAGACCGTTTGTGACTTCATCCGTGCAATCTGCGCAGAGAAGCTGGGCGTAACCCCCGAAGATATGTCCTACAATCACAACAACATCGAATAATCCGATATTGAATAAAAAAAGACTGTACCCATGGGTACAGTCTTTTTTATTGTCATCAATCTTCAAAAAATCCCTTTTTCAGCACGTTGCCCTGTTCCATCAATACCCGACCTTTGGCGATCACAGTATGGATATGCAGTTTATTATCTGTCAGGATGAGATCTGCATCACTGCCGGGTGCAATACAGCCTTTTTGGGGATAGACCTCCAACGCCTTTGCCACATTGGAAGTTACAAAACTCAATGCCTCCTCCAGCGGCAAGCCTGCCTCTGTCAACGCCAATATCTGTTTCCACAACGCCGTCATTTTGGCATACGTGATACCAATCAATTCTTTGTTGGGACCCCATTGGGGCGTGGAACCGTTGGAGTCGGAACTGATCGTTACGCGATCCTGCTGCACACCGGCGCGCAATGCATCCATGATAACCTGTGCCTGCTCCCGTGCTTCTTCATCGTCTGCCGTATAATCCACATAGCCGCCAAGCCGGGTCAGTTCTGCCGCTTCCGCCTCCATGGATCTGCGCACATGCGTCGGGCGGAAATGCTTTGCAGGGATATCGCTGTCGTGCAATATCTCCAGTACGGTACGCAGGCCTTCTTTGCCGACACCGGTATGCATATGCACCACACCCGGCTTGCCGGATACCATACCTGCCAACCGCGCCTCTGCCGCCAGTTTTGTCAATTCTTCTTTGGTCGGTGCCATGCTGCGATGATCGGAAATCGCCACTTTCACCCCGATCACTTCCTGTATGAACGCAATGTCATCCCCCACATTTCCTGTAATGGTAGGAGAAGGCAGTGCATACGCACCGGTCAGGCAATATGCTGTGATCCCTTCTTCATTCAGTGCCTTGGTTTTGGCCAGCAAATTTTGTACCGAGCGGCTGCGAGAGTCTGTACCAAGGGTACCTACCACCGTCGTCACACCGGATTCTATCACATGGGACAGTTTCAACTCAGGCACACGGCTGGTGAAGCCACTCTCTCCGCCGCCTCCGGTAATATGTACATGCTGATCGATCAGCCCGGGCATCAATTTACATCCGGTTCCGTCTATGGTTTTTACTTCGCCGGGTAAATTGCTGACATCCAATGTAGGTGCCATAGCAATGATTTTATCGTTGCACAGAAGTACATCCTGTATTCCTTGTGCTTTTGGGGCATATACTTCCGCATTTTTAATATAAAGAAACATCCCTGTTCACTCCTATTTTCTTTTTTATACAATTATACCATATTCCGAATCTGATCTTCAAAAAACAGCGTACCCACAGGTACGCTGTTTTACTTACAGTTCGATCTTACCGCTTTGTGCGATAAAAATGTTTTCTGTCTTGTTCCAGATGATGTTTTCGCCGTCAATATTCTGGAAGTAACGACCATATGCATCCGTCACTTCGCCGGGCTGTTTTGCCAGACTGGGCGCTGCGGTTACGGTAGCATATACTGCCTTCCCTTCCCACTCCGCAGGAATATCAAAGGATACGCTTACGGTTTCCCCGCTGATTGCATAAGATTCGTTTACCAGTTCTTCGCCGTCATAGTTGTCTACACTGAAGCAAGCGACAGTACCTTCCAGCAAATTGCTGGTCAAATAAATGGTGATCTTACCATCTTTGACTTCCGCCGTGCATTCGCCGGTCAGGGTATATACTTCTTTTCCTTCCTGAGGCTTGATCTGTTCCAATGCCTTGCTGCCGCCGCAACCGGTCAATACAGTCACACACAATACCAGGCACAATACCAGTGCCATACCTTTTTTCATTGCTTTCATTGCTAAACTCCTTTATTCTGCGGTTTGCGGACTGGCCATATAGAAATGTTCCAGCGCGAACTTATATACAACTTCTTCATCCGGCATTTCATAATAAATGCCGTTCATCATTTTGGGGCTGGTCTCCAGGCGATACTGGCTGATCCCTGTATCTACATTAAAGCCCTGCAGGAAGGATGCCAGCGCCAATGCCTCATCCAAACTGACATTGGTCTGCATATAGGTGATCACTTCGTTATACAGTTTTGTCACCGCATCGACTGCACCCATGCTCTTGATCTTCTTTGCCAATGCAATGATCAGTTTCTGCTGACGGGAGTTTCTGCCCGGATCACCGCCGCCGCCTTCTTTTCTGTTGCGTACAAAGGTATCTACGTTTTTACCTGTGATCGTAACCGTCTGACCTGCCTTGCCGTATCCGGGCAAAGCTGCATCCAGCGTAACCTCTACACCGCCAACTGCATCTACCAGTTTGGGAATACCGTCCATATCAATGGTAGCATAATAATCGATCTGAATATCCAGTCTGCCGCTGCAGGAAAGGAACTCTTTCACACAATCCAGAGCGTTCTTTGCGCCATATCCTTTGGGGCCGCCGCCATAGGCATAGGCAGCATTGATTTTATCATTGGTACGGCTCTTGATCTCACCGGTCTTTTTGTCCAGTTTATTCATAGATACATAAGTATCTCTGGGGATCGTCACCATATCCATGGTCTTATCATCAAAGTTAAGCGAGCACAGTATGATAACGTCACTGCGCCATCCCATATTATGCGATTCGCGTTCATCGTTGGTATCGATACCCAGCAGCAGGATGTTGATCATATGATCCTGACGGACGTATTCACCTTCGCCCTCTTCGCCCTCCAGCAGCACGGTATGACCGGAACCGCCTTTGTTCAATACAGACAACGGGTCTTTGCTGATCTCTTTATAAGAACCGTACAATGCCAATACCGCGCCAAGGCAGCACACCAACAATACACACCATACGATGGCAATCACCTTGATCGCCTTTTTCCGGGATCCTTTCTTACGGGCAGCCCCTGCATTCCTATATACACTGTTTTGTGCCGCATACGCATTTTTTCCGGCAGTCACTGTCTGACGGCGCTGACCGGATACACCGGACGCACGTGCAGGTGTTCTTCTTCTGTTATCCATTATTCTTCCTCCGTATTTGGAAGCATCTTGACACACTTTCCTCATTATAACTATATGATTATATCATCCATAGTTACATTTTTCAATATACCACTATTGCCCACATACAAAAACAATTTCCGCGCACTTTCATCAAATATTCATAATTCCTCTGCATTGCCAAGGATACGAAAATCCGTTATGATACAAGAAAGAGGGATTTTCATCGAAAAGAAAGGAGTATACTATGAACAACAACATCTGTGGATTGGCACACTTTGGGCTCTATGTGCGCAATATCGAGGTATCCAAGGCATTCTACACCGGGATTCTCGGCTTCACCATTACCCACGAAACTGCAAAAAACGGCCTGCACCTGTGCTTCCTGCGCAACGGTGACTGCGAAATCGAATTGGTCGCCAAACCTGATCAGCCCGCCCGCACCGATGGTTATTTTGATCATCTGTGTCTGCGTGTACAGGATATTGACGCAGCGGTTGCACATCTGCGCGCCAACGGTATCGAGCCGGAATTCGCCGTACGGGATATGCCTCAGGTTTACAACGGCATCAAAATGGTCATGTTCCGCGGTCCCGATGGCGAGCATCTGGAATTTAACCAGTTTCTTTGATCCTTATCATTAAAAAAAGCAAGCACTGCGGTGCTTGCTTTTTATTTGCTTATACCGATCAGAAGAAGAGTTCGCCCGGCTTATAGCCCTTGGGCAGTTCTTCTTCCTCCAGGAATGCGAAGTTCTCATCCTCCAGAATAGGCAGGAATGCACCATAGGGTACCACGGGGAATTCACAGGTATAGGTGCTGGCACCAAACCAACCGTCTTCCTGGCTGCGCTGATGGATGGAACGGGCAAACTTTGTGAAATTGGAACAATCATGCACAACGACATCCCACTGCTCTTCCGCCGCGATCTTCATAAACTTCAGCGTCAGTTCCCGGCTCCAGATAGGAGATACATAGCCGTGACGGGCAATATAAATATTCTCACCTTCATAATTGCCGATATTGTTGGGATTGAGGTGCAGTTCTGCACAGTTCATAAAGTCGATACCGGTGCTGAGGATCGCCTCTTTCTTTTGGAAGAACTGTTCAAAGTACTCGGGCGTCATAGGCGTCTCGATACCTACATACTTGATGTACTTCTTTGCAAGGCGCATATTCTCTATCACCTTATCCGCACAGTTGACACCACCCAGATTGAAACGCAATTCATCCAGACCTGCCTCACCCAATGCCTTCAGGTTTTCCTCAGTGCACAGCGTACCGTTGGTATACATATGCTGGTGGATACCCGCTTCGTGGAATTTGCGGATGACCGGATAGTATTTTTCGATCTCCATAAAGGGTTCGAGATATACATACGAAATACCGGTAGGATGCTTTTGTATCTTAAGCAACAGATCGATATCCTTCTCGTAGAACTTGGTACCGCCGATCTCCCACATTCCTTCGCCAATAGGCGGGATGCAGTCCAGATCCCCGTAATAATAGCAAAACTTGCAGGCGATATTGCAGGTATTGGTCTTACGGATCGCAGACAGTCCCGTGCCGGTCAGACAAGAGCGGCATCCTCTGGGGAATTTATCGTCATCGCCTACATAATAGGTACGACCCGCCAGACACTTCAGATTGGGGATCTCCTTTTGCAGCTGCTCGTTGCGGGCATCAATAGCCGCCTCGATTTGTGCAAAGGTTGCATATACGATTTCCTGCTGACGGACCATCAGCTCTTCCCCTTCTGGCAGCTGTGCAAAAAAGCGGAACCATATCAGCGCGTCTTTTTTCGAAATTTTCATAAAGCAGTATTACTCCTGAACATTGATTACCCGTATCATAACACAGGCTTGTGTGGATTGGCAAACAAAACCTATGCCTTACAACAGATCGTCAAAGGCAGAGAGATTCTCAAATCCATACGTCCGCTTGCCCGCTTCGATTTCAGATACGACGGTTACAATACGGTCGTTAAAGGGAGTCTCCATCTTGTTCTTGTCGCCCACGCGGCAGACCACGCCGTTGATAGCACTGATCTCACAGGGTTTTCCCTTTTCCAGATCCTGCAGCATGGAAGGCTTGATATCCCGATGCTTTTTCAGGGCAATGGGCAGGATAAACAGCGCCAGCGCACGCTTTACGGGATTGCTGTAATACAACAGTTTTTCGATATTTTTACCCTGTACCGGTGCAAAGACCACGCCGTCTGCACGACCGACATCAATACATTCCTTGATGGTAGCAAGGGCGACCTTCTTTGCCTTTTTATTGTCTACCACACCGCCAAAAGTGCAGCCGAATACCGTACCCAATCCGCTGAATACTGCATTGATGAGCAGTTTGGACCAACGTACGCCCATAAAATTGTCTTCCAGTTCTACGGGGCACATTTTTTCCAGCACCGCTTTGATCGCCAGCAATTTTTCCTGCGGGAAGCCGGGCATACCGCCCATGCCGAAGGACAAACTGTCTTCCTCAGAAGTCAATTCACATACCCCGGGCTCTTTCATGGTCGCACCCCATGCCACAGTACCGCCGCAAGTGCGTGCCTCGCCAATGACCTCTGCCACAGAGATCTCGGGAATGCCGTTCTGCAGCGTACAGATCACACCCTCCGGGCTCAGCTGAGACTGCAGTTGTGTAACCACTTCATGATTATGCATTTGCTTGGTCAGCAGCAGGATCAGATCATAATTTCCGGTCATTTCATCGGGAAGCAGCGCAGATACCGCTATCTGTTTGTGGATGGTGCCGATAATGGTAGCACCCTTTTCGCGCAATGCGGCGACATGTGCCTGATTGCGGTTTACCAGATCTACCTGCATCCCTGCCTCTGTCAGATATGCGCCTAAAATAGTACCCAGCGATCCCGCACCGTAAATTGCAATTTTCATACGTTATACTCCCTCTCTGTCCTAATGATCATTTTCTTTCCCAACCGTACTCCCCGTGATAAATCATCTGCCGGGTCATACCGCCATCGATGCAAATATTTTCTCCTGTGATAAATCCTGCTTTTTCAGAGCAAAGGAACAATACTGCATTGGCAATATCTTCGGGGCTGCCCACTCTGCCCGCCGGCTGCTGATAGGCATCTGCGCCATCGACCTGCGCATCTGTGGTATCGATCCAACCGGGGGAAATGCTGTTGACACGGGCAACACCTGCAAGGCTGACGGCCATGGCATGCGTCAGTGCCGCAATACCGCCCTTTGCCGCGGTATAACTCTCTGTCTGCGGCTGGCTCATGCGGTCTCTGCTGGAAGAGATATTGACGACTGCTGCATTTCTGCCAAACCAGGGCATACACAGTTTTGTCAGATAGAACGGCGCCGCTACGCCTACCTGCAGCGCATTGCAGAATTCCTCATAAGACCCTTCTTCGATACCTACCGTTATCGGCTTAGCATTGTGGATCAGGTAATCCACCTGCTGATAATCCCGGATGACCTTCTGTACGAACGCCTCCATATCCTCCTTCTTCGCAACATCTCCCACAAAGTAAGGATTGTCCTGTACATCGATGATCGCCACTTTGGCGCCCTGTGCCTCAAACATCTCTGCAATGCATTTGCCGATGCCCTGTGCACCGCCGGTCACAACAACTACTTTACCCAAAAACTCAGGCGGCTGCGCACCGATACTTTCATCTGTAATAGATAGTTCTGTATAATCGCCCCGATTGGCAACGCGGCGCAGATAATCGGTGCCGCCGTCTACGGCACAGGCACCGCATTTGCAGCGTACAAAGTCATAATGATGCGCAGATTCTATCACCTGCCCGCAGATATTGCAGCGGATGGCATTTCTGTAAATTTTCATATATGAATCAATTCCTTTCTTGCTAAAAGCATCCTTTTGGATGCAATAAGTTTCAATCAACCATTATAAATATCATACCATTTTGCAGGACGAAACACAACGCGTTAAAAACACCGCAAAACACTATATTTATGCGTATTTTCTTGTTGCAATCCTATTTTTATTGTGAGAAAATATATAAATGAGGGCAATGATGATTCTCTCATACTATTTTTACAACTTATATTCGTAATCAGGAGGATACTGATATGGCACGTTTTACTCTCCCCAGAGATTTATATCATGGCAAAGGTTCTCTGGAAGTATTGAAGACTCTGCAGGGCAAGCGCGCAATGGTTTGCGTAGGCGGCGGCTCTATGAAGCGCTTTGGCTTCCTCGACAAGGTTGTTTCTTATCTGAAAGAAGCAGGCATGGAGGTTGAACTGTTCGAAGGCATCGAACCCGACCCCTCTGTTACTACCGTTATGAAGGGTGCAGAAGCTATGAGCAAATTCCAGCCCGACTGGATCGTAGCAATGGGCGGCGGCTCCCCCATCGACGCTGCAAAAGCAATGTGGATCAAGTACGAATACCCCGAGACCACCTTTGAAGATATGTGCAAAGTATTTGGTCTGCCCAAACTGCGCCAGAAGGCACACTTCTGTGCAATCCCCTCCACTTCCGGTACCGCTACCGAAGTAACCGCTTTCTCCGTAATCACTGATTACGAAAAAGGCATCAAGTATCCTCTGGCTGACTTCGAGATCACTCCCGATATCGCTATCGTAGACCCTGATCTGGCTGAGACCATGCCCAAGAAGCTCACCGCTCACACCGGTATGGACGCTATGACCCACGCAATCGAAGCTTACGTTTCCACCGCTAACTGCGAGTTCACCGATCCTCTTGCAATCTTTGCAATCAAGATGATCCAGGACGATCTCGTTGCTTCCTACAAC
>JAFXKX010000015.1 GCA_017531505.1 Clostridia bacterium | reverse complement strand
TGCTGCTGCCAGAGTCATGGTAATTGCTGCGGTCAGTGTGGTTTTGCCATGGTCTACGTGACCGATGGTGCCTACGTTTACGTGCGGCTTGGTTCTTTCAAATACTTGTTTTGCCATGTCAATATACTCCTTCTACTTAGGGAAGTGATTATTTATGCTTTTTTGCCGATAACTTTTTCAGCAATGTTGTTGGGTACGCGTTCATACTGAGCAAACTGCATGCTGTAGGTACCACGGCCCTGGGTCTTGGAACGCAGGTCGGTTGCATAACCGAACATTTCGGAAAGCGGAACCATTGCGTTGATAACCTGAGCACCGGCTCTCATTTCAGAGCCTTCGATTCTGCCACGACGTGCATTGATGTTGCCCAGAACGTCACCGAAGTATTCATCGGGAACGTTAACTTCAACCTTCATGATGGGTTCGAGCAGTACGCAAGCAGCCTTAGCCATAGCATCCTTCAATGCCATAGAACCTGCGATCTTGAACGCCATTTCGGAAGAGTCGACTTCATGATAAGAGCCATCGTACAGAGTAGCCTTGAAGTCCAGTACTTCGTAGCCACCGATGATACCGCTCTTTGCAGCTTCCTGAATACCTGCATCGATTGCTGGGATGTATTCCTTGGGAATTACGCCACCAACGATGGCATTTTCAAACTGATAACCAGCACCGGGCTCGAGGGGCTCAACCTTGATCTTACAATGACCGAACTGACCACGACCACCGGACTGACGTACATATCTGCCTTCTGCTTCTACAGCCTTGGTCATAGCTTCTCTGTAAGCAACCTGCGGCTTACCAACGTTTGCTTCAACTTTGAATTCGCGCAGCAAACGGTCAACCATGATTTCCAGGTGCAGCTCGCCCATGCCGGCAATAATGGTCTGACCAGTCTCTTCATCGGTATAAGTCTTGAAGGTGGGGTCTTCTTCAGCCAGCTTTACCAGAGCCAGGCTCATCTTATCACGGCCGGCCTTGGTCTTGGGTTCGATTGCAATACGGATAACGGGTTCGGGGAACTCCATGTTTTCCAGTTCAATGGGATGCTTTTCATCGCAAAGAGTGTCACCGGTACCAACGTCTCTCATACCTACGATGGCAGCGATGTCACCGGTACGTACTACATCTACTTCGTTACGCTGGTTAGCCTGCATTCTTACGATACGGCCAACACGTTCTCTCTTGCCCTTGGAAGCATTGTATACATAGGAACCGGACTGCAGTACACCGGAATATACTCTGATAAATGCCAACTTACCTACGAAGGGGTCGGTCATGATCTTGAATGCCAGTGCGGAGAAGGGCTCAGCATCGTCTGCCTTGCGTACAGTGGGTTCGTTGGTATCCAGATCGATACCTTCCATGGGTCTTACATCCAAAGGAGAGGGCAGCAGATCTACTACATAGTCGAGCAGAGGCTGTACACCTTTGTTCTTGTAAGAAGAACCACAGCATACGGGGATTACTTCGCCTGCGATAGTGCGCTTACGCAGACCTGCGATGATTTCTTCCTTGGTCAGTTCTTCGCCTTCCAGGTACTTCATCATCAGTTCTTCGTCAGCTTCGGAAGCTGCTTCTACCAGCTTCTCTCTGTACTCTTCTACCATGTCAGCCATGTCAGCGGGTACTTCTTTGATTTCGAACTTAGCGCCGGTCTTATCGCCGGTGTCATATACGAATGCTTTACGACCGATCAGGTCTACCATACCGATGAAGTCAGCTTCTTTGCCGATAGGCAGCTGCAGCGGGATGGGATTTGCCTTCAGACGGTTGGTGATCATATCTACTACGCGAAAGAAGTCAGCACCAATGATGTCCATCTTGTTGATGTAAGCAAGACGCGGTACGCCAAACTTTTCAGCCTGACGCCATACAGTCTCGGACTGGGGCTCTACGCCGCCCTTTGCGCAGAATACGGAAACAGTACCGTCCAATACGCGCAGGGAACGCTCTACTTCTACAGTAAAGTCTACGTGTCCGGGAGTGTCGATGATGTTCAGCTGATGACCGCGCCAACGTGCGGTAACTGCTGCGGACATGATGGTGATACCTCTCTCCTGCTCCTGCTCCATAAAGTCGGTAGTAGAAGCGCCATCGTGGGTTTCGCCCATCTTATAGTTCTCACCGGTGTAGAACAGAATTCTTTCGGTTGTGGTGGTCTTACCAGCGTCAATGTGAGCCATGATGCCAAAGTTTCTGATAAGATGCAAGGGGGTTCTTTCTGCCACTATGTTTCTCCTTTCAAACATGTTTCAGAGCTTTATGCTCCGGGTCCCTTACGCATATTTACGCGCGTGAAGGTATTCGCGCGCGTAAACAGAGTAAGTTTGTGTAAAAAATTGTTGCAATATGAAGAGCGGATTAGAAGCGGAAATGAGCGAATGCCTTGTTTGCTTCTGCTGCTCTGTGCATTTCTTCTTTTCTGCGTACGCTTGCGCCTGCATTGTTTGCAGCATCCATGATTTCGCCTGCTACGCGTTCGCACATGGTTCTTTCACCACGGTTTCTGGAGAAGTTGGTCATCCAGCGGATAGCCAGAGTCTGTCTTCTTTCAGGACGAACTTCCATAGGAACCTGGTAAGTAGCACCGCCGATACGTCTTGCCTTTACTTCCAGTGCGGGCATGATGTTTTCCATAGCAGCTTCAAATACTTCCATGGGGTCCTTGCCGGTCTTAGCGGCAACGATTTCAAATGCATCGTAGCAAATGCGCTGAGCGGTGCCACGCTTGCCATCGAGCATGATCTGGTTGATGAGTTTGGTTACTACAGTGCTTTTATAGATAGGATCCGGCGTAACGATACGCTTGGGTGTTCCACCACGTCTGGACATGTGTTATACCTCCGTAAAATTCAAATTAATTGGTCTTTCCTGTTTGTGTGACTTACTTGCTCTTCTTGGCGCGCTTGGTACCATACAGAGATCTAGCCTGCATACGGCCGTTTACGCCGGCTGCGTCCAGAGCACCTCTGATAATGTGGTAACGTACACCAGGAAGGTCCTTAACTCTGCCGCCTCTTACGAGTACAACGGAGTGTTCCTGCAGGTTGTGACCGATACCGGGGATATAAACAGTACCTTCCATGCCGTTAACAAGACGTACTCTTGCAATCTTTCTCAGAGCGGAGTTCGGCTTCTTGGGGGTCATGGTACGAACTGCGGTGCAAACGCCTCTCTTCTGAGGGCACTGCTGAAGAATCGGGGAGTTGGATTTATACTTAACGGTTGTTCTTCCTTTTTTGACAAGCTGGTTAATGGTAGGCATACCTTAACTTCTTACCTCCTTGAGTTTTGTGTAAATTTTAAAATGATATATATGAGATTCCCACGCAACCCTTGGGGAATGTAAATACTCATTGATATCTGCTGTTAGCGCATATTTTGACAGCATACAGCACTATGTATTCTATCATTGCTATTGATACTGTGTCAACACAAAAATCGCAATATCACGGGCTTTTTGGGATATTTTCCTGAAAAAGCCCGCTTATTGCTTATAAAAACTTATTCGTCGCCGGGCTGGCGGGGATCCAGACTGAAATATCTGAAATGTTCTCTGGGCTTTTTCTTGGAAATGATCATTCTGGTCTTCTCCTTTTCTTCACGGTATACAAACCAGCCCATTTCTTCCATTTCTGCCATTTCAGGGATCTGGAACAGTCTGAAATACATTTCATCACTGTATTTTTTGATCAACTTTTCTGCAACCTTACCGCCAATTGCATACACAACAGCCATAAAGAACAGTACGATGACCAACGGGATATATTCGGGAGAGTACTGGATCACTTCCCACTTGGAGATCAGCAGCACGATGAGCACGCCCAGCAAAAATCCTACAAATGCGGAGTAGAACTTCAGATTCTCTACCAGATCATAGCGCTTCTTGCAATCTTTGCACATTGCTACCGGGAAAGGGATCAGACTGCCGACTTCTTCACGCTGGGGCTTGCCCAGACCAAAGATCATACCCTTTTCATAGGGAGGCTCCGGATGCGCCAATTCCACAGTTCCGTATACTGCCTTGGGGTTACCGGGGCGTTTTTTACAGAACAAACAGGTTTCGGATTCATGGAAGTTATCGACATCCCAGGGGAGATTGGACTGGGTCACTTCCCAGATCTCACCGGTCTTTTTCTTTTCTGTTTCCTTAACATCACCTTTATACAGCGAACACTTTTCACAGCCGTCGCTGCCGAGGAATTTGCAGATCGGAGTATGTTTTACAGAACATCTTCTGCTGCTCTTTTCCACAAGATTCTGCTTGGTTTCCATACAATAAAACTCCTTTTATTGCATCAGGAGAGGGGCTTTACAGCTCCTCTGCCTGTGCGAATTCCATTTCTGCTTCTTCCAGCTGTGCAGCCAGTTCCTGATCGGGCACATTCTTGGCAGCATCCACATTTTTGTACCGTTTCATACCGGTACCTGCAGGGATCAGCTTACCAATGATGATGTTTTCTTTCAGGCCTACCAGCGGGTCAACCTTACCCTTGATCGCTGCATCGGTCAGGACACGGGTGGTCTCCTGGAAGGATGCTGCAGAGAAGAAGGATTCGGTGGACAGAGCTGCTTTGGTAATACCCAGCAATACACGGGATGCAATTGCGGGGCGCTTGCCTTCCTTGACAGCCTGTTCATTTTCTGCCTCGAAACGGAAGATATCTACCATTTCGCCGGTCAGCATATTGGTCTCACCTGCATCATCGATACGGCACTTACGCAGCATCTGACGGATGATGACTTCCAGATGTTTGTCAGAGATTTCTACACCCTGCATACGGTATACCATCTGTACTTCCTTGAGCAGATAGTCCTGTACGCCCTTAACACCCTTGATCTTCAGGATGTCTGCCGGGTTGATGGAACCTTCGGTCAGTTCGTCACCGGCTTCGATCACGTCGCCGTCATGTACCTTGATACGGGAACCGTATGCGATGATATATACTGCAGACTCGCCAATCTCGGGAGTAACGATGATCTCTCTCTTCTTCTTATTATCCGTAAGCGATACAGTACCTGCGATCTCAGAGATCACTGCCAGACCACGGGGCTTTCTTGCTTCGAACAATTCTTCGACACGGGGGAGACCCTGTGTGATATCGCCGCCTGCAACACCACCGGTATGGAAGGTTCTCATGGTCAGCTGGGTACCGGGTTCACCAATGGACTGTGCAGCGATAACGCCAACTGCCTCACCGATGTCTACCAGATTGCCGCTTGCCATGTTTGCGCCGTAGCACTTTTCGCAAACGCCGTTTTCGCTCTTACAGGTCAGTACGGAACGGATCTGTACTTCCTTAATACCGGAAGCTGCAATCGCCTTAGCCTGTACAGGTGTGATCATTTCGTTAGCCTGTACCATGATCTCTCCGGTCATGGGATGTACGATATTGTGTACTGCCACTCTGCCGCGGATTCTGTCTTCCAGAGGTTCTACGACATTGTTGCCGTTATAGAGATTACCAACGGTAATACCCTGTGTCTGTTCGCCCAATCTTTCGAAACAGTCGATTTCGCGAACGATTACGTTGTGAGATACGTCTACCAGACGTCTGGTCAGATAACCGGAGTCTGCGGTTCTCAGTGCAGTATCTGCCAGACCTTTACGAGCACCGTGAGAAGAGATGAAGAATTCCAATACGGACAAGCCTTCGCGGAAGTTTGCGCGAATCGGGATTTCGATGATCTCACCGGACGGGTCTGCCATCAGACCACGCATACCTGCCAGCTGACGGATCTGGTTAATGCTACCACGCGCACCGGATCTTGCCATCATGTTGATGGGGTTGAAGTCATCCATGCTCTTTTCCAGAGCTGCGGTAACTTTATTGGTAGTTTCGGTCCATACAGCAACAACGTTGTCTTTTCTTTCCTTATCGGTCAGGAAGCCACGACGGTACTGATGCTGAATGTCGCTGATACGGTCTTCTGCTTCTGCAAGATACTGTTTCTTTGCCTCCGGAACCTTGATGTCAGATACGCTGACCGTAACTGCACCGATGGTGGAGTAGTGATAACCCTGTGCCTTGATGTTATCCAGTACAACACTGGTGCGGCTTGCACCCAGTTTTTCAAAGCAGCGGCTGACGATCTTGCCCAGCTGGGACTTGCCGACAACCTCGTTGACTTCGTACTGCAGTTCATTTGCGGGGATCTCTCTGTTGAGATAACCCAGATCCTGCGGAATTGCCTGGTTAAAGATAATGCGGCCTGCAGTGGTCTCGATGATACCGGTCTTTTCTACGCCATTTACTTCACGGGTTACACGGACCTTTACCAGCGCCTGCATTTCGATATTGTGTGTATTGTATGCCAGCAGCACTTCATCAGGAGAAGCAAATACGCTGCCCTCGCCCTTTGCACCCGGCTTGATCAGGGTCAGATAGTAGGAACCGATGACCATGTCCTGAGAAGGTACTACAACAGGCTTACCATCCTGAGGCTTGAGGATGTTGTTTGCAGCCAGCATGAGGTAACGTGCCTCTGCCTGTGCTTCTACAGAAAGCGGTACGTGTACTGCCATCTGGTCGCCGTCAAAGTCTGCGTTGAATGCGGTACATGCCAACGGATGCAGTTTGATCGCACGGCCTTCTACCAATACGGGCTCAAATGCCTGGATGCCCAGACGGTGGAGCGTAGGTGCACGGTTGAGCAGAACGGGATGGCCCTTGATGACCTCTTCCAATACATCCCATACTTCGGGACGTACCTTTTCTACCATGCGCTTTGCGCTCTTGATGTTGTGTGCATATCCTTCATCGGTCAGCTTCTTCATTACGAAGGGCTTGAACAACTCCAGCGCCATTTCCTTGGGCAGACCGCACTGATACATCTTCAGTTCGGGGCCAACAACGATAACGCTACGGCCGGAGTAGTCTACACGCTTACCCAGCAGGTTCTGACGGAAGCGACCCTGCTTACCTCTGAGCATATCGGACAGAGACTTGAGTGCTCTGTTGCCTACGCCGGTAACAGGGCGGCCTCTTCTGCCGTTGTCGATGAGGGCGTCTACAGCTTCCTGCAGCATACGCTTTTCGTTACGGACGATGATATCCGGCGCTTTGAGCTCCAGCAGGCGCTTTAGACGATTGTTTCTGTTAATAACACGTCTGTACAGATCATTGAGGTCGGAGGTAGCAAATCTGCCGCCATCCAACGGTACCATGGGGCGCAGTTCCGGAGGAATGACCGGTACAACATCCAGGATGATCCATTCAGGCTTGTTGTTGGACTTTCTGAAAGCTTCGATAACTTCCATGCGCTTGATCGCACGGGCACGTTTCTGACCGGAGGTGCTGTTGAGATCTTCCTTGAGGCTCTCTGCCACAGCGTCCAGATCCAGTTCCTGCAGCAGGATCTTGATGGCTTCTGCACCCATACCTGCCTTGAAGCTGCCTTCACCAAAGTTTTCCACTGCTTCGCGATATTCCTTATCGGTCAGCAGCTGCTTGTATTCCAAAGTGGTCTCGCCCGGATCGGTAACAACGAAGGATGCAAAGTACAGCACCTTTTCCAATGCACGGGGAGAGATATCCAAAAGCAGGCTCATGCGAGAGGGAATGCCCTTGAAATACCAGATGTGAGATACCGGTGCAGCCAGTTCGATGTGACCCATACGTTCACGACGAACCTTTGCGCGGGTAACCTCTACACCGCACTTTTCACAAATAATTCCTTTATGACGAATACGTTTATATCTGCCGCAGTGACATTCCCAGTCTTTTGTCGGTCCAAAAATGCGTTCGCAGAACAGACCGTCGCGTTCGGGTTTCAGGGTGCGGTAGTTGATCGTCTCAGGCTTCTTTACTTCACCATGAGACCATTCTCTTATTTTTTCCGGCGATGCCAAACCTATCTGCATCGAATCGAAAGTGTTGAGTTCGAACAAAGTAAAACCCCTTCCTTCCATAAGATTTTTATTTGAGTCGCAGTTGTTTTAATTATTCATCCAGGTCGTCGCCGGAGAAGACGTCATCCAAATCGGAGCTCAGGATATCCGCAAGGAAATCCATACCGCCGTCATCTTCTTCTTCGCTTTCCATTACATCTTCACTACCCAGGAGATCGCCAAGGCCCTTGAAGTCGAGTTCATCGATATCCAGCTCTTCTTCCTCTTCATCCGGGAATTCTTCAGCCGTATCTTCTTCGTGCTCAACAACAGGCAATTCATCGCCTTCGATATTGATATCGAGATCGATGTCATCCTCGTCAGACTCGAGCAGCTGGATTTCCTGAGCGCCTTCGCCCAGTACCTTTACATCCAGACACAAGCTCTGCAGTTCCTTGATCAATACCTTGAAGGATTCGGGAACACCCGGTTCGGGGATGTTTTCACCCTTGACGATTGCCTCATACGTCTTGACACGACCAACGATATCGTCGGACTTGACAGTCAGGATTTCCTGCAGTGTATTTGCTGCGCCATATGCTTCCAGTGCCCAAACTTCCATTTCACCGAAACGCTGACCGCCAAACTGAGCTTTACCGCCCAGAGGCTGCTGTGTTACCAGAGAGTAAGGACCGGTGGAACGGGCGTGGATCTTATCGTCTACCAGGTGATGCAGTTTCAGAATATACATGTAACCTACGGTTACGCGGTTTTCAAAGGGTTCGCCGGAGCGGCCGTCATACAGAACGGTCTTGCCGTCGGGAGACAGGCCGGAGCTTGCCAGCAATTCTTCGATATCTTCCTCGGTCGCGCCGTCAAATACCGGCGTTGCGATCTTCCAGTTGTTTGCCTTTGCAGCCAGACCAAGATGTACTTCCAATACCTGACCGATATTCATACGGGAAGGTACGCCCAAGGGGTTGAGTACGATATCAAGGGGCGTGCCGTCGGGCAGGAAGGGCATATCTTCTACAGGCATTACGCGGGAAATAACACCCTTGTTACCGTGACGGCCTGCGATCTTGTCGCCGACAGAGATCTTTCTCTTCTGAGCGATATATACTCTTACCAGTTTGTTGACGCCGGCAGTAAGTTCATCCTTGTCTTCTCTGGTGAAGATCTTGACGTCGACTACAATACCGCCTTCGCCATGAGGTACGCGCAGAGAGGTGTCTCTTACTTCTCTTGCCTTTTCACCAAAGATCGCACGCAGCAGACGCTCTTCTGCGGTCAGTTCGGTCTCACCCTTGGGGGTAACCTTACCAACCAGAATGTCACCGCTGTTTACTTCCGCACCGATACGAATGATACCGTTTGCATCCAGATCCTTCAAAGCTTCGGGACCGACATTGGGGATGTCACGGGTGATTTCTTCTGCACCGAGTTTGGTGTCTCTTGCCTGAGATTCATATTCTTCGATATGGATCGAGGTAAATACATCGTCCTTTACCAGACGTTCGGAGATGAGTACAGCGTCCTCGTAGTTATAACCTTCCCAGGTCATGAAGCCCATGAGGATGTTCTTGCCCAGCGCGATCTCGCCCTTATCGGTAGAGGGACCGTCTGCCAGTACTTCACCTGCTTCGATCTTGTCACCCTTGCGTACCAGCGGCATCTGATTGATACAGGTACCCTGGTTAGAACGGGAGTATTTGATCAATTTATATACATCATCGGTACCGTCTTCGGTAGTGATGACGACTCTGTCAGCCTGTACATGCTTTACAACACCACCGCGTTCTGCTTTTACCAGTACGCCGGAGTCATATGCTGCTTTGCCTTCCATACCCGTACCAACGATAGGAGACTCGGGGATGAGAAGCGGTACTGCCTGACGCTGCATGTTACAACCCATCAGAGCACGGTTTGCGTCGTCGTTCTCCAGGAAGGGGATCATTGCAGATGCAACGGATACCAGCTGGCGGGGAGAAACGTCCATCATATCTACCATGGAAGCAGGTACTTCCACGAACTGATCCTGCTGACGGCAAGTGATGGTGGGATTGACAAATCTGCCCTGTTCATCGAGCGGCTCGTTTGCCTGCGCTACAATGTAGTTATCTTCTTCGTCAGCCGTAATATAACGAATGTTGTTGGTAGCGATACCAGTCTGCTTATCGATCTCGCGATAGGGAGATTCGATAAAGCCGTATTCATTCACGCGGGCATATGTGGACAGAGAACCGATCAGACCGATGTTGGGGCCTTCAGGCGTCTCAATAGGACACATTCTGCCGTAGTGAGAGTGATGTACGTCACGAACTTCAAAACTTGCTCTGTCTCTGTTCAGACCGCCCGGGCCCAATGCAGACAGTCTGCGCTTATGAGTCAGTTCTGCCAGGGGGTTTGTCTGGTCCATGAACTGGGACAGCTGAGAAGAACCAAAGAATTCTTTGATTGCTGCGGTTACAGGACGGATGTTGATGAGTGCAGAGGGCGTAGCACGCTCCAAATCCTGAATGGACATACGTTCTCTTACGACTCTTTCCAGTCTGGACAGACCGACGCGCAGCTGATTCTGCAGCAGTTCACCTACGGAACGGATTCTTCTGTTACCCAGATGGTCGATATCGTCCATGCTGCCTACGCCAAAGCGCAGACCCAGCTGATAGCTGATGGAAGCGAACATATCTTCTACGATGATGTGCTTGGGGATCAGGGTAGCGATATTCGCAGCCAATGCTTCGCGCAGTGCTTCTTCATTCTCTGCTTCATCCAGGATGCTCTTGAATGCGGGGTAGTAAACCTGCTCATTGATGCCGACTTCTTCGGGATCAAAGTTCAGATATGCGTGCGCATCTACAAAGTGGTTACCGATAACCTTGTGGATCTCTTCGCCAAATACCAGCTTTACGGCATTGATGCCTGCGTTCTGGATCTCGCGCGCAGTCTGCTCGCTGATCATGTCGCCGGCTGCTGCCAGCAGTTCGCCGGTCTCGGTATTGATAATATTCTCTGCTGCAATCTTGCCCTGAATACGGGTAGCAAGAGAAAGTTTCTTATTAAATTTATATCTGCCTACTCTGCCCAAGTCATAACGCTTGTGATCAAAGAAGAGAGATTCGATCAGCATGCTTGCGCTCTCTACTGTCGGGGGCTCACCGGGACGCAGACGCTTGTAGACTTCCAGCAGGCCTTCCTGCTGATTTTCTGCGGTGTCTTTTGCAATGGTAGCTTCCAATACCACATCATCACCGAAGTAGGAAAGGATCTCGTGATTTTCGCCGATACCCATCGCACGGATGAGCACAGTTGCGGGCAGCTTTCTGGTACGGTCGATACGTACAGAAAGGATGTCATTGGAATCCGTCTCAAACTCCAGCCATGCACCTCTGTTGGGGATAACCTGAGAAGAGAACAGGTCTTTACCGGTCTTATCCTTTGCGGAGCTGAAATATGCACCGGGAGAACGAACCAACTGGCTTACGATAACGCGCTCAGCGCCGTTGATGATAAAGGTACCCTTGGGTGTCATCAGAGGGAAGTCACCCATAAATACTTCCTGTACATTGACCTCACCGGTTTCCTTGTTGATCAGGCGGACTTCCACCTTCAGGGGCGCTGCGTAGTTTACGTCACGCTCTTTGCATTCCTCGATGTCATATTTGGGCTTATCCAACACGCGATAATTCAAAAACTCCAGTACCAGAGTCTCGGAATAGTCGGTAATGGGAGAGATGTCGTCAAACACTTCTCTCAACCCATATTTCAAAAGACGATCATAGGAATCCTTCTGGATCTCAATGAGATCAGGAATATTAATGGTTTCCTGAATTTTGGCAAAGCTCATTCTCGTAGCTTTTCCTGCTTGTACTTCATGTACCATACTCAAAGCACTCACTCCTATTCATTAATCTTTGATATTCAGTCTAATTTGGTAATCGTGTTCTGCGCTCTCAAACATCGAACATTTTCGCCGAAAACGCGATGAATATGCGGTTTTTTCGATATGTTTGCATTACGAAAAAACAGGCAAATTCCTCGAGAGTGCAGTATAAGATAATAACATTTCAAGAGGTTACTGTCAATGACAAAACGTTTTTTTGCACAGATTTTTTCTTCGTTTTTGCACTTTTTCACGAAAATTTCATGGCAAAATAGCCTGGGCTGCACAAAGAAACAAAAAAAGTTGCGGAATTCACAATTTGTTTACAAATTCCACAACTTTATTCTAAGTATCCGATACGCACCTTATTTATCACACAATTTCGCAAAAATCATTCTGCCTGCCGCCGTCTGCAGCACACTGGTCACTTCGACCGACAATTCCTCACCTATGCGTCCGCCGGCATCTTCCACTACGATCATGGTACCGTCCTGCAGATAAGCCACACCCTGATCGCGTTCCTTTCCTTTTCTCAGAATGCACACTGACAGTTCTTCACCGGGCAGCATCAGCGGCTTGATCGCATTGGCAAGTTCGTTTATATTGATCACCGCGACCTTTTGCACAGCCGCCACCTTATTGAGGTTGTAATCCAATGTCAATACTTTGCCGCCGGCATCTTTGGCCGCGCGCAGCAATGCCGTATCCACAGGTTCATCCTCAGCCTTTTCTATTTTGCTCACCAGTATCTCCAGGCCGGACTCTTTCAGTTCGTCCTGCATCTTTTGCAAAATGTCCAGACCGCGTCGCCCTTTTGCCCTGCGGATCGAATCTTCCGAATCCGCGATATGCTGCAATTCCGCCAGCACAAATTCAGGCACGATCAATTTGCCTTCCAGTACTCCGGTCTTGCAAATATCCAGAATGCGTCCATCGATAATGACGCTGGTGTCTACATATTTATCGCAGCCTTCAGGTATATCGCTTGGCAGCAGTCCCTCATTATCCCTGTGCCTGCTCAGTTTTTTGGCAATGACCATCCCCAGATATATACATACCATGTAAATGGTGGCATTGATGAACATGACCAGCAGACTGTTTCCCAGACGCGACAACAGCATAGAAATAAGGAAGGCTGCTAGCAGCCCAAAGCCCACACCGCACACGCCGAACAACACCGTCCTGTACGATGCCTGCACGATATTTTTTTCAACAATACGGATCCCCTGCATCATCGCCGCTGCCAGCCGCTCACTGAGCAGTAGCATGATGACACCGCCGATCACAATGCACAGTGCCACAAAAGCCGGCGCCATCCACCATTCCTGCGCGCCGCCAAAGCGGCCGATATTGCGTTGTATCAACGCAATAACCCCCTGCGCTGCCGCCAATCCTGCAGACGCACCCACCAGGACCATCATGGTCTTCAAAAGTTTTTTCATGGAATAAAGCCTCGTATAAAATTAAAAATAAAACCATCTTTATGGTAACATGAAAGAAGCAGAGCTGTCTATGTTACAGTTCTGCTTCTTTTGTTGTTAATAAATTGTTTACGCAGTTTAAAAAATCGACGCCAGCACATCGTGCAGTGTTTTGACCGGCACCAATTCCACATTGCCGCTTGCCCCCGCATTGCTGTGCGGTAGTATTACACGCTCCATGCCCATGCGCTCCGCTTCCGCAATGCGCTTATCCGCCTGAGAAATATGCCGGATTTCTCCCGTTAGACCGATCTCGCCGAACAGTATGGTGCCCTGCCGTACGGGTTTGTTGCGGAAGCTGGATACAATTGCCGCTGCAATGGCCATATCCAAAGCCGTATCCCCGATCCGCATACCGCCCCCTACATTGACAAAGATGTCCTGATTATACATCTTGAGGCCGATTTTCTTTTCCAGCACCGCAATGATCAGGCTGACGCGATTATAATCCGCACCTGTCGTCATGCGCCGCGGTGTACCAAAGGACGTCTCGCTGACCAGCGCCTCTACTTCGATCAGCACAGGGCGCGTTCCTTCCAACGCACAGTATACACAGGAACCGGGCATTCCCTTCATCCGGCCGGACAACATGATCGCCGACGGATTTTTTACCTCCTGCATACCCGATGCATTCATATCAAATACGCCGATCTCATTGGTCGAGCCAAAACGGTTTTTTACTGCCCGCAATATACGGAAAGCACTTTGGGCCTCGCCCTCAAAGTACAGCACGGTATCTACCAGATGCTCCAGCACACGCGGACCTGCAATATTGCCATCTTTGGTCACATGACCGATGATAAATACCGCCGTGTTGGTTTGCTTTGCGAATCTCGCCAATGCCGCCGCGCATTCACGCACCTGACTGACGCTGCCCGCCGCAGAAGAAATGTCTGTATGATATATCGTCTGGACCGAATCCACGATCAGAATTTCCGGTTTCTTTTGTTCGGCTGCCGCCAGAATCAGTTCTGCCTGATTTTCTGCCATAAACTGCAGCCCGGAGGATAATCCCAGTCTGCCAAAGCGCATCGCCACCTGTTCTGCAGATTCCTCGCCGGAAACATACAATACTTCCCGCTCTCCGGCCAGCCGGTCTGCCATCTGCAAAAACAGCGTAGATTTACCGATACCGGGTTCGCCGCCGGCAAGCACAATGCTGCCCGGAACGATACCGCCGCCCAGCACCCGATCCAGTTCGCCGATCCCCGTTTTAATACGACTCGTCACGGTTTCCCGGATCTGCCTCAATTCCACAACACGGGAAAGATCTGCCTGTACTGCCGGTTTTGCCTTGCCGGGGTAGTTCGTTCTGCTTTCCGGCGCCGCTTCTTCCAGCGCGTTCCATTCCCCGCAGGAAGGACACTTTCCCAGCCACTTTGTAGTCTCGTATCCACATTCCTTACAACGATATATACTTTTGGGTTTTGCCATCGTTCTTACCATTCCATCTCTGCATATTTTACGATGTCTACATCGTCGTAGCTGGTCACATCATACCAGCACACCGATTTCCCTTCCACCGAAGAAAGCAGTGCCTTGGAAACAGCTGTATTGAGCCGGAAACTCTTACCCGTCTCAAATACATATACATACACCGCCTGATCCTTCGTATATGCCAGAAAACCGTCGCCCATCTTCATATTCGTCACACCGGATACCAGCAACTGCGGCGCAGCACCGTTTTCACTCAGATACACGTCATCCGGCACGCCCGAAGCTGCAGACATAAATGCCAAATGGTTCCCGTCACGCATAGGCATATATACCAGACGATCCCAGTCAAACACCGTTTCCTGCCCGCTGAGCAGATCCAGCGTCGTCACACGGCTCATAAGTACGTCGCCTTCGTAATAAGTCGTGGCATACGTCAACATCGCGCCGTCCAGATGTACCCCGCCCGTCGCACCGGCAGAACCTTCAAACACTTTGGGAGTGACCGTCTCGCCCGTATTCAAATTGCACACATACAATCTGTCCGTGCTTTCGCCTGCCTGCTGTAAAAACGCCAGAAAATCGCCATCCAGCGCCAGCTTAGGCATGGCATACAAATACTCCTTGATGTATGTAAACGTCCCGTCCTGACGGTGGTAGCAGCAGATACGCCCGCCGCCGCCTGCAGAAGCATCCAGATACACAATATATTTTTCGTTCATGACCATGCCGGTCAGGTTATTGTACTTTACCTTTGCGGGAATGATCTCACTTTCCTTCGTCTCGGTATTGAATACGACCATTCTGGTATACGACATATTGCCGCTGGTCGCAGAAAATACGATCTCATCCCCATACCGGTACGGTTCGTTGATGGCATTGTACTGGATTTTCGCCTCACGCTGCAAATAACTGATATCGGAAGCATCCCCGGTGATGGCCGTCATGGCCGAATCGATGATATCGCCCGGCACCAGTTCCGGGGCTTGCTCTTTGCGGAACATTTTCGGGATCAACAGTATTGCCAGCAGGATCACACATGCGATCCCTGCACCTGTCAAGATCTGCCGTACAGGCAAGCGCCCCATAGATGCCCGCTGTTTTGCACGGCGTTTGCGCCGGCTCGGACTTTGCCGCCTTATCCTGTTATCTCTTGGCTGCATACGCGCCTCCCTTGTCTGTTCTTATCGATGCAGCAGACAAGTAACAGAAGCAGCGATGGCTTCCTGTCTGCCCACTGCACCAAACTTTTCTGCTGTTTTTGCCTTAATATTTATCTGATCAACCTTCAGTCCCAATGCCTTTGCCAGAGTATCACGGATCACCGTCTTATACGGCTGCATCTTGGGTTTTTCCAGAAACAATGTAGCATCCACATTATCGATCTGCCAGTTTTCCGCATCCAGCAGCTGCTTGACCTGCGCCAGCAGCGCCATGCTGTCTGCTCCTTTATAGGCCGGGTCGGTATCCGGGAACAATTCTCCGATATCGCCCATCGCTGCCGCCCCCAGCAATGCATCGATCAGCGCATGCACCAATGCATCGGCATCCGAATGCCCTGCCAGACCGGTCTCGTGCGGGATATGCACTCCGCCCAGTATCAACGGTCTGCCGGATACCAGCGCATGAATATCATATCCCTGCCCGATACGCATCGCCTGTTCTCTCTGCAGATGCCGTTCTCCGCGGGCAAAATCTCCCGGCATGGTCAGTTTGAAGTTTTCACCCTGTGACTCTACCAGTTTCACTTGTTTGCCCATCCTTTCCATCAGACTTGCATCGTCTGTACCTGTATAGTTTTGTGCAAAAGCCTGCTCATATGCCTCCAGTATTTCCCGGTACATAAACACCTGCGGCGTCTCCACCAGGATCAATTCATCGCGGTTGAGCGTCTTTACAAAACAATCTTCCCCGTCTACCACTTTCACGGTATCCGTACATCTACGCCCTGCCACACCGCTTCCGTATTGTTTGCAGCTCTCTATACAGCGCACAAACAGTTCCGGCCGTATAAAACAACGGGCCCCGTCGTGGATCGCTGCAATATCGGCATCTGCAGGCAGTGCTTTCAGCCCCGCATAGGCAGATTCCTGTCTGGTTGCACCGCCGGCCACATAGCACGCATCGGGAAATATTTCCCGGCCGATCGCTTTGGCGCGCTCGATCTCCTGCGGCTGACATACGATGACCACGCCATCAAAACAACCTGCGCGTCTGCATGCTTTCAGGCTGTATTCCAAAGGCGTTTTGCCTGCCAGCCGGGCAAACATCTTATTCTGTTTCTGGCCTGCACGCAGGCCTTTCCCTGCCGCCAGAACAATGGCATAAGCCTTCATTGACCGATCACCTCATACATAGAGTCTGCGTCTTCTTTACGCACAGTCTCCTTCAGGTCCTTCACACGGATATTCAGGATACTGCTGCCGAATTCGATGCTGATCTCATCGCCGATCTTGAGCTTATGACCCGGTTTTGCGGCTCTGCCGTTGACTGACACTCTGCCCGCATCCGCTGCGGAAGCCGCTACCGTACGGCGCTTGATCACCCGTGAAAGTTTCAAAAATTTATCCAATCTCATAGGATTCGGATCCTCCTGCGAAATTCTTTATAAAAAAAGTGGTCCTGTCCCGAGCGGGCAGAACCACTTGCGTGAAATACGACTTACTTCACTGCATCCTTGAATGCTTTGCCTGCCTTGAAAGCGGGTACTACGGAAGCAGCGATGGTGATGGTTTCTTTGGTCAGGGGGTTGATGCCCTTTCTTTCAGCACGTGCACGTGCTTCGAAGGTACCAAAGCCAACGATCTGTACTTTGCCATCTTTCTTGAGTTCTTCTACAACAGTCTCGGTGAAAGCCATCAGAGCTTTTTCAGCATCCTTCTTGGACAGCTCAGCTTTTGCTGCGATTGCTGCGATCAATTCAGTCTTGTTCATTGTAATCTCCTCCTGGGGAATATGTTCCGATTATTTCAAACGGTTGCATTTATGCTAAAAAAGTGCATTGCAACGCGCTTTTTTAACTTTGCCGAAGAAGATTATAACCAATTACAAGCTGTTTGACAAGCCCTTTTATTATAAATTATACGTTAATTTGTGATTTTTGCCTGTCTCCAAAGACGCAACCACCCATTTTCATCCAGATCCCCCAAAGAAATGCCTTGTTTACAGGCTTCCTGCTCCATTGCCGCAAAGCGTACAATAAACTTTTCGCACGCTTCGGACAATACCAGTTCACTTTCCGCCCCCAGTTTGTGGCACAGCCATACCACCGCCATCAGCAGATCTCCTGCTTCTTCACGGACTTCTTCCGGCGTCTTGGCCGCCTTCAGTTCGGCCAGTTCTTCTTCCACTTTTGCCCAGGCATGGTGCTGCTGCCCCGCAAAACCGATGGTTTCTGCTTTTTTGTGCAGTTTCTGCGCACGCATCAGCGCGCTCATGGCCGCAGGAATATCCCGCAATACCTGTTCCGCTGTTTTTTGCGCCTTTTCTTTACGTTTCAGATCATCCCAGCCGATATCGGCATCTTCCCCGATAAAGATACGGGGATGTCTGCGGATCATTTTCTTGGCGATGTTTGTGCTGACATCCATTTCATCGAACTCGCCGTGTTTTGCCGAAATTTTGGCATGGATCACGATCTGCATCAGCAGGTCGCCCAGTTCGTCCGCCAACATAAACGGATCGTCCTTATCAATGGCTTCCAATACCTCATAACATTCTTCCAACAGATGAATACGCAGACTTTCATGGGTCTGTGCTTTATCCCATGGGCAGCCGTTCTCTCCCAAAAGAATATCCATCACGCGACAGAAATCCTGAAATGTATATCCTTCCCGCTGATCGATCGATTCTTCCGGCACCACAATGGCGCTGCTGTAATCCCACGCTTCGCGCATACACAACATATTCAGCGCACAGCAGGATGCCTGCCCATGATGGATCACCCACACCTTACTGTCCCCCGACAGATGCCGCTGGAGTTTCAGCGCAATCTCCGCTGCCAGATATTGAGAATCCACCTCTGTGATCACCAGATTGCCTGCGCCGCTATACTCTGCTTCCGCAAAATCATAGGCCGTGCTGCATAGCGTTGCGCTGGTCCCCAGTGCAGCGCAGCACATGGAAAGCGCTGCTTCTGCAAAGCCCATACCCGGCACCAATCGGTACGGCATATCCGGCAAAATCGACCGCACCAGCGTATTGGTATACAAATCACCCAGAATACACAGCAACTTATCTTCGTCGCCCCACAGTTTTTCCAGCACCAGCTCCTGCAGTTCGTCAAAATCTTCGGAATCCTCATAACAGTCATCCAGTGTGTCAAATACGATACCTTGTTCGCGCAATGTCTGCGCCAGCGGGATCTGCTCTGTCTGCAATATGATGTTGTCTGCTTCCTGCAGCATCCGATATCCCTGCAGTGTCAGCGTTTGTTCGGTACCTGTCCCGATACCCAATATTGTCAGCATACTGATTGCTCCTGTTCCGATCTCTTTTCCTTTATTATAAACGAAACCCGGCATGATTGACAATGCCGGGTAGTCTTTTGCCGTATAAATTAATATTCTTCGTCCTCTTCATGTTCGCTGATATCCGACTTGGGCTGCTCCAATCCTTCGATCACGATGCCGTTTTTGGTAGCATAGTCCCAAAGTGCCGCATGGATCGCTTCCTCTGCCAGCAAAGAGCAGTGCACTTTGACAGAGGGGAGTCCGTCCAGCGCATCCATAACCGCTTTATTGGTGATCTGCATTGCTTCCTGAATGCTTTTGCCCTTGACCAGTTCGGTTGCCATGCTGCTGGTTGCTACCGCTGCACCGCATCCAAAAGTCTTGAATTTGACATCACGGATGATGCCCTCTTCATCGATATCCAAAAAGATACGCATAATGTCGCCGCACTTGGCATTGCCTACCGTGCCGACACCGCTGGCGTTCTCGATTTCTCCTACATTTCTGGGATTCATGAAATGATCCATTACTTTTTCGCTATACATATCGTTTCCCCCGTATTACTTTCCGTGTTTTACAAAATCCTCATAGAGAGGAGACATCGACCGCAGTTTTTCCACGATCATCTTCAGTTGATCTACTGTATAATCAATCTCTTCTTTGGTCGTCTCGTGGCTGAGTGTCAGGCGCAGTGAACCGTGAGCGATCTCATGGGGCAGCCCGATCGCCAGCAAGACATGAGACGGATCCAAAGACCCGGATGTACATGCCGAACCGCTGGAGCCGCAGATGCCGGCCATATCCAGCAGCATCAGCAAACTCTCACCCTCGATAAACCGGAAACAGAAGTTTGCATTGTTGGGCAGTCTGTTCTGCGGATGCCCGTTCAGACGCGCATAAGGGATCTCTGCCAGTACACGGCCGATCAAATGATCTCTCAGCGCACGCTCGGTATCTGTTCTTTCCTGCATGGTCTTGGCTGCGATCTCTGCAGCTTTGCCCATACCGACGATACCGGGTACATTCTCTGTGCCTGCACGGCGCTTGCGCTCCTGTGCACCGCCATGAATAAACGAGCGCAGCTTCAGTCCTTTGCGGATATACAGGAAGCCGATCCCTTTGGGTCCGTTCAGTTTGTGGCCGCTGGCAGACAGCATATCGATATTCTGCGCATCTACATCAATGGGCACCTGGCCATAAGCTTGTACCGCATCGGTATGGAAGAGTACGCCATGTGCCTTTGCGATGCGGCCGATCTCTGCCACCGGCTGAATGGTGCCGATCTCATTGTTGGCATACATGATGGTGATAAGGACCGTATCCGGACGAATGGCCGCTTCCAGTTCTTCAAGACGGATCGTACCGTTTTCGTCCACATCCAGATATGTCACTTCATATCCCTGCTTCTCCAGATATTCACAGGTATGCAATACCGCATGATGCTCGATCTTGCTGGTAATAATATGTTTTCCCTTGGTTGCATACGCTTCTGCCGTCGCCTTGATAGCCCAGTTGTCAGACTCACTGCCGCCTGCGGTAAAATAAATATTTTTCGGGTCCGTTCCCAGCGTCCCTGCGATGATGCCGCGGGCGTTTTCTTCCGCCTGCTTGCTGCTGGCACCCAGAGAATACACGGTAGACGGATTGCCGTACAGTTCACCGAAATAGGGAAGCATCGCCTCGATGACTTCCGGTCTTGCTGCAGTCGTTGCTGCATTGTCCAAATATATGGGCTTTTTCATACTTGCCTCCATGATGTGCCGCTTCAGATAGGGCACTCGATTTTTTCAGATTGTTTTTCACGGCTCTCATGGATCAATGTGTCCAGAAAGATATGATTTACCGTGTCGTTTACGCTTTCATTAATACGCTGCCACACATACTTTGTCACACAGGTATGCGCGCTGCTGCAGCCGCCTTCCATCCCATCGATGCCTATGCATGCCACCGGGGTGATATCCCCCTCCAGCGCCCGCAATACATCGCCTACCGAGATTTTCTCCGGATCCCGCTGTAATACATAGCCGCCTTGTGCACCGCGCACACTGCGGACCAACTCTGCTTTTTTCAACCGGGACATCAGTTGTTCCAGATAGTTTTCAGAAAGAGACTGGCGTGCAGCGATACTGCTGATAGATACCGGACCCTGCTGCTGATTGACCGCCAGATCCACGATGGCCCGCAGGCCGTATCTGCCTTTTGTCGATAGTTTCAAATCGCCACCTCCAAATTCCTACTGATTTACTCAGATATATCATACCGCCATCCCCATTTCTTGTCAATATAAATCCTACTGATCCGCTTGGAATTATTACTGTCAAAAAACGGATCCGCCTACTGCAGATCCGTTTTTCCACAGCACCTTAAATTTCACGCAAGGGCAGCGCATGCATAAGCCAAAGACTTCCCACATATATCCCTGTCCCGGCAACGCCTGCACACAACATCCCCCATACGCCGCCAGACCCCATCAGTTGCCACACAGCCGCCATCCCGCCGGCCATCCATATTCCCGCAAGCAGCGGCTGCAGCAGACATTTGGAAAGCGGATACGACCCGTTTCCGCGGCGTTTCACCGCCCACATATTCAGCGCCGCGGGGACTGCGAAACACACCACTCCGCCGATCGCCGCTCCTCCGATCCCCATCCGTGGGATCAGCAGCCATTCCGTCAGCAATCTGCAGACCGCCCCAACCGCCATATTCACCGCCGGTCTGCTCATACGCCCCAATCCTTGCAGCAGCGTTCCGCTCACCTGTGCCAGCATCGCGAAAAACACTCCCGGTGCCGCCAGACGCATCAGATATTCTCCCGTCTGCAATTCCTGTGCAGACAAGCTGCGGTATAGCGCCGCCAATAACGGCTCCGCCAACAGCCACATACCGATGACCAGCGGAAGACCCGCCATGCAGATCACCTTTATACTTATGCTCAGCCGATTGTGCAGCCGCTCCTGCCTCCCTTCCGCCACAGCCGAAGCCACTGCCGGTAGTGCACAAACAGAAACAGCCGATGCGATCACGCCCGGCAAATGCATGACCGGCATAACAAAGCCGCTGTACAATCCGTATAACGCGGTACTGTCTCCCTCGGCATACCGCTGCAGCAGCCTGATACACAACACACCGTCAATGCTGCCGAGGATGGGCAGCACCGCCATCCCCATCGTTACAGGCAAAGAAAGTTTTGTCAGCTGCGCAATATACCGTGAGAACATCCCCTTCTCCGGTTGGCCACGTACCTTGCCCGTCCATAGCCCCATGACCAACAGGCCACATAATTCCGATATGCTGACGCCTGTCATCGCGCCGACAGCACCCCACCCTTCTCCGCGCCCCATCCATTTTGCAGCCAGCCAGATACCCGCCGCCAATTTGACCGCCTGTTCACATACCTGCGCCGCTGCACAGGGGAACACTGCCTGCCTTCCTTGTGCATATCCACGATAGGCCGCAGTCAGTGCGGTAAACAGCACCGCCGGTGCTGCGGCCTGCAGTATCCGTCCGCCGCCCGGGATCCCCATCCATTTGGCCAGACACTCCCCGCAGACAATCAATACTACAGCACCTGCCAAGCCCAGACCGCACATCCATCGTCGCACCGCGCAAAGCCGCTGTACGGCGGATAACGTATCCCCTTTGGCCAAACTGCCGGCCGTCAACGCAGCCACTGCCTGCGGGATACCGCCCGAGACTGCCGTCAACAGCACACCATATACCGAGTATGCCAGCTGATAGCGCCCTACGCCGCCTGCGCCCAAAATATTGCCCAGCCATATCCGATGCAGCATACCTATCAATTTACATAGTATGCCCGCGCCCGTCATCAGCAATGCACCGCGTATCATCTGTCCGCCATATTTCCGCTTGAACCGTCTGTTTTTCTTCATAGTTATTTCTATGCAAAAAACAGCCTCATTCAATACAACCCCATCAAAAAAGCAGCCTTACGGCTGCTTTTTTCATCGCTTATTTTCAGAACAGATATGAAATGAAGTTGTACAGATAGGTGCATACATCCGGATACGCATGAATCTTATCCTCTGCCAGCAGGAAATGCAGATTGCCCTTGCTCCAGTCTTCGGAGAACCGGAACACTTCGGGATATGCTTTCATTGCCTCTATCTGAGGAGTCAGCGAATTGTTTGCCGGGTCCTTGGTACCGGTTGCTGCCCAGATGCTGAAATCCTCGGGCCCAAAGCCTTGGGAAGCGGGTGCTTCAGCCAGCAGTTTTGCGGTCTCTTCGGTCTTGGTTTCGCCGCCCATCTGCTCTACTGCCCAACTATCACCGCTCAGCGGAACAAACTTACTGAAATAAGGCAGGTTTTCGATAAATGCATACCATGTGGTAACGCTGCCCATGGAGAATCCACCAAAGGCACGGTGCTCACGGGTCGCCTTAAACCCTGCAGGCGTCATCGTTTCTGCATAGGTATGGAACTTGCTTTCTACTGCAGGCAGCAGATCTTCCACCAGTTCCTTCTGGAAGAAATGTACATCAAAGCGGGAACTCTGACGGGCAGCCTCCTTGGTCTCGTGTGCCGCCACTTTATAGAAGGTGGGGAATACCACCAGCATAGGTTTTGCATCCCCTGCATGGATGGTGTGATCCAGCATATTCTTTACTGCACAGCTATCGATCCATGCATCGGCACTGCCACCGCCGCCATGCATCAGATACAAAATATCATAGGGTTTGGCAGGATCATAGCCATAGGGCGTATATACCTGCGCGTATTTGTAGCAAACGTTGCCGTCTTTATCGGTACTGCGGTAGTCTACACGGTGCAATCTGCCGCGGTAGTCGATGTCATGATATGCAAATTCTTTCATGTTCACCCTTCCCGGATACAATATCGATCCTCGTTTTTCTTTTCTTAAGTAAAACGCTACTCCAAATTATTGTATCTGTCAAGGGTTCGCTGCTTATTGTTCCATCTGCCGTCCGATGAATATCGCCGCTACCTCTGCGCTTTTCGCCTCTGCCTCGCCCAACGGACGCTCCCTTGTATGATCCAGCAGCACCACCGCCCCGATGGTCTGCCCCTCGCACAGAATAGGCTGTATCACCTGCCCATAAAAGACTCCGTCCTCCTCGCACACCGGTATCATGGCCTGTATCTCTCCTTCGTTGGTCAGCACACGTTTGCGTGCCTCAATGGTCTCTTCCAGCGCAGGGCTGATAGGTTTGCCCAGATATGTCCGCCGGTTGGCGCCGCTGGCTGCCACCACCATATCCTTATCGCAGATGATCGCCGTTCTGTCCAGCGCATTGCCCATGGAATGGGCCAGTTCCTCCGCATATTGGCTCAATTCCCCTACAGGGGAATATTTCTTCAAAATCACACTGCCGTCTGCCTGCGTGTATATTTCCAGCGGGTCGCCCTC
>JAFXKX010000014.1 GCA_017531505.1 Clostridia bacterium | reverse complement strand
GCCCGGTATTCCTTACGGCATCGATATTTCTATTCTGAGTGATCCCGAGACGGTACTTCCGTTCTGCATTCAGGACGGTACCATCATCACCGCGATGAGAACTTCTGCAGTAGCAGGCGTACAGGCAAAATACTGTGCACCCTCCGATACCAAGACCGCGACCCTCATCGGCGCAGGTGTTATCGGCAGAACTATGATCATGGCGATCTGTGAAGCAGTACCCACCGTGAAGACCATTTATCTGTGTGATCTGGATATCGAAAAGGCGAAGGAAGTTGCAGCAGATGAACTGTACGCAAAGTATGGCGTAGAGATCATCCCCACCACCGATAGTAAGGCAGCTGCAGCAAAGTCTGAGTTGATCGTAGGTGAGACCACCGCAAGAACTCCCTTTATCGATAAAGATTGGGTAAAGCCCCACAGCGCGATCGTATGTGTATCCAACGAGTGCAATACCGATATCGTCAAGATGGCAGATGTCAATGTAGTGGACTACTGGAAGCAGATCATCACCTTCAAAAACAAGGCGATCACACAGGTATACGAAGCAGGCGAAATCACCAAGGAAGAAGTACTCGAGACCAGCGATCTGGTACTGGGCAAACCCTGCAGAACTTCGGATGATCAGTTCATCTATGCTTGTTCTCTGGGCCTTGGCGCACTGGATATTACCGTTGCATACGAGCTGTACAAGAAGGCTACCGAGCTCGGTCTCGGCACCAAGGTAAAACTGTGGGATAAGCCCCTTTGGGAATGATCTGGTAAATACTTATTTTGTTGATTTAAGAAGGAGATATAACAATGAAAAAGTTTTTTGCAATGATGTTGGTTGTGCTGATGGTCCTTTCCATGACAGCATGCGGTAAGAAAGAAGAAGGTTCTTCTATCGATAAAATCAAAGATGCAGGCAAATTGGTAGTCGGCACTTCTGCAGACTATCCGCCCTATGAATTCCATACCGAAATCGACGGCGAAGATACCATCGTTGGTTTTGACATCTCGATCGCACAGGCAATCGCAGATGCGCTGGATGTAGAACTGGAAATCGTGGATATGTCCTTTGATAACCTGCTCATGAGCTTGGCAAATGACGAGTTCGATATGGTTATCGCCGGCATGACTGCAGACGATGAGCGCAAGAAGACCACCGATTTCTCAGTGCCTTATCTCGAAAGCAAAAACCTGATTCTGGTTCGTGCAGAAGATGCCGATAAGTACACCTCTCTGGAAGATCTGGAAGGTGCTAAGGGCGGTGCACAGACCGGTTCCAAGCCCTTTGAACATTGTGTTACCTACTGCGGTGAAGAGTCTTCCGTTGGCCTCAAGAAGGTACAGGACCTGGTAATGGAACTGGAAGCAGGCAAACTGGATGTTGTATTCCTCGACTACATGACTGTATTGTCTTATGCAGATGCAAAAGATTCTCTGGTAGCAGTTGACGTAAACATTCCCGTAACCAGCGACGGTTACAGCGTTGCCCTCAAGAAGGGTAATACCGAATTGACTGAGTTCGTCAACGGAGTATTGGAAGACCTGAAAGAAGCAGGCAAGATCGAAGAATTCATCGTGGAAGCTAAGAAACTGGAAGGCGCAGAGGAGTAATCGAGCATGCCGCAATTAAGTAAAAGAGTCGGTACATTTACCGATTCCGTCATCAGAAGAATGACACGTATCAGCGACGAGACCCCGGGCAGCATCAATCTGTCCCAGGGTTTCCCTGATTTTGACCCGCCGCAGATCGTGCTGGATGCTATGGAGGAGATGTCTGCGGGCGGCCCTCAGCATCAGTATCCCATCACATTCGGTTCGGAAAACCTGCGTAAATGTATTGCGGATAAATATTCGCCCCGCCTTGGCCGTACCATCGACCCCGAGGAAGAGGTAGTTGTTACCTGCGGCGGCACCGAAGCCATGATGGCTGCGATGCTGTCTGTATGTAACCCCGGTGACAAGGTCATCGTATTTTCTCCGTATTACGAGAATTACGGTACCGATGCGATCCTGAGCGGTGCAGAGCCCATCTATGTGCCTTTGGTACCGCCTACCTATGCATTCGATCCTGTCGTACTGGAAGATGCATTCAAGCAGGGCGCAAAGGCGATCATCGTATGCAATCCCTCCAATCCTTGCGGTAAGGTATTTACCAGAGAGGAATTGTTGTGCATCATGGATCTGGCAGAGAAGTATGATGCCTTTGTTGTTACCGATGAAGTGTACGAACATATCGTATTTGCACCGTATGAACATGTGATGGCAGCATCCTTGCCCGGCGCATACGAGCGTACCATCACCTGCAACTCGCTGTCCAAGACCTTCTCCATCACCGGTTGGCGTATTGGTTTTATTATTGCCAAGCCCGAGGTGGCAGAGTGTATCAAGAAGGTGCATGACTTCCTGACCATCGGTGCACCCGGTCCGCTGCAGGAGGCGATCTGTGCGGCATTTACACTGGGAGACGATTATTACGAAGAAATGCTCGAAACATATACCCGTAAGCGTGAATTGTTCTGCAGCGGTCTGGATAAGATCGGTCTGCCGCACTCCACGCCGCAGGGCTCTTACTTCGTCATGGTAGACATCTCCGGCTTCCTTGCAAAAGAACAATTTGCAGGCTGGACAGACTTGCAGTTCTGTGAATGGATGATCAAAGAAGTCGGCGTTGCAGCCGTGCCCGGTTCCAGCTTCTTCGCAGAGCCGGTCAATCATCTGATCCGTCTGCATTTTGCCCGCAGTGAAGAATCACTGCAGGAAGCAATTGACCGCATGATGGGTCTCAAAAAATATTTGTAATGCAACAAAACAACCATACACGATCGTATGGTTGTTTTTTGTTGCAGCAATGTTATACTGGAATCGAAGAGTTTATCAAAGGAGCAATGTATGAAACGCTTTTTGACATGGTGTGTGCTCGGTCTGCTTTTGTTATCGATGTGCAGCTGTATGGTTATTAAGAAAAAAGATTCCGCCGATCAGTCTGCTGAGGAGAAATCCGCGTCTGTGGAAGAGGAGATGCAGCATCAGGAACCGGATTCAGACGCTTTGCGTGATACATTGCCGGATTTCTGTGAAATGGCTGAGGATGTCTTTTCCTATACACTGCGTCAGGATATTTTGGATTGTATGGCAATGTGCAAAGGGTTGTATTCTGAGGACGATCCTTTTGCTCTGTACGATTTTCTGAATACACATGGTAAATTGTTCGATGAGATAAAAGATGCGTACGAGACGGCGATTTTGCTTGAATTTGATAAAGAGATGCAAGGCCGTATGACGATGTCGAAAATGGATTTTCTCATTGCGAACGGCAACAGACTTTCATGGGCGCTGGAAGTGGCGCGGCTTAAGACAGATAGCAGTGTTTATACCCCGGCAGAATTGTGCGCACAGTCAAAAGAAGTCATCAATGACATGGCCATGGTGTTTTTTGAACAGGAAATTATCTGACGGAAAACATTCGGGTATACAATGTTTTTTTATACAAGAAAACTGTTTTTTCGTTGACTTCATACAATATCGGTAGTAAAATATTTTACATATATCAACACTGAGATGAAATCAAGTACATATCGATGGATCCTCCAAGAGAGCTGCCGGTTGCTGCGAGGCAGTGGGGAACGCGATGTGGAATACCTTTCGGAGTGGCTTCCCTGAATATTGCAGTAGGGAAAGACGGGTGAGCCCGATACAGCTTGCGGATCTGTCTGGATCCCGTGAGGCCGCGTATATGCGGTAAATTGAGGTGGTACCACAGGAATTTCTTGTCCTCTGCAGTGTGCAGAGGATTTTTTATTGCAGTTTCTGTGAGCAAACATATAAAGGAAAATCGACTATGATAATTACAGATTTGTTGGAAAGAAATGCCCGCCTTTACGGTGCGGAGATCAGTTTGGTAGAGATCAATCCCTCGGAAGAGCGTGATAATGCAGCGACCTGGTGGGATTTTAATCTGATCGAAAGCGCAAGTCAGGGTGCCCCGTATCGTCGTGAAATGAGCTGGAAGGATTTTGACCGCAGAGCCAATCGCTTCGCCAATCTGCTGCTCAGCAGAGGATTAAAGAAGGGCACCAAGGTTGCACTGCTGCTCATGAACTGTATCGAGTGGCTGCCCTTATATTTCGGCGCGCTGAAGGCAGGTTGTGTGGTAGTTCCCATGAACTTCCGCTACAGCAGCGATGAGATCAAATATTGTCTGGAATTGGCCGATGTGGAAGTGCTGGTATTCGGTCCCGAATTTATCAGCCGTATGGATGAGATCTGTATGGACATCCCCGGTGTGAGCACCATGTTCTTTGTGGGTAAAGATGGCCCGGCTTATACAGAGGATGTGCTGACTCTGACTAATTTCTGCTCTTCCAGTGCACCGCCTATTGCGCTGGAGGAAGAGGACGATGCGGCTATCTATTTCTCGTCCGGTACCACCGGCTTCCCCAAGGCGATCCTGCATAATCATCGTGCATTGGTACATGCCTGCAAGGTAGAGCAGAATCATCATGGTCAGTCCCGCGATGACGTGTTCCTGTGCATCCCGCCGTTGTATCATACCGGCGCAAAAATGCATTGGTTCGGTTCGCTGCTGGCCGGCTCCAAGGCCGTGCTGCTGCGCGGTGTAAAGCCCGAGTGGATACTGCGTGCGGTGACCGAAGAGCGCTGCACCATCGTGTGGCTGCTGGTACCGTGGGCGCAGGATATGCTGGATGCTATCGAAGCCGGTAAAGTGGATCTTGGTAAATACAGACTGGATCAGTGGAGACTGATGCACATCGGTGCACAGCCCGTTCCCCCCAGCCTTATCCATCGTTGGATGAAGATCTTCCCTCACCACGATTACGATACAAACTATGGTCTGTCCGAATCCATCGGCCCCGGCTGTGTGCATCTGGGTATGGGCAACCTGCATAAAGTAGGTGCTATCGGTAAACCCGGTTATGGATGGGAGACAAAGATCGTCGATGAATGTGGCAATGAAGTGGCTCGCGGTGAAGTTGGCGAACTGATCGTGAAAGGCGCAGGCGTCATGCAGTGCTATTACAAGAATCCCGAAGCAACTGCCGAAGTACTCAAGGGTGAGTGGCTGTTTACAGGGGATATGGCAAAGGAAGATGAAGACGGCTTCATCTATCTGGTAGACCGTAAGAAAGACGTCATCATCACCGGTGGCGAAAACCTGTACCCGGTACAGATCGAGGATTTTCTCCGGTCTTTCTACAAGATCAAAGACGTGGCGGTCATCGGCTTGCCGGATACTCGCCTTGGTGAGATCGCAGCAGCGATCATCGAGATCAAGGAAGGGGAGGCTTGCTGCGAAGAAGAAATCAACAACTTCTGTAAAGCGCTGCCCAGATACAAGAGACCCCGCAAAGTCATTTTTGATACAGTGCCCCGTAACCCCACAGGCAAGATCGAAAAAACCGTACTGCGCGAGAAATATTGCGGAAGCCGTTTGGTAGAAGCGCAGATCACCGGCTGATAAAGGAGAATAACACATATGAAACAATTGATGCTGGGCAACGAAGCGGTTGCCCGTGGATTATATGAAGCAGGATGCAGTTTTGTATCCAGTTACCCCGGTACACCCAGTACCGAGATCACCGAAGCTGCTGCCAAATACGCAGAGATCTATGCGGAATGGGCACCCAATGAAAAGGTGGCGATGGAAGCTGCGTTTGGCGCATGCCTTGCCGGTAAGCGAAGCTTTTGCGGTATGAAGCATGTAGGTCTGAATGTGGCGGCGGACCCTTTGTTTACCATTTCTTATACCGGTGTCAATGCCGGTATGGTCATCGCTGTTGCAGATGATGCCGGTATGCACTCTTCTCAGAACGAGCAGGATTCCCGTCATTATGCAATGGCTGCAAAAATGCCTATGCTCGAGCCGGCAGATTCCGCCGAAGCAGTGGCGTTTACAAAACTTGCGTATACACTGAGTGAACAGTTTGATACGCCGGTACTGCTCAAAATGTGTACCCGTATCTCGCACTCCCAGAGTATCGTAGAGCCTGCTCCCCGTGTAGAAGCAAGCAAACCTTATGAAAAGAATCCTCAGAAGTATATTATGATGCCCGGCAATGCAAAGCGCCGCCATCCCGTGGTGGAAGAACGCACCGCTGCATTGGTCGCTTATGCCGAGAATGCAGAGATCAACCGCCTCGAAGAGGGCAGTGATCATTGCATGGGTATTATCACTTCTTCCACTGCGTACCAGTATGTAAAGGAAGTATGCGGCGATACCTATCCTATTTTGAAATTGGGTATGATCTGGCCGATGCCCGAGCAGAAGATCCGTGACTTTGCTGCTTCTGTGGAAAAATTGGTAGTTGTAGAAGAATTGGACGGCTTTATCGAAGCACACTGCAAAAACCTGGGATTGGCATGTGTTGGCAAGGACAAGTTCTCCTGCATCGACGAACTGATGCCCTTGCAGGTAGCTGCCCAGTTAGCAGAACCCTGGCAGACTGGCGCAGTGCTGGAGGAGCAGATCCCCATGCGCCCGCCTGTGATGTGTGCGGGCTGCCCCCACAGAGGTTTGTTCTATACCCTGAAGAAGAATAAAGTGACTGCCTTTGGCGATATCGGTTGTTATACATTGGGTGCTGTTGCTCCTTTAGCTGCGTTGGATACCACCATCTGTATGGGTGCATCCGTATCCGGTCTGCACGGCTTTGTAAAGGCTCAGGAAGGGGAAGAACCTCAGAAAGCGGTTGCCGTGATCGGTGACTCCACTTTTATGCACTCCGGTATTACCGGTCTGGTCAATGTGGCTTACAACAACTCCAATGCAACAGTTATCATTGTAGATAACTCTATCACCGGTATGACCGGCCATCAGCAGAACCCCACTACCGGTATGAATCTCAAGGGGGATCCCGCTGCAAAGATCGATCTCGAGACGTTGTGCAAGGCAGTTGGTATCAACAGAGTACGCGTGGTAGATCCTTATGATTTGGCACAGTGTGATACGGTTCTTAAGGAAGAGCTGGCTGCACAGGAGCCGTCCGTTATTATTTCCAGACGCCCCTGCGCACTTCTCAAATATGTCAAACATGAGAAACCTTTGCAGGCAGACCCCAATAAGTGCATTGGCTGTAAGGCTTGTATGCGCATCGGCTGCCCGGCGATCAGCATTGTGGATGGCAAGGCAAAGGTTGACGATACCCTGTGTGTAGGCTGCGGTGTATGCAGTCAGATGTGTAAGTTTGACGCACTCAAAGCAGGTAAGGAGGCATAACTATGGAAACCAAAAACATTATGATCGTAGGTGTAGGTGGTCAGGGTAGTTTGCTGGCTTCCAAACTGTTGGGGCAGCTGCTCATTGGGCAGGGATATGACATTAAAGTATCAGAAGTACATGGTATGAGCCAGCGCGGCGGCAGTGTTGTTACCTATGTCCGCTATGGCGATAAAGTATATTCTCCGGTTATCGACAAAGGTCAGGCAGACTTTATTGTATCGTTTGAATTGCTGGAGGCGGCTCGCTGGACCGAGTATCTGAAACCGGGCGGCAAGATCATCACCAGCACACAACAGATCAACCCCATGCCTGTCATTATCGGCGCAGCAGCATACCCCGAGAATCTGGTGGAAAAAATGCAGGCTGCAGGTGTCGATGTCGATGCAATCGATGCATTGACACTGGCAGAACAGGCAGGTTCCGCTAAGACTGTAAACATCGTATTGATGGGCAGGCTGTCTAAATATTTCGATGTTACGGAAGAAGTATGGATGCAGTGCATCGAAAAGGGTGTGCCTGCAAAATTCCTGGAAATGAACAAGAAGGCATTCATGTTGGGTGCAAATGCCTAAATTGATAAAGAGTGAGGACAAATATATGGCTCGTTATTTTCAGCCTGAGATTGAAACAGCATCTCACGAACAGATCCGTGCATGGCAGGATGAGCGACTGGTAAAGCAGATCCGTCATGTTTGGGATAATGTTTCTTACTATCGTCAGAAGATGGAGGAAAAGGGCGTAACGCCTGATGATATCCATGGTGTAGCAGATCTGCATAAACTGCCCTTTTTGACAAAAGATGATTTGCGTGAGGCCTATCCGTATGGTCTGCTGGGTAAGCCCCTTGGTGAATGCGTTCGTATTCACTCTACTTCGGGTACGACCGGCAAGCGCGTCGTTGCTTTCTATACGCAGAATGATATTGACCTTTGGGACGATTGCTGTGCCCGTGCACTGGTGGCTGCCGGTGCCGACAACGAGGATGTCTGCCATATCGCTTATGGTTTTGGTCTGTTTACCGGTGGTGCAGGTCTTAACGGCGGTTCTCATAAGGTGGGCTGTCTGACCATCCCCATGTCTTCCGGCAATACCGATCGTCAGCTGCAGTTTATGGCAGACCTGGGCTCCAGTATTTTGTGCTGCACCCCTTCTTATGCTGCATATCTGGCAGAGGCGATCGAAGAGCAGGGTCTGAAGGATCAGATCCACCTCAAAGCCGGTATTTTCGGTGCAGAGGCATGGAGCGAAAATATGCGTCGTGATATCGAGGAAAAACTTGGGATCAAGGCATACGACATTTACGGGTTGACAGAGATCTCCGGCCCCGGTGTGGCATTCGAGTGTGAGGCACAGAGTGGTATGCATATCAATGAAGATCACTTTATTGCAGAGATCATCGATCCCGAAACCGGTGAAGTATTGCCCGAAGGTTCCAAAGGTGAATTGGTATTTACTTGTGTTACCAAAGAAGCATTCCCGATGATCCGTTACCGCACAAAAGATATCTGTGTACTTACCCGTGAAAAATGTCCGTGCGGCAGAACGCATGTCAAGATGAGCAAACCCATGGGAAGAAGTGACGATATGTTGATCATCCGCGGTGTCAATGTATTCCCGTCTCAGATCGAAACCGTATTGCTGCAGCAGGGATATTCGCCGAACTATCAGATCATCGTAGACCGTATCAACCATACCGATACATTGGAGGTTCTGGTAGAGATGAATGCGGATATGTTCTCGGACTCTCTGGCAAAGATCTCCGCAGCCGAAAAAGAACTGATCCTGGCGCTGAAGTCTATGCTTGGACTGTCTGCAACGGTAAAACTGGTCGCACCCAAGTCGATCACCCGCAGCGAAGGCAAAGCGGTGCGTATTATCGACAAGCGCAAAATTTAAGGAGGGCAGTATGAATATTCATCAGATTTCCGTATTTTTGGAAAACCGTACAGGTCAGCTTGCAGAGATCACTCGTTTGCTTGCAGATAACGGCATCGATCTGCGAGCTATTTCTATTGCAGAAACTACAGATTACGGTATCGTACGTCTGATCGTAGATGATTCCGCAAAAGCCAGCAGCATCCTTCTGCAGCATGGCACCATCCTTTCCATGACGCCTGTATGGGTAGCAGAAGTGCCCGATCGCCCTGCCAGTCTGGCCGAACTGCTGGAAACTCTGGCAGCAAAGCATGTGGATGTCGAATATATGTATTCTCTGTTTACTCACAAAGACGGGTTTGCATATATGGTGCTGCGTATCCCCGACGATACCATGCTCGAAGATGCACTCAAAGATACCGGCCTCAAACTGGTCGGTCACGAAGAATTGGGTATTCAGTAAAATCAAAACAGGAAGCTGCGGCTTCCTGTTTTTTGCTGTAAGCGGGCAAGATGACCGCCGTTATACGGACGGCTCTGCCGGCAGCACGATTGTATACAAGCGTCATGCGTCATATTGATAGAATAGACTTGTGAAAAATCTTTTCGTTTGACAAAAGAATGTGTTACAATACAAATGTTGGATTTCTTTCATTGGGAGCCTTATCTATGAAAAAATCTTTCCCCAAGGGTTTGTTTTTTGCGCTTTGCTATTTCTTTTACACCAGTATATATTTGTCACGTATCAATTTATCCATGGCGTCTCCGGCGCTGCTGGAAGACGGTGTATTGACAGAGGTGGAACTGGGGTTTATCGGCAGCGCATTTTCTGTGATATACGCAATCGGGCGGCTGTGTAACGGCGTATTGGGCGATCGACTTGCTCCGTGGGTAATGGTTTCGGCCGGCTTATTGGGTACCGGTATCGCCAATATGTTTATTGGCGTATTGCCGCCGTATCTGTTGATTCTGGGTTTATGGTGCATCAATGCATTTGCGCAATCTATGCTGTGGAGCGCGCTTCTGCGTTGCATCACCGCTATATACGGCAGGGAAGAGGCCAATCGTAAAGCGACCATTCTGGTATCTTCTGTATCTGCGGGCAATATCGGCAGCATCCTGCTGAGTTCTGTTTTGGTATCGAATTTCGGAGTATCCGCCGCATTCTATGTACCCGGCGCAGTGTGCGTGATCTGCGGCGTGACAGCCATGTATATCCTGCGGCAGGTGCCTGATACCGATCGTATCAAGGTGCAGAAGAGCACGGGGTTTGGTCCGCTACTGCGTAATCGGGAAATGCGCGGTATGCTGGTGCCGGCGATGGTCCATGGCGCCGTTCGCGATAACGTCAGTCTGTGGATGGTCGTATATTTTCTGGATCGTTTTGCGATCGACCTCAAAAGTTCCGCATGGTATGTACTGTTGATCCCGCTGATTGGCATGACAGCACGGTTGGCATATCCGCTGTGCTATAAATGGTCACGGCAGCGGGAGCATCTGATCTCGCTATACAGCTTTGGCGCATGCGTGGTATTTGCAGGGATCCTGTGCCTGCAGCCGTCTGTACCGATCGTGACAGCACTGTGTTTGTCTATGCTGTATGCGCTGGTATCCATGGTCAATACCTCGCTGACTTCGGTTTTCCCACTTCGCTTTACTGCACAGAATATGGTTTCTTCTGTCAGCGGCGTCAGCGATTTCTTCACTTATATCGGGTCGGGCATCGGTCAGGCAGTGTATGGATTTGTAGTCGCACAGTTCGGTTATCTGCCGATGTTCCTTTCGTGGGTTGTACTGAGCTTGGTGTCCGTTTTGCTGGTGCTGCGGCAAAAACCGTTTGCATTGATCGAGGTATAATCAAAAAAGAGACCCGATAGAGTCTCTTTTTATTTGAGTTTTTCTATGACTTCCTGCAAAGAGAATGTTTGCGTACCATCTTCCAACTGGAAGAAGGGGATGCCCAACTGATTGGCTTCTTTTGGAGCGGCAAACATCGGTTCGCTTTCGCGCAGCCGCATAAAGTCTTTCAACGCAGAAAAATCGGTGGATATGTTGCGGAATTCAATGTGCATACCGTCAAATTCGTCTTTGAGCTTTGCAATGGCATAAATACAATCCTGACAGAGATGGCTGCCAAGCATCGTGAGTTTTTGCATAACCGGATTCCTTTCTGTAAATGCAGGATATACAAAAAGTGTAGCATTCAAAACATCGGGTGTCAAATATACAACGACTATGGTATAATATAAGTCAGAATAGTTTATGTGAAAGAAGGAGCTTGTCGTGCAAGAAAAACGACACGAATTTTTACGCGGCGCAAAGGATGGTATCCCCATTGCATTGGGGTATCTGGTGATTTCCTTTGGCCTTGGCATCAGTGCAAAAAATATAGGACTGCCTGTTTGGGCGGCAGTGCTTATGTCTGTTACCAATCTGACATCTGCAGGAGAGGCTGCAGGCATCGCTGTCATTGCAGCATCGGGTTCGTTGGTAGAGATGGCGTTAACGCAGTTTGTCATCAATTTGCGCTACGCGCTGATGGGCTTGTCGCTGACGCAAAAACTCGATGGCAGCTACACTTTGCCTCACAGATTGCTGACTTCCTATGGGATAACGGATGAAGTATTTGCAGTATCGGTGTCCCGTCCGGGCAAACTTTCGCCGCCATATATGTACGGCTTGATCTCGCTGCCTGTGCTGGGCTGGACGACGGGTACTTTGCTCGGTGCAGCGGCAGGGGAATTGCTGCCTCCGCTGGTGGGGGAGGCATTGGGTCTGGCTATTTACGGTATGTTTATCGCGATCGTACTGCCGCCTGCCAAGAAAGATAAAGGGATATGCTGTTGTGTAGTGCTGTCGGCGCTGCTCAGCTGCTGTTTGCGCTATATCCCTGTATTCTCCGGGATAACACAGGGGTTTGCCATTATTCTGTGTGCGGTCATTGCTTCGGCATTGATGGCGGTATTGTTCCCGCGTAAGGAGGAAGGACAATGAGTGCGGCAAGACTGATCCTTTATATTTTTGTGATGGCAGCAGTAACATATCTGATTCGTATGCTGCCCACCGTACTGTTCCGAAAGACGATCAATTCCGTATTTATCCGTAGTTTTTTGTACTATATACCGTATGCGGTGCTGGCCGCTATGACGATCCCGTGGGTATTTTATGCAATGCAGGATATATGGGCGGCGGTCATCGGATTTGCCGCCGCAGTCGTAATGGCGTTGTGGGGCAAGAGCCTGGTGGCTGTGGCGGCAGTCACTTGTGCAGCTGCTTTGGCAGCGGCATTGATGCTGTAACATAAAGAAAGGGTTAACTCAAAAATAAACCGAAAGGATGCCATATATATGAATGTTTTAATTATTGGCGGTGTGGCGGCAGGTACCAAAACTGCTGCAAAACTCAAACGTACAGATCGCAGCGTGAATGTTACTCTTTTGACAAAAGACAGAGATATTTCCTATGCAGGCTGCGGATTGCCTTATTATGTAGGCGGGCTGATACAGGGCGAAGAACAGCTGATCGTCAATACACCGGCAGCATATGCAGATCTGACCGGCGTGCAGGTGAAGACGGGCAAAGAAGCGATCGCAGTAGATGCAGAGGCACATACTGTGACCGTGCGCAATATCCCGGATGGTGCAGAAGAAATCTATCCGTACGACAAACTGGTGATTGCCGTCGGTGCATCGCCTGTCAAACCCAACATTCCCGGTATCGGGCATGAAGGAGTGTTTACGGTGCGCACCCCTGCAGATGCGGTTTCCATACGCGGGTATCTTGAAAAGAAGGCTGTACGCCGTGCCGTTGTGGTAGGGGCAGGATTTATCGGCCTGGAAATGGCAGAAAATCTGAAGGAGCAAGGGGTATCTGTTACTGTCATAGATACGGCAGATCAGTTGCTGCCCGGCCTGCTGGATAAAGAAATGGCAGGCTTTGTGAAGAAGCAGCTGGCAGAAAAAGGCGTCCGTGTCATAACCGGCGCGCCCGTGGAAGAGATCATGGGTGAGCAGACCGTTTCCGGCGTAAAAGCAGGCGGCAGTGTGATCCCTTGTGAGATGACAGTCGTGTCTGTGGGTATTCGTCCCAATACTGCGTTTTTGGCAGGTACCGGCATCGAGACAGAACGCGGCATCATTTTGGTGGATAAACAGATGCGCACCAATGTTGCAGATATTTATGCGGCAGGGGATTGTGCAATGGTGAGTAACCGTCTGACCGGTGAGGCGCAGTGGTCTCCCATGGGTTCTTCCGCAAACATGGAAGGGCGCACATTGGCGCAGATACTGAATGGGCAGGAAAAGTCCTATCCCGGCGTATTGGGTACCGGTGTAGTAAAATTGCCCAGACTCAACTGTGGACGGACAGGTCTTACCGAAGCGCAGGCAAAGGCAGCAGGATATGATGTGCAGACTGTCGTAGTAGTGACAGATGACAAGGCACATTATTATCCGGATTCAGATGTGTTTGTAACAAAACTGATCGCAGAAAAAACATCGCATAAATTACTGGGTGTGCAGGTGTTGGGCGGCGGTGCTGTGGATAAAATGATAGATATTGCAGTGACCGGCATCAATATGGGCGCAGTGCTGGAGGATTTTGAAAATGCTGACTATGCATATGCACCGCCTTTCTCTACGGCGATCCATCCCTTTGTGCAAGCAGTTTATGTATTGCTCAACAAACTCAACGGTGACCTGATCAGCATGACGCCTGCAGAATATGCAGAGGGGAAAGCTGAGGGGATGCGCGTTATCGATGTGGGTACTGCACCTACGGTACGTGGTGCGACATATGTGGAACTGACAAAGGTAAACGGTCCGCTGGAGGGAATCGGCCGCGAAGAGCCGCTGCTGTTGGTATGTAATCGCGGTAAGCGCGCGTACTTCCTGCAAAACCGTCTGCGTGCCTTTGGCTATACCAATACAGTGGTGTTGGAAGGTGCTACGTTCTTTAACGAGGTACGCATCAAAAACATCTCCGCAAAGGTAACGCCGGAGCAGATGGCTCAGGTCAAAGCCCTTGGTTTCCTGTGGGATAAGACGACTCCCGATCACTTTAATGGGCGTGTTATCACCCGCAACGGCAAGATCACGGCAGAGGAATCGATGGTGATTGCAGAAGCGGCAAAGCGTTACGGCAGCGGCGAGATCGCAATGACCAGCCGCCTCACGATAGAGATACAGGGTGTTCCTTATGATAATATCGACGATCTTCGTGCATTCCTGCAGCAGGCAGGGCTGGATACCGGCGGCACAGGATCCAAGGTACGGCCTGTCGTTTCCTGCAAAGGCACTACCTGTCAGTATGGTCTGATCGATACATTTGATATTTCCAATGAGATTCACGAGCGGTTCTATCTCGGTTATCGGGATGTAAAATTGCCGCATAAATTCAAGATCGCTGTGGGCGGCTGTCCCAATAACTGTGTAAAACCGGATCTCAATGATCTGGGCATCATCGGTCAGCGTGTACCGGAAGTGGATCTGGCAAAATGCCGCGGCTGCAAAAAATGTCAGGTGGCAGATGCGTGTCCCATCAAGATCGCTTCTGTCAAAGACGGCAAGCTGCAGATCCCGGCAGACCAGTGCAATCACTGCGGACGCTGTGTAGGAAAGTGCCCGTTTAAGGCAGTAGAAAACTATACCAATGGCTATCGTATCTATATCGGCGGACGCTGGGGCAAGAAGGTTGCACACGGCATCCCGCTTAGCAAAGTGTTTACGGATAAGGAAGAATTGATGGCCACTATTGAAAAAGCGATCCTGCTGTTCCGCGAACAGGGGATCACGGGTGAGCGATTTGCAGATACCATTGCGCGTATCGGTTTTGCAGAGGTGGAAGCACAACTGCTCTCTGACGACTTGCTGCAGAGAAAACAGGAAAACCTGTCTGCGGTAAAACACACCAAGGGCGGAGCGACATGCTGAAAAGAGTACAGTTGGTACTGTTGTGCGTTCTGATAGTGTTGTCTGCTGCAGGATGCAGTCCTGCAGTGCAAAACTCTCCGACAGGAGGCTATGTGTATACAGATGCGGCGGGCGAAGAAGTTATGCTGCCGATGTGCCCCGATACGACGGCGGTGTTATTTTCGTCCTTCGCAGATATCTGGATGACCGCAGGCGGACAGGTGGATATCACAGTGGCAGAGAGCGTAGAACGGGGCTTTGCTGCAGAAAATGCCATATTGGTAGATGGCGGTGCCGGCAAGAGCATCGATCTGGAGGTACTGCTGTCTGCCAAGCCGGATCTGGTGATTGGCTCTGCAGATATCCCGGCGCAGCAGGAAGCCGTGCAAATATGTCGGGATGCGGGGATCCCCGCGGTGGCATTGCAGGTAGAAGACTTTGCGCAGTATCTGGAGGTGCTGCAGTTATTCTGTGTACTGACAGATCAGCCGGAACACTATGATACTTATGGTATGCAGCTGCAGACGCGCATCGAAAAATTGCGTGAGGACTATGCGGATGTGGCAGCGGATAAGACGTTTCTGTTTATTCGGGCCGGTTCTTCCGCAAAGTTTACGAAAGCAAAACTGGCAAAAGATCATTTCGCCTGTGCAATGATAGAGGAATTCGGTACATATAACATTGCAGAAAAGGCTCCGGTTTTGCTGGACGGCCTTAGCTTTGAAGAAATCCTTGTACAGGATCCGGATATGATCTTTGTTTCCACTATGGGCGACGAGCAGGCGGCGACAGAATATATGGACAGTGTATTGGCGCAGCCCGTCTGGAAGAATCTGACGGCAGTCAAACAGGGAAATGTCTATTATCTGCCCAAGACATTGTTTCAGTATAAACCAAATGCGGATTGGGAGCAGGCATATCTGTACTTGCTGGATCTGTTAAGGTGATTTCTTATGAAAAACAGCAGAGAAAATTCACACAATCACAATTCGATCAAAAAAAGCAGCATCCTGTGGATGGTGCTTTTGCTTGCGTTGGTGTGTGCTGCCGGCTGTGCTTTTGGCAGCAAATCCTTTTCTCTGCAGCAATTATGGGACGGACTGACCGGTAAAGAGGAAACGGCAACCGTGATCCTGTATCATTTGCGGATACCGCGTGTATTGGCGGCGCTGTTGGCGGGCATGGGGTTATCGGTTGCAGGGTTGCTGCTGCAAAGCGTTACTGCCAATGAAATGGCTTCACCCAATATTATCGGCGTCAATTCAGGCGCAGGTTTTTGTTGTATGCTTCTGCTGAACTTTTTCCCGTTGGCCGCCCAGTGGCTGCCGTTGGCGGCGTTTTTGGGTGCGTTTGCGGCAACGCTTCTGATCACCGGATTGTCCGTAGGAATGGGAGCCTCTAAAAACACCGTGATTTTAGCGGGGATCGCCTGTACCTCGGTGCTGAATGCGGGGATCTCATTGCTTTCCCTACTGGATACAGATATTTTGGCTGTTTACAATGCGTTTTCTGTCGGCAGTCTTTCGGGGGTGCGTATTTCACAGCTTTTGATACCGTTTGTTATTATAATGGCCGGTATGCTGACAGCGTTGCTGTTTGCCCGCAGAATACAGTTGTTGACATTGGGTGACGATATAGCCTATGGGCTGGGAGCCAATGTGTTGTGGCTGCGTATACTGTGCCTGTTGTGTGCATCTGCGTGTGCCGCTGCCGTGGTCAGTTTTGCGGGATTACTTGGTTTTGTCGGGTTGGTTGTGCCGCATATGGCCCGCAAATTAGGCGGAAATATGATGCGGGGACAGCTGGTGGTTTCCGCGATACTTGGCGGAGCGTTGGTCGTATCGGCTGATCTGCTCGGTCGTATCCTGCTGGCTCCCACCGAGATTCCGGTGGGCATCGTGATGGCATTGATCGGCGCGCCCTTTTTTGTATGGTTGTTGCTCAGAAGGAGGGGCCGATATGCTGAGGTTTGAGGATGTTTCTGTAAAATTCGGTAGCTGCACAGTATTATCGGATGTCAGTTTCACTCTGAGCACCGGGAAGCTGACTGCGCTTGTCGGTAAAAACGGCAGTGGTAAATCCACATTGGCTGCTTGCTTGCGTGGTCAAATTGCATTTAGTGGTGATATTCTTGTGGAAGGGGTGTCTTTCAAAGAAATCCCTGCAAGACAGCGTGCAAAACAATTGGCGTGTTTGCCGCAAATTTTGCCTTTTGGCGCTTTGTCTGTCCGCCAGCTGGTACAACTTGGCCGTAACCCTTATCTGGGGCTGACGCAGCGTTTTGGTCCGGCAGATCACATGGCGGTAGAGCAGGCATTGACAGACACCGATATGTACGGATTTGCCGAACGCGATATCCGCACATTATCCGGCGGTGAGCGGCAGCGGGCTTTTTTGGCGATGATGCTGGCGCAGGATACGCCGCTGCTGATACTGGATGAGCCGACGGCTTATATGGATATTCAGGCGGAAGCACGGTTTTTGGAACTGCTCCGGACATTGACGCGGCGCGGCAAAACGGTATTGGCGATCCTGCACAATCTGGAAGCGGCAATGCGGTTCGGTGATGATATCGTAGTGTTGGACCAAGGCCGGGTTATGTTTGCGGGCAGTAAGGAAGCATGCCGTAAACAAGGAAAGATCGAAGAAGTGTTTGGTGTGCAGCGGCTGCACATACAGGATAAAGATTTCTTTTTTGCACAGAGGTGAGAATATATGAGTAATTACGAAGCCATCGTGCAGATGGATAAAGAACAGATGGTACGTTTTTTGGATCAGGTATATCAGACCGGTCTGCATAACGGTACCTATGCGGCCTCTTTGGGAGAACATTCTCAGGAACAGTTGTATTTGCTGGACGAAGGCCCCTATAGCGATGCCTGGCTGGAACAACCTGCCGAAGAGGCATTGATGTTGTCTGCGGATACGGATGGTGTTCTGCCGGAGGCGCTGATCAAAGCAATCCTGCGTAATACCGGTTTTGATGTGGAAGTATGACAGTTCGGGTCGTTGCAGCGCTGTTGTGGAACGGGCAAAAGTTTCTGGTGTGCCGGCGTCCTGCGCATAAAGCCCGCGGATTATTGTGGGAGTTCATGGGAGGCAAAGTAGAACCGGGTGAAACTCCGGAGCAAGCCCTTGTGCGTGAATGCCGGGAGGAACTTTGTATCGGGGTGCAGCCGGGTCAGGTATTTATGCAGGTGCAGCATACTTATCCCGACATTACGGTCGACTTGACCCTGTTTCACGCAGAAATCAAAGAGGGGACCCCGCAGCTGACAGAGCATATCGATATGCGTTGGGTAACGCCGCAGGAGGCAATGGCTCTGCCGTTCTGTCCGGCAGATATTGATATTTTGCAGGAACTGTGTTCCCGGTATACTGACTGAGGAGAGAGAATGCGTTTCGATACTCATGTGCATTTATGCGATAAACAATTTGATAAAGACAGAGCACAGTGCATTGCGCAGGCAGACAGGGTGTTGGAATGTGCGGTTTCGTTGGAAAATGCCGGACAGGTTCTGCGGTTTGCGGCACAATACAAATCGGTGTATGCCGCCGTCGGGATACATCCCTCGTATTGTCCGTCCGGGGAGCATATCACAGCAGAATTGGACCGGCTGGCGGTATTGGTGCAGCATCCTTACTGTACGGCCATCGGAGAGATCGGCCTGGACAAGCGGGCAGATCAGCCTGAGTTTTTATTGCAGCAGCGATTGTTTGCAGAACAGTTGGATATAGCGGCGATGTATCGGAAACCGGTCAGCATCCATTGTGTACGGGCATCGGGGCCGCTATGTGATATTTTACGCAGCAGAGAATGCGGCAGAGGGTTTATTCATGGGTTTTCGATGAGTAAAGAAACTGCACGGCTGTGTATGGATAAAGGATACCTGTTGGGTGTTGGCACAGTTGCTGCTTATACCAACGGGGATCGCCTGCGGGATGTTTTGCGGTATATCCCCAAAGATCGGGTGGTGCTGGAGACAGATTCCCCCTATATGCCGCCGGAGCTGCAGCGAGGTATGCGCAATGTGCCGGATAATCTGAAGATACCGGCTCAGGTACTGGCGGAACTGTGGAATTGTGAGATACAGCAGGTATATGCTGTGACATATACCAATGCATGCACTGCATTGGGCATTGTATAACGGAGGGGAAATGATGGATCTTTCGAGAATGCAGATCGTGATCGGTGATGCGTGTATCGAACGATTGAAACGTGCACATGTTGCGGTTTTCGGTTTGGGCGGTGTAGGTTCGTTTGCTGCGGAAGCCATTGCCAGAGCAGGCGTGGGCAGCATTACGCTTGTGGATAAAGATATCGTAGATGCCAGCAATATCAACCGGCAGCTGTATGCATTACACAGCACTATCGGGCAAAAAAAGGTAGAGATCGCCAAACGACGCATATTGGATATCAATCCACAAGCGCAGGTATTTGATCATATGGTGTTTTATGAAGCAGATACGGAAGCACAATTTGATATGAAAGTTTATGATTATGTGATCGATGCGATCGATACCGTTGGAGCAAAATTGCTGTTGGCACAGCGGTGTTATGAAGCAGGGACTCCGCTCATCAGTTCTATGGGAACGGGGAATAAGCTGGACCCATGTGCATTTGAGGTGGCTGATATTTCCAAAACATCGGTATGCCCTTTGGCCAGAGTCATGCGGCGTGAATTAAAAAAACGCGGCATCCCATCCTTGAAAGTGGTATACTCAAAGGAAATACCGGTTACCCACAAACAAGAAGCAGGGAATGCATCCCATAGACCGGTACCGGGCAGTATGTCCTTCGTACCGCCTGTAGCAGGGATGATTCTTGCCGGTGAAGTGATCAAGTCTATTGCGCGGACAGAGGAATGAAGATATGCTGAAATCAGAAAACCTGGAGATTATAGAGGCAAAAGAATTTTTGACCGACCGATCGCTGCAAAAGGTATTGGCCGCAAGTGTATATAACCCTACGCAAGCACGCATGGATGAGCGGGCAAAGCGTTACAGCGACAGTAAATTTGCAGTGTTTGCGGCAGTATATGACCAGAAGATATGCGGTGTGATCATAATAGAGATTTCACGGAACAATCGTTTGACGATTCTGGATTTTGCAGTGACGGAACCGTTGCGCGGACAGGGGATCGGAACGGCACTGATCAGACATCTGCAGCTGGAATACACCCCTTCTGAGATCTGTGCACAAACAGATGATGATGCTGTAGGATTTTATCGGAAACTTGGGTTTGTTATTGAAAAAGAACCGGAGTTGTATACGGATACGGTGCGTTATCATTGCACGTATTTTTGTGGATTATAAGAAACGGAGCGTGAAAAATTATGTTAGCGGTAATTGTCAATGTGGCGGCGATACTGATCGGTAGTTCGGTTGGCCTGTTGTGTAAAAAAGGGATTCCACAGAAATATACAGATGCGATCCTGACAGGTATCGGATTGTGTACTGTGTATATGGGGATATCCGGCGCTTTGCAAGGGCAAAATACATTGGTTTTGATTTTGGCAATGGTGCTTGGGGCAATAACAGGTACGGCAATCGATATTGACGGGAAGATAGAACGATTGAGCGGCACCATTTCTGCAAAATTCGGAGGAAATAACGGAAAGACATCTTTCACAGAGGGATTTGTAACGGCGTGTCTGATGTTCTGTGTCGGTTCAATGACCATTGTCGGGTCCTTCAATGCGGGGCTGAACAGCGATTATGAGATGCTGTTTACAAAATCTTTGCTGGATTTCATTTCCTCCATAGTATTGGCTGCCAGCCTGGGATACGGTGTGTTGGCATCATCGGTATTTGTATTGGTTTTTCAGGGCGCGCTGGTATTACTGGCAGGTGTGCTTCAGCCGCTGCTGAATGCAGCCGCCATTGCAGAGATCATCTGCGCGGGGTCGGTGGTGATGATCGCATTGGGACTCAATATTATGGGCATTACAAAAATCAAAACGGCCAATTATTTGCCTGCAATCCTGTATGCACCGTTGTTTACAGCGTTGTTTACATGGCTCTGATCAAAAGATATAAAAAAACACGGTACAGTGTATACTGTACCGTGTTGTGCTTTACAGAGAAATTCAGTTTTCGTCGGTTTTCAGTTTTAATATCTGTAGTCCGGTGATAAAACTGGAAACACCGTCAAATACCAGAGCCACACCTGCTACGATTGTAATTGCGACGATGGAAACGGGAGCCCAGATCACGAAAAGACCAAACAGGATAGAGGCCATCGCAAGAATGGTATATACCCACCAATAGGTATTCTTTGCACGATTCAGTACAAAAGAATCCTCCAGCCCGATAAATCCTCGCATGAGCAACACGCCGCCAAACAGAACGGACAAGAACTGTACGATCAGGGATGGACGCAATACGATCCATAAGCCAAATGCAACGCCGACAACACCCAACAGCAGTTTTGTGGAATTGGTGTTATTCTTTCCTGCGAAGTGTAGACCAAGCAGGAAGATACCGCCGAGCAGCAGTACCCATCCGGCAACGACACACAGGAACATGGTAGAGGAGACCGGCCATAGGATAAGGATCAAACCAAGTATCAAAAAAAGGACGGACATCAATGCGGTGTTGATTTTACTGCGCTTAAAAAGCTTTTTCATAAATTACTCCTTTTCCTTATCGGAATGTGAACTGCAGAATGCTCTTAAGAGTAGTGTATCACGCTAAAAAACGTATTACAATACGGCAGGAAAATTTTATAATTTTGTAATAAAAAAGATCCGCCGCATGACGGATCTTTATCAGTTACAGTTATAGCATAGGAATGTAAACAACTCCAAAAACGCCGCTGCCTACATGTGCACCGATGGTCGGCCCGAGGTTCTTCTGGCTGCTGTTGGGTAAGTGCAGAGCCTTCTTATCCAGTCGGTTTCGCATGGTGACACAGTTTCCTTCGTCAAGGGAATATATGTAGTAACTGGTATAAGCAGGGTCCGCAGGATGTGTCTCGAGATGTTTTGCGATATCGTTGATCGCACGGCCCCGCCCGATGGTCTTGCTGATGACATCCACTTTTCCTTCGCGATTGACCGTGATGATAGGCTTGATATTGGCTACCGTACCGGCAGCTGCTTCGATACGGCTGACACGCCCGCCGCGCATCAGGTATTCCAATGTATCAACCGCAGCATGGATACAGATACGGGATTTTAATGCCTCGATCGCCTCTACGATCTGCGGAGCATCATAACCGTTATCGCGCATCCGGACCGCCTCGTCTACTAAAATACGCACGCCATAGGTGGCAGACAGGGAGTCGATAATATGTATATCGTCGTATTCTGCCATTTGTTTTGCGATATGGGCACACTGTACCGTACCGCTGAGCCCGCTGGACAACAAAATGGCAATCACAGTGTCGCCTTTTTGTTTGGCCTGACGGAAAATACGCAGAAATGCATCGGGAGAGGGCTGCGCTGTTTTGGGGTACTCCTTCAACTCTACCAGACGATGATAGAACTCCTCGGTCGTGATATCGATACCGATGAGGTATGGGCAATCATTGAAAATCAAGCTGATAGGCACATAAGATAAATTGTATTGACGCAATTCGTCGGATGTAAATTCCGAAGATGAGTCTACCAGTATTTTTACAGACATAAAAAGCATCCTTAATTGGTGAATTTTACTAATAGCACTATATCCTAAAAGTGGGTATTTTGTCAAACGGATCGACACTTTCCGTCATTGAAAATGTATTATCTACGTGCTATAGTAACGGTAAGGAGATACATATGGAAAAGCAGACAAAACAACGGGAAGTATTCAGAGAAGATACCGCATCGGGGCAGCCTTTGGCGGAAAAGAGTAAAAAGGTACTCAACGCAGCCAGAAAATTGCATATGTATATTTGCGGCGGTGCACCCAATATGCGTTTGAGAAAGCCGCAGATCGAGCAAAATATCGAAATGCTGCGGCAAGCTTTGGATGAATTGGAATCACGATTGGAAAATGAGAAATTGAATACCGAACCGCGCCGCAAATTGACTTTCTTTTGAGAATACGATATGATAATAAGGCTGTGCGGATATGGCGGAATTGGCAGACGCGCCAGACTTAGGATCTGGTACTTCGGTGTGCAGGTTCGACCCCTGTTATCCGCACCAAATAAGAACGAAAGTTATGATACCATTGGTATTGCAACTTTCGTTCTTTTTCTTTTTATAAAAACCCTTGTCCTTCAAGGCTTTTCGGCTTTCGGACACAAAAGATAAGTTTCAGCGTAGGTAATTATCTCCGTTTTTC
>JAFXKX010000013.1 GCA_017531505.1 Clostridia bacterium | reverse complement strand
TCAAATAAAATTGGCTGGGGTGGCAGGGTTCGAACCTACGAATGCGGGAGTCAAAGTCCCGTGCCTTACCGCTTGGCGACACCCCAACACTCCTAAGGCGAATTATCATCTATGGGGTGGACGATGGGATTCGAACCCACGACCCCCAGGGCCACAACCTGGTACTCTAACCAACTGAGCTACATCCACCACATAGTTGGCGTGCCTGCAGGGATTCGAACCCCGGACCCACGGCTTAGAAGGCCGTTGCTCTATCCAGCTGAGCTACAGACACACGTTACGCTGCCTCCGTGCGCAAAATAGATTATATAGGAATTATCTGTTATTGTCAAGGATAATTTTATCTTCTTCAGAAAAAACTGCAAAAAGCATCAAGCGGTATGATCGAAACCATACCGCCAAATATTTGTATTTACCAATGCTTCTGTTCAGACTGATTCTGAGATTCCTTTTTGTTCTGCTGCTGATTATTCTGCTTCTTATTCTGCTGATTCTGTTTATTGTTCTGTTTATTATTCTGTTCACGATAATCCATAATTTTATCCTCCTTTCCTGTTTACTGCAGAAAACATTCCGCAGTCATAGTATTGCATTTGGCATTGTTTTTATACACCGATCGCGTACATATCCGATCCTGCCGACGCATAAACTACGTGTGAGGTGAAGTTATATGGCAAAACAAAAAAGACTATCCTGGACAAAATTACTTTTCTATTTGGCGATCCCTTTGGCAGTCGGTACAGTTTCCGGTTTGCTTGTGCGCGAAGGCTTTTCTCACTTTGAGGCCCGCCCTCAGCCGGCCCTTACGCCGCCCCCTTGGGTCTTCCCGGTCGTTTGGACACTTCTGTATTCGTCGATGGGTGTTGCGTCATATTTAGTCGCTGTCAATTCTCCCTTAAAACGCGACCCTGCGCTGAGCATATACTTTTTGCAGTTACTGTTCAACTTCTTCTGGCCGCTGCTATTTTTCGGTCTGGAAGCGTATCTGGGTGCATTGCTATGGTTAGCCGCTCTGTTTTTGCTGGTGTTATATACCACGGTTTGTTTTTGGCGCATAAACACTGCCGCAGGGTGGCTCATGCTCCCTTATCTTATTTGGTTGCTCTTTGCCGCCTATCTCAATTTTGGCGTATATCTGCTCAACCGCTAAAAAAAGAGATGCCATATGGCATCTCTTTTTTATTACTGAAACTCCGGGGCTTTTACATCCTTTTCAAAAGCATCGGGTTTTGCAGAAGGGCTGGTCAGATTGATATACATACGCGCCGCTTCGGTCGTACCAAAATCTCTGTTGGATCCGCTATCCTGCACTTTATTAAATGCTTCGCGGAACATAGCATTATGTGCTTCCTCTCTTTCCAGCAAAAAATCAATGGTCTCCCGTACATGCTTATCCTCTATCTGCCGATGCAGATATTCATACACTACTTTTGCCCGCTGTTCAGAAGCAATATTGGATAACAGATCCGCACATAAATCCCCCGTTACCGTAACATAATCCGCCGTCCAGGAATAACCGGATGCATTGATGAGGCCGGGATTCAATCCCAGGATCACATGGCTCTGTATTTCTCCTGCACCAACGGCAGTATGATCTACGTCATGCCCATTCAACAGGTTGATTGTCTGAGCCACCATTTCCATATGTCCCAGTTCTTCTGCTGCAATATTCAGGAACAGTTCTTTGATCTCGGGATCTTTGATACGGAAACTTTGAGACATATACTGCATCGCTGCCTTCAGTTCCCCGTTACCGCCGCCCAGCTGCTCCTGCATCAGTGCAGCATACTGAGGATTTGCTTTTTCTACCATGACCGGATGAAACAGTTGTTTTTCATACTTAAACACTTTAAATACCTCCTGTGCAATTTTACAAAGGTAATGTTCCCATTTCCGGCAAAAGTATCCCTGCATCTGTACAAAAAAAGAGTACCCGCAAATGGGTACTCTTTTTTTGTTTTTAAGGATTAAACACGCTCCATGTACTCGGAAGTACGGGTGTCTACTCTTACAACGTCGCCAACGTTAACGAACATAGGAACGTTGATTCTTGCACCGGTCTCCAATACTGCAGGCTTGTTGCCGCCGGTAGCGGTATCGCCTTTGAAGTTGGGGTCGGTCTCAACAACTTCCAGTGCAACGAAGTTCGGGGGTTCTACAGAGAAAGCAGCATCTCTGTAGAAGGAAATGGTTACCTGCATATTCTCCTTGATGAAGAGCAAAGCTTCCTTTACCATTTCTTCATTGAGGGGCAGCTGATCATAGGTCTCGGGATCCATGAAGTAGTACAGTTCACCGTCGGAATACAGATATTCCATGTTCTTTCTCTCGATTCTTGCGAGCGGATATCTATCGGAAGGGTTGAAAGTACGCTCCAAAACAGCACCGGTCATAACATTTTTGAGTTTTGTGCGCACGAATGCAGCACCTTTACCGGGCTTTACATGCAGGAAGTCTACGACCATCCATACCTGACCGTCGATTTCAACCGTCATACCTTTTCTGAAATCACCAGCTTCTACCATTAGAAAATCTCCTTTAAAAATATAGGTTTAAATAATAATTAGATCTTTAGTCGCCGTATAGAAATTATCAATACCGTCTTTCGTAACAACAACCATGTCTTCAATCCGTACGCCGCCTTTACCCGGCAAATAAATACCGGGTTCTACTGTCAGTACCATATTTTCCTGCAGAACATCTGTGGAATTGGTACTCAGCCAAGGAGCTTCGTGAATCTCAACACCGACGCCATGCCCGCCGCCATGTCCGTAATACGCACCATAACCGGCATCTGCAATGATATTTCGCGCAATGGCATCAACATCTTTTGCCGATACACCGGGGCGGATACCCGCTTCGGTCTCGAGATTAGCCTTATGCACAATATTATATATCAACTCCAGCTCTTCTTCAACCCCTCCAAGGGCAACAGTTCGCGTAAAGTCGGTGCATACTCCTTTATATAATACACCAAAATCCATAGTAAGGAAATCCCCAATTTGCAATTTTCTTGCAGAAATTACAGCATGAGGCAGCGAAGAATTGGGGCCTCCTGCAATAATCGGGTCAAAAGAGGGTCTTGCCTCACTCTTATTCATACGATATTGCATTTCTGCCAGCAGATCATACTCGCTGACACCCGGGCGGATCACAGTCAGCATATGTGAAAAAATCTCTTCCACAATGGCCGCGCCTTCCCGCATACGGGCAATCTCATCCGGCGTTTTGACAGTACGCAGTTCATGCATTATCCCATCAATGGATACATAGGCAAAGCCCCATTCCTGATCAAAGGCCTGCTTTTGGCGGATGGTCAGTTTTTCGTATTCAATGCCAACCGTTGCAGCAGGATCGCCAATCAGTTTTTCCATACCCGGGATCACACCGCCGGTACGTTCCTGTACAAAACAAAAACGTCCTTGCTCCAGCTCCTTCTCCGCCATTTCCATATAACGAAAATCCGTAATGAAGTATTCCGCATCATGGGTAACCAGAATCCAGCCCGTATCGCCGGAAAAACCGGAATACCACTGCATATTCTCTTTGCTGGTGATCAATACGGCATCCACCGTTTGTTCTGTCATCCACTGCCGCAATCTTGTCGTCTTATTCAAAATCCTTTCCTCCCCTTCTCTGTTACAGTGCCGCCTGATACATCTGTTTCATCGCAAGTGCATCTTTTGCCATGGTGCCTTTACTCTCACAAATGATCGTCGGCTCCATTTTTTCTCTTACCAAAATCGGGGCCAACATTGCAAAGTCAGGTCCAAACCCTTCTTCATCAAAGGTTCTGTGGCGCTTTTCACCCATCGCAGTATATTCGATCTTGGAAAAATGCACATGCATTTTGCGGGTGCGTTCAACCCCAATGCCATCCTTCAGCCGCTGTACGATCGCGTCAAAATCCTCAGGGGTGTTGATCGCGCCGATACCGCGGGTATGCAGATGTCCAAAGTCGATGGTCGGCAGCACACGCTCATCCAGATTGACCAGCGTAATGATTTCTTCCAGATCGCCCAGCTGATTCACTTTTCCCATGGTTTCCGGACAATAGGTCATGTCCTGATTGCCCATTTCATCCATAATAGACAACATTCTGCCAAAATTCTCTTTACAGCGGGCAAATGCAACGCTTCTCTCCTGCTTGCTTGGAGAACCGGGATGGAAAATGATACGCTGTGCCCCCAGCAGTTTTGCCGCCGCCGAGCTTTCTGCAAAGTACTCTATATTTTTATCAAATTTTTCCGGATCTTCATTTGCCAGATTAATGAAATACGGCGCATGCAAGCTTACCGTAATTCCGTATTTCTGAGCTTCTTCCCGGATATTCGCAGCCGTATCTTCTTTCAGACGAACACCGCGTCCGCAGGAATACTCATAGGCATTCAGCCCCATCTCATGAAGCCATGCCATGATCTGATAGGTGTGCTTGTATCCCGCTTCGTAAAAAGCCTCCGGATTACCGGCCGGTCCAAACTTAATCATTGCTTACCCTCTCTTTTTCACAACTTTTCTCAGTACACTGCTGATCACTTTGCTATAAAGCGCTTTGAATTCCTTCGTACGTCCGTACAGCAGCAGGAACACCGCATTGGGCACGACCATACAGATAAACAGTTTCCCCGCAAAATACAGAATAGATCCGTCGGGGAGCAGACTTGCGATCAGCCAGGTTATTGCAGTAGCCAGCACTGTAGAAGCAAAATAAAGCAAATATTTTGCAAAATACGGCCATACGCTGCGCTTGAATCCATGTTTGAAAAGAATCACCGGTTCCATCCAGACCAAAGTCGTCAGCATGCTGACTGTGGTACCGATAAACGCGCCGATCAGCCCCCACTGGCTTGCAGTCAAAATAGATACACCGATATTGACAATTGCCGATGCAATGGGGATAAACTTACCCTGCTCAAAAATACCCATCGTATCCCGGAATGTCAGATTGACATTGCGCATACCTACCAGATAAAAGTTGAGTACGATGAAGAACACCTGCGTCATGGTCAGCAGATTCTTTTCGCCTGCCCATATCGTTACAAAAGGATTGAACAATACAAACAAGCACACCGCACAGAACCCAAACATCCAGAAGTTGCCGAAATAAATCAGATTGTATACTTCATATTTGCGATCTTCGCTCTCTACCGCATTCAGATTGCCGATACTGCCCGTAATCGCATGGAAGACCTGCTGTACCAGATTCTTGATAGTAGTCGTCACCAGTGAATAATTGGAATAAATACCCGCTTCTACAATCCCCTGAAACTTGGAGATGATGATACTGTCCGTACCATTGATAATGACCTGTCCCGTACGATAGAACATCAGGGATCCCATATTCCGGAAAATACCTTTACGCTCTCTGGCAGACAATTTGTCGTCTGTTTTCTCTTTCAGGAAGGGGTACATCTTGTTGGCGATCAGCATGGTAATAATGCTCTGCAGCATATTGGTACCCACCTGAATACACAACGTCAGAATATAGTTGTGGGTCAGCACCATTACCACCATCTGCACCGCATAACACAAGATCGAAGTGCCGTATACCACACTGGATACGATATAGTGTTGCTGATTGGCAGTGATCAGCGTCCCCTTATATGAGAAGAAGTAAGTCGATGCCGTATTGATCACAAAGATCATAAAGATCAGTTTCAGGTTGGGGATGGCGGCCTCGGTCGTGATCAGATGTTCCAATACCGGCAGGCACAACAACCCCATGCCGATGATAATGCAGCCTATCAGGGTATATGCCTTGGCATACATCTTCATCAATGCTTTGATCTTCGGGATGTCATTTTCCGCGATCGGCTTATACAGCGCGTAAATAATTGCTGTACCTACACCCAGATCTGCAAGGGAAAAGACCATCAGGATGTTGGTAAAAACACCGTTGACACCCAAATAGACCTCGTCCAGTGCATGTATAAATACAGTACGGCACGCAAAGCTCATCAAGATATTGAGGAACTGTCCGCCCATACCGAATATGATGTTTCGGATTGAGTTTTTTGATCGGTTCATAATATATATTTATCCATTCATAAAATTTTCCGATACAATCATATCACAACATCCGTATTTTTTCCATAGGAATACTAAAAAGAGAGGTATAACCCTCTCTTTTGATATGTCGTCAAACTCTTTTCCGCATCAGCCCATGTCTGTTGCAGTAAATATACAAATATCCCCTGCCGCGGAACTGCATACGGGTTTCCGCATTTCCTTCGGGATAGAATTTTACAAACTGTACCCTGTCCGCTGTCAGATATGCCATAAAGGATATATAATGCAGTTTCGTCATATCATGCCTGATCGTGATAAAGGATTCATCCTCCACTTTCTCGATGACGATTTCATGTGCCTCATCAACATCCTCCGCCGTAAGCGGCGGCAAGGTGATCCCACAGCAGCTGATCACAGTATCTCCCGAAGTACGCACGATATTACCGCACAGCGGACAGACATAAAACTTTGATCGCAGCATATTGGAAGAAACATTTTGATTGACCACTGTATCCCCGGACATCAATTCCATTACAGATACCCCTAATGCTGTAGCAAGCGGCTCTATCAATGTAATATCCGGCAAACCTTTTGCCGTCTCCCATTTGGAAACCGCCTTATCGCTGACACCAAGCACATCTGCCAATTCAACCTGTGTGAGCCCTTTTCTTTCGCGTAAATTCCTGATCGTTGTTCCTGTTATATAATTATCCATTGCAAATTCTCCTTTATTTCATTATAAGCAGGTCATTTGCCCCACACAATCCACTCTTCGTAGAGATAGTCATAATAAAAAAAGCCCGCAACCATATTGCGGGCGACCCTGAAAAATTTATCTGTAACCTTGATGATCCGTATAAAAAGCAAAGAAAAAAGCGCCTTTGATAAGGCGCTTTGGTGGGAGCAACAGGGCTCGAACCTGTGACCTCCTGCTTGTAAGGCAGATGCTCTCCCAGCTGAGCTATGCTCCCACATTGGTGACCCCTAGGAGAATCGAACTCCTGTTACCGCCGTGAAAGGGCGATGTCTTAACCGCTTGACCAAGGGGCCGTTCCCGTGTCACATGTTATATAATACACACCCTTCACCTAAAAGTCAAGCACTTTTTTTACTTTTTTTATAAAAATTTTGAGGACGTATTTTTCAATACGTCCTCACCTGCATTTTCCTTATTTTGCTGCGGTTTCTTCCTCTTCCGCAGTTTCTTGCTGAGAGGGTTCCTGCTCTGCTTCTGCAGATTCTTCTTTGTGTTCTTCTGCAATTTCTTCCGCAGGATCTTCCACAGTTTTCTCAACAGTTTCTTCCACAGTTTCCTCAACAGTTTCTTCCGGCACCTCCTCTTCGGGCAATTGTGCCTCTTCATTAGTACCGGCTACAGCCACCTCTGCTTTGCGTTTTTTCGCACCGGCGATCATTACACTTGCCATGATCACAATTGCCAACAGGCTGATACCTGCCACACCGATCATCACCATCATGATACCGTCATCTTCGAGGATACGATCTATCACGCTCTTGGGCGCTTCCTCCGGCAGTTCCTCTGCAGGCTCTTCGGGAATTTCCTCTTCTACAGGCTGCTGAGAAAAGATCAGTTGTTCATACATAGGCGTATTGACACGCTGCAACGTATTTTCTGTATGGTCGTACAAATACAGTGCCTTCTTCAGCGTCTTCTGATGTGCCGCATAGATATAGCAGTATTCTGCATCTGCAGAGTTTGCCCATACCCGCACATTTTCGGAATTTACCACTTCTTCTTTTTGTACATATCCTTCGGGGAATACAATATCCTCACCCGGCATCAGCAAAATATAAGTATTATCGCCGATGGTGAGTGTTTGGTAAGCATTGAACGTACCAAAACCGTCATATATACAGAACTGTCCGTTTGCGCCCTCCCCGTTTGTAAAATACAGCAAAGTCAGATCCAGGGTCTCGTGATATGCGGCCTGTACCTGTGCACCTTCATAAACGATCGTCTTATTGGTGAAGCCGCCCGGCAAGGTTACATTCTCCAGAGAAGTCCACAAAAGCAGTTTGGCACCGTTTACCTCTACAGGCAGTGCTGTCTCCAGATCGCTGGGTTCTTCAACTATGCTGCTTTCCGTTTCCTTCTCGGTCTCTTTGTCGGTATCCTTATCTCCATCGGTTACCGGAGGCTTTTCTTCTTTTTCCTTGATGGTTACGGTTTTGCTGGCAGTAGGCGCACCAACGGTATTGCCATCCCAGTCTACGATATCACTGCCGGTGATCTTGACAGATGCATCACCGGTTGCCTGCGTCGTAAAACTCATGGTGATGCTCAGATTGGACTTGCTGGTAGAACTGGTCTCCAATACAATGGTACCGCTGCCGCTGGAAACATTGGCTTCGCCGTCGCCGCTGGCACCTGTAAATTTCAGTTTTGCGGAATCATAGGATACATACGCCTTTACGCCGGCAATATATGCATCTCCGCCGCTGAAAGAGAACGTTACTTTTACGGTGCTTCCGATGGTTACCGTGGATTTGCTCAGGCTGATACCTGCACTGCCTGCCGCTTTTGCAGGGAACGGAAGCATCAGTACGATAAGCACTGCCAACAAAAATGTCAGCTTTTTAAATGTAGATTTCATATACTAACCTTTCTTTCATCCTTGAGAAATATAGGAAATATCCAATAAATGTTTGCGTACAAAGATCAGATCTGCCATAGAGATCTTGCCGTCTTTATTGATGTCTGCTGCATTGAACTTGCTGTTTTTCAATGCAGAGAGATCCAGCAAATGCTTTCTTACCAATACCAGATCCGCCATAGAGATCTTACTGTCACTATTAATGTCACCGTACAGCACAAGTGTATATGTCTTATATTCGGTATTGTCTGTCTTACAGATCTTCAAGACATCCCCTGTCACGACAGCACCTGCAGTCTTGGCCTTCCCTGCTGCATCGTACAATGCCGCACTGCCTTCACTGACCTGAATATTATTCAACAGAGCCGCTGCATCTGTGCCCAATGCGACCCCTGTCAGAGCAGAGCCATTCAGTTTATACGTCGTGGTCATCACAGGCACGTTGGAATCGGGCTGTGTTGCGCCGCCCTGATTTCCCTGACCGCCTTGTTCTTCCTCATCTTTCCGGTCTTCCGGCTTGGGGATCGGATTTTCGGGCATATTCAGATAAACAGGGATCTCAAAAATCAACACACTTTGCAAAATCTCTTCGGTATATCCCTTCTTAACGATAGAGGCTTCCGACGCCGGTGCCTTTACATTGGACATATACTGATGATTATACAGGTTATTGGGATTGGATACATTAAACTTCTGGAAATACACCGTATCCTGCCCTTTGCTGATATAGCTTGTTCCCAGGAACTGAGCTCCGCCGCAAATAGACTTGTACTGGTTTGTCCAGGGTCGGCCGTAAGAGCCGGATTTGCTCGCATACTGGGCACCGTGTACAATCGCGCCTACCTGCGAAGTCGCATATGCAGAGATATTGAAGAAGTTAAAATAATTTTTATAACCGGAAACAGTACCGTTGCCAAGCGCATTGCCGTTTTTGCCCTGCTCTTGTCTCGCACGGGAAGCCAGATGATATGGGCTCACTCCCGCCAGTTTGCCTGCCTCAATAAAAGTTTCCGCATAGTTTTTGACCTCTTTGGTATCCGGGCAAGTATAATTTTCTGCCATAAACGAGTTTTTCAAAATCGCCGCGACACCTTCTTTTGTATAAACGCCTTCGGTATAGGACAGACTTTCAAACATAAAGATACTGGGGTCATTCAGGAAATTGCGGGGATCCATATAGTATTCCACCGCTGCCTTGGAAGCAGTGACCCAAGAATTACCGTCTCGCCCGATCTGCTTGCCGTTTTCATCCACGTCTGTCAGATCGATATACAGCGGATTACTGGTGTAATATACCATGTTGCGGCCAATGACAGTCTCTTCCTTGATAACGGTTTCCCATTTCAGGTTGGTATGATACGCTACGAATTGCCAGTTCGGATAAACTTCATGCAGCAATATCAACCCTGCATAATAGTCTTCCGGGAATCGCTGGTCACGCAGCTGTGCCAAAAAAGTCTCTTCTGCCTCAACCACATATTCTTCATGGATATAGCCGGTGATCTCAGTACCCTTCTGTACAAAGTTACACTGATACCAGACATCTCCATCCGATGCCGTCTCTTCTCCTAAAATTTTTACCAACTCACCGCCGGCCATTTTTGTAATGATCGTATGATCGGTAGACGGGCCCTGGCGCACATTGACCACATCTGTGATCGCACCAAAGCGCTGCGTCGTATCTGCTTTTGCAGAAAACGGAGCTGCGATGACGGTTAAAAACATCATCAACGCACAACAAATGGATATGATTCGATGGTTCCGTTTCATTCCTGCATCCTCACTTTCGGCGCAAAATTCAATAATTAATCAGTTTATTATATCATAGTTTTCTACAATATCATCTGCTTTTTCGTATTTTTTTGCGATTTCATCGCAAAATTCACATTTTATCTGTACATAATAAAAGAGAACTGTATATACAGTTCTCTTTTTGTATTTATTTTTCTTGTTCCTGCATATTATCCGGTTTGCTCTCGTCAAAGCCTTCGGTGCTTTCCTTCATAAAAATTACTTTTACCGTATACAGCAGCAATTTAATATCTGTAAGCAGCGAGTAATTCTCGATATAGTAGATATCCATTCTCGCCTTATCTTCGTGACTGGTATTCGCCTTGCCGTATACCTGTGCATATCCGGTAAGCCCCGCCTTTACTTTGGTGCGGTAACGGAACGCCGGCATTTTTTCAATATAGGCATCTACCAAACCGATACTTTCGGCCCGGGGACCTACGATCGCCATGTCTCCTTTGAGCACATTGACCAATTGCGGGATCTCATCCAGTCGGGTGGCACGGATAAATTTGCCGATAGGCGTGATTCTCTTATCCCCTACCGTAGTACGCTGTTCACCGTCCTTCTCTGCATCCACGATCATGCTGCGCAGTTTATACATGGTGAATACTTCCTGATTCCGGGTATAACGTTTCTGGCGGAAAATCACCGGGCCGCCATCGTACAATTTAATGCACAATGCTGCGATCCCCACAAACGGCGCAGTAACTAGCAGGATGACCGCCGAAATCACAATATCCATCAATCGCTTGATAAACATCTGTTCCACCGTCATTGGGCGGTTCTTGCACAACATAACCACCATGTCCCCGATCTGCGTAGGCTGTGCCGCATTGATCACAATATCCTGCACATGAGGAAGTACATAAACGCGCTTGTTATGCGCAAAGCAATAATCCATCAGCTGCGTACGCAATTTGCCTTCCAAGGCACCGAGGATCACACTGTCATGATGATCGATCGCGTCCAACATTTCTTGCTCTGTGTTTTGTTCGCTCAGGATCTGGGTGATCTGATAACGCTGTGGGATCGCTCTGAATTTGCGGATACTGTTGCGTTCCCATTCGCTGTCTGCACAAATCGCCACCATATCAAATACAGGATTTAACGAGAAATACGTTGCGTTGGCGACAATATACAAGACGATACCCAATACCATCTGTATGCCCAGCATGATCAAAAACGGTAATACCCTCTGCAAGTCATGTTTGAGCAAAACCAGCACAAAATATGCAAATACATCGGCTATCAATAAAGTCAACCCAAAAGAGAACAACAGTTCTTTCAGCCGGACAGAGCCGATCTTCGGGCACCCATAAGCATTAAACAATACCAAAAAAATCGCAAAATACAGCAATGTATATACTGACATATACAGTATATCTTTGCAGACCTCCGGATGCGTGATCCATATCGTCCCGACAAAAGAAGCAAGCACCATCAGCACTATCAATATCTTTTCCAGCAACAGGATGCCTTTTCTGAATTTTTGCGGTGTAAATATTTTTATTTTCTTCGATGCATTCATAATGATAATCTTTCGTTTTTCTGTGAGATGATCAGACACAGGTATTATAGCATCAATTTATCGTTTATGCAAATTCAAGAACTTTTTATGAACTTTCCCTGCAGTATTCCAAAACTGTTTATCAGATGCTATAATAGAAAAGTAAATCAATCAATGAAAGGGTATTTTTCATGCAATACTTACCTATTATTCTTGTTTTTGCTCTGATGATCGGTATGTCCTTCTTCTCTCAGAGAAAGCAAAAGAAGCAGCTGCAGGAGCGCCTTGACAGCCTTCGCGTTGGCGTTACCGTACGTACAGCAGGCGGCTTTGTCGGCACCATCGCCGCTGTGATGGAAGACTCCGTTATCGTCGAGCTCAATCCCGATAAAGTTCGTGTAGAGCTTTTGAAGGGTGCCGTTGCTCCTCTGGAACAGCCCCTGAACCAGCCCGAAGAAGCACTTCCCGAGGAAGAAGCTGCAGAAGAGGCTCCCGCACAGGAAGAACCCACTGAAGAATAACAAATGAAAAAAGCACTCTTTTTACAAGGAGTGTTTTTTTATTTATGGATATGGACAATAAAAAAAGCAGCAAGGATAACCTGCTGCTTTTACTATATCAATCAAACGATCCAATTCTTCAAATATTCGGGAGCTTCTTCTGCCTCTGCGCTGACGCTGATCACAACGTTGATCTTGTTAGCTTCGCAGAATTCACCCAGTTTCTTGAAGAAGCAAGCCAGTTCTTCGGGCTGCTTGCCAACGATCTTGAGCAAAGCATCAATATAATAAGCACCAATATCATAGTTCTGGGCATACATGCCGCACAGGAAGCCAAGCAATGCATCAGCACTGTCGATGCCATACTCGGAAATATCTACAAAACGAACACTACTGGGCACTTCACGCAGATATCTCTTATCATCGTCGATAAATACTACGCTGCCTTCTGCAGTTTTTACTTCCTCTGCTACCATATTCAGCAATTTTTTGGTTTTGCCGCTGCCTTTGGTGCCGTAAATCAGTTGAATCATGTTTCGTTACCATCCCTTCTTGTTCTCTATATGGTATATCCTTTTATACTTTCACAAAAGGAACTCTTGCTTTGTATAATATATATTCGCCGTCTTTCTCACGAATCCTTTTTTATTTTTATAATTGGTTTTGGAGTGGAATTGTATACCGTCGTATACGGCGGCACCGATGTGGTCAACCATACATTACCGCCGATCACGCTGCCGCGCCCCACCGTGACATCGCCGCCCAGTATGGTCGCTCCGGCATAAATCACTACATCGTCTTCAATATTTGGGTGTCTTTTTATTCCTTTTACGGGATTTCCGTTTTCGTCCAGTTCAAAGCTTTTTGCACCCAATGTGACACCTTGGTACAGTTTGACACGGTCACCGATGGTCGCCGTTTCACCAATTACCACGCCTGTACCATGGTCAATAAAAAAGCTGCGGCCGATCGTTGCACCGGGGTGAATATCGATACCCGTCAGCTGATGCGCATATTCGCTCATGATCCGCGGGATCAGCGGAACCCCCAGTATAAACAGTTCGTGTGCAGTACGGTGAATCGTCACCGCCTCCATAGACGGATAACTCAGCAATATTTCATCGTAATTTTTTGCAGCGGGATCTCCGTCATAGGCAGCCTTGATATCCAAACCCAGCATAGTACGGATATCCGGCAGTTTTTCCAGAAAGCGCACGGTCGTTTCTGCCGCACGTTTTCTGCAGGAACTGTTATCGCAGTTCTTCCGTTCCTCAAATCCTTTGTTGCAGGAGTTGATAAATACATCTTCGAGAATACTGTTCAATTCCATCGCGACCGTATTGATGCGATCCAGTACAATGGCAGACAAATGATCCGGTGTCCGCACATCCCTCTCGTACAGCATAGGGAACAGCGCCGCTTTCAGATGCTCCACCATCTCGATCACTCGCGCCTTCATACCGAAGCCGCTGATATTATCGCGTATCAGATGTTTCTGATTGATCTGAACAAGTTCATCTGCCAGATTTTGCGAGCGATATCGCATGAATTCCATAATATTACCCATAAATCCTACTCCACAAGCCAATCTGCCGCAAATCCTACCGGCATACTCTCAAAAAAGACGCATCTTTACAGGAGTTTTTTGGCATAAGCACTATAAAAATAAATTTTCCGATAAATGATACTTTCCTCTTGATGTAAAATAAAGTATAATAGGTATCACACGAAAAAGCAATAAAGGAGAATCTAATTTTGCCTATTAATATTGATAAAAATTTACCGGCATATACCACGCTCAGCAACGAAGGCATCTTTGTAATGACCGATGAGCGTGCACAAAGTCAGGATATCCGTCCGCTGAAGATCGCTATCCTGAACCTGATGCCTACCAAAATCGTGACCGAGACCCAGCTGCTGCGCCTTGTAGGCAACTCCCCGCTTCAGGTCGAGATCATTTTGTTGCGCTCCAAAAGTCATGATTCCAAAAATACGCCCAAAAGCCATCTGGATGCTTTCTATAAGACTTTTGATGACATCCGCAATACCAACCTGGACGGTCTGATCATTACCGGTGCCCCCGTGGAAACACTGGAGTTCCAGCAGGTAGATTATTGGGAAGAGCTGAGCGACATTCTGGAATGGAGTAAGTCTCATGTATACTCCACACTACATATCTGTTGGGCAGCACAGGCCGGCCTGCACTATCATTACGGCATTGAAAAATCCCCTACCGAGCGCAAAGTATTCGGCGTATACTCACATACTGTGCTTGACAAATCTACTCAGTTGACCCGCGGCTTTGACGATGTATTCTATGCACCTCACTCGCGCCATACCACCATATCTGCCGAAGATATTCAAAAGCATCCCGCATTAAAAATCATTGCTGCTTCCGAAGAAGCCGGGGTGTATATCGTGATGGCCAAAAACGGCCGCCAGATTTTTGTTACCGGTCACTCCGAATACGATCCCGATACTCTCAAGTGGGAATACGACCGGGATATCGCCAAGGGAATGGATATGCATATCCCCTGCAACTACTACCCGGATGACGATCCATCCAAACAGCCGGTTGTCCGTTGGCGCGGTCATGCGAATCTGCTTTTTTCCAACTGGCTCAATTATTACGTATATCAGGAAACTCCTTACGATATTTCCACCCTTTCCTCTCAATAAAAATCACGCTATGCAGAATACTGCATAGCGTTTTTTATTGCCGATCATTTGCCTCTTCCCCAAAAGGGTTTGGTGATCCTTGCCGCAATGACCGTCATATCATCTGCATTTTCACCGTTACCGGTCTGCTGCACAGCCTGCAGAATACGGTCTGCTATCTCCTGTGCATTGCGCAGTCTCGCAGTTTTACGGATAATCGTATGCAGTTCGTCATCCATACTTTCAGGTTCTGCGATCCCGTCGGTAAACATCAGGATCGTATCCCCCACCTCCAGCTGTGCTTCATAGATCAGCGGCTCGTACTCATTCAAAATACCCATCGGCAGGCTTCCTGCCTTCAGTTTATGTACGCCGCGCTCTCCTATGATATAGGAATGCGGCGCCCCTATCTTGATAAAACGTACCGTTCCCTGCATCAGATCCAACATTGCCAGATCCAATGTGGAATAAATATCGTCGCTGCTGCTCAACAGAAGCAGTTTATTGATAATGTCGATAATATCCTGCTCCCGGTACCCTACTTTATAAAATTCCTCCATCAGAGATACTGCCAGACGACTCTCATGGGCGGCCCGACGTCCGCTACCCATACCGTCGCACAGCATCAGCATATATCGGCCATCCTTCAGCGCCTCATGGGAATGTGCATCTCCGGATAATTCACTGCCTGTTTTTGCGGCAGAGGCCACACCGATCTGTATCCCATATGTTTTGGCTGCTTCAAACGACAGCCTCCACAGTTTCCCCCGGCTATCCTGTTGCCGCGGCACTTCTATACTGCGCATGGGCAATCCGCAAACCGCGCCGATCGTTTGCTGGGCAATCCGTTCCGCTCCTGCCGGGTTGGAGGTGCGTAAAAGGATATCGATCTGCATCCCCATTTGCGCTTGTATGACAGAGACTTCCCTCACTTCCAGCAATGCTTTGTCACATGCTTCCCGTATCTCATCCTGCAATGTTTTGGAGAATTGAATATCCCGTGAAAACTCTTCTACCAAACCATGCAGCACACTGCCTGTCCCGTTCAATTGCTTAGCGATCACCGCCCGGCTGTCAGACAGCCTCCGTTCCCAATATCGGTTGATCTCGTATTTTTCAAAAACCGAGCCCGCTGCCCCCAGCAATCTCTGCGTTCTCAGGCATTTTCGGGAGAATTGTCCCAAATCCTTATCACGCAGCACTCCTTTTTCCCGATAGGTATTATATAACGATTGCATTTGTATATAGGTATGTTCAAATTCTTCCTGCCAGCAGTTCCGGTAAAAAGTACATCCGCAGCAGGCGATCTCGGGGATCTCTGCCAATGCATAGGTAATCTGTTCATTTTCTTCTGTCGATGTAGTCTGTTCTAACAGTTCTGCGGCATGCTGTAGTGCATCGGCCGTTTCTGTCAGCCGCCCGCAGGTCAATTCCCGAAACCGTTGCTGCCGCAATTGCCACTGTTGTTCCTGTAGCGCGGTATGGTCTACATACTCCCGCAGTCTGTCTACAATATATCCCGGCAGCAGCAGCAACAGCAATATCCCGATGCCGACAGACAAAAACTGCGCTGCGGATATTCTGCCGTACCCGATATACGCCGCACTCAATATCGATATTGCCACACCTGCACCGGCACATGCCAGCCTTCCATAGTTTTTACAAACACCGGAAGCAAGTCCCAATATACCCATATAACCGATAAACAAGCCATCGGTCCCTGCCACCGTGCAGGCAAACGCTGCCGCCGCACCGGATGCCGCACCCATTGCCGCACCGCCTATGCAGCCGGCTGTTACCGCGACCCATGCACAGAGTATTTCCCGCAAACAAATACCGGCGATCCCCAGGTCACCCATTCCCATTACGCAAAGCAGCCCCACAAAACAAAAGCATATCACCTCTTCTTCCGTACAGGTGTTTGTCCTCTGAGAATGCAGTGCTTCCAGCGCTTTGCCCAACACGGGAATCACCAATACCGTAACCCCAAATTCCAGCAGCGATGTTGCCACAGCCAATAACATATGCATCCGGAATGCCAATGTACCAAACAAATAGGAGATCGCCGCCGTACAGAAACATACCATATAGTTTTCCTGTAATTGCAACGCGCCTGCCGCCAGCAATAAAGCCGCACAAACCGCGATCACCGAAACATAATACACCGGCTGCTGCATTTGACTGCTGTTCAGCGCCATCGCCGCAAATATGCCACCGGCCGCCATATATGGATTGATCTTTCGGTTGTAACGATATGCCGCCAGCATATAAGCCATCCCGAAAGGATAAATCGTCTGCTGAATATGGATCCTCCCGATCAGCAGTCCTATCACAAAAGTGATCAGCAATTTCCACGCACGCTGCGCCGTGATCCCCAATACGATTTTCCGTTGTCTACGCTCATCTTTCTGCATAATTTCCCTCGATTCTTTTGTTGAATGCTATCTTCATTACACCATAGACAATCTTCGGAAAATGTCGCCTTGCGCGGCATATTTACGCATAGTTTGTATTCATTTCAGTTGATCGGTGATCTCGTACAGCCGCTTTCTCTGCTCTGCATTCAGCATGGGAGATACCCGATCGATAAATTGCTTTAATGTGCCCGCATCAAAATTTCCGTTCTGTTTTTCCATCGCGATCTGACTGCGCAACTGTTCCATCAATTGTGCATCGCTGCTGCCGCGTAATTGTTCCGCCTGCTTCATCATATCTGCCGCCTGCATCTGCGGATCCGACTTGGTTTTCTGCTTTGCGGACGCCATGCTCTTCAAATCTCTTTTTGCCATATCTTTACCTCCGGTCGTGCTATATTCTATGCACACAACCGCATTTTTGTGCATACCATATAGTAATTTCCACGAAAGGAGTATTTGACCATGCACCGCCCTCATCGTTCTCCCTATCCGTCCGGACCCATCCTTTCACCTCCGCCGTCTGCAGTATCGGAGTCTTGTACAGATTTCTCCGCTGCGCTTTCTCCGTTACTGACATATTTGCTCTCTCTGGTATATCGCGACGGCTTTACAGGGCATACCGGTCTGGGACTGCTGCGCGAACTGTATCCATACCTGCAGGGGCAGGACGCCAGATCTGTCGGGCTTTTGTTGCACGCAGAGGATACCGCCAAACAATTATCCCTGTTGCCTGTTCCTACACAATGTCCGCTGCCCCGCCGCGCCTGGTTAACTCAGACAGAACGCTTTCTGCAAATTCTTGATATCCTGCAACGCCACGGCGGACAAACCGCCGCCCGTCAGTTGGAACAACTGCGCCGCTATATATTGATCCGCAATCAATTGCTGCGTTGTGCGCAGCGTGGAATTTCTGCCGAAGTATTACCTGATATCGTATCTCTGCTGGATGGCGGACAGTCTTGTGCTCTGAAACAACTACAGCAACTCTCTCCCTTAATGCAAATGCTTTCGGGAAATACAGATCCTATGCAATTGATGCAGATGATGAGCAGATCGCATAAGTAGTCTTTCGTGTTTTGATATGGTATACTATTTGCAAACAGTATATCGAGGTAGTCATCATGCAAATACAAAAGACCATGTGTTCGGAAATACTGGAAAACCAAGTAAATCGTATTTTAGACGAATACGAAGAGGCATATGATATTTCCTGCAATTATCAGCCTTTCTGCTTTATCGCCGCAGAAAAAGAAACTACATACGGCATCCTCACCGGATACACCTGCTTTTCTGAAGTATATATAGATGATCTGGCCGTAGAAGAGGCTTATCGCAGACGCGGTATCGGCTCTGCATTGGTTGCTGCTGTGGAAGAACATTTCCGTGATCACGGTTTTGACAATATCAACCTCTGTACCAATGCATTCCAGGCGCCCGGTTTTTATGAAAAGTGCGGTTTCACGCTGGAATTTGTACGCCGCAACAGAACCGATCCCAAACTGGACAAATACTTCTATGTCAAATATTTTTAATTTGTATCTATATAGAAAAGATAAAAAAGGTCTCTCGAACGAGAGACCTTTTTATATACCTTTATATTGCCGATACCAGGACGGTATCACCGTCTGCATATCATCATACCATTGCAATATCTGCCGTGCCTGCGCCAGCATCGTATCGACTTCTTGCTGACCAAAAGGGATCGCCCAAGGCAGTGAAGACAGTGTATTCACACTGATATACAGCGCCAACAACGCAAAAAAATCTTCGGGCGGTGCACCGTCAAAGTATCCGTCGATACGCCCTGCTGCAAATGCGGGACTCAGCTGCGCACACCACACGATGCGATTGAATTCCTCCCACGGATCACCGTAATCAAACCGATCGAAATCGATAATATACAGTTGGTTCTGCCCGATCATCATATTGCCCACATGGTAATCTCCATGCTGAAAGCATTGCGGACGCCCCGCCAATAATGCGCGATGCGCTTCCACAAATCCGATCACCGCAGCATCCCCTGCAAAATGCAGCGGACACTCCCGATATTTCTGTATTTTTGCATCGATCTTTTTCCCGAACCGTTCCTCCCAGGACGGCAGGTCCGATGGTGCCGGGATGCTGTGTATCCTTTGCAGTATCCTGCCCGCCTGCACACCCAGCCGGTACGCTTCTTCCGGTGACATCTGCGGCAAAACCGCTTCTGTATCTTCGCCGTCTATCCACGAAAAAAATGTATATACCCCCTGCTCACAGGTACCGAATCCCTGCGGCACACACATAGGTATGTCATCCAGCTTTCTCAGGAGGATATCAATATTTTTGCGATGCTCATATTTATTTACCGGGCTGATGCGGAGGAGATGGGCGCACCCATCTCTGTCCGTCACCCGATATTTTTGATCGCCGGACCAGCCTTTGTCGATAGGTTGGCCGTCGACTATATCCTGCAGGGTCAGCATTGGTTTGTTATGCGTCCATGATCTTGCGCATCTGCTCTACCACCGCACGGGGATCTTCCGCGCTGCTGATGGCTTTGCCGATGATGACCAGATCAGGCTGGCTTTCTACGATCTTGGGCAGTGTATCCAGATTGATACCGCCTGCAACTGCCAGTTTTGCGTGTTTTACAACGCCCTTGAGCATACGCAGAGATTCCTCGGGGTCTGCGCTGCCTGCTACTGTAACAGCTCTGTGGATGCTGACATAATCCGGCTCAAATGCATCTACTTCCTTTGCCCGCTCGATCAGCTGCTCGGTGGGCACGCCCATCAGGTCTACCAATACCTGTTTGCCATGATCTCTTGCACACTGGATCGCTTCCTTAATGGTATCATCCCAGGTACGTGCAGAAACGGTCACCACATCTGCACCTGCATCATATCCCATCTTGGAAATGCCATAACCGCCGTCCATGATCTTAAAGTCAGACAAAATACGTACGCCGGGGGCCGCTGCCTTAAATTCTTCTACGATACCCAGACCGTATTTATAAGAGAAAGGGGTACCCATTTCCAGAATGTCTACCAGATCATATACTTTTGCCGCAACTTTGAGAGCTTCTTCCTTTTCGATTCCGTCAAATGCCAACTGTAATTCCATGTCAAATCTCCTTTTCTTTATTGCAAGCCTGATGGCTTATCTCCTCTGTTGCTTTTACTATAACACGTGGTGTTGTTGATTACAATGCTGCCTTGCTCAGAGTTTTCTCGCCGCTTCAATAGCCATGCGCAAAGCCTGCTATGTTGCCGCAGTACGAAGCGCATCTCTGCTGAGGCCCTGATGTCCCGGCAGATAACGGTACACCTCGCTGTGGTTTTCGGAATCCACTGCAATATAAATCAATCCCACCGGTTTTTCGGGCGTTCCGCCGCCGGGGCCTGCGATCCCGGTGATGCCAATACCGATCTGTGCATTGCCTACGCGCCGCACTCCTTTGGCCATTTGTTCTGCCACTTCCGGCGATACCGCACCGACCCGTTCTAGGTCTGCCTCACTGACGCCCAGTATCTTTGCCTTAAATGCATTGGCATAGGTACACACACCGAATTCAAACACTTCCGAAGCGCCTGATACATCCGTCAGTCGTTTTGAAAGCAATCCGCCTGTGCAGCTCTCTGCCGTAGCGATCTTTGCGTGTTTTTCCCGCAATATATTGATCAGTGCAGATTCCTGATTGCCAATATCCACACCGTATACATACGGTTCCAGCATAGCGCTCAGTTCCTTGATGACCGGGTCAATCAATGCATCCGCCGCCGTCACATCCGGTGCAGATGCCGTGATGCGCAGTTGTACTTCCCCCTGTTTTGCATACGGAGCAATGGTAGGGTTTGTATACTGCAGCATCATATCCCGCAGCTGGTATTCTACTGCGCTCTCCCCGATACCATGTAAGTGCAGTGTATGGGATACCAGCACATGGTCTGTCTTTTCCTGCAGCCACGGACGGATATACCGTTCGAACATGGTCTTCATTTCATAAGGCGGCCCCGGCATAAGGATCGCCGTCTTCCCGTCTTTCTCCACGGCCAGACCGGGGGCTGTACCGGCATCATTTTGGAAAATAACCGCGTGCTCGGGCATTTCCGCCTGTTTGAGGTTATTGGGTGTTGCCTGCAGACCGCGGCGCTCAAAATAAGCCAGGATCCGCTGACGGGAAGTCTCGTCCATCTGCATCTTTTCTCCGAAATAGTCAGCCACGGTCTCCTTTGTGAGATCGTCATAGGTAGGTCCGAGTCCGCCTGTCATCAACACCATATCTGCACGATCAAATGCCAGCTGCAAACTCTGCGCCAGACGCCCCGGATTATCACCCACAACAGACTGATGATATACTTCTATGCCCAATGCTGCCAGTTCTTTCGCCAAATAAGCCGCGTTGGTATTTACAATGTCGCCCAAAAGAATCTCTGTGCCGACACACAAAATTTCTGCTTTGATCTGTTTCATTGTCAAATCCTCCATTTGTCTACTATTGTACTCTTTCCATATCCGATTTTCTATATTTTTTCAAAAAAAGCGGTCCCGGCTTATGAGCGCCGAAACCGCTTTATTATCCATTGTTTCCATTTATCCGGGATCCGTACCCCGATCTGCTGCCATGTCACCGACACCAGTTTGCCCAACAGGCTCCATCGCCCCGGCAGCTGCCCTCTTTGTGCCGTCTGCAATATTTTGTGTGCAAGGCGGTGCAAATACGCCTGTGTGCTTGTGCCGAGGGCTCTACTTCCGTACTTTAGGCCTGCAAAGAAGCGCGAACAGATAGCCGAAAAAGATCGCTGCGGCAATGCCTGCTGCCGCCGCTGTGAATCCTCCTGTAAAAATACCCAGCCAACCTTTTTCCGCCACCGCCTTTTCCACACCTTTTGCCAGTGTATAGCCAAATCCGGTCAGCGGTACCGAAGCTCCCGCTCCTCCGAACTCTATAAGCGGCTCGTAAAATCCCAGTGCCGTCAAAATCACACCCGATATCACAAACCCCACCAAGATCCGTGCAGGAGTCAGTTTTGTTAAGGAAAGCAGCAGCTGACCTATCACACAGATCATGCCGCCGACCAAGAAAGCCCGCAATAATTCCATATCAGTTCACCCTTTCCAATTCTATCGCATGGGCAATACCCGGGATGCTCTCGCCCTGCTGTACAATCGTTGTCGATAGCAACGCCCCCGTCGCAGCAAACAGTATACGCCGGTACTCGCCCTGCAGCATCTTCTGCAAAATATACCCGTTGAGCACCACCGCGCAACATCCACAACCGCTGGCTCCGCACTTTTTATGCGGCATTCCCCGATATATCAACATGCCGCAATCCTGATGTACATTTCCAATCTCTACACCGTACTTTCTTGTCGTATCGCACAGCAAACCGCTGCCGAATTCGCCTAAATCTCCTGTGAAGATCGCATCGTAATCTGTCGGCTGTTGTCTGCGATTCTGCAAGTGGGTCAATATTGTCTGCGCCGCCGCCGGCATCATGGCCGCGCCCATATTATTGGCATCGGTTATCCCCATATCCACGCACCTGCCGATCGTCACCGCCCGTATGGCAATGCTGCCCTTTTCGGCAGACAGCACCGTCGCACCTGCCCCTGTGACTGTATCCTGCCCCGTAGGAGGTTTTGGGGTACCCAGTTCCAACGGAAATCGGAACTGCCGTTCTGCCGTTGCGAAATGGCTGCTTGCGGCACACAATACATTACGTGCGGCACCGCCATCTATCATCAGACTGCCGATGGCCAACGATTCTGCCATAGCGGAGCATGCCCCATACAGTCCCAGATAAGGGATCCCCAGCGATCTGGCTGCATAGGATACCGTCACGATCTGATTCAGCAAATCTCCTCCCAGCAGCAGATCTACTTGCTTCAGCTGCAGCCTTGATTGCTGTACCGCATGACGGCAGGCCTTTTCAAACATTTTCCGTTCAGCCAGTTCAAATGTTTTCTCGCCACAGTAAGTATCCTCTGCCGTAATATCAAAATATTTGCCCAAAGGCCCTTTTGCCTCTTCTTTTCCCACCACAGAACCACGTCCGCGTATATATGCCGGACGCTCCAACAGTATGGTTCCTTCCTGTAAATATGTTGCCATACAGCCTCCTGTATCTATGCTATTTTGCTATAGTATCCATCCAACATTTACAAAATATACACACCGGCAAGTTGCTTTTCTCTGTTTTTTTCAATATACTTTACAAATGAGGTGAAAAACATGACACAATCAGATATTACCAGAGAACAACTGATCGAGCAGACAGCCAACGAGATCCTCACACAAGATCTGGAGGCATTTTTGGAGTTAGCCAAATGATTTTACTGACTGTTCCCGAAATCATCAAATTACATACAACACTTACCTTGCGTACAGGCGGCAGCGATGGCGTCCGCGATATGGGGTTACTGGAATCTGCCGTATACAGTACCGAATCCGGCTTTGGAGATATCTCTTTATATCCCGATATTTTTCAAAAATCCGCACGCCTCTTCTATGCATTGACCGGTAACCACGCCTTTGTGGATGGCAATAAGCGAATTGGCCTGTTGGTCATGCTGGTCACGCTGCGCATCAACGGGGTCCGCCTGCGTTATACCCAGCAGGAACTGATCGACCTGAGTCTGCAGACTGCACAGGGTAATGTCAGTTATGAAGCAGCGCTGGCATGGATTCTGCAGCACAAGGAAGGTTCCCTATGATACGCACCAAAATCAAAGACCGTGCTTTGCCCCGATACAGCAAGGGGGAAGAGCGCTTCAATATGATCTCTCATATAGTCGGCGGCGGGTTCAGCATTTTGGCGCTGATCCTGTGCATCCTCAAAGCTGCCCGCTATGGTGCGGCAGAAGTGGTCGCTTCTGTCATATATGGCTGCTGTCTTATCTTCTTATACACTATGTCCAGCATTTATCACGGACTGTATCCGTCTACCGGTAAGCGGGTGATGCAGGTTATGGATCACTGCGCCATTTACGCATTGATCGCAGGCAGCTACAGTATCGTATGCCTTGGAGTACTTCGCCGTTATTCCCCTTTGCTCGGCTGGGGGATATTTACCCTCGAATGGGCATTATGCGCATTGGCCACTACGCTTACTGCCATCGATCTCAAACGGTACCGCGTCTTTTCCATGACCTGCTACATCGGTATGGGCTGGGCCATCATCCCGTTAGCCGGTATTCTGTTGCAGCTGATGGGCGGCATCGGATTCGTACTGCTGCTGGCAGGCGGTATTTCTTATACCATCGGCGCTGTTCTGTTCGGCCTCGGCAAAAAGATCCGCTGGATGCACAGTATCTTCCATCTGTTTGTCGTACTGGGCAGTATGCTGCATTTCTTCAGTTTTTACTTCTATGGCATTTGAATTACAAGAGTTATAGGTGTGACCCTAAATACCCGCGGTTAAAAAACCGCGGGTATTTCAATTGTTTTTACAAATCATCAGCAACAGCGCGTTGCTTGTGAGCGGAAATCTCTCACAGTATAATGGTATCGAGGTGGTTTTATGGAAACAAAAGATATCATTTTGGGATTGAGAGCAAAAAAAGGGATGTCGCAGGAAGAACTTGCAGAAAAAGTTTTTGTGACCCGTCAGGCAGTTTCACGCTGGGAAACAGGAGCAACCATTCCTAATACCGAAACACTGATGCTGCTCTCCAAATTATTTGATGTATCGATCAACACACTGCTGGGTTCCCCAAGGCAGCTGATTTGTCAATGCTGCGGCATTCCTCTGGAAGACTCCATCATCAGCAAGGAAGCAGACGGTTTTTTCAACGAAGAATATTGTAAGTGGTGTTATGCAGACGGTGAGTATATGTACCACAATATGGACGATTTGATCGAAGTTTGTGTGAAAAATATGACTGGCGAACACTTCTCTTCCGAACAAGCACGTACTTATATGAAAAAGTTATTGCCCAAACTCGATTACTGGAAACGGTATCAATACCTCGACGGCGCAGAGAAGTTTGAACAGTTCAAACAGCAGCTCATCCATGAATTCAATGATCTGCACATCGAGGGGTTGCCCAAAGTAGAAAAGTTGAATGCGCTTGTAGGTAAATATATCAATCTCGAATACAGGCTTCCAAACGGGCAGACCGTAAAATTTCTTGACGACCGCACAACATATCTCGGAAATCAACTTGCGTGTGAATTTGGAGGAAACCGGTGCTTTGGCCTTGCCGCAAATATGGAATTTTTGCTTGTCTGCACGTATGAAGAAGGCGGTCTGAACCCCGAGCTGGTGATTTACAAAAAGAGATAATCCAATCCCAATTTGCCGACACACAAAACAAAATAAAAGGAAGCACGAATTTCGTGCTTCCTTTTTGTTGTTCTTTCGTGAGCGGCTCTTGGCCCTGCCGCCTCTGTTGATCAATCTTCTTTTCGGATATGTACATCCAGCTGCTGATAAGGCAAATCCATGCCTGCTTTTGCAAAGGCATCTCTCACTTGTTCCAGCAAATCGTGATTGAGCGTCCAATAATCCTTGTTGGTGCACCATACACGTACTGTCAGGGTGACTGCACTCGCTTCATATCCGCTGACCCGCACAAACGGTTCTTCCGGTTCAGTCTTTACCATCGGATGCTGGGCAATGACTGCCAAGGCAATCTCCTTCGCCTGTTGTACATCTGCCTGATACGGGATACGGAAAGTAAGTTCCAGCCGCCGCTCGGCTTCTTCGGAATAATTGATGATATGATCGTTGATGAGCACACCGTTGGGAATGCTGATCCGCCTTCTGTCCGGCGTGATAATGGTGGTATGCAGCAGATCCACACTGTGCACCGTACCGCCGCTGCCGCCCGCAGAAATATAGTCGCCCGTCGAAAAACGCGGAGATAACAGCAGCAAAATACCGCCCGCCACATTACTGAGGGAATCTTTCAGCGCCACCGTTACGGCTACTGCTGCCGCAGACAACGCCGCTACAATTCCGCCGGTCGATACTCCAAGGCTATTGAGTGCAGAAATCAGCAATAAGATATGCAGTAATATGTTCAACGCTTTTCTCAGAAAGCGTGCAAGAGACTGATCCATCGGGGACTTCTTCAATCCTTTGTTCATCAGCTTTAAAATATAAACGATCAAAAAATGCCCTATCACCAAAATTAATAATACTTTGAGGATCGGCCATACTATAGTCCATATCGTTTCCCAGCTGGGCATACTATCACCTCTGTTTCTGAATTCTATGTTTTTATTATATCGCAGATTTTTATAAAACGACAGAGGGATTCCTGTATCCGACCTGTAATTTCACCGGCAAATCTTTTATGTCAGAAACTGTTTGCCGCCAATAGCCGATATGTTATAATCAAAATATAAGGTGGTAAAATTATGAAATCCATTAAAAGTATTTATAAAATCGGGTATGGGCCGTCCAGTTCTCACACAATGGGCCCGGCCTATGCAACATCGGAATTTTTGAAACTGTACCCTGAGGCCGATCATATTCAGGTGACCTTATTCGGCTCGCTGGCCAAAACCGGTACCGGCCATGGCACCGACAGAATCATCGCGCAAACTTTGGCAGATGTCTCTCACGAAATCATTTTTGATTATGAAAGCGATACCGAAGTACACCCCAATACCCTGGAATTTGTCGCATACAAGGGCAGCAAATTATTAGGGAAAAAGCGATTTTACAGCGTCGGCGGCGGCGAAATCGAAACCGACGGGGAGACCGATCGCCCCGAAAAGCAAGTTTATGCCGAAAATACATTCAGTGACATCGCAAAACTTTGTCATTCCCGCAACATACGGCTTTCCGACTATGTTTTTGAGAACGAAAGTGCAGATATCAAGGAATACCTGATGGCTGTATGGAAAACCATGCAAAATGCGATCCATGAAGGTCTGAGTAAGAGCGGTATTTTGCCGGGTGGACTTGAGGTAGAGCGCAAAGCACAATTTTTGTTCAACCAAAAGCATATTGACGAAAGTCCGCAAACCCGTGAAAACAGACTGGTCTGCTCCTACGCATTTGCAGTCAGTGAACAGAATGCTGACTGCGGCGTCATCGTCACTGCGCCTACTTGCGGCGCCTGCGGAGTTTTGCCCGCCGTACTCAAGTATATGCAGGATAAAAACAGATTTTCAGACAACGATGTGATCCGCGCTCTTGCTGTGGCGGGCCTTATCGGCAACATCGTCAGTACCAATGCATCTGTCAGCGGTGCGGAATGCGGTTGTCAGGCAGAGATCGGCACCGCCTGCAGCATGGCCGCCGCCGCATTGGGCGAATTGTTCGAGATGGGCATCGATCAGATCGAGTACGCTGCAGAAGTGGCTATGGAGCACCATTTGGGGCTGACATGCGATCCGGTCTGCGGTCTTGTGCAGATCCCTTGTATAGAGCGCAATGCCGTCGCCGCTATGCGCGCCATCAATGCATTGAGTTTGTCCAACTTCTTGTTTGCCAGCCGTAAAGTTTCTTTCGACGTTGTTGTAGAAACTATGTACCAGACCGGCAAAGACCTGTCGCACCTCTACCGCGAAACTTCCGAAGGCGGTCTTGCAAAACTGTATCAGCACGAATAACGCATTTCAAAAAAGATCCGACCGCTTGGTCAGGTCTTTTTTTGTTACAGTAACTGTGTTATCCAATAGATCGATCCGTACACCATACTTGCCAAGATCCCGTATACGATAACGGGACCTGCTATGGTAAATATCTTTGCGCCCACACCGAGGATCAATCCCTCTGCTTGTGTCAACTTAGGACGCAGTGTTTTTTGTCGTAATTGGAAAATATTTATCGAGGTAGGCCGAAATCTACAAAAAACCATTTCTTATTGTTCACCGCTTTGTGATATGCCGCTGAACATATTTCCACCGTCACGGATAACAAAATCAGTCGTCATCTCTTGTGCGCCTATATTATTTTCCCCTGCATTACCGGGTCTGTTTTCATCCGGCATTTCAGGACGGTCGCCACCTTCCGAAGGGTTAAATCCTTCAGGAGGAGTGCCCCCCTGTGGCGGTGTAAATTCTTCCGAAGGATCGCCGCCTTCAGGTGGCGTAAAGCCTTCGGAAGGTGGCCCTCCATCCGCAGGCGGCTGCATATTGTCTGGATGTTCCGGTCGATTCATTCCGCCAGATCCCATTCCGGGACCACCCATCATACCACCGGAACTACCTGCAAGCTGTTTTTCGTTGCTCCAAAGCGTGTAGTTTC
>JAFXKX010000012.1 GCA_017531505.1 Clostridia bacterium | reverse complement strand
TACACAGAACTGTGAGGTGAAATGCGTCTCTCTGATAGCCGATGAAAATACTCTGCGTGAAAGATTGGCAATGGATGTAGAAAGAGGTATTCGTTCTGAAGATATAATTGAGCGAAGCATAGCAAGAATACCGATGTACCAAGCACTCAATACCATTAAAATTGATACGAACGCAAAAAACGTGGCTATGATTGCCAATGAGATAAAGCTGTTGTAATACCGTCAAATTCCAATTTATCGAATGGATAAAGGGTACACTTCTATACACCATTGGGTGTGGTGCTTATGATGCCGCATACAATTTTTGAAATAAAATCCTCCCTATGAGATCTTCATAGGGAAGATTAACTGTTTTACGGACACCCGAAAATAACCGACAGGGTGCTTTTTTGTGTAAAAAATTCGGCCTTTTTTACAAAATAATGAATAATTCGCGTAAAAACTGTACTTTTCGGAACTTCTATAGTAAACTATATTTACCTATCTATACGCTGAGAAAGGGGATTTCTATGGAAGACACAAAACGTCATTTCATCGGGAAGAAAGAAAAGGCAATTTCAGATGGCCGACCCGCGCAGCAGTCGGCCCAAAAGGAAGCATTGTATATAAGAATATACAAAGGATTGTTCGGCAGGGAACAGCCGTTGTGGAAACGCATCATGAAAGGTGTGGCTTTGGCAATGGCATTGATGGTAGTGGCAGTCGGTCTGATTGCGGTTACCATAGAGGACAAGCCCTCTGCTTCGGCTGCGGAAGCAGAGACGGAAACGCTGCCGACGGTACATCAGCTGGATGCCGGTACAAATTGGACAACGACCAATGTACGGAACGGTTTGGTGTTGTTCGATCATCAGAATGAGCAGGAACCCGAACAGTATTACAGTATCGGTCTGCAAGATGAAACGATGATGCCGGAAATGCATACACGACTGATGGAATTGGGGTATATGGGTACAGACGAACCATCTGCCACTTACGGTGATCCCACTTCCGAAGCAGTAAAACTCTTTGAAAGAAAGAGCGGTTTTGAAATGGACGGCATACTGACGCAGTTTGAATACGCGTTGCTTATGTCGGACGAAGCGCCTCGTTACAGCGTAATACTGGGAGACCAGGGTGACGATGTAAGTGCGCTGCAAAGCCGTTTGGTAGAATTGGGTTATCTGGAAGACGTGACCGGCGAGTTTGGTTTGTATACACAGGTGGCTGTCAAGGAGTTTCAGACAGTCAACGGTCTGACCAGTGACGGTGCAATCGGCGAAGAGACCCGCGAAATGCTTTATTCGGAAGAAGCAAAGGCAAAAGCGCTTTCTTACGGCGACGAAGCAGAAATTATCAAAACCTACGAAGCACGCCTGAAAGAGCTGGGTTATTTTGACGGCAGTGCCGATGGATTCTTTGACAGTGATCTGAAGAAGGCGGTCAAGAATTTCCAGGATAAGCACGGCTTGATCGCAGACGGTGCGATCGGCAGTACGACGGCAGAACTACTGATGTCGGATGAAGCACAGCCCAATGCATATAGCCTTGGTGACAGAAATGATACCGTCTCCAAGATCCAGGATCGTCTGGCAGCTTTGGGTTATATGTCCGGTTCGACAGGCTATTTTGGTGAAAATACCGAAACTGCGGTTAAGAAATTCCAAAAGCAGCATGGTCTGAAAGTCGACGGTAAAGTAGGCAGCAGAACCATGGAAGTGTTGTTCTCCGACGATGCAAAACGCTATGAAGCACCTGCTCCCACTCCTGCTCCCGATTCCGGTGGAAATACGGGAGGAAATACCGGCGGAGAATCTTCTTCGGGCGGTACGGAGGGCAGCGGCACAACGCCGACTCCGCCTGCGGGCAACGAGGCTACCGGCAGTGCAGACTCTTCGAAGGTAGAGCAGTTCATTGCAGTAGCACAGACAAAACTGGGCTGCAAGTATGTACTGGGTGGAAAAGGCCCGGAAGTATTTGACTGTTCCGGCTTTGTATACTGGTGTCTCAATCAGGTAGGTGTCAAGCAGTCTTATATGACTTCCTCTGGTTGGAAGGCAACGACCAAGTACCCCATTGTTACCTCTATGAGCGACCTGCAGCGCGGCGATGTCATCAGCTATCAGGGCCATGTAGGTATCTATCTTGGCGGCAATCAGATGATTGATGCCTCTTCCAGCGAAGGTAAGATCCGTATTACCAATATTTATGGATCCTCTTATTGGAAGAAGAACTTTATCAAAGGATGCCGTATCTTCTAAAACAAAACAAAAACGGGAAACCCCGCTTCTTTGGAAGCGGGGTTTTTTGTTGGAGCAAATGCTCCGATAAGAAACCGAGAGGAAAGGCGTGTGTGGATGGATGGTTTCTTATGCCTGTTTGTTTTCGGAAAGGTCAAGTGTAAATACAGAAGAGGATTGCTTCAGTTCTGCTTCGATATTGGTGAGGATCTGTTCACAGCTGTGAGCCAATTCTTCCAACATACTGCGATGGGTCTGTATGCGTTTGCGAGAGGCTGCCTCTTTTCGATAAGCTTCGCTGAGCAATTGATCGCTGCGCTGTTTTGCATCTTCGATCAACTGGCGGCCGGCTTGCTCTGCATGGATCAAAGTGTTGGCAACGGCTGTTTTTTCCTGCAGGCAGGCTTCCAACTGCGCATTTAATGTGCGGTTTTGCTCGCGCAGAGCAAGGATGCGCTCCTTTTGTTCCTTGGCGAGTTTTTCGTAATCTTGTGTCAACTGTTGTATTTCCCGGGACAGATCATCGGAAGTGCTTTTCCGTAAAAACATACCGTGTGCCTCCTATGTACTTTATGGATGCTTATAGTTTAGCGGGACAACACGGCGGATTATGCCGTTTGATGCGGATGTATACCGCAAAAAATACACTTTTTTTGAGGAAAAATCACATATTACAAAAAAATCAAAAAAATTTTAAAAAAATCATTTTTTTAAGCAGGAAAAATGAAAAAGGGGGCGAATATATAATCCCGTAACATTCAGATGGGTAAAAAAACTCAAAAGTGTTGAAAAGTGGGGAATTTCATTCCCGCTGGCGAGGTAAAACATGCTGATCGGCGAATACTCGCATAGTATTGATGCGAAAGGCAGGGTATTCATCCCTGCAAAATTCCGAGAAGAACTCGGAGAAAACTTCATAGTTACAAGAGGCACTGAAGAGTGTCTATTTGTGTTTTCTCCGGAAGCATGGATGGACTTTGCCGGTAAGCTTCGCAACATTCCCGTTACGGATGTAGAGTCTCAGAAGTTCCTGCGTCTGCAGTTTGCTTCCGCGACCGATTGTACGCCGGATAAACAGGGGCGTATTCTGCTGCCTGCGAGATTGCGCGAGCATGCACAATTGGAAAAAGACGTTGTTGCGATCGGCGTTATGAGCCGTGTAGAGATCTGGTCAAAAGAGAATTGGGAGAAATACAATTCCTTTGGCTCGGAAGAATATGAAGCAGCACTCAAGAAATTGGCGGAGTTGGGCGTATGAGCGAACAGTTAATACATACAACCGTATTGCTTCATGAAACTGTTGAAATGTTGCCGTTGGCAGAAGGTAAGTTGTTTGTAGACTGTACTATGGGCGGCGGCGGACACAGTTCCTTGATTTTGCAAAGCTCCGATGCGCACCTGATCGCAGTGGATAAGGACGAGCAGGCCTTTGGGTATGCAAAACAAAAACTGGCACCTTATGAAGACAGGGTCACCTTTGTAAAGAGTGATTTTAAGGATATCAAATCCGTATTGGCAGCACAGGGTATCACGCAGATCGATGGTGCGGTGCTGGATCTGGGCGTATCGTCTTTCCAACTGGATGACGCAGAGCGCGGATTCTCTTATATGAAAGATGCGCCTATTGATATGCGTATGGACAGAGATGCTGCATTTTCTGCTTACGATGTAGTCAACGGGTACGATAAACAGCAGTTGGCCAAAGTGATCTTTGATTACGGAGAAGAGAAGTTTGGTAATCGTATAGCAGATGCGATCATCAAGAACAGACCGATCGAGTCTACACTCCAGTTGTCGGAGGTTATCCGACAGGCGATCCCTGCCGCAAACAGACGGACAGGCCCGCATCCTGCAAAACGTACATTTCAGGCATTGCGCATCGAGGTAAACGATGAGCTGGGTATCCTGCAGCGTACGATAGAGGATATCATCGATGTATTGGCACCGGGCGGTGTGATATCGATCATCACCTTCCACTCGCTGGAAGACAGAATTGTAAAAAATACATTCCGTACGGCAGAGAATCCTTGTACCTGCCCGCCGGATTTCCCGCAATGTGTATGCGGTAAAAAATCAAAAGGAAAAGTCATTACCCGCAAACCGGTATTGCCCTCTGCACAGGAATTGGAACTGAATCCCCGTGCACGCAGTGCAAAGCTGAGAGCGTTCAGAAAAGCAGATCGGTAACGGTTACCATATCAGGAGGAAACATGGAAGCATTGCAGTATCGCAATCATAGAGCATATCAGCATGGGACGGCAGCACGCAGCATTGCAGCACAGCCTGCGCGCCCGGAGAGAAGTACGCGCCGCGCACCTCGCCAGCAGCCCAAATCTTATAAGAAAGTACAGATCAGCTACAAGACCCATCCGCTGGTCATGGCAAAGCGCAGCAGAGCAATGCAGATATGTCTGACAGTTGCCCTGGTATTTGTTATGGCGGTTGCAGTTGTTGCAAGCAATGCGATCAGTGCACAGATTAATTTGGAAAACATCGATATTCAGGAGAATATATATGCTATGGAAGAGCAGATCGAGCAGCTCAACCTGGCAATCTCTACAGAATGTGATATTCAGCAGGTAGCCGAGGTAGCAGAGAATGATCTCTCCATGGGCTTCCCCAGCGACTCTCAGGTATACTATGTTGAACTGGAGCAGGAACAGGCTGTTCAGCAGGTAACAGTAGAGCAGGAAAGCGGTTTTTTCCAGCGCGTACAGGAGTGGTTTCTTGGGATAGCCGGATAATGTTATTACCCGGAGGTGTGTTTTCTTGATAGAAAGCAGGAAAGAGAATAAGCAGCGACTGCGCTTATTGTATATGATCGTAATGTCAGCCATGGCGGTCTGCATATTGTGGCTGGCGGTATTGATGATCTTCCGTGCGGGAGAATTACAAAACGAAGTAGAACAGCAGTGGACACGGGAAGTGACTGTGGAGCCTCTGCGTGGTACAATTAAAGATGTGAACGGGGAAATACTCTCGGCGACTACAACGACGCAGAGTATTTTGTTGTATCCAAAAGATATTGAGAAAAAGGGGAATGCCGGCGAGATCGCTGATTTGCTGGCTCCTATTCTGAATATGGACCGTCAGAAGATTTACGAAGTGGCCAGCGATACCAGTAAAGTAGAGGCATGGCTCAAGCGTAATATCACCGACGCACAGGTAGAGCAGATCCGTGCGCTGAACCTCAAAGGAATTGGGTTCTTTGCAGATACAAAGCGCGTATATCCTTATGGCAGTTTCCTGTCGCAGGTATTGGGATATACCAATTCCGACGGACGTGGTCAGGAAGGTCTGGAAAAGGCATATGATAAGTATCTGGCGGGATATCCGGGCACGATACTGACGCAGGTCGATGCACAGGGCAGAACGCTGGATGGCAGTGAACAGACATATATCGATGCGCAGGATGGTTACAATGTGGTGCTGACCATCGATGCGGTCATTCAGAGTTTCGCAGAAAATGCGGCAAAAGAAGCATTGGAAGTGAATCAGGCAAAAAGCGTCTGTGCGATTGTCATGAATCCCCAAAACAGTGATATTCTGGCGATGGTAAACTATCCGGAAGCAGATCTCAATGCGTTGGACCGTTCGGACCTGACAGCATTGGCAGATATTTCAAGAAACACTGCCGTTACGGATGCTTTCGAGCCGGGATCTATCTTTAAGATCGTAACAATGGCAGCTGCACTGGACAGCGGCAATGCAACAACTGCAACAGAATACCAGTGCAATGGACATAAATTGGTAAGCGGGGAAAAAATCAAATGCTGGCGGTCGTATAATCCCCATGGAACGCAGAGCCTGACAGAGGCAGCAGAAAACTCTTGTAATCCTGCCTTTATGGAAATGGCTTTGTCGATGGGCACAGAGCAGTTCTATGAGTATATCTATCGTTTTGGATTTGGCACCGAGACCGGTGTGGACTATTCTGCAGACGGATCGGGCATTGTACGCGCTGCAAAATATGTAAAAGATGTGGATCTGGCAAGAATCGGATTTGGGCAGAGTATTGCGGTAACACCGCTGCAGATGATCAATGCGGTATCTGCTGCGATCAACGGCGGAGTACGGTATACACCCCGACTGGTATCGCATACCGAAGACTCCAAGGGTAATGTGGTAGAAGAGTTTGCCCGTGAAGAAGGAGTTCGTGTCATTTCTGAAGAAACATCCGCTACCCTGCGTGAGATCCTGCAGAGCGTAGTAGATAACGGCAGCGGCAAAAACGCACAGATCGCAGGTTATGCTGTCGGCGGTAAGACTGGCACTGCACAGGTATATGAAAACGGAGCCATTGCGCAAGGCAAGAACATCTCTTCGTTCATTGGTTTTGCACCGGCAGACGATCCGCAGTATATCGTGCTGTTTATCGTAAGAGAACCCGGTGTGCCGGTAACCTTTGGCAGTGTAGTGGCTGCGCCTTATGCAAAAGATATATTGGAAAAATGTCTGAAGTATGGTGGTGTGCAGCCTGCAAGAGAAGTGGAAAGTGACCTGGTCACCGTCCCTGATATTGTAGGTATGGATAAGGAAGAAGCACAGGCTTTGCTGCAAAAGCAAGGTCTGAAGTTCAAAATGAATGGCGAAGGTAAAGTGGCGGCGCAATCGCCGGCCATGGCAACCGAAGTTGCAAAGGGAACGGTAGTAGACGGTTACGGCGCAGAACAAGGTGCAGTTGCCGAAAGCACTGTAACAGTGCCGGATGTACGCGGCATGACGGTTTATCAGGCATATCAGGCGCTTTCTGAGGCGGGCCTGAAGGTCCAAATCGACGGCAGTACCGATTCTGATGAGGTATCCTCACAGACCCCTGCGGCCAATAAAAAAGCAGCCTACGGGGATACAGTAACCATTCAATGTAATTGACAGGAGGAAATACAATGAAATTATCGGCTTTGCTCAAAGGAGTCGAATATGAGATCATTGGCGATCCGGATACAGAGATCTGTGGAGTGACCTATGATTCCCGTGCGGTATGCCCGGGGGATTTGTTCTTTTGTATCAAGGGTTATACTTCCGACGGACATAAATATGCACCCAATGCAGTAGCGGCCGGTGCGGCATGCCTGATCGTAACGCAGAAGCAGGATTTGCCTGTGACGCAGGTTGTTGTAAAAGATGACCGAAAGGCTATGGCATTGATCTCTGCGGCATTCTATGGGAATCCTGCCCATAAATTACGGATGATCGGTGTTACGGGCACCAGCGGTAAAACTTCTACCACATATATGCTGAAGAGCATTTTGGAATGTGCAGGCAGCAAAGTAGGATTGATTGGTACCGTATATACACAGATCGGAGATAAACAGATACCGGCAGAGCGTACCACACCGGAATCTCCCGATCTGCACAAAATATTGGCAGAAATGGTGTCGGCAGGGTTGGATACGGTAGTGATGGAGGTTTCTTCTCATTCCTTGTATCTGGACCGTGTATACGGGATCCCGTTTGCAGGCGGCATTTTTACCAACTTGTCTCAGGATCATCTGGATTTCCATGGCGATTTCGAGAACTATTTCCTCGCAAAAGCCATTTTGTTTGAAAACTGCAATTATGCAGCCATCAATACACAGGATGCTTACGGCAGAAGGCTGGTAGATATGGCAGCCGGTAAAGTAAGCCGTTTTGGACTTTCGGAGCCTGCGGATATGCGCGCCGAACAGGTGGAATTGCGTACAGACGGCAGCCGCTTCACTCTGACGAGCGGTGATATGCATATGCCGATCGATCTGGGCGTTCCCGGAGAATTTATGGTATACAATGCTCTTGGTGCAGCCTGTGTTTGTGAGATGTTGGGCTTTGATGCTGATACGATCCGCAAGGGGTTGGAGGCAGTACATTATATTCCCGGCAGAGTAGAGAATCTGGATACCCGCGGCGGGGATTACAGCATTGTACTGGACTATTGCCACAAACCCGAAGCGCTGGAGAGTGTGCTCAAGATGCTCAAAGGATACGCAAAGGGCAGAGTGGTATGTATCTTTGGCTGCGGCGGTAACCGTGATGCGGTGAAGCGCCCCATTATGGGCGAAATCGCAGAACGTTTGGCAGATTTTACAATCGTTACCTCGGATAACCCGCGTTTTGAAGAACCGATGGCGATTATCGAAGATATCACCGCAGGAATGCATCAGGAGAATCATACTGTAGTGGAAGACAGAAGAGAAGCGATCCGTTATGCGATCGTCAATGCCCGGCCGGGCGATGTGATCTTGCTGGCCGGCAAGGGACATGAAGATTATCAGGAAATTAAAGGCGTTCACTACCCGTTTGATGAAAAAGTTGTGGTAGGGGAGATCCTTGACGAACTCGAAAGATAACAGTTTGTAAAATAAACGCGCCGTGTAAATCGGGCGCGCTTATTTTGCGGAAAGAGGAATTTATGCATACACAGATTTTATTGACAATTTTGGTCTCTTTTGCAGCGGCCTTGGCATTGGGCCACTTTGTAATTCCGCTGCTCCATCGCCTGAAATTCGGTCAGCCGATCCGTGATGATGGTCCGCAGTCGCATCTTGTAAAGAGCGGAACCCCCACTATGGGCGGCATCTTTATTGCACTGGCAATGATCGTCACCGCATTGATCTTTATGGATGCGGTAAGTGTACACCTTTGGGCGGCGATCATCGGCAGCGTGGCATTCTCTATCATTGGTCTGATCGATGACCTGAAAAAGGTTTTGGAGAAAAATTCAAAAGGTCTGCGTGCATGGCAGAAGATTGTGCTGCAGTTGTTCTTTGGTACGTTGACAGCCGTATACGCGTACTGCACACCTGAGATCGGCAGCGAACTGTATATTCCTGTCTGGGGTCAATGTATCGATCTGGGTATCTGGTATATCCCCTTTAATGTGATCTTTATGATCGCACTGACCAACAGTGTCAACCTGACCGATGGTCTGGACGGTTTGGCAGGCAGTGTTACCTGCGTGGATGCGGCAGCATTTGTCATTATCTTTATGCTGATGGGTGCCAATACCGAACTGGGTAAAGACGGTATGTTGTTTGCAGGTATGCTGCTGGGTGCAGTAATGGGTTATCTGCGTTACAATACGTATCCCGCAAAGGTCATGATGGGCGATGTCGGTTCCTTCCTGTTGGGCGGCGCATTGTCTATGCTGGCGATGTATTCCAAACTGCAGCTGCTGATCCCCCTGATGGGTCTGATGTTTATGCTGTCCAGTATTTCCTGTATTCTTCAGGTCGGCAGCTTCAAACTGAGAGGAAAGCGTATCTTTAAGATGGCGCCTCTGCATCATCATTATGAATTGAAGGGTGTACATGAGACAAAGATCGTATCTGTATATACCCTGATCACTGTGGCAGCGTGCTTGCTGAGCATTTTGCTGATCGGATAAGATAAGGAGTGCACTATGAATTATCAGGATAAAAAAGTACTGGTTGTAGGTATGGCGAAGAGCGGCCTCTCCGCAGGAAAATTGTTGATGAAATTGGGCGCCAAAACGGCGCTGTACGATAGAAAAACGCAGCAGGAATTGAATAACTCCATAGTGGATCAGCTGCTGGCAGACGGCGCTGTAAGCTTTTTGGGGACGGACGGTATTGAGGCAGAACAGTGGGCAGATATGCTGGTGCTGAGCCCCGGTGTACCTGTGAAACTGCAGTTTATTCAGAATGCCGTACAGAGCGGGAAAAAGGTGATCTCCGAAATCGAACTGGGCTATGCCACCGCAAGTGCAACGTTTGTAGGTATCGGCGGCACCAATGGTAAAACCACGACCACTGCGCTGACCGGAGAGATCTTTAAAAACGCAGGAGAGCCTACCTATGTGCTGGGCAATATCGGACTGCCGATCTGCGAACATTCTTTGGAAAGCAAAGAAGGAGAAACCATCGTGGCAGAGATCGCAGCGCTGCAGCTGGAGACGATCGAGACGTTCCGCCCCCGTGCATTTGCACTGCTCAATGTAACAGAAGACCATCAGGATCGTTTTGGCAATATGGAGTATTATACCTATTGCAAAATGAGAGCGTTTGAAAACCAGCAGGCTGATGATTTTGCGATCCTCAATCTGGATGATCCGATCACTGCTGCACAGGCTGACAAGATCCATTCCCGTTTGCTGATGTTCAGCAGAAAACAGGAAGTAAAAGAAGGTGCTTTTGTACGGGATGGGAAAATTGTTTTCCGTCTGGACGGGAAAGAAAGCGAAGTGTGCGATATCACATCTATCCGCATTCCCGGCAATCACAATCTGGAGAATGCATTGGCAGCGACCTGCCTCGCAATGAGTATGGGCATAGCTGCAGAGACGGTAGCATATACATTACAGACATTCCCGGGTGTGGAACACCGTATTGAGTTTGTAAAAGAGGTGAACGGGGTCACCTTTATCAACGATTCCAAGGGTACAAACCCCGATTCTACCATCAAGGCGATCGAAACTATGACAAAGCCTACCATTCTGATTTTGGGTGGTTACGATAAACACAGCGAATTTGATGAAATGTTCGCACATTTTACCGAACATATTCACGGGATCGTGGTATTGGGTGCGACGAAGGAGAAGATCCTTGCAGCGGCAAACAAGGCCGGCGTAGCCAATATTATGACGGCAGATACATTTGAAGAAGCGGTGCATACGGCATATCATGCAGCACCCAAGGGCGGCACAGTACTGCTTTCCCCTGCATGTGCTAGCTGGGATATGTTTGCAAACTTTGAGCAGCGCGGAGATATCTTTAAGGAAATCGTACGGGCATTGTAAAACGATAAAGGAAGGGAGCACACTATGGGCAAAATTATACAGATGCCGGATCGTCGGGGGAGAAGAGATTCCGACAGACGGCAGGCCCGCAAACAGACAAGACCTGCAGCAACACAGGCAAAGAATGTAGTTGAGGTAGAAAAGCGCGTGGAATACCGCCGCCATATCGACTATGCTATTGTTGTGTTTTTAATGATGCTGCTGGCATTTGGACTGGTGATGGTGTATTCCTCCAGTTATTATGTTTCGGAAGTCAACGGTGAATCGCAGGCCTATTATTTCCTCAAACAATTGATGTGCGTAGGGTTTGGTGCCGTTGCTCTGTTTTTCTTTGCCAAATTCGATTATCATAATTTTTTGGCGTTTGATTACGATGAAAAGCGCCTGGATATCCAGCGGTATCGGAGAAATCCCATTACAAAAAGACCGTATTGGTATATATTGGCTGCTTCTATTGTTATGCTGGGTCTGGTATGGAGCCCGTTGGGTGTTGAGATCAACGGTTCCCGTAGATGGATCAATCTGGGTATCAGTATTCAGCCTTCTGAAGTTGCCAAGATCGGTGTGATCATCTTTTTGGCCTGTTCGTTGGGATTGGAACCCAAACGTGCAAAATCCTTCCGCGGATACGGATGGTATATCGCTATGTTGGGATTTATGGGCGGTATTATCCTTACACACCCGAATATGAGCGCTGTTGTATGTATTTTGGCATTGGCACTCTGTATGCTGATCATTGCGGGGCTTCCCGGCAAACATGTTGCTCTCTTCTTTGCGGGAGCAGCCGTATTGTTTATGATCATGCTGATCATTGCACCTTACCGTGTGCAGCGTTTGCTGGGTGCGTATTTCCCGGATAAGGCCGACCCGGCCAGCAGATGGCAGCTGCAGCAGTCGTTGTACTCCATCGGTGCAGGCGGATTGTTTGGCAGAGGGTTGGGCAACAGTATGCAGAAACTCCTGTATCTGCCCTTCCGCGAATCAGACTTTATTTTTGCGATCATTGCCGAAGAGTTGGGCTTGGTCGGATGCGCGCTGCTGATCACATTGTTTGCACTGCTGATTTGGCGCGGTGTGGTGACTGCAATGAATGCCCCCGATCTTACGGGTATGCTGATCGCTGGCGGCTGTACAGCGGCATTGGCGATTCAGGTATGTGTCAATATCATGGTAACCATTGGTTTGCTGCCTACGACCGGTGTTGTATTGCCCTTTATCAGTTACGGCGGATCGGCGATCGTTGTATTTATGGCGATGGTCGGTATGATACTCAATGTTTCCAAACAGAGTACAGCACCGATCCCGGATAAGAAACGGAGCATTCCCTTTGTTGTGGCAGCACCCAAAGGCAATGACGGCCGTAAGCGTGGTCTTGATGCAAAGAAACGCCGGCAGGAACAATATACGATAGAGCAGAAGAAGCGTAATCGCCGCAGCAGAAGACGATAAATGATTTCAAAGCATATAAAAAGAGACCGTGTTTTTACGGTCTCTTTTTTGTACACAGATAGATTAAAGTTGGATAATACTTTCCAACAGTTCGCCGCTCATATTGGGGATCAGTTTGATGCCCGAAGAGGTACGGTCTTCATAAGGAATCTGAGAGGAAGAAACGTGATAGGGAAGATCCAGATCCGAACGGGCTTCAAAGGCCGCCGCAGACTGGATGTAGAAGGCTGCGATCACTTCGGTACCGTTGGCATGATTCTTCTGCCATGCAAAGCATTTGCTGCCGCGTCCGTTTCTGCCCTGCAATGCAAAGGCATCCATGTGGCTTTGTTTGACATAGCCTTCGTCACTGAAGCAGATGATACTGCCTTTGTCGTCGGTCTGGAATGCAAAGCGCAGTGTATCACCTTTGGCCAATGTGATACCGCCGACACCTTTTGCCGTACGCCCCTGCTGGGGGATAGAACTCTTCTCAAAGCAAATAGACATACCGTTTGCGGTAATAAGCAGCAAGTTGGGCTTTTTGGGATCCGCTTTTTCCAATGCAAGCAAGGTATCTCCCTCTGCCAGCCCACAGGCTGCAATGCGTGCTTTCTTTGCGGCAAGTTCTGCGCCGTCTACCAGTTTGACTTTGCCGCCGGTAGTGATGAAGAGATACTGTCCCTTTTCATCCGGCAGGCACAGATGCAGTATCTTCTCACCTTTGACAACGCCGGGCAAAACAGTATTGATGGCACTGCCCGCATCTTTATAGCGTGCTTCACGGATATCTTCCACAGGGAAGGCATACAGATTGCCCAGATTGGTGAATGCCCACAGTTTTGCATCACTGTTGGTTTCCAGAATCTTCAGCGGCTGATTTTTGAATTCGGGTTCACCGGATTCGGCGCCGCGGGTGAGCGCCTTTTTGCTCATACGCTTGAGTTGGCCGCCTCTTGTGAGAATGACAGCGCATTCTTCTACTACTTTGAAGTGCTCTTCATCAATGGTAACTTCGCCGGTTTCCGAAGAAATGGGGGTGCGGCGGGCAACGCCGTGCTTGGCAGCGATACGGGTCATCTCTTTGATGATCAGATCGATCAGTTTTTCTTCGGAATTGAGAATGGCGTTGATCTCCTGCAATTCTTTGGTGACCTCGTCATATTCCTGCTCCAGCGTGATGACTTCCAGTTTGGTCAGACGTGCCAGACGCAGATCCAGAATGGCTTGTGCCTGAACGCCGGTGATGTGCAATTCCTGCATCAGGTTGGTACGGGCGGCACGGGCGTTTTCAGAGGATCGAACAATAGCGATGACCTGATCGATATTGAGTACCGCCTGGATCAAACCTTCCAGTTTGTGAGCGCACTCCTCTGCGGCTTCTTTGTCAAACTGCAGACGATTGGTGACAACAGATTTCTGATGAGCGATATAATAGTCCAGTATCTGCAGCAGACCGAGCAGCTTGGGCTGGCCGTCTGCGATGGCGACCATATTGATGCCGTAAGAGATCTGCAGATCCGAATATTTATAGAGACAATCCAGGATCTTGTTGGCGTCGGTACCGGCTTTCAGTTCGATGACAGCACGGATACCCGAACGGTCTGTCTCGCTGCGCACATCAGAGATGCCGGAGAACAGTTCTTTACGGGAAACACGCAGACTTTCTATTTTGCGCAGCATTGCGGACTCGCGTACTTCATAAGGCAATTCGGTGATGGCCAGCAGGGTTTTGCCGTTGCGGCCTTTTTCGATGTCTACTTTGGCGCGCAGATTGATTTTTCCCTTACCGGTGCTATATGCATCGATAATACCGTCGCCGGGCAGCAAAACGCCGCCTGTGGGGAAATCCGGGCCTTTGATATACTTCATGACTTCCTGCAGGGAACAGTCTGGGTTTTTGAGTCTGTAACAAACGCCGTTGACCACTTCCTTCAGATTGTGCGGCGGGATATTGGTAGCCAGACCGACCGCAATACCGGTAGAGCCGTTGACCAGTATATTGGGATACCGGCTGGGCAGGATAGTGGGTTCCTTCAGGGAGTCATCAAAGTTCAACTGGAAGGGGACGGTATCTTTATCCAGATCTCGCAGCATTTCCAGAGCGATAGGTGCCATACGTGCTTCGGTATAACGCATCGCTGCAGGACCGTCTCCGTCTATGGAGCCAAAGTTGCCCTGGCCGTCGATCAGCGGAGCACTCATAGAGAAATCCTGCGCCATACGGGCGAGAGCTTCGTAAATACTGGAGTCACCATGGGGGTGATATTTACCCATGGTCTCACCAACGATACGGGCACATTTCTTATGGCTTCCGGTGGGCAGGATCTGCATCTCGTGCATTGCAAACAGGATGTGTCGCTGTACCGGTTTGAGGCCGTCTTCTACGCGGGGGATCGCACGTTCCAGAATAACATACTCGGCATACGGCATAAAGCTGTCATGCATGACGTCTTCCAGCGGTGTACGGATAATATTTTTGAGCTCTTCTTTCATAAAACTTGCTTGCTCCTATGATCAGAGTACATTGCCGGCAAACTTGTCCTGTTTGTTGAAGTTTGCATACTCGCTGATATATTGTTTGCGGGGTTCTACGGCATCGCCCATCAGGGTGGACACGATGTGGTCGCAGGCAGCTGCGTCTTCCATGGTCACCTGCATAAGTACGCGTCCGTTAGGATCCAGCGTGGTTTCCCACAGCTGCTCTTTGCTCATTTCGCCAAGACCTTTATAACGCTTGACCTCGGCGCCTCTGCCCATCTGTGCTTTGGCTTCTGTCAACTGCTTTTCGGTGTGGGCCCAGACGGTTTTTCCGCCTTTGCGGATGCTGTACAGCGGCGGTTGTGCAATAAATACATGACCGTCCACGATCAGCTGACGGAAATAGCGGAAGAAGAAAGTGAGCAGAATGGCACGGATATGTGCACCGTCCTGGTCTGCATCGGCCAGTATAATGACCTTATGGTATTTAATGTTTTCGATATTGAATGACTTATCAAAGCCGGCTCCGAGCGCGGTGATGATAGAACGGAATTCTTCATTTTGCAATACCTGCTCGATGCGCTTTTTTTCTACATTGAGCGGTTTGCCGCGCAGCGGAAGGATCGCTTGAAAACGGCGGTCGCGCCCCATTTTGGCATTGCCGCCTGCACTGTCTCCCTCTACGATAAACAACTCGTTGAGTTCCGGCTTTTTCCCGGTGCAGCTGGACAGTTTACCAACCAGCGGTGCAGAGTCCGCCTTGCTTTTTTCACGCTCGATTTTCTTGGCTTTGCGTGCGGCAATACGGGATTTTGCGGCAGTGATGGCCTTTTCTGCAATCTTGGTGCATACAGCGGTGTTGTTGAGGTTTTGCAGATACTGAGAAAGTCCTTCCGTGACGATGGCTTCCACAGCTACACGGGCTTCGGGGTTGCCGAGGCGTGTTTTGGTCTGACCTTCAAACTGTACTTCCTTCATTTTGACGGAGATAATGGCACTCAGACCTTCGCGGTAGTCTTCTCCCTCGAAGGACAACTTTTCTTTGACGGCTGCGGCTACATTCTTCATGTAGTCGTTCATGACTTTGGTCAATGCGATCTTGAAGCCTGTTTCATGGGTGCCGCCCTCGCCGGTGGCAATGTTGTTGACATAAGAGTAGATATACTCCTTATCGGTATCAACATATTGCATGGTCACTTCTGCAAGAATGCCGTTCTTTTCACCGCTGAAATGAATAGGCATGGGGTGCAGTGCCTGACGGTCTGTGTTCATATCTATCAAAAAGTCTACAATACCGCCAAGATAACAGAATTCCAGTTTTTTGGGCTGTGCTTCGCGCAGGTCGGTAAGGGTGATGGTCACACCTTTGACCAAAAATGCCAGTTCACGCAAACGGCGGCTGACTCTGTCAAATTGCACCTGCACTTCGTCAAAGACACGAGGATCTGCCATATAGGTGATCTTGGAGCCGTGTTTATCGGTTTTCTCCATTTTCTGAAGCGGCGTTTTTGCCTGACCTGCATGAATCCGGCCGTTTTCCTCATAAGAATGGAATTCCTGCACATGACGATACCCGTCGCGGCAGATCTCTACTTTCAGCCAAGTGGACAGCGCGTTGACAACGCTGGCGCCAACACCGTGTAGGCCACCGGAATAAGCATAGTTTTCGTTATTGAATTTGCCGCCGGCATGCAGCTTGCTGAATACAAGTTCAACACCGGAGATTTTCAGTTCCGGATGGATACCTACGGGGATACCGCGACCGTTATCCTCAACAGATACACTACCGTCCGGGTACAGACATACATCTACCTTTGTGGCATAACCGTTGGCAGCCTCGTCGATCGCATTATCTACGACCTCCCACAACATCTGGTGCAGGCCACGGTAACCGGTGGAGCCGATATACATACCGGGACGTTTGCGGACGGCATCCAGCCCTTCCAGTACCTGAATATCTGAAACAGTATAGGATTGTGCCATAAAGACCTCCTGTGATAATCTGAAAAATACAACAATTTATTATACTACAAATATTATCAGTCGTCCAATTTTGTTTGATTATCGTAAAAGACTTTTCCTATATGCAAAACTATTATATAATAAAAGACAATGATTGCGAATGCAGCAAAGGATAAATTATGGCAAATCAAAGGCGTGAAAACAGAAGAAAACTGCATACCGCTCCTCTGCAGGAAACCGTGCAGCCGCAGGATACTGCGATCCGTATAGAGACAGAAGGCCGGCGCAGATCGACCCGGAGATCACGCAGGGAAGAGGCAGATCTGCATCGTTTTGAAGGGAAAGCTGAAAAACGGCGTGTACGGGAAGAAAAAGAACTGGCATTGGAACTGCGCAGAGAACAGCGCAGACAGCAGGCGATCGCTCAGGAGGAAATGCAGACACCGGAAGAGCGCGAAGTGAAAGTGATGCGTAAGGCAGCGCTGCGTAAACAAAAACGCAGGATGTTGGCACTGCGCGTGTTGATCGGGATTGCCGCAGCTGCATTGCTGGTGACATTGCTGTATGTATTGCTGCGTGTGCGAGATATCCGTGTAGAGGGAAATCAATGGTCGGAAGCGGGCCGCGTTATAGAGTTATCCGGAATTCAGACAGGCGACAGTATCTTTCAGCTGAATGAAAAAGAAATTGAGGAACAGATAGAAAAAGACCCGCACTTTATATTTGAAGATGTGAAATATCGATTTCCCACAGGCATTACAATCCGGGTAACAGAACGGCAGGAAGCCGCTTGTTTCTCCTTTGCAAACACGTATGTAAAAGTGGATGCCAACGGATTGATTCTGGGTCATGTGGAGAAAAAGGAAGGAACCGATCTGCCTGTAGTAGAAGGTCTGGAGGTTACGGAATACGTGCTGGGTGCAGAGATCCGTACAACAGATACCTATAAACAGGATGTGCTGCGCAAAGTATCGACAGCGTTGTGTGCAGCAGATCAGCATTTGCAGATGCAGACTATTGATGTGACCAATGTCAATCAGGTATGGCTGCGGCTGGACGAAGGGATAAACATTTGTATCGGTCAGGCAAACGATCTGGAAAAGAAGTTTTTGTGGCTGGACGAGATCCGCGAAACGATCGCAAATGAGGGATTCAGCGGTGGTACCATAGACCTGACTTCCACGTTGGCACCGGTATATATCCCGGAAGTGATGCCGGAGGATGCAGACAGCGCAGATTCTTAAGGAGAGGCTTTATGGATATGATTATTGCAGAGGTATCGGAACGGATAACGGATGTGCTGCAGCAGTTGTTGCCATGGTGGATAACGTTAATACCGATATATCTTGCTGTACGTGGTGTCTGGCTGGTATGCCGAAGAAGAAGGGGCTTTGATATTTCGTGGCTGAGAGAAGCAGGCATGCTGCTGTTATGTGTCTATATTATTGGGATGTTGACGGTCACGGTGCTGCCGGAAGTATATATCGGTTCTGATACGGTCAATTTGTACTATCCCGGCGGGAAGATCGGCGAAGAAGGAAATTGCAGCGGAGATTATCTGAATCTGTTGCCCGGCAATATGCTTATTACGATCATACGGTCATTTCAGGATTTTCAGGGGATGTCTTTATGGTGGTCCTGCTTTGCCAATATTGTCTTGTTTATTCCCTTTGGTGCATTGATTTGTTGTCTGTATAACTGGAAAATATCTAATGGTATACTGTTCGGAGCAGGAGTGTCATTAGGGATAGAATTATTCCAACTATTGCTTCCGCGAGCTACAGATATAGATGATCTGATGCTCAATACATTCGGTATGCTGATAGGTTATCTGATAGGGATGCTTTGTAAAAGCAAAGACTCAGCAAAAATTGAATAACAAAAGAGAATTTGAAAACCGACCCTGTACAGGGTCGGTTTTTTTGCGCGTAGAGAGACATATTTTTTAAAGGCTTTCTCATAAGATAGACAGAGTAACACAACAGGGAGAATCACATATGAAAACAAAAGCATGGATCAAAAAAGGACTGATATGTTTGCTGCTGTGTATGGGGATCGGTTATTACCTGGAGACTGCAGAAAAAAGTATCAGTGTAGGAACTGCGGCATCGCTGCAGCCGGTATCGTATATCGATACCACAGAGAGAAAGCTGTATTTGACATTTGACACGGCTATGGGAGATAGTTATTTGCCGGAAATACTGGAAGTATTGCATAAATACCGCGCAAAGGCGAGTTTTGCGGTGCTGGGAAGCTGGGTAGAGATGTATCCGGATCAAGCAAAAATGCTGGATGCCAGCGGACAAATGATTTTTTGCCATTCCATGGAGCATCCGCTGTATACTGCCGTGTCGGAGAAAGAGATCCGACGGGATGCAGACCGCGCAATGACGCTGCTGACAGATCGCTTTACAGAAGTGCATAGATGTATTCGTCCGCCGTATGGGGCGTGGGATGAGCGAACGACAACGATACTGTGGCAGGAGGGGCTGAGCAGTGTGTTGTGGAGTGTGGATGCGGGGGACTGGCAGGAGCAGGCCACGGTACAGCAGATCACCGATACTGTATTGGGGCAGATCAAACCCGGCGATATTGTGCTGTTCCAAACGGATTGTCCGCAGACACCGCAGGCATTGGCGCAGATACTGGAGGTATTAAAAGAAATGAGATTTGAGACGGCGGTGCTGCCGTTTTGAGAGGAGATAGTATGAATGTAACAGATACAAATCGTGCGCAGTTATCGGGCAAAGTATTGGCACCGCTGCAGTACAGCCATACTGCATATGATATTGACTTTTTTTCGGGAAAATTATGCTGCCGGCGGTTGAGTGGCAAAGAAGATATTTTACCCTTTTTAGTGCCTGCTTCTATGACAGAATTGCTGCATACCGGGGAGGTACTGCTGCGGGGGCAGATCCGGTCGTATAACGAGTATTCACCCGAGGGGACACATCTGCGGCTGAAACTGTTTGTCAGGCAATGCGTCGGACAGTCTGTAGGAGATTGCAATACGGTATTGCTGGAAGGGCATATCTGCAAAAAACCGGTGTATCGGGAGACGCCTTTTGGCAGGCAAATTACGGATCTGCTGTTGGCGGTCAACCGTTCCCATGGAAAGTCGGATTATATCCCGGTCATTGTATGGGGTAAAAATGCGCAGTTTGCCAGAGAACTGCAGGTCGGACAAAAAATCAGAGCCGAAGGCAGATTTCAGAGCCGCAGTTATGAAAAACAACTGTCGGACGGAGCAAGTGAGCAGCGCACCGCTTATGAAGTATCTGCGAGTACGATCTATTTAATACTTTAAGAGGTTTGCCGTTTACAAGCAGCAGGCTACTATGTTAAAATATACAAAAGAAATTAGAATAAAGAGGAGATTTTGAGATGCAAAAGAGTACTCAGGAATATGCAGAACTGTACAGAGCAATCCTTTCTCTCGAGACAGAAGAGGAATGCAGCGCCTTTTTGGATGACCTTTTTACCATCGCAGAGCTGAAGGCTGCTGCCCAGCGCATCAAGGTGGCAAGACTCCTCTATACCGGCACTACCTGTAATGCCGCTGCCAAAGAGACGGGTGCTTCCACTGCTACGGTCAGCAGAGTGAATAAGTGTCTGAATTATGGACCGGGCGGCTATAAGATCGTGTTGGATCGGATCATTGCAGACAAAGCCGAAGAATAAAGGAGCAAAGGAACATGAATTTGCAGCATCTTAGCGATGTACAAAGAAGGGCCGTTACAACCGTAGACGGCCCTGTGCTTGTTTTGGCGGGCGCCGGTTCGGGAAAGACCAGTGTACTGACCAACAGAGTCGCCTATCTGATCAATGAAATGAATGTGTCGCCCTATAACATTCTGGCGATCACATTTACCAATAAAGCAGCCAACGAGATGAAGGAACGTATTGCGGCGCTGGTGGACTATGACATCAGCCGTATGGCGGTATCCACCTTTCACTCCATGTGTGCACGTTTTCTGCGCCATGATGCGGAATTGCTGGGATACATGAACAACTTCACCATCTATGACAGCGATGACAGCACAGCGCTGATCAAAAAGATCATGGGCGAATACGATCATGGGCTGGGCAATCTGACGCCGCGCAATGTAAAGAACCTGATCAGTACTGTCAAAAACAGCGGCGGACATGCAGATCCCGAATCGGTGATCAAAGAGATCTCCGAGCACTTTTCCGAAGAGTTGGTACGCATATACCGTGCTTATAATGACGCATTGAAACATGAGAATGCCATGGACTTTGACGACCTGCTGCTCAATATGGTGCGCGTATTGCAGGAGAATCGCGAAGCGCGGGAATACTATACCGATCGTTTTCAATACATTCTGGTAGACGAGTATCAGGATACAAACAGCGTACAGTATGAACTGGTGCGCATTTTGGCAGAAAAACATAAGAATTTGTTCGTAGTCGGCGATGACGATCAAAGCATTTATGCATGGCGCGGTGCAGATGTACGGAATATCTTTAATTTCGAAAAGGATTTTGAAAACGCACAGGTAATCAAGCTGGAACAGAACTATCGTTCTCATCAGCAGATATTGGATGCAGCCAATGCAGTCATCCGTATGGCGGATTTCCGTAAAGAGAAAAATCCGTGGTCTGCAAGAAAAGATGGCCCCAAACCCAAACGGTATACCGCGTATAATGAATACGCCGAAGGGGAATATATCGCCAGAGAGATCGCTGCGCTGGTACGGCAGGGCAGACAGTATAAAGATATGGCAGTATTGTACCGTACCCATACACAGGCGCGTGTTCTGGAAGAAAAAATGCGTATGTACGGGGTGCCGTACCGTGTATATGGAGGCCTCAGCTTTTATGCCAGAAAAGAGATCAAAGATATTGTGGCGTACCTGACATTGCTGGAAAATCCGTTGGCAGATACGGCATTTTTGCGCATTGTCAATACGCCAAAACGTGGTATTGGTGCGGCAACACTGACCAAATTGGCAGAGTTTGCCGCTTTGCAGGGATTGTCGTTGCTGGAAGCCGCAGAAAATGCAGATGCATTTATGAAGGGCGGCCGCAGCAAATTTGCGCCTATCCTGGATGTGATGCATGATCTGGCAAAGCAGGCAGAAGGCATGACGGTGGGCGAGATCGTGGAATTGGTATTTGAACGTACCGGGTATCATGCGATGCTGATTTTGGAGGACGAGCCTACCACAGAGGCAAAGATCGAAAATGTACAGGAATTGATCAACTCTGCCCATGTATATGACAAGCAGGCAGAGGAACCCAGTCTGGAGGAGTATTTATCCACCGTATCGCTGATCACCGATATGGATACCATGGATGAAGAAGGCGGTGTAACATTGATGACGCTGCACGGTTCCAAAGGTCTGGAATACGACACTGTATTTATGGCCGGTATGGAGGAAAATCTTTTTCCGTCAAGAAGGTCGGTAGAGGAAGGGAAACTGGATGAGGAGCGCCGGTTGTGCTATGTGGGCATGACGCGTGCAAAGGAATTGCTGTATCTGACAAGCAGCAACACGCGCAATACTTACGGCGGCGGTGCAGCGCCCAATTCGCCCTCCCGGTTTTTGCGGGATATCCCGCCGCAGGCCATTGAGGATCTGAGCGCGGGAAGCGGTAAAAGGACGGTGCAGTATACCGAACAGCCGGTAAAACCCCGTGTCAACTTTTTCAAAGCAAAGGCAGAATTTACGCCTAAAGCAAAGGAAAATGTGGGACAGTTCCGCGTAGGCGGCACAGTGTCGCACGGTAAATTCGGTAAAGGTACCATATTGGCCATTGACGGGCAGGGAGATCAGCGGGTAGCCCGTATTGCATTTGCGGACAGTGAACGCAAACTGTTCCTGAGTTTTGCACCGCTGACGATCTTGGATTAAGTGACTGTAAAGAGAGAATTGTATGATGATGCAGGATATGAAAGCGCTGGTAGCGCAGCTGAATGAATATGCATATCAATACTATGTGCTGGACAAGCCGACGATCAGTGATGGCGAATACGATGCGCTGTTTGATAAATTGTTGGCTATGGAAGCCCGGACAGGTGTTGTATTGGAAGATTCTCCGACCATCCGCGTAGGCGGGAAGGTGTTGGAAGGCTTTCAGAAGCATACCCATATTGCTCCGTTATATAGCCTTAACAAGGCGAAAACAGAGGAGGAACTGCGGGCGTGGGAACAGCGCCTGGGTAAGTTTTCGGGTGAAGCGCAGCAGTATACGCTGGAGTATAAATTTGATGGTCTGACGATCAATCTGACATATGAAGGCGGCAATCTGGTAATGGCGGCGACCCGTGGCGACGGAGAAACCGGGGAAGAGATACTGGAGCAGGTGCGTACCATCAAATCTGTGCCGCTGACCATTCCGTATCAGGGCCGGATGGAGGTGCAGGGCGAAGCGATCATGCATTTGTCTGATCTTGAAGCATATAACAAGACTGCGAAAGAGCCGCTGAAAAATGCCCGCAATGCTTGTGCAGGGGCGCTTCGTAATCTGGATACTTCTGTAACGGCAGCCCGCAATCTGGATGCATATTTTTACAATGTAGGATATATTGAAGGAAGATCTTTTGCAGATCATACAGAGATGATCCGTTTTTTGCAGGAAAACAGATTTAAGGTAAGCGATTTCGAAAGAGTGTACAGCTCCATGGAAGGCGTTCTGGACGGCCTGAGAGAGGCGGAATCCCATCGCGGTGAGTTGGATTTTTTGATCGACGGTATGGTTATCAAAGTCAACGACTTTGCGCTGCGCGAAGAGATGGGATATACCGAGCGTTTTCCCCGCTGGGCGATCGCTTATAAATTTGCAGCGGAAGAAATGACGACAGAAATACTGGATATCGTATGGGATGTCGGCAGAACAGGTCGTATTACACCGACTGCGATTGTAGAAGATGTAGAGATCGGCGGGGCAACTGTCCGTCGGGCGACGCTGAACAATATTGACGATATCCGCCGCAAACGGGTCGCAGTAGGCAGCAGGGTATTTATCCGCCGCAGCAATGACGTGATCCCCGAGATACTGGGTGCTGTGCCCGGCGAAGAAGGAGAGTATACAGATATGCCTGCGGAATGTCCGTATTGCGGTGCGGCATTGGAAATGATCGGACCAAATCTGTATTGCCCCAACAGCCTTTCCTGCAAACCGCAGCTGGTGGCCCGTATTGCTCACTATGCATCCCGGGAAGCGATGAATATTGAAAATCTCTCTGATAAAACGGCGGAATTGCTGTATACGGAACTGGGAATCGCAGATATCGCAGATCTGTATGTTTTGAAGGCGGAACAGCTGCTCGGATTACCCGGATTTAAGGAAAAACGGGTACAGAATTTGCTGGAAGGGATAGAAAACAGCAAACGGCCCGAACTGCATAATTTTATATATGCGCTGGGAATCAATACTGTTGGCAAAAAAACGGCAAAGGACCTCGCGGCAGCTTTCGGCACCTTTGAAGGATTGCGTAACGCGACCGAAGAGCAGCTGCTGCAGGTAGATGAAGTGGGAGAAATCGTGGCTAAGTCCATATTGGATTTCTTTGCTTCCAGGCAGGTGGAGATGACCATAGACCGACTGTTTGCCGCAGGGGTAAAACCTTTGGAATATCAGCGCAATGAAGGCGTTTTTGAAGGTCTGAAAGTCGTTCTGACAGGCTCTCTTGCGAAAATGAGCCGCAATGAAGCAGGTGCGCTGATAGAACAGCAGGGCGGCATTTTGCAGTCTTCTGTCGGTAAAAGCACAGATCTGCTGATCGCCGGCGAAAAGGCAGGCTCCAAACTGAAAAAGGCACAGGAACTTGGGATCCGCATATTGAGCGAAGAAGAATTTTATCAATTGATCTGACACGAAGACAGCCGGCAGCGGCTGTCTTTTCCTTGGCTTGAAAAAGAAAAAAATGTGTGTATAATAATGCATAAGTAATACATAAGATGCACGAAGGAATTTGGAGAATATGCGGAAAAAAGAATTGTTTAAGCGTTATGCGCTGTTTGTATTCAGTTTATATGTATGTGCATTGGGTGTGGCGTTTACAAAGGTGGGAAGTCTGGGCGTATCGGCCATTTCTTCCATCCCCAATGTTTTAAGCCTGCGCTTTGAAGCGCTGACGATCGGAAACTGGACATTCCTGCTGAATTGCGTATTTATTCTGGGACAGATACTCATCCTTGGCAAAGAGTTTGAATGGATCCAGTTGCTGCAGTTGCCGATGTCTTTCCTGTTTGGTTGGTTTACTGATATTTCCGTATGGATGGTATCTTTTATTCCGATCAGCGGATACATCATGCGTCTGGCAATGGTAGTGATCGGTGTATGCATTTTGGCACTGGGTGTTACACTTGGTGTAATTGCCAACGTTATCCTGAACGCTGGAGAGGGTATCGTCAAGGCGATCGCAATCAAGACCAAAAAGGAATTCGGCAATATCAAGGTGTTCTTTGATGTCAGCTGTATCGCAACGGCAGTGATCCTGTCTCTGATCCTGTTCAACGGACAGATCCAGGGTGTGCGCGAAGGTACGTTGATCGCGGCATTCCTCAATGGAAACATGGTCAAGGTATACAGCCGTTTTCTGAAGGAACCGCTGAACAAAGCATTGTCAAAGTAAAAGATACTTTCAAAAAGGAATGTACAGAGGGTACATTCCTTTTTTGTGACCGAAGAAGCCGGAATTGAGACCGATGACCGATCAAAGCAGCACTGCGAAAGACTGGTGTAGTATACTGTAGCAAAAGGAGAAAACTATGCGGTTTGAATTGATCATAGACAAAGATAAGGAAGAATGCATCACGGCGGTGGTGCATAGTCCCGGAAAACTGACGGATGCCATTGAGCAGCTGGTGCTGCAGTATACAGGCGAGGATACGCTGGCGGCATTTACGGAAGATTCTTGGGCGCGTATTTCTCTGGAAGACATAGAATGTATTGTTGTGGAGGATGGAAAAACATTTGCGGTCACTGCACAAGGCAAATACCGGCTGCGTCAGCGGTTGTATGTATTGGAACAACAACTGCCCCAAAATTTTATGCGTATCAACAAGTCTACTTTGGCCAATAAAAAGAAGATCGTACGTTTCTCGGCGGCATTCCACGGTGCGGTCAATGTCGTATTTCAAAGCGGTTTTACAGAGTATGTATCCAGACGCTGCTTTGCGGAGATCAAAAGGAGGTATTTGAAATGAAAAAGCCGGTGATGGAATTTTTGAAACGCGGATTGACGGCGGCGTCAGGCGGACCGCTGATATTGGCAGTGGTTTACGGTATTTTGGGCTATACGGGAACGGTGGATACCGTGCATATATCGCAGGCGTCCGGAGAGATCGTGACGATCCTGATACTGGCTTTTCTGGCTGGTGGGATAACGACGGTATATCAGTGTGAACGGTTGCCGCTCGGCATAGCTATTTTGCTGCACGCCGCGGTGCTGTATATCATATATATCGTCATATATCTTTTGAATGGATGGCTGCCTGCCAAGGCGGATGCGGTAGGTATCTTTACAGTCATATTTGTCACAGGATATGCAATTGTATGGATATTGATATATGCGGTGACCAAAAAGAAAACCGTACAACTGAATCAATATTTGCACAAACAGGAATGACAGACAGGAACGGTATCGGCAGATACCGTTTTTGTATGTGAAAAAATGCGGGAAAATCGTAAGGTTCTGTGAAAAAAGTATTGGACATTGGGAAAAATATGATATTATGAATAGATGAAAATAAACTAAGAGGAAAAGTTGTGAAAATCGGGAAATTAACCAATGAGGAATTGAATAAAGTTGTGCTGGATAAACTGCATATTTCTCGTAAAGAAGTGCTGATCGGATCCGGCATCGGTGTGGATTGTGCGGCGTTGGATCTGGGCGGAGAATACTGCGTTTTATCTACTGACCCCATCACGGCGGCGGAAGCAGGAGCAGGTGCCCTTGCTGTCCATATTTCTGCCAATGATATTGCGGCGTCCGGCGGAGAACCCTTCGCTATGTTGGTAACGATTTTGCTGCCTCCTCAGTATGATCTGGTGCAGTTGGGCGCTATGATGGAAGAGATCTACCGTGAGGCCAATCGGTTGCATATCGATGTGGTCGGCGGACATACAGAGGTTACAGATGCGGTGAATAAAGCGGTGATCTCGGTAGCGGCTATCGGAAAAACCAAAAAGATATTGAGATACGAAGACGCCCGTCCGGGGGATAAACTGATCCTGACAAAACAGTGCGGCATTGAAGGCAGTATCATTTTGTGTAAAGATCATCCGGAAGCGGCAGAAGCGTTTTTGGATACATCTGAAAAGGCATTGCTGCCGGAGATGGAGCAGCAGCTGAGCGTCGTAAAGGAAGCGCGTATTGCTGCACAGATGGGTGCGATCGCTATGCATGATATTACCGAAGGTGGCGTTTTCGGTGCAGCGTATGAGATGGCAGAAGCGGCCGGGCTGGGCCTTTGCATCAATGAAGCGGCGATCGCGGTACATCCGGTGGCACAGAAGGCCTGTGCTCATTTTGACCTGAATCCTTATCGGCTCATATCCAGCGGCAGTTTACTGGTGATTTGGCACGGCGACGAACAGCCGCTGTTGCGGGCGCTGAAGGACGAAGGCATTTTTGCGGCCTGTATCGGCGAATTTACGCAGGGAGAGATTTGTACCGTCGAATCGGGGATCCTGATGCCGCCGACACAGGATGAACTGTTTAAGATCAAAAAGTAATTACAGAAAAGGTTTCCATTCCGGAAAAAGCATGGTATACTATATGTTGTTATAGTATGCCGAAAAGAGGATATTAGCGTGAACAGTATGACAGGGTTTGGCAGAGGCGAAGCCGAGATCGGCGGCCACTGCTTTACGGTAGAATTAAAGAGTGTAAATCACAGATATCTGGATATGAATATCCGGACTCCCCGTTTTCTGATGTTTTTGGAAGACTTTATCCGTTCCGAGGTAAAAAAACGTCTGGCACGCGGCAGAGTGGATATTTTTGTGAATTATAAAGATACTTCCGGGTCTCTTGGTACCATGCAGGTAAATCTGGAGGCGGCAAAGCAGTATGTGAAGGCTGCGGAGACGATTTTGGCGGGAGTCATGGTAGAGAACGATCTGTCTATTACTTCGCTGATGCGTATGGAAGGGGTTATAACCTTTGAAGAAGCGGAAAAAGATGAAACCGTGCTGAAAGAAGCACTTTCCGCCGCATTGACGCAGGCTTTGGACAATATCATTGCAGCAAGACTGACCGAAGGCAAAAATATGGCAAAAGATCTGCTGGAGCGTAAAGAAACTCTGGCTGAGATCCTGGCCGGCATCGAGCAGAGAGAGCCCTTGGTAGTAGAAGAATACAGAGAAAAACTGCGTGTCAAAGTGGAAGAATATATGGCCGGCAGCGGTATCGATGAAAACAGATTCAACTCAGAGATCTTGTATTTCTCGGATAAAGCCAGCATTACCGAAGAGATCGTTCGTATCCACAGCCATCTGAAAGAACTGGAGCAGCTGCTGAATTCTCCTGAGGCGACCGGCCGCAGCATGGATTTCCTGGTCCAGGAATTGAATCGTGAATTCAATACCATTGGTTCCAAGGCATCGGATATTACCATTACAAAGGCAGTATTGACTGCAAAGGGTGAAATAGAGCGCATCCGTGAGCAAATCCAGAATATGGAGTAACGAAGGTGCATTGCCATGATGGTAAATATCGGATTTGGCAATATTATTTCATCTGACCGCGTTGTGGCGATGGTTGTGCCGGAGTCGGCCCCATCAAACGTATCGTACAGGAAGCAAAAATAAAGGGACACTGGTCACCGCAACCTGCGGGCGCAGAACCAGTACCGTCATCCTGACAGACGGTCAGCACGTGATTCTGTCGGCGATCCTGCCCGAGACGATCGCCAGCCGCTGCGCAGCAAAAGAGGGCGTATTAACAGAAGATATATAGGGAGAATACTATGAGCAAAGCAAAACTTGTTGTAATTTCCGGACCTTCCGGCACCGGTAAGGGAACCATTATCAAGCAGATCCTGCAGCGTAAAAAAGATGTGGCACTGAGTGTATCTTGTACGACGAGAGCACCCCGTCCCGGTGAGCAGGATGGTGTGGATTATTATTATATCTCCAAAGAAAAATTCCGGGAAATGATCGAACAGGATGCATTTCTGGAATATGAAAGCTTCTTTGACAATAGTTACGGCACCCCCGAAGCACCTGTTCGCGAAAAATTGGCAGCAGGTATCAGCGTGATCCTCGAGATCGACGTAAAAGGCGGTATGAATGTCAAAAAGAAAGCGGCAGATGCGGAAATGATCTTTATCGCACCGCCCAGCATGGAGATACTCAAGGCACGCCTTGTAGGCCGCAATACAGAAACGGCTGAGCAGATCGAAAAGCGTACCCAGCGTGCATTTGACGAAATGAAGTATCAGAATCAGTATGAACACATCGTGGTAAACGATGATTTGGAAACGGCAATTCAGGAAGTCATTGCCATTATAGAGAAATAAGGAGTATACAGTTATGAATAAGAGCATGTTCCAGCCCGATCTGGACGAGATTCTGGAAAAAGTAGATTGCAGATATACACTGATCGTAGAGATCGCAAAGAGAGCACGTCAGCTGGTAGGCGGTGCAGATCCGTTGATCGAGCCTGCAAATCCCAATCCTGTATCTCAGGCGATCGAAGAGATCAACGAAGGAAAAGTGACCTATATCCGTAAAGATGATTAAAGGCAAACATATTGTCGTTGGTGTAACAGGCGGCATTGCAGCCTATAAAGCGGCCATGTTGGTAAGCCTGCTCAAGAAGAAGGGCGCAGATGTCCATGTATGTATGACGAAAAATGCATGTCAGTTCATTTCGCCGCTCACCTTTGAGACACTTTCGTCCAACAGAGTTGTCACTGACACGTTTTCGAGAGAGGCGCCTTACGAGGTAGATCATGTTTCTCTTGCAAAACTGGCAGATCTGGTCGTGGTGGCACCGGCAACGGCAAATATTCTGGGCAAAACAGCAAACGGCATTGCAGACGACTTCTTGTCGACGCTGTTGTTGGCTGCCCGCAGTAAGGTGTTGTTTGCACCGGCTATGAATACGGCTATGCTGCATCATGCGGCAGTGCAGAGAAATATAGAGCAGCTGCGCAATGACGGTTGCCTGTTTGTGGCACCCGGTTCAGGAATGCTGGCTTGCGGAGATATCGGCGATGGCCGTATGGCTGAGCCGGCTGAGATTTGCGATGCCATTGAAGATGTGCTGACGGAAAAGGACCTGGCAGATGTACGCATCATGGTCACGGCAGGACCCACCAAAGAGCGCATTGATGATGTACGTTATCTCACTAACCGTTCTACCGGAAAGATGGGGTATGCCATTGCAGAGCAGGCTGCCCGCAGAGGTGCGAAAGTAACGCTGATCAGCGGTACATCCGCCCTACCTGTGCCCGGCGGAGTGGAAGTGCGCTATATTGAAAGCGCGCAGCAAATGTATGAGGTATGCACCGAGGTGTTCCCGCAGACGGATATCGCCATCAAGGCGGCTGCCGTAGCGGATTATACGCCTGCAGTATATCAGCCCGGCAAGATGAAAAAAGGGGAAGATATGCAGCTGCAGTTGGTTCGCACGCAGGATATCCTGCAGGAATTGGGCCGGCAGAAGCAGCATCAGGTGTTGGTAGGATTTGCGGCGGAAGCAGCAGACCTCGAAAAGAATGCAGTAGGAAAATTGCAGCGCAAGAATCTGGATATGATCGCGGCAAATGATATTTCCAGAACAGATATCGGATTTGGCAGTAATGAAAATCTGGTGACGCTGTTCTTTGCGGACGGCAGTAAAAAAGTACTGGATAAAGCAGACAAGCATCTGATCGCCAATGGGATTCTGGATGAAGCTGCGGCAATTTACAGAATGAAAAAATAAGTAAAAAGGCTTCGCGGAAGGCGGAGCCTTTTTTTGTGCAGGAATTGTGCGGGAAACCTTTCGGTCGGCATAAGATTGTGTTATAATAATTAACATGGATAGTTATGCTTATGCTCAGATCATCGTCGATATCGCACACAGTAATATCGACAAAATATTTGATTATGCATTAAGCCCGCAGCTGCAGCCGCTGCCGGGGTGCAGAGTTGTTGTGCCCTTTGGTAAAACAACGGTGGAGGGAATTGTATTGTCGTGCCGGCACAGCACAGATTGGGACCCGGAAAAGGTGAAACCTGTGCTCAGGATCATTGATGAGACCCCGGTAGTGACGGAGGAACAATTGCTTTTGGCAAAGTATATTTGCGCGAAGTATCGGACTACAATGGCCTTTGCATTGCGCCTGATGTTCCCGGCCAAGATTCGCGGTGAACGCATCCATAAAAAAACAGTATGTATCGTAAGTTTGGCTGATGAAGAAGCGGCACAGTCGGAAGTGAAGGCGTGTTATGCAAAAAACGGTACGGTAAAGGCAAAAAACAAACTTCAAACGCTGCAGACGCTTTTGGAACAAAGGGAATGCCCGGCGGCAATTCTGGATCACCCCAGTGTAAAATTGCTGGAGGAAAAGGGGATCGTATCCGTCTCGGAAAGAGAACAGTACAGAGCGCCGTATCGCGGAAATGTCCGGCAGATGCGGAATATTACATATACACCTGCACAGTTGGAGACCATTGAAGCGATCGGTGATTCGGTATGTGCGGAGCAGAATAAAACATTCCTGCTGCATGGCGTAACAGGCAGCGGCAAGACAGAAGTATATATTGCCTGTGTAAAACAGGCGCTGGCAGCAGGTCGTACCGCCATCGTACTGGTGCCGGAGATCTCTATTACGCCGCAGATATTGGCGGAGTTTTCGCGGCATTTCGGTCAGGAGATCGCGCTGTTCCACAGTGGATTATCCGATGGGGAAAAGTTTGACGAATGGCGCAGAGTACAGCGGGGAGAAGCTAAGATCGTGCTGGGCGCGCGGTCGGCAGTATTTATGCCGCTGCGCAATATCGGCCTTATCATATTGGATGAGGAGCAGGCGGAAAGTTATAAAGCGGAGAATCATCCGCCATATCATGCGGCCGAGATCGCCAATATGCGCTGCAAGATCGCAAATGCTCCGTTGGTACTGGCCAGCGCGACCCCTCTCATAGAGGACTATGCCAAGGCTGAAATGGGGATATATACCTTGCTGGAGATGCCGGAACGCATTGGCTCTCTGCCTTTGCCGGATATGCATATCGTAGATATGAAGCAGGAATTCACCCGCGGCAACAGAGGCCTTATCAGCGGACCATTGTATAAGGCGTTAAAACAGGTGCTCGAGCAAGGCAAACAGGCAATGCTGTTTTTGAACAGACGCGGCTATGCATCCAGTATTGTGTGCCCGAATTGCGGACAGACACGTATGTGTACGCATTGCGATATTCCTCTGAAGTATCACAAGGAGGAGGGGCAGCTGCAGTGCCATTATTGCGGCAGATCCTTTCCGGCAGACAATGTTTGCCCTTCTTGCGGAGAACCGTATATGCGGTATGCCGGCGCCGGGACGGAGAAAGTGCAGGAGCAGCTGCAGCAACTGTTCCCCAAAGCACGGATATTGCGTATGGATTTTGATACCACCCGTAAAAAAGATGCGCATCAAAAGATTTTTGAAGCGTTCCGACGGGGCGAGGCAGATTTTTTGGTGGGTACACAGATGATATCCCGCGGGCTGGATTTTGACAGGGTGACATTGGCGGCTATTTTGTCTGCAGATGCCATGCTGTTGTCCGGGGATTACCGCCAGGAAGAACGGACCTTTGCCATGATCGAGCAGGTTGGCGGACGCGCCGGCAGAAAACAGCCGGGGCAGGTGATCGTACAAACATTCAACCCCGATCATTATGCGGTTCAGTTTGCGGCAAAGCATGACTATAAAGGTTTTTATAAGCAAGAGATCGCATTTCGCAAAATGACGGCGAAACCGCCTTTTGCCAGAGTGTACCGTATGGTATTTACCCATCGTGAGCAGCAATATGCCGAGAAGGTGTGTATGCAGGCACGAGATATGCTGCAGGAACGTTTGCAGCCCTACAGGCAGGAGATACTGCTGTTTGCGGCAAAACCTGCGCCTGTGGCAAAAATGGACGGCAAAAGCAGATACCATATCATGCTGAAAGTGCGTATGGGGCAGAGCCTCAATGCGGTAAAACAGATATTCTATGACGTATGGGAGCAGGTCCGTCAAAAGAACGGATTGACTGTCGGCATCGATATAGATCCTTATGACTTAAATTGATTAAAATTTGGAGGTATTCAATTATGGCTCTTAGAAATATTGTAAAAGATCCGGATGCACGGCTGCGCAAGGTATGCCGTCCCGTAAAGGAAATCACCCCCCATATTCTGCAGCTGCTGGATGATATGGCAGAAACCATGGTATATGCGGATGGGGTAGGTCTGGCAGCACCTCAGGTAGGCGTATTGCGCCGTGTAGTAGTCATTGATGTAGGGGATGGTCTTATTGAGTTGATCAATCCCGAAATTATAGAGTTTTCCGGTGAGCAGACCGGTCAGGAGGGCTGCCTTTCCTGTGATGATCGCCGCGGCATTGTGACCCGTCCCAACAAGGTGACGGTACGTGCGATGGACAGAGACGGTAACGTCAGAGAAATCACCGGAGAAGGGTTACTGGCAAGAGCGTTCTGTCACGAACTGGATCATTTGGAAGGGGTTCTGTTTATCGATAAGATGAGCAGAGAACTGGAAGAAGACGAGGAATACTTTGAAGATGAAGAATAAATTGCGTATTGTATTTTTGGGGACGCCTGAATTTGCAGTACCGTCGCTGGATATGCTGGTAGAGCAAGGGCACGATGTATGCGCTGTCATTACACAGCCCGATCGCCCCAAAGGCAGAGGGCACAAGATGATCGCACCGCCGGTAAAACAGCGCGCACTGGAACTGGGGATCCCGGTATATCAGTATGAAAAACTGTCCAGAGAAGGCCTGCAGCTGCTGCAGGAACTGGCGCCTGATCTGATGATTACGGCTGCCTATGGCCAGATGCTGTCGAGCAAAGTATTGGCAGTACCGCCATACGGATGTATCAATGTCCATGCATCTCTGCTGCCCGAATACCGCGGTGCGGCTCCTATCGAGCGAGCGGTGATCGAAGGCAAAGCACAGACCGGTGTGACCACAATGTATACGGTGCGGGCAATGGATGCAGGAGATATTTTAGAGCAGGATATTCTGCCTATTCTGCCGGAAGATACCGGTGGCTCCGTACGGGCAAAGCTGTCTCAGATCGGTGCAGGAACTCTGCAGCGTACGATCGAAAAACTGATCGCCGGTACGCTGAAGCGTACTCCGCAGGATGAAAGCAAAGTAACCTATGCGCCTATGTTTGAGCGCGGTTTTGGCAAGGTGGATTTTACACAATCCGCACAGCAGATCTGTGATCTGATCCGCGGTGCAAATCCGGAACCGGGTGCGTATGCAATGCTGGACGGCCTTAAGATCAAACTGACCTTTGCGCAAGTTGCACAGGGCAGCGGCACGCCGGGGCAGATTTTGATGTCTGATCCCAAACAGGGGCTGATCGTAGGTGCAGGGGACGGTGCGGTACGGATCATGCGGCTGCAGTATCCCGGTGCAAAGGAAATGGACGCAGGGGATTTCCTGCGCGGAAGAGGAAAATTACTGCAGCAAGGTATGCAGTTTGAACAATAAGAGCATATAAGAGAGGTTTGCTTTGAAAGGCAGAGCGATAGCGGTAGAGATACTGATGCAGGTGGAAGAGGGTGCATTCCTCAACCTGGCGGTAAAAAAATATCTGAAAGGCATGGATGCCCAGAATCGGCGTTTTACGGCAGCGTTGGTATATACCACACTGGAAAACCTGATCCGTATCGATTATGTGATCGATTATTTTGCCAGTGCAAAACGGATGCATCGGTATATCCGTAATGTGCTGCGTATCGGCGTGTGTCAGATCATGTTTTTTGAGAGTGTACCGACCAGTGCGGCAGTCAATGAGTGCGTCAAGATGGTGGCGGCATCCAAAAAACGTCAGTTAAAGGGATTCGTCAATGCGGTATTGCGCAATGTGACACAGCATCTGGGTGAGGTAGAGTATCCCGGGCAGGAGGCAGATCCAGTAGGCTTTTTGTCGGTTTTGTACAGTTATCCCCGCTGGGTCGCACAGATGTATTGTGAGGATTACGGCTTTGATTTTGCGTGGGATATGCTCGCTTACCGTAAGCAGGAAGCATATACCAGCGTACGTGTTAATCGCCTGAAACTGCAAAGAGAGGAACTGGAGCGCAAGTTACAGGGCCGCGGGCTGGGTTTTGTTGACGGAAAATATTCGCCCAATTGCCTGTATATCAAAAACATTTCCGCTATTGATGAATTGGATCTGTATCAGAAAGGGCAGCTGACCGTACAGGGCGAAGCCTCTATGCTGGTGTGCGAGGTCGCAGATGTGCAGGAGGGTATGCGCGTGCTGGATGTGTGCGCGGCACCGGGCGGAAAGACCGCCTATATGGCAGAACGGGTACCGGCATATATGGAAGCCTGGGACCTGCATGAACACCGTGTACAGCTGATGCAAGAAAATTTTGCGCGGCTGGGCGTAACTGCCTGTACCCGGACGCAGGATGCAACGCAGGGGATAGACGAATATAAAGAACAATTTGATGTGGTATTGGTCGATGCACCTTGTTCTGCATTGGGTTTGTTATATCGGAAACCGGATATCAAATTTTCCAAAACAGACGAGGATCTGGCAGCGATCGTACAAACACAGCAAAAAATATTGGAAACGTGTGCGGCATATGTAAAACCGGGCGGAAAACTGGTTTATTCCACGTGCACGATCAACCGTCGTGAAAACGATGACAATTTGGATCGGTTTCTGGCTGCACATCCGGAGTTCCGTGAACAGGCATTGAGCGAAGTGCTGCCGGAAGGTTTGCTGCATCGTGCGAAGGGTGGGCGGCTGCAATTGTTCCCCCATCTGGATGAAATTGATGGATTCTATATAGCGTGTATGAGGAAACAAGCGTGAGTGAGAAGAAATCGTTACTGAACCATACTCCCGAAGAATTGAAGGATTTGCTGTCTGCCATGGGTGAAAAACCGTTTCGTGCGGCACAGATTTATCCGTGGCTGACTTCGTGTACGCCTTTTGCAGAAATGAGTAATCTCTCAAAAGAACTGCGCGGGAAGCTTGCCGATCAGTTTACCGAAGGATATCCGGAAATAGAAACCGTCGCCATTTCAAAGGATGGCACAAGAAAGTACCTGCTTCGTCTGGCGGACGGTCATCTGGTGGAAACGGTACTGATGGAATACGAGTATGGACGTACCTTGTGTATTTCCACACAGGTAGGTTGTCCGATGGGATGTGTATTTTGTGCATCCGGTTTGGGCGGTTTGGTGCGCAATATGACAGCAGGAGAGATGCTGGGAGAAGTGTTGCGGGTCAATGCAGATCTGGGGCCCGGCCGCAATATCTCCAATATCGTTTTGATGGGCACAGGGGAACCGCTGCTCAATTATCACAATGTTGTCAGATTTTTAAAGATGATACACGATACGCGCAGTTTGAATATTGCGTACCGTAATATTTCGCTTTCCACCTGTGGTATCACGCCCGCAATGCTGAAGTTCGCACAGGAGGGTATGCCGATTACACTGTGTCTGTCTTTACACAGTGCAATCCCGGAAAAACGCAGCCGTATCATGCCGGTACAGCAGCGATGTGACCTGCACGATGCTGTTGCGGCTATGAAGCATTATGCCGAGACTACCGGCAGGCGGACTATTTATGAGTATATTTTACTGAAAGACTTCAATATGGGAGAGGAAGATGCGGAGGCGTTGGCCGTGTTGCTGCGGGGACAAATCTGTCATGTCAACCTGATCCCGATGAACGGTTCTGTGGGAGATTTTCAGGGACCATCCAAAAAAGAAGTGTATCAGTTTCAGGAAAAATTGCAGAGAAAAGGCATTTCTGCAACAGTACGGCGGACTTTGGGACAGGATATTGAGGGTGCCTGCGGTCAGCTGAGGGCCAGATATATGGGTAATCAAGAATGATGAAACTACAGACAGCGGCATTGACACACCCGGGTAAAATACGGGAAGAGAATCAGGACAGCATTTTCTGCCGGATACAGGAGAATCATGCCCTTCTGATGGTAGCAGACGGTATGGGAGGACATGCCGGCGGCAGCCTGGCCAGCAGTATGACGGTAGATCTGGTGCAGCAGCAACTGGACAGCGGCAGGACCGTTCGTCAGGCATTGAAGTATGCCAATAGTCAGCTGTTGAAAAAGGCAGAGCAGGATCCGGCGTACGACGGTATGGGTACGACGGTGACATTGGTAAAGATTTGTGATGCGCATGCCGAGATTGCGCAGGTAGGAGACTCCCGTGCGTATTTACTGCGCGCCAATACACTGCGGCAGCTGACAAAAGATCATAGTTATGTACAGTATCTGGTGGATATGGGAAAATTGTCTGAAGAAGAGGCACGGACCAGTTCGTATCGCAATATGATCACCCGTTCGCTCGGTATGCAGGGCCTCAAGATCGACATCACAAGGCATACGTTGGAAGCAGGCGATATGCTGCTGCTGTGTTCGGATGGTCTGTATGAATATTTCTCGACGCAGGAACTGGAACAGTTGCTGCTGCGGGATAATTCGCTGCAGCAAAAAGCAGAACAATTGACAGAAATCGCACTTGCACGCGGCGGTGCAGATAATATTTCTGTCATTTTGGCTTCTTTCTTTGAGGAAGGAGGCGAATACCATGGCTGATGAGAAACGTTTGATCGGCGATCGTTATGAGATATTGCGGTCTGTAGACGAAGGCGGGACCAGCTATATTTTTCTGGTGCGGGATATCAAACTGGACAAGCAGTTTGCCATGAAACTGCTCAAACCGGAACTGTTTTATGATAAGGCTTATGCAAAGGCGTTCAAGAAGGAAGTAAATATCCTGAAAAAACTGCGGCATCCCGGGATCATCCACATGGTCAATTATGGTGCGCAGGGGAGTTTCACCTACTATGTCATGGATTATATCTCCGGAAAGCCGCTGAAGAATTATATTGAGAACGATCTGCTGACGTTGGAGCAGAAAGTGGAGATCGCCATCAAGTTGTGTGAAGCCATGGAGTATGCACACAATGCGGGAGTTATCCATCAGGATCTGAAGAGCGCCAATGTGGTGATCAATCAGGATGGGGATCCGGTGCTGCTGGACTTTGGTACAGCACAGGCACAGGAGACCGTCGAAGCAGCAAAAGAGGAAATATTCGGTACGGCAGAATATATCTCCCCCGAGCAGGCTAAAGGTGAAAAGACGGATAAACGGTCGGATATCTATTCTATGGGTATTCTGCTGTATGAATTGATGACAGGGACGCTGCCTTTTACAGGAGAAGATACTGTTTCGGTAGCGCTGAAGCATATTCATCAGGAACCTGTAGAGCCGTGCGGTATCGTTCCCGAACTTCCGATCAGCCTGCAGAAGATTATTCTGAAGGCTTTGCGCAAACAAAAATCCGAAAGATACAATTCTTTTGCGCAGATGCGGCGGGATCTGGAGAAAGCGCTTGACCAGCCGGACGGTGCTTATATCAAAATGGCGGCACCCAAGCCGCTGCAGAACAAAGCGGAACAAAAAAAGAAGAAGACAATCGGCTTCTGGATCTTCGGGAGCATTGCGGTAGTGCTCCTTCTGACGGTATTGCTCAGTTTCTTCCTTTCTGTGGGCGATCAGAAAAAGGAAGTATATATGCCTTCACTGCAAAATAAAACGCTGGTAGAGGCAAAGGAGATATGCGAACAGTACGATCTGTATCTGAGAACCACCTATATGCAGGATGAGGAGGTCCCGGCCGGCTATATCATTGCACAAAACCCGCAAATGGGAGCGATCGTCGAGGCAGGAGATGTGGTCAATGTCGATGTCAGCCTTGGAATAGGAGGTCAGCTTGCAGAAATGCCGGGATTATTGGGAGAAACCAAGGAGTCGGCGGAAAATTGGCTGAATCAGCTTGGATTTACGCAAATCAGTTTTACCTATACCTATCAGGAAGGTGTCGCCGACGAAATTGTTTTGGCACAATATCCCGAACAAGGTGAGCAGGTGCCTCAGGATGAGATGATTATACTGGAGATAAACCGAAAGCAAAGCCAGTTGGCAGAGAGTATCCCCAATCTGATAGGTCTGGAACTTACAGAGGCAGTGCGTCAGGCGAAGGAAGCGGGGTTTGAACGGATACAGATCGAATGTATCGATATGACCAGCAGCCCGGGGCTGATCGCAACACAGTATCCTACCAGCGATATGGCAGAAGTATCGTTGGAAGTTATGGAACTGGGGGTACAGGCACCGTCGTCTTCGTGGATATGTAAACCGGTGCTGGATCCGGTACCGTTGGAGTTCCGACAGGATGCGTATATCAATATCGTGGCGACGTTTACGCTGGAAGATATGACATATGAATTCATACTGGAAAAATACACTTGTAAAGACGAAACGGAGTTCCGCGAAAAATTTGCGGGAACGCAGCAATATCAGCTGCGGCTGGATACAAAATTCAAGGACATACAATACGGAGTTTGTATTTACTTGAACGGCGATGTGGTATATACTAAATAAGATATAGGTCTTGATTTGGAGGCGAAACTTATAAAAGGCAGAATTTTAAAAGGAATCGGCGGATTCTATTATATACAGGGTGAAGACGGCGATGTCTATGAATGCAAAGCAAAAGGACGCTTCAGAAAAGAAGGGATCAAGCCTGCACCGGGGGATAAGGTCATCTTTACACCACCCGTACAGACGCAGGGCGGCAGCATTGATGAGATATTACCGCGTAAAAACAGTTTGCCGCGGCCAATGATTGCCAATATAGATCTGTTGATGATCGTGGCCTCTGCAGGGAAGCCTGAGGCAGACCTGAGCTTGATCGATAAATTGCTGCTGTACGCTGCATATAATCATGTGCCGGCTGCTATCGTGCTCAATAAGATCGATACAGTGGAGGATGCCGGTACGATTCCACAGGAGTATAGCAAATGCGGTGCACAGATACTGCAGATCTCTGCAAAAACAGGGCAGGGGTTGGATCAGTTAAAGGAACTGCTCCGCGGGAAATTCACCTGTCTGGCAGGGCAAAGTGCTGTGGGGAAATCCACCCTGCTGAATGCGGTGGCACCTTCGCTGGGGCTAGAGACAGGGGGACTCAGTAAAAAAACAGACAGAGGCCGACACACGACCAGACACAGTGAGTTGTTGGAATTGCCCGGTCTGGATGCGGTTGTGGCAGATACGCCCGGCTTCAGCATTTTGGAATGTATGGATATTGAACCGGAACAGTTGCGGGAATATTACCCGGAGTTTGCAGCAGTAACAGGCGAGTGTCGCTTTGACAGCTGTGTGCATGACAGGGAACCGCAATGTGCGGTCAAAAAAAGCGTGGCAGAAGGGATTATCCCCGAAGCTCGTTATACACGATACTTAAAACTATTACAGGAATTAATAGAGAGGAGAGAAAAACGTTATGTTTAATCATGGTTTGACTACAAAAGTTGCACCGTCTATTTTGTCGGCGGATTTTACAAGAATGGCAGAAGCTCTGAAGAGCATGGAAGAATGGGGTGCTGACTGGGTACACTGTGACGTTATGGACGGTATGTTCGTGCCCAATATCACCTTTGGTCAGCAGATGATCCGTGATTTCCGCAAAAATACCAACCTGATTCTGGATGTGCACCTGATGGTACAGGCACCCGAACGCTATATCGATGAATTTATCGAAGCAGGTGCAGACATCATTACCATCCATCAGGAAGCAACCACGCATCTGCACAGAACCATTCTGCAGATTCGTGATAAGGGCGTAAAATGCGGTGTTGCGATCAATCCGGCTACCAGCATCTATACTTTGGAAGAAGTATTGGATGACATCGATATGGTATTGCTGATGTCCTGTGACCCCGGTTTTGGCGGCCAGCCCTTTATTCCGTATGCGCTCAATAAGGCAAAGCGCCTGAGAGAGATGATGGGCGATCGTCAGATCGATATCGAAGTTGACGGCGGTGTCAGCGAAAAGAATATCGATATCATTCTGGAGTCCGGTATCAATGCGATTGTTGCAGGCAGTGCATTGTTCAAATCCCAAGATCCCAAAAAGACTTGTGAGATCCTGAGAAATGGAAACCGCTGATGCGGGCAAAACGTTTGGCTGCACAATGGGCAGCGATACTTTTGCTGATCGGGACTCTGATATTCTGGGTGGATGCGCTTTGCTTTGATGCAGAGTTTTATACGAAGGAATATACGAAGCTGGATACGGCAAATTCCATAAGGATCACAGAGCAGGGCCTGTCGGATGCAACGGAGGCTCTGCTTGACTATTTAAAAGACAGACGTGACGATCTGACGGTTTATGCGGAAATTGACGGTTCCCTGCGGGAAGTGTTTAATGAGCGCGAAAAACTGCATATGATCGATGTGCGTCGGTTGTATCGGAATGCAAAGACTGTCGGCTATACTTCTTTGGTGATTGGCGCTTTGACTTTTGCGGTGTTGTTCTGGAGGTCGGATCGACAGGAGCAGAAGGCTGTTGTTCGTGGGTATTTGCATGGGAATATGATGTTTTTTCTGATGTTGGCAGTCATTGGCTTGTTTGCGGCATTGGATTTTGATACTTTCTGGACAGCCTTCCATAAGATCATGTTTTCCAATGATCTGTGGCTGCTGGATCCGCGGCAGGATATACTGATACAAATGGTGCCGCAGCAATTTTTCTTTGATCTGGTCATGCGGATCGCCATTGCTGCAGCAGCGAGCATCGGTGCTTTGCTGATAGGTGCGGGTATTTGGAATAAAAAATTGGAACGGGAAACGCAAGATGAACATAAGGATGCAGAACAAACTGAATTTGCTGCGTAAAGCCGGCAAAGCGACCATTTTGGCAATTGAAACTTCCTGTGATGAGACGGCTGCTGCAATTGTTCGTGATGGCAGAGTCGTATTGTCCAATGTGCTGTATTCACAGATAGAGATACACAAACAGTATGGCGGTGTTGTTCCCGAGATCGCTTCGCGCAATCATGTGGAAAAATTGCCGTATATTGTACAGGATGCATTGAATAAAGCAGGAATGACCTTTGCGGATATCGATGCTTTTGCAGTGACATCCGGCCCCGGTCTGGTAGGGGCTTTGCTTACCGGTGTATCTTACGCAAAGGCATTGGCTTATGCACAAGACAAGCCGTTGATCGCAGTGAATCATATGGAAGGGCATATTTCTGCCAACTATATCACACACCCGTCTTTAGAACCTCCTTTTATGTGTCTGGTGGTATCCGGCGGACATACCAATATTATTCATGTCAGCGATTATTGTACATATGAGGTATTGGGCAGTACCCGCGATGATGCCGCAGGGGAAGCGTTTGATAAAGTGGCAAGAGTATTGGGCCTGACCTATCCCGGCGGTCCCAACGTACAGCGTTTGGCAGAGCAGGGCGACCCCGGTAAATATACTTTCACAAAGCCGTTCAAAGGAGAAGATCATTTGGATTTCTCGTTCAGCGGCATCAAGACTGCGGTTATCAATTTGGTACGCGGGTTTGAGGTGCGTAAGCAGGAATATGAAAAGGCGGATGTTGCGGCATCTTTCCAAAAGGCGGCGGTGGATCTGCTGGTAGGCAATGTTTTTGAGGCGGCGCGCAGAACAGGCATCCGTGATGTAGTGCTGGGTGGCGGCGTCAGTGCCAACGCCGTATTGAGAGAGCAGGCGCTGAAGCACCAGGGAGAATATAGGGTATATTTACCTGATCTTAAGTATTGTACAGACAACGCGGCAATGATCGCATCGGCAGCATTTTATTCTATGATGAAAGGATGTACTGCGGCGGATTTGGATCTCAATGCCACTCCCGGAATGGAGTTATTATAAGAAGAAAGCCTTGCATATAGATTAACTAAAATCGGATCTGTATGGAGGCGTTATGAATCGGAATCGAAAACTTGCCGTAGTGTGTATGGCTGCTGGGATATTGATGTTGCTGCTGTCCTGCTTTTTGAAGATGCATCAAAGTCCGGCTGCTGCTGCACAAACTTTGACGGGATATCGTATTTTGATAGACCCCGGTCATGGGGGATTTGATGGTGGCGCAATTGGAGCATCGGGTACACATGAGTCGGATATTAATCTGCAAATTGCACAGGCTCTGCAGGCACAACTGTGCAAGCAAGGGGCAGAGGTCATTATGACGCGAAGTACCGCAGAGGCAGTCGGGGCCGATAAGAATGAAGATATGCGCAACCGTCGCAGTATGATAGAAACGTCGGGCCAACAAATTACGATCAGTATTCACCAGAATAGTTTTCCGGATGCATCTGTCAGCGGACCGCAGGTTATTTATGCACCGGGCTCTGTACAGGGGAAGCAGCTGGCTGATCATATACAGGCGCAGATGAACAGCAGCCTTTTGCCGGAAAGGCCGAGGGTCAGTACCCAAGGAGATTATTATATCGTGAAATCCGGCAGTGCACCGGCGGTTATTGTGGAGTGTGGGTTTTTGTCCAATTCGACAGAGGAAGCATTGCTTTGTAAACAAAATTATCAGCAGCGTGTGGCGCAAGCCATTGCTGCAGGTGTTACGCAATATTTTGCGCAGGAACAGGAGGCGGACCATTGAATCAGGGCATCTTGGGAAAAATCGATGCACAAGAGGCGCGGATGAAAAATCCGTTGGTATTGGCATATATCGGGGATACGGTATATGACCTGTATATACGTTCATCACTGGTAAAAAAGTCAAGACAGCAAGTCAATGCGCTGAATCAGCGTGCTTCGGCTGCGGTCAATGCCCGTGCGCAGGCACAGGCGGCGGCAATGCTGGAAGAGTCACTGTCTGAAGAGGAAAAGGATATCCTGCGGCGCGGCAGAAATGCACACCCCGGCACCACGGCAAAGAATATGAGTATTGCCGATTATAAAAAAGCAACGGGCCTGGAAGCATTGATCGGATATCATTATTTATGTGGAAATTATGCACGGTTGGAAACGCTGATGCAGCAAATTATAGAAAAGTTTGGTGTTTAAGTTGGAAAAGAGAGAAGATAATACCTTATTATTGGGTAGAAATACGGTAAGAGAAGCAATCAAAAGCGGGCGGGAGATCGATGCGATCTATATGACGGAGGCAGCAGAGGCTTCTGCCAGAGAGATCCTCGCATTGGCAAAAACCGCAGGTATCCCCATCAAGAAAGCACATAAAAATAAGCTGGATGAGATGACCCGATTTGCCGGATATGATGTTAAGGCAGCAAATCATCAGGGCATTATTGCACGGGCGGCAGCAATTCGCTACAGCACTCTGGAGGATGCGGAAAAACTGGCGGAACAGCGCGGGGAACCATTGTTTTTGGTTGCGCTGGACGGAGTGGAAGATCCGCATAATCTGGGCGCCATTGTGCGCAGTGCGGAGATTTTTGGTGCACACGGTGTGGTCATTCCTAAGCGCAGAAGTGTAGGTATGACTGCGGCGGCGGCAAAGACGGCTTCCGGTGCAGAGGAATATGTTCCGGTCATCAAAGTCGGCAATCTGCCCGCATTTATTGACGAGGTAAAGGGAAAAGGCGTATTTGTTGCAACGGCAGATATGGACGGTGTCAGTACAGACCGCGCAAATCTGACAGGCGCAATGATGCTGATCATCGGTTCCGAAGGTCAGGGTATCTCCAGATTGGTCAAACAAAAAGCGGATTTTACCATTAAAATCGATATGTATGGCAAAATCAATTCGCTGAATGCATCGGCTGCAGCAGCGGTATTGATGTACGAAAAGAAACGACAGGATAAAGCAAAGCAAACACGTAAATAAGAAAGGGCAGGCATGCAGGATTATACAGGATATGCGGACGGAGAATTCCCCTTTGAAGAGGAATTGCGTGAGACAGAGGAAGAACTGGAATTGGAATTGGATGAAGATTCGGTAGAAAGTCTGTCTGATGTATCCGATCAGGATTTTTTACAGTATGCAGGGCTTGCGGATCACGAAGTAGTGGCGCTTGCCGGACAAGGCGATGGACGGGCTTTGGAGTATCTGCTGGATAAATACAAGAATTTTGTACGTGCAAAGGCAAGGTATTATTTCCTTGCGGGGGCGGATAAGGAAGATCTGATCCAGGAAGGGATGATCGGCTTATATAAAGCGATCAGAGACTTTCAGGAGGACAAGCAGGCGTCTTTCCGTGCATTTGCGGAGCTGTGCATCACCAGACAGGTAATTACCGCCGTGAAATCGGCGACCAGACAAAAGCATAAACCTTTGAACGGATATGTTTCGCTCAATAGACCGGTATTCGACGAAGAATCCGACAGAACACTGATCGATTTTATCAAGAGTTCGAAGGTGTTGAATCCGGAAGAGATCGTGATCAGCAAAGAGGATGTAGAGGCAATTGAAAAAAATCTGATCTCTACACTGTCTTCTTTGGAGAAGCAAGTACTCAATTTGTATCTGAGCGGAAAATCATATCAGGCGATCGCGCAAGTATTGAACAGGCCGGTCAAGTCGATCGATAATGCGCTGCAGAGAGTCAAGGCAAAACTGGAAAAGCATTTGAATGCGGAAAAGAATAAGTAATAACATGGCAAACTTATTGCATTCCACAAAAAATCCGTGTAAAATAAAATGAACTATTTTGAGTATAAGGGGAAGTATGCCCTTATAAGATTTATCGCATCGGCGAGGAGGTAATATCGGTGGCACAGGAATTTGTACTTACCAAAAAGGGAAAAATCGAGCTCGAGCAGGAATTGGAATATCTGATTTCAACACGACGTGCTGAAATTTCGGAACAGATCAAAGAAGCTCGTTCTTTTGGTGACCTGAGCGAAAACGCAGAATATACAGAAGCAAGAAACGAACAGTCCAGAGTAGAAGGTCGTATTCAGGAACTGGAGAACATTCTCCGTTTGGCAACGATCGTAGATGACGACGAAGTCAATCTGGAACGTGTCGGTATTGGTACCAAAGTCCGTATTCTGGATATAGAATTTAACGAAGAAGAAAGCTATACCGTAATGGGCCCCATGGAAACCAATGCTGCACAGCATATTATTTCCAACGAGTCTCCTGTCGGTCGTGCACTGATGGGTAAGGCCGTAGGGGATGAAGTGGTCGTAGCAGCTCCGAGCGGCGCGATTACCTTTAAGATTCTGGAAATCTCCAGAGCATAAATAAACCCTGCCGGGTAAAGGAAGGATAATTTAGAAGAATGGCCAATGAAAATACAAACAACCGAAATGTGATCAACGATTCCTCTGAAATCGCAGTCAGAAGAGGTAAACTGGCTGCCCTCAGAGAAAATGGTATGGATCCGTTTCAGGTGACAAAATACGAGAAGGATACGGATTCCGCAACGATCAAGGCGGATTTCGAAGCGTTGCAGGGCATGGTATGCAGTATTGCCGGACGTATTATTTCCAAACGCGTTATGGGTAAAGCAAGCTTTTTCCATGTGCAGGATGCGACCGGTGGTATTCAGTGTTATGCACGTAAAGATGTCATGGGTGAAGAACCCTATATGCTGTATAGAAAATCTTTTGATATCGGCGATATCGTCGGCATCAAAGGCGAAGTGTTCCGTACAGATGCAGGCGAAGTCTCTATTAAATGTCATGAGATCAATCTGCTGTCCAAATCTTTGCTGCCGCTCCCTGAAAAATTTCATGGCCTGAAGGATACCGATTTGCGGTATCGTCAGAGATATGTGGATATGATCGTCAATCCCGAGGTAAAGGATACATTTGTAAAGCGTACCTTGATCCTGAGAGAATTGCGTGCATTTCTGGATGGTCGCGGCTTCCTGGAAGTAGACACCCCCATTCTGACTCCCTTTGAAATCGGTGCGTCTGCAAGACCTTTCTATACACATCACAATACGCTGGATATGGATATGGTACTGCGTATCGAAACGGAACTGTATCTCAAGCGCCTGATCGTCGGCGGCATGGACAGAGTCTATGAAGTAGGCCGTATTTTCCGTAACGAAGGTATGGACACCAAACACAATCCGGAATTTACCACGATCGAGTTGTATCAGGCTTATACCGATTATCAGGGTATGATGGATCTGGTAGAAGATATGATGAAGACTGTGGCGCAGAAGGTATGCGGTTCCTTGGTAGTGCCGTATCAGGGCAAAGAGATCGATCTGGGACACTGGGAACGCTTGACGATGGTAGAAGCAGTCAAGAAATACTCCGGTGTGGATTTCTACGATTGGAAGACAGACGAAGATGCGATCGCTTGTGCAAAAGAGCACAATGTTGCATTGCCCGAAGTGCCCACAAAGGGTGCGATCCTGGCAGAGTTCTTCGATGCGTATGTAGAAGAAAACCTGATCCAGCCCACCTTTATTTACGAATATCCCGTAGAGATCAGCCCGCTGGCAAAGCGCAAGCCGGATGATCCTGCATTTACCGAGCGTTTTGAGTACTTCATCAATGCAACCGAATTTGGTAATGCATTCTCCGAACTCAACGACCCCATTGATCAGAAAGAGCGTATGGAGCGTCAGGTAGCTACCCGTATGGCATTGGAACCCGATTGCAAAGCTCAGGTAGACTATGATTTTATCAACGCTTTGGAATACGGTATGCCCCCCACAGGTGGCCTGGGCTTTGGCGTAGACCGTCTGGTCATGCTGTTGACCGACAGTGCTTCTATCAGAGACGTACTGCTGTTCCCCACCATGAAGCCCGTGGGCGGCAGTGCAAAGAAGGCAGAAAAGCCTGCGGAAACTGCCGAAGCAGAAACTGTCGAAGAAGTGATCGATTTCTCCAATGTAGAGATCGAGCCTTTGTTCGCAGATCATGTGGATTTTGAGACGTTCAGCAAGTCTGATTTCAGAGCAGTCAAGGTAAAAGATTGTGCAGCTGTCAAAAAATCCAAGAAACTGCTGCAGTTTACACTGGATGACGGCACCGGTACAGATCGTACGATCCTGAGCGGTATCCATGCATATTATGAGCCGGAAGAACTGATCGGCAAGACGCTGATCGCCATTACCAATCTGCCGCCCCGTGCAATGATGGGTGTGGAATCCAACGGTATGCTGTTGTCTGCAGTACATAAAGAAAACGGTGAGGAGCGTCTCAACCTGCTGATGGTGAGCAACCGCATCCCTGCCGGTGCAAAACTGTATTGATCGAACTTCAAACCCCTGTGCATTTTTGTGCACAGGGGTTTTTGTGTAAATTGAAATATAAGTATGCGTATGCTATAGTAGTAACGATAAGTGCCTCGGAGCTGAAATGCTATGATTTGAGATAGACATTCAGAACCGGTACTCGATTATGATCATAAAACAAGAAGCTTAAGTGGAAGGTGGATTACGCAAAGATATGTTTGGGAGAAATAAGGTAGAAAAACCGATCGTACCCGTCCCTGCGAGTATGCCGGAGGAAGGTTTCTTTTTTGGATTGCTTTTGAACTTGCTGGGAGAATTGTGTGGATTGGCCGGTTATGCAGGCATTTCGGCGCTCGTAGCACATTTTGCTGACGTTCTGAGTGGAAGTAGGCTCGATACTGAGGTCGTAGGTATGGCGATATTGACTACGATTGCTGGTTTCTTTGTGGGTGATGTGATCGCCTGTCTAAAGTTTTTGCGAGTCAGAAGATATCTTCGTAAAAACGGCCATGTAGAAGCAATACGCCGGGATACATTGCCGGAGATGCCAAATACCATCAATGCATGGGGATTGCGGCCCATTTCGTTGATGCTGCGGTATATCAAAAAACTCAACCCCATGACAGGTGCTGTACTTGCTGTTGCAGTCAAGAATAACAGAAAGAAAGAACGCAAACGGAAACTGGGATATGTACCATATCTGATGACGATTGCACTGGCAGGGCTGGTGCCGTTGTATTTTGAGTGGGTGCCGTGGGATCAGATGACAACGTATCTGATTGTCATGCATCTGATTACTGCTGTTGTGATGGGTATATATGGCTATAAAAAAGAATGGGATCACAGATTGCTTGCTGCAGGAATGGTTATTTGCGGAGCCATTGTTTGGGCATTTTTCGGACTGGACCTTTGGTACCATGTCTTGATCAATCTGGTAGCGGCGTTTATAGGGATGTATATCGGCGAAGGGAAACGTGATCGGAAAAAGAAGGCAGAGTCATAAAGAGAAGGCTTGCGATACATCCTTTTGGATATGGTACGAAAAATTCCGATACCATGAAAGGTGTAAATAAATCGGGAAGCGTATTGAGCCGTGCGAAAATTTGTGGTATAACTAATATGTCGGACTTTATGGTATCGGCATAACGGAAGTATAATTGATAGCTGAGGCAGGTTTATGAATACAAACAAAAAGAAAGCACATCTTGTGCGTGGTATCAAAGCGGCAATGTATTTGCTGGGTAAGGTATTGGCGGTATTGCTGATTATCGAACTGGCACTGTTTGCATTTGAAACGGCAGAAAACTCCGCACAGATCTATATGTTGTCCAGAGATGCGTTTACAAAACGGACTTCTGTCATCATGAACCCTATCAACAACCCGGATACGGAGTTGCTGGACGGTATCTTTACACAGGAATATCTGGATAAAACACAGCTTCAGACACAGCAGAAGAACAGCAGTTATATTATTTCGGCCTACGATCAACAGACCAAAGTGCCGATCACAGTTGTATTTGCATGGAAGGATACCATGGATATCCGGGTAGAAAACATCGTGCAGGATATTGCATGGAAGTTTGATACATCTGTATTGGATAAATCCGAAGTGGATCAGTTTATCGAGAGCGGTACCTTTATACTGCATATGGTAAAAGAAGAGAACGGTCGCTGGAAAGTAAACGATATCACACTGGAAGAAGAGTATTATTCCGAAACTGCATACCCCACTCCGTGGGCAGATGAGTTGGAAGAAGGCGAAGCGGGTTCAAAGCCTGCTCAGAATTGATGGAACACCAAAAGGTATTTGCCGTAAGGTAAATACCTTTTTTATGAAAATGTGGAGTATATATGCTGAGACAGATATTACAGATCGGGCAGGAAGAGACGGTCCCGGTAGTGTTGGCGCCCATGGCCGGTATAACGGATTTTGCGTTCCGTGAGGTATGCCGCGATTGGGGTGCGGATATGACCTATAGTGAAATGATCAGCGCAAAAGGTTTGAAATATAACAGCAAGAGGACTTTTGAGATCGTAGATCTGCGGGATGAAACCAAAAGCGCGATCCAATTATTCGGCAGAGATCCGCAGGATATTGCCAATGCAATACGGGTATTACAGCAGGAGCAGGCAGGGCGTATCAGTTGTTTTGATATCAATATGGGTTGCCCTGCGCCTAAGATCGTCAATAACGGAGAAGGCTCTGCACTGATGAAAGAACCCGAATTGGCGGCGGAGATCGTGGCTGCGGCAAAAAAGGTATCGGAAGTGGCGGTAACGGTAAAATTCCGACGCGGATTTGACAAAACCCACGGAGATGCCGTCAGTTTTGCACAGCGCATGGAACAAGCCGGTACCGATGCAGTAACGATTCATGGTCGTTTACGGGAAGAGTACTATACCGGCAAAGCAGATTGGGATTGTATTGCCCGGACAAAGCAATTGCTCAGTATCCCGGTCATCGCCAATGGAGATGTATTTTCTCCGGAGGATGCCAAAGGGATTCTGGATTATACCGGTGCAGATGGGGTCATGGTGGCACGCGGCGCAACAGGAAATCCCTTTCTTTTCAGTCAGATCAAAACGTATCTGCAAACGGGCACCTATCGGCAGATAAGCAATCAGGAAAAACTGCAGACGGTATTGAAACAAGCAGAACTGTGTGTAAAGTCCAAGGGGGAACATCGCGCGATACAGGAGTTCCGCAAACATATCGCGTGGTATCTGAAGGGTGTCCGCGGTGCGGCGGCGCTGCGGCAGCAGGCATTGGGGTTAAATACGCTGGAACAGCTGCAAAGTTTGGCAATGCAGGTGTTTGGTGATTCCACAACAGATGCAAACATGATATAATGGTTTCCGAAAGGAGCGATCTGTATGATTTCTTTGGAAGCGACTTTTGATAAGAAAATTTATACCCGGTTTTTCTGGTATGACAGTATAACGTCCTGGCGTTTCTTACCGTTTGTAATGGCGGAATTGGCGGCATTGACAATGGTGCTGGATAATTGGATTTTTGATAAACCGTATAAGTTCATGTCTTGTATGGTGATGCTGGCTGTGGTTGCGGCATGGTATTTCAGCAGAAGACGCCGCCTGCAGTATACGATCCGGAAAGGCGGTCTGCAGAACAAAGTGATACGTATGCAGTATCAGTTCGGAGAAAATAAGATCGCGGTGCAGAATAAGACGACGGGGCGCCACAGCAACCATAAGTGGAGCGATATCCGCAAGTTGAGAACACCGGGCAAATCGGTGTATCTGTATTTGTCGGCAGATCAGGCATTGATATTGGATAAGCGTTTGTTGACCAAGGAACAGCTGGAACAACTGAAAGCATATGTCGAAAAAGGATTGGCCGAGGCAAAAATACAGGAAAGTAAGCGTAAGGCATTGAATAAGACAACGACGAAGAAAGGCAGATAAGCAGATGGATTGGGAATGTATTGTAATTTCTATGGCGCCTGAAGATGTAGACGGTTTTTTAGACCGTATGATCGGCGAAGGGATCGATCAGTACGCGTTGACGGATCCCAGAGAAGTTTCGGAATTTATGGAAACTTCCATTTATTATGACTATATCGAAGAAGAATTGGTGCAGAAACAAAAGGCTACACTGACGGTATACACGGAAAAGAACAACAGCGGTGCGGAAAAAATGCGTAAATTGTATGCACTGCTGCAGGAGGCAAATCGCCGCGGTGTCAACTTTACGGTTGAGATCGAGAATATCCAGGAGGAAAACTGGATGAACAGCTGGAAACGCTTTTATAAGCCGATCCCGGTGGGTGAGAAGCTGATCATCAAGCCTTCGTGGGAGACACTGCCCGAAGGGAATACCCGTATCCCGCTGGAAATCGATCCTTCCTCCAGCTTTGGTACCGGTACCCATGAAACGACAAGACTGTGTCTTGCAAGCCTGGAAAAGGTGATTACCGAAGGCGCACAGGTATTGGATATGGGCTGCGGCAGCGGTATTCTGGCAGTAGGGTGCATGCTGCTGGGTGCAGGGCATGCATTGTGTGTAGATGTAGAAGAAGATGCTATGCGCGTGACCCGTGAAAATATGCTGAGAAATCATGTGGCGGAAGATAAATTCGGAACATTGCTTGGTAATGCATTGGCAGAGGGTGCTGTACGGGATCAGGTATGTGCGCAGCAGTACGATGTCATTGCGGCCAACATTGTTGCAGATATTATTATTGCGATGCAGCCGTTGTTCAAGCAGGTGCTCAAGCCGCAAGGCAAACTGATCGCTTCGGGCATTATTCTGGACAGACTGGACGAAGTAAGACAGCAATACGAAAATGCAGGTATGTCTGTCAGCCATATCAGCATTGAAGGTGAGTGGGCAGCACTCACCATAGGGTTCTGATATGCGGGCGGCCTATTGTACCCTCGGGTGCAAGGTAAATAAATATGAAACGGATGCTATGACCGAGATACTGGAAGCGGCCGGGTATAAGACGGTAGAATTTGATGAGTATGCAGATGTATATATCATTAATACCTGTACTGTAACAGCCGTTGCCGATCGGAAATCCCGACAGATGATCGGGCGTGCAGTAGAAAAAGGCGGTTTGGTATGTGTTTGCGGTTGCCTGACACAGAGAGATGCGCAGTCTATACTGGACCGTGAAGGTGTGGACGCGGTATTGGGATCTTCGGGGAAAAGCAGGATCCTGGAAGTGATCCGCCGTCTGCAGGCGGGCGAAACAAAGATCAATGCAGTAGGTGATATCCGAAAAGAACGGGATTTTGAACCGCTGCAAGTATCACGCAGCCATGAACGCACCCGTGCCAACATTAAGATCTGTGACGGTTGCAATAATTTTTGCAGCTATTGTATTATCCCATATACCCGCGGCCCCGTACGTTCCCGCAAGCCGGAGGATATCATGGCGGAGGCGAAACGCCTGGCGGCATCCGGTGTGAGGGAAGTGGTGCTGACCGGTATTTTGGTCAGTTCATACGGAAAAGATATGCAGGGTGTCGGATTTATCGATGTGCTGGAAGGACTTCAGCTTATAGAAGGAATCGACCGTATTCGCTTGAGTTCTATGGAGCCGACTTTGCTGACAGAAGAGTTTTGCACACGGGCAGCGGCGTTGTCAAAGTTGTGCCCGCACTTCCATGTGTCCTTGCAGAGCGGATGCACAACGGTGTTAAAACGCATGAACCGTAAGTATACGGCTGAACAGTATGCGGAATATATTGCCAATGTACGCAAGGCGTTTTCCAACCCGGCCATTACCACGGATGTAATCGCCGGTTTTCAAGGAGAAACAGAGGAAGAACACGCGCAGACAATGGCGTTTTTGCAGAAAGTCGGATTCGCAAAACTGCACGTATTCCCGTATTCCAAGAGGGAAGGTACAGCAGCGGCACGCATGCCCGGTGATCTGACGGGCGATGTAAAGAAACAGCGTGCGGCAGAGATCATTGCATTGGGTGAAAAGATGTCTCATGCGTATGCCCAAAGCCTGATCGGCACAGAACACGCGGTGCTGCTGGAACAGTACTGTGCAGAGGGGATCTGCGAAGGGTATATTGAGCGGTACCTGCATACAGAGATCCCCGGTATGCCGGGTGAAATCAAAAGAGTCAAAATTTGCGGCACAGAGGGTGAAAAACTTCTGTGCGACGTGATCGATTAAGCATAAAAGGAGAAAATTATGGAACAGTGTATCTTTTGTAAGATCATTGCCGGTCAGATCCCTTCTGCGAAAGTATATGAAGATGATTTTGTACTGGCTTTCCGTGATATTGATGCACAGGCACCTGAACATATATTGGTTGTGCCTAAGCAGCATGTGGCATCTATTCTGGAAGTAAACAGTTCGTGCGGCGAATTGATGGAACATATCGTTCATGCTATTCAGCAGGTGGCAAAGATCACAGGGATCGACAAGACCGGATTCCGCGTAGCTATCAATACCGGCAAAGACGGTGGACAGACCGTGGAACATCTGCATTTTCATGTGTTGGGCGGCAGAGAACTGGCTTGGCCTCCGGGTTGATCGTGGAATCTGCCTTTGCAAAACAGGGATTGCTTTTGTATTGAGAAAAATTATTTATCCGGAATATAAAAGTGGTTGACTTTGTGCAAAGGGTATACTATAATGTTTTTTGTTGACAACCCATTGGGTTGTTATATGCAAAATTCTCCCATAAATGATTTTGCGAACTTTTGTAAAGAGGAGAGGGGGGAAAAAGATGTCTGAAGTACGCGTTGGTGAAAATGAATCTTTGGAAAGTGCTCTGAGAAGATTTAAGAGAAAGTGCGCTCGCGCAGGTGTTCTCGCAGAGATCAGAAAACGTGAACATTACGAAAAGCCCAGTGTAAAGAGAAAGAAAAAGGCTGAGGCTGCAAGAAAGAGAAAACACTGATTTTCGCATCGATAGGCAACGGATCTAAGATCCGCTGCCTTTTTTATTGAAAATTGTTCGGAACCCCGGTGTGTTGTACACACAATGGTTTTATTATATAATAATCTTGGGATTTTATCGGAGGGAGGATCTGTATGCAAAGCGATAATGGATTTGTAACGCTGACAGTACAGCAAAAACGCAGACGGTATTGGCAGTTTTCTTCGCTGGAAATGATCTATTGGTTTGCTATGGCGACTGCAGGGTATTTGACGGTATATCTGCAGGGGATCGGCTATTCTCCTTCACAAATCGGCCAGATATCTGCTGCCAATGCTGCGGTACGCATTTTTGCGGCACCGATCATGGGGATCATGGCAGATAAGATCGGATCTGTCAAAAAAGTATTTATCACCTGCATCCTGATCGGCTCCCTGTTATGGGCATTGGTGCCCTTTGCCAGCGGTATAGAGATACTTGGCATATCGCTGACGCTGATCGTTATCCCGGCAAGTATGTTTTTCCGCAATCCGGCCAGCGCATTGGTTGACAACTGGGTGGTACAGTCTGTCAACAGAGAGGGCCTGAATTATGGTACGATCCGCCTTTGGGGGTCTATCTCCTATGCGGTGATGTGCATGATACTGTCTGCTGTTTTACCGAAATTGGGTGTAGAGTGGACGTTTTATATGTTGTTTTTGCTGATTGTACCGATGGTATTGGTAAGTATCTCTATCAAAGACAGCGGCAGCACCGTCACCCGCAAAAAGAGTTTGTCTTTTCGGGAACTGCGCATCGGCAGACTGTTCAAAAACTACTATTATGTAACGTATTTGATTTATGCCATTGTGCTCAATATCCCCATGAATACGGGACATACCTTTTTACCGTATCTGGTGGAACACGTGGGCGGGGATACCGCGATGATCGGGATCATCACCGGGTACAAAGCGATTTTGGAGATCCCGATGCTGTTTATCATTGGCCCGCTTCGCAAAAAAAAGGTGCCTTTTTATGCAATGCTATTGGGTGCGGCGTGTTTTTATACTGCAGAGATGCTGCTGTATTCCACGGCGGTGAATTTTACACAGCTGGTCATTATCTCGACCTGCTACGGATTGGGCGGAGGCTTGTCGATCGGGGCGGCAGCAAACTATATTTATACGCTGACGCCGCGGGAATTGAAGGCGACGGCGCAGACGGTAAACGGATCTGTCACAGCAGTAGCAGCTATTGTAGGCAGTTTGATCGGAGGTCTGTTGCTGGAAAAGATCGGCATCGTAGCCTATTACAGACTGGTCGGTCTGATCATGGCAGGGGCAGCGATATTCTTTGCGGTGACCTTGTATCTGGGTAAAAAAGTATGGAAGATCCCGGTTCCGGAAATGGAACATAATTAATATAGAAAGACAGGTAATATTGATGAATATACAATGGTATCCCGGTCATATGACCAAGGCAAAGCGCGCGATGGCCGATAAACTGAAATTAATCGATCTGGTCATCGAAGTGGTCGACGCGCGTGCACCGCTCAGCACAAGAAATCCCGATTTTGAAAAGATGTTTGCCAATAAAGCCAGAATGCTGGTGTTGAATAAGGCGGATATGGCGAATCCGGCAGTAACCAGGCGCTGGGTGCAGTATTTTGAAAAGCAGGGCATTTACACCGTGTCCTATTCCGCAGTAAAGGGAAATGCCAAGGGGCTGCAGCGTGCAATTGAAGAGGCGGCTGCCGGTATTTATGATAAGTTCAAGGCAAAGGGCGTCAATAAGACGGTGAGAGCGCTGGTCTGCGGCATCCCCAATGTAGGAAAATCCGCGATTCTGAATCGTTTGGTAGGTGAGAAAAAACTGAAGGAAGGCAACAAACCGGGTGTGACCAGGGGAATTTCCTGGGTACGACTGACACCGTATCTGGAATGTATGGACTCTCCCGGATTGTTGTGGCCCAAGATAGAGGATGAACACGCCGGCGCCATTATCGCACTGATCGGCAGTGTTCGTCAGGAAATACTGGACGAAGAAGAACTGGTATACCATCTGATAAAAATATTAGCGGAGATTGCACCGGATCTGTTGAAGGAACGCTATAAGATCGAGGAACTGGCAGAAGATCCTTACGAATTGTTGCAGGATATTTGCCGTAAAAGAGGCTTCCTGATGCGCGGCGGCGTGGCAGATACCGAACGGGGCTGCAAGACGCTGCTGGAGGAATTCCGCAACGGTAAACTGGGATCCATTTCGTTTGAAGTACCGAAGGAAGGCTGATCATGGAACAGGATTTTTTCTATTATGAAAACTACCATGCTGCATTGGGGCAGCGCGTGGCAGGTGCCGATGAAGCAGGGCGGGGTCCGCTGGCCGGCCCGGTAGTGGCGGCAGCAGTCATTATGCCTGCAGATCGCTTTATCGAGGGGATCAATGATTCCAAAAAGCTGACAGAGAAGCGCAGAGAATTGTTGTATCCGCAAGTGATCGAACAGGCGCTGAGTTATGGTGTAGGCATTGCCACGGTGGAAGAAATCGAGCAGATGAACATACTCAATGCTGCAAGACTGGCGTTTGCCCGTGCCATTGAACAGCTAGAGCAGCCTTTTGTGCTGTACACAGACTATATCACGGGTTTGAAATTGCCGATGGATTATACTGCTATCACAAAGGGCGATGCAAAGGTGTATTCCATTGCGGCGGCATCCATCATTGCAAAGGTGACGAGAGATCATATGATGATGGAATATGCACAGATGTATCCCGAATACGGCTTTGATAAGCACAAGGGGTACGGTACCAAGGCACATTATGCTGCTATTGCGGAATACGGACCCTGTCCGCAGCACCGCATGAGTTTCTTGAAAAAGTTTTATGACAACGTATAAACAGCAAATCGGGCAGAAGGGCGAACAGCTGGCTGCCGAATATCTTGTCCGGCAGGGTATGGAAATTTTGGAGAGAAACTATCATATCCATGGCGGAGAAGCGGATATTATTGCAAAAGACGGCGGGACATATGTATTTGTAGAGGTCAAAAGCCGTACCAATCTGCGTTACGGACGCGGTGTAGATGCTGTAGATGCGAAAAAACAGGCTGCATTGCTGAGAACCGCGCAGAAATATTTATATACGAAGGGTCTGACAGAGGTCCCGGCGAGATTTGATGTCATAGAGGTCCTGTTTGCAGAAGAAACAGAACTGCGGTATTACAAAAATGTGATCATCGAAGGATAAAGGAAGGGCGAAGAACTATGCTGGCAAGTGTATACAGCGGCGGACTGAACGGTCTGGAAGGCTATGCGGTACATATAGAAGTGGATTGTGCGGCAGGATTGCCGTATTGGGAGATCGTAGGCTTGCCGGATGCAGCGGTAAAAGAAAGTAAAGAAAGGGTACGTGCTGCCTTGCGCAACAGTGGATTTGAGTATCCGTCCGGCCGTATCATTGTCAATATGGCACCCGCAGATATGCGTAAGGAAGGACCTATCTACGATCTGGCCATTGCGGTCGGCGTGTTGAAAGTATCCGGACAGCTGGAAGCAGGTGCATATAGCGAAGCGTTGTTCTTTGGCGAACTGGCGCTCAACGGCGAAGTACGCCCGTTGAACGGCATTTTGCCCATGGTGATCGATGCAAAGGAGCGGGGTGCGCAGTGTGTATTTTTGCCGATGCAAAATGCGCAGGAAGCTTCCTATATAGAAGGGATTCGTATCGTACCGGTATCGGATCTGAAACAATTGGCAGCTATTCTGAGCGGAACAGAACAACCGCAGGTCGTAACACCCGAAACATTCCGCAGTCTGCAGGTGCAGGAAGGCATGGCAGATTTCAAATATATCAAAGGTCAGGCTCAGGCAAAGCGTGCTATGGAGATTGCAGTTGCAGGCAATCATAACATTCTGTTGATCGGCGCCCCCGGTGCCGGCAAGACCATGCTTGCAAGGGCGATCCCTTCCATTATGCCGGACCTTAGTTTTGAAGAGGCATTGGAAATCACAAAGATCCATTCTGTGGCAGGAGAATTGCATGGAAAGGCGATCGTGACAACGCGTCCGTTCCGCAGCCCCCATCACTCTGCATCGGCCCCGGCCTTGATCGGCGGCAGTGCAAAGGCGCGCCCCGGCGAGGTGAGTCTTGCCCATGGCGGTGTATTGTTTTTGGATGAACTTCCGGAATTTAAGAGAGAAACGCTGGAAGCGCTGCGCCAACCATTGGAAGATGGAGTGGTATCTGTTGCACGGGTCAATGCAAAAGTGGAATATCCGGCAGATTTTATGCTGGCGGCGTCCATGAATCCGTGCCCTTGCGGCTATTACGGAGATCCGGAACGGCAGTGTCGCTGCACACCGCACCAGATCAGCAGATATCTGGCCAGGATCAGCTCTCCGCTGCTGGACCGTATCGATCTGCATTTGGAGGTGTCGCGCCCTACATATCAGGAGCTCGGCAGCCGTGCAGAGGAGGAAAGCTCCGAGCAAGTCAAGAAGCGGGTGGATGCAGCCCGTAAAATACAGTTGGAGCGTTATGCGGGCAAAGGGATCTTTTCCAACAGCCAACTGAAAGGAAATCTGCTGATGCAGTATTGTGCGTTGCAGCCGTCGGCGCAGGCTCTGCTGAAAAATGCCTTTGAGGTAATGCAGTTAAGCGCCCGGGCGCATAACCGTATCCTGATGGTGGCGCGTACGATTGCAGACCTGGAAGGCTGTGAACAGATCGATGAGGCACATCTGGCAGAAGCGATCCAGTACCGTACACTGGATCGGAAATACTGGGGTGCATGATCAAGATACATTGATGGGAACAGGAGGATACAGTCATGCCGTTGACGACAAAAGAAATATATTGGTATTGGCTTACGTCCTGCCCGGGTGTAGGCATAGGCAGTGTGTTTGCTGCAGCTGATGCGGGTTTCTCGCTGGAACAACTGTTTTATGAACCGGAATTGTTGGATAACAGTGCATTTCGGTTTACGCCGGATATGCGGAAAAATCTGAAAGAACGTGCGAACATCTCCCGCTTGCTGGAAGAGATCGAGATGCACGAAAGAAAAGGGATCCGTATTTGCACGGCTATCAGTCCTGAGTATCCGCAGATGCTCAAAGATCTTTGGAGACCGCCGGCAACACTGTATATGAAAGGAAGACTGACACAGTTTACGGAAAAGAGCATTGCCATGGTGGGGTCGCGGCATGTATCCCGCAAAGGCGCAGCTGCCGCCAAAGAGTTTGCAGGGCAGTTGGCAGAAAGCGGTATCACGGTTGTTTCGGGTATGGCCCGTGGGATCGATACACAAAGCCATTGGGGAGCACTGGACGCCGGAGGACAAACGATTGCCGTACTGGGGTGCGGCGTGGATGTCATCTACCCGCAGGAAAATGCAGACTTGTATGCGGCAATTTGTGACAATGGTGCCATTATCAGTGAGTATTTGCCGGGAACGGAACCCAAGGCGCAGCACTTTCCTTTGCGTAACCGGATCATTGCGGGACTTTCTCAGGGAACGGTACTAGGAGAAGCGGGTTTGCGCAGTGGTGCCAATATCACAGTCAACTATGCGTGTGACTATAATCGTGATGTTTTTGTGCTGCATCGCGGCGATGGTGACGGAAATTTTGAAACTGTTCATAAATTATTGACAATGGGCGCTTTTGAAGTGACAAATGCGCATGAAATATTGGATTATTACGGATGGAATGCGGAAAAAACAGCAAAGTTTGAGAGAAAACCCGCTGCAGAGAAACCATCCGGACTTGATTTTTTTCAAGAGGGCATATATAATTTGCTTCTAAAGGGCGACTATTCTATGCAGCAGATGATCGAATTGCTGCATCAGCCCGCTTCCAAGGTAAGTACAGCACTTACCATGATGGAACTAAGAGGAGTTGTGGAACGACTTCCGGGAAATCAGTTTGGCTTAAAACTGTGATCAAGAGGAAGTCCGAAGGAGTATAATGGCAAGAACCAAAAAGACAACAGAGAATTATAATCTGGTTATCGTGGAGTCTCCCGCAAAAGCCAAGACTATCGAAAAATTCTTGGGAAAAGGATATAAAGTGGCTGCAAGCAACGGCCATCTGATTGATCTGCCCAAAAGTAAGATGGGTATTGATATCGAGGGAAATTTTGAACCGCAATATATTGTAATCCGCGGAAGAACGGCATTGCTCAATGATCTGAAAAAACAGGCAAAGGAAGCAAATCAGGTATATCTGGCAACAGACCCTGACCGCGAAGGAGAAGCGATCTCTTGGCATATCGCAAATGTATTGCCGAAGGAAAAACAGGATATCCATCGTGTGGAATTTAATGAGATCACCAAAAAGGCCGTCGTCAATGCAATCGCGAATCCCCGCGAGATCGATGTGGATCGTGTAAACGCACAGCAGGCCCGTCGTGTGATGGATCGTTTGGTAGGTTATAAGTTGTCTCCGCTGCTGTGGACAAAAGTAAGACGTGGCCTCAGTGCAGGCCGTGTACAGTCCTCTACAGTAAAACTGATCGTAGATAGAGAACGGGAGATCCGTGATTTCAAACCGCAGGAATATTGGACGATTTCTGCAATTCTGACAGATCGCAATAAGAAGCATGCTTTCGAAGCGGATTTTTATGGTCAGAACAAAAAGAAATTGGTTCCCGAAAGTGAACAGGAAGTACAAAAGATCCTGCAAACCATAGACGGAAAAGATTTTATCATTACAGATGTGAAAAAATCTATGCGGCAGAGGAAAGCCTATGCGCCGTTTACTACCAGTACGCTTCAGCAGGATGCGGCAAGAAAACTGGGATTTACCACAAAGCGTACAATGATGGTCGCTCAGGGTCTGTACGAAGGTGTCAAAGTAACCGATACGGAAACCGTCGGTCTTATTACCTATATGAGAACCGACTCTACCCGTATTTCGGATGAAGCCAGAGATGCTGCAAAAACTTATATCCTTGAAAAATACGGAGCAGAGTATTATCCGGGCAAACCCAATGTATATGCCGGACGCAAAAATGCACAGGATGCCCATGAGGCGATCAGACCTACTTATGTGCAGTATACACCGGATAGTATCCGCGACAGACTGACTCCTGAGCAATATCGTTTGTACAACCTGATTTATACACGGTTTATTGCCAGCCAGATGACGCCTGCGCAATACGATACCATGAGCTATGAATTGGATGCAGAGGGATATACCTTCCGTGCGAATTTCTCAAAAATGAAATTCCCCGGATATTTGGCGATTTATAAAGAAGAAACCCCCGATAATCAGGAACTGGTCAATCTGTCCATGCCGCCTATGGGTGAGGGAGATGCCTGTATCGCCAAAGAAATCAATCCCAAGCAGAATTTTACGACGCCGCCTCCCAGATTTACAGAGGCGTCTTTGGTGCGTACTTTGGAAGAATTGGGTATTGGCCGTCCTTCCACCTATGCGCCGACCATTTCTACAATACTGGACCGTCAGTATGTCAAGAAAGACAAAAGGGTAATTCTGCCTACCGATTTGGGTGAGGTTGTTACCGAACTGATGGAAAAGAGTTTCCCGGATATCGTAGATGCGGAATTTACCGCAGATATGGAAGAAAAACTGGATACCGTGGAATCGGAAGGCAAAGATTGGAAACGCATGATCGAAGAGTTCTATGGACCCTTTGAGGAAGAATTGAAAAAAGCTGAGAAAGAAGTCGAACAGGTAAAATTGCCTGATCGTCCGGCAGGGATCACTTGTGAACTCTGTGGTGCGGAAATGGTATATAAGAGTGGTCGGTTTGGAGAATTTATAGCATGTCCCAATTATCCGACCTGCAAAAATACCAAGGCGATCAAGCAAAAGATCGCAACTCCGTGCCCCAAGTGTGGCGGTGAGATCGTACAGAAGCGTTCCAAAAAAGGCAACTCTTTCTACGGCTGCGGCAACTATCCCGAGTGTGATTTTGTATCCTGGGATATGCCTATCGAAGAAAAGTGCCCTGTCTGCGGCAGTTTTATGGTATTGAAGCGCGGCAGAGGCAAGGCAGTATATAAAAAGTGCGGCAATGAGCAGTGCACATCCAACCTGAAAAATAAAAAGGAAGATCCAAATGCCTAAACCAGTAAGAATTATCGGTGCGGGGTTAGCAGGCTGCGAAGCAGCGTATCAGCTGGCAAACCGTGGAATACCGGTGACCATTTATGAAATGAAGCCTGAAAAGAAAAGCCCGGCACATAGTTATGGCGGTTTTGCAGAGCTGGTATGTTCAAATTCTTTGCGGTCAGATCGTCTGGCCAATGGTGCAGGTCTGTTGAAAGAAGAGATGCGCAGAGTCGGATCTCTGATCATGCAGGCGGCCGAAGCCAGCAAAGTACCGGCAGGCGGAGCGCTTGCGGTAGACCGGTATGCGTTTTCCGATTATATTACAAACTATATCTGCAATCGTCCGTTGATCACAGTGAATGCAAAGGAAATGGATGAGATCGCCGATTTTGACGGAATCACGATTGTGGCATCCGGCCCGCTGACTTCAGAGGCGCTTTCACGAGCTATTTCCCGGGAAATCGGGGAAGAATATCTGCACTTTTTTGATGCGGCGGCACCTATTGTCACAGGAGAAAGCATCGATATGTCCAAGGCATTCTGGGGTTCCCGGTATGAACGCGGCAGCGACTATATCAACTGCCCGATGACCAAGGAGGAATACGATGCATTTTATCAGGAGTTGATCAATGCAGAGTGTGTCGAACTGCACGGATTTGAGCAGGATAATGTTTTTGAAGGCTGTATGCCTGTAGAAGTGATGGCAAAACGCGGATATCAGACGCTGTTGTTTGGTCCGTGCAAACCGGTCGGTCTGGCAAAAACAGGAGAGGAAATGCCATATGCCGTCATTCAGCTGAGAAAGGAAGATGCGGAGGGCAGACTGTTCAATATTGTCGGCTTCCAAACCCATCTGAAATTCCCGGAACAGAAGCGGGTATTCTCTATGATCCCGGGATTGGAAAATGCTGAATTTACCCGTCTTGGTGTCATGCACCGCAATACCTATCTGAATTCCCCTAAGCTTTTGGATGGCAGATATCGTCTGCGCAGCAATACCGATATCTTTTTTGCAGGGCAGATGACCGGCGTGGAAGGATATGTAGAGTCTACGGCAAGCGGTTTGTACGCCGGTATTTGTGCGGCGTATCAGGCGGTCGGACAGGATCCGCCGCTGCTGACGGCGAAGACTGCGATCGGTGCGTTGGCTGCATATATCAGTAACAGTGCATCGGTAGATTTCCAGCCGATGAATATTACTTTTGGTATCATGGATGAGCCCAGCCGCAGAATGCGTCGTAAGTCCGAAAAGCGGGAAC
>JAFXKX010000011.1 GCA_017531505.1 Clostridia bacterium | reverse complement strand
TCTCTCCCGAAAACAAGAACTGGGCTGACAGATCCTTCGGCTGCATCGATTACTGCACCGCTAACTATCCTCAGTTCACTTCTTACACCGGCGAAGAACCCTACTGGGGCTCTCAGGTAACTCAGGAACAGATCATCGCTTACGTTCAGGATACCGTAACCGCTAATCCCGGCGTAGAGCTGTGCTTCCTCGGCACCTGCAACTCCTATAACAACTACATCATCGCTGCTCTGTCCGAGCTGTCCGATGAAAAGAGAGCACTGATCAACGTTATCGGTTGGGACTTCTCCATGACCGAAAAAGCTAACATCGAATCCGGTGCTATGTACGGTGCTATGGGCCAGAACCCCTACCTGATGGGCTATGACTCCACCTACATGATGTGTGATTACCTCTCCGGCAAGGAACTGGATCCCAATGCGACCGTTCCCTACCAGGTAGTTACCGCTAACAACATCACTTCTGCCGAAGTTCAGGATTACATGAAGACCATGAACCTTCTGTAATCAGATTGGATTGTTAAAAAAGGCCTCCCCTTATGGGGAGGTTTTTTTATTACAAAAATACATACAAATATATAGAAAAGTAAGGAAAATGTTACAAAATTTAACAGTTTTAAAACAACAGTGTCATAAAGATGTCTTATTTTCAAAAATAAAGAAAAACAGGGAAAAAACTGAGAATTATTTATTGCGTTTTGGCATTTATTCATATATAGTGAAGTTAATGAAAAACGGAGACATCCGTAATAAAAGAAAAGAAAAAAAGGAGAAAAGTATGAAAAAGGTTTTAGCACTCGTTCTTGCTCTGGCAATGGTTATGACCATGTTCGTAGCTTGCGGCAAGAAAGAAGAAGAAGTTTCTTCTGTAGTAGAATCTTCTGTGGTATCTGAAGCTGGCTCCAGTTCATCCGACGGTAAATACGATGCTTACAGCCTGGCTTGTGTCTATTCCGAAGTCACCGGTGACTTCTGGGGCATCGTAGCAGATGGTTGTAACGCTGCTCTTGAGGAACTGAAAGCAGACTATGGCATTGAAGGCTACTGCATCGCTCCCGCAAATGCAAATGACTATACCCTGCAGATGGACCTGCTGGAAGCAGCAAAGCTCAAAGGTGTAGACGGTATCGTACTGAGCCCCTCCAATGCAGATGCGATTGGTACATTTGTAACCGATAACTTCACAGATGACTCCATCCCGATCATCGTTATCGACCGTTCCCTGAACTCTACCTCTCCCGCAGTAATATCTCAGTGTATGGCTGATACTTACTCCATGGGTTGGGAAGCAGGCAAACTGGCAGCAGAAGCTATGGGCAGCAAAGGCAACTATGTATGCTACGGTATCTCTCCCGAAAATCAGAACTGGGCAAACAGATCCTACGGTGCAATGGACTATATTGCTGAAAATGCACCCGATATGGTACACATCTGGGGCGAAGAACCCTACTGGGGCAGCCAGAATACCGACGATCAGATCCTCCAGTGGATCTCTGATATGATCACTTCTAACCCCGGCCCGCTGGCATTCCTGACTACTACCGAAGCAGGCACCAATAAAGTAGCAGCAATGATCAGTGAAGTTTCCGAAGACAGACAGAAAGAACTGTTCATTATCGGTTATGACTTCTCCAAGACCGGTTATGAATTGATCATCAATGGTGTTCTGTACGGTACTGTAGGTCAGAACCCCTACATGATGGGTTATAACAGCACTTACCTGATGTGCGACTACCTGTCCGGCGTAGAAATCGAAGAAGTATCCTACGTACCCTACTGCATAGTAACCAGTACCAATATGGATACTCCGGAAGTTAAGGAATACTTCGAATCCATGAAACTTGACATCTGATACAATACATCATTCAATAGGATGATAAAAAACTACAACAGAAGGATCCCCGAGTAATCGGGGATCTTTTTTTTGCGGCAGGAGTTCGGATCGGGAAATGAGCTGGGTAGTTTGTAAAAAATGATCCGGAGAGAATAAATATAGAGTTTCGGGACGATTTTCTTGAAAAAGGAACAGAAAAGTAATATAATAGAAATGATAAGTATTGGGTAACACAATACTTTTGTGAAATTTGTATGGATTTTCTTTGACGGGAAAAGGGGGAAGGCGTATACTTAAATAGTAGACGTTTAACTAAAGAGATTTGAAAGAGAGGAAGATTATGGGAGAAGAGACAAAAAAGGTGAATCGTATAGGCAGAGATTTCACTTTGCCGCAGTTGATCTGGTTTGCAGTACCTGCGATTCTGACGCACTTATGCACGCAGTTGTTCCGTTCTTTGGATGACGGCTTGTTTGTCAGTCGTTTTGTAGGTCCATCTGCATTGGCATCCATCAGCATTGTATCACCGGTCAACAGTATTCTAATGGCGATTGGTCAGTTGTTGGCGGTAGGTGCCAGTACATTGTCGGCACAGCGCATGGGTAAACACGATCAGCTGGAAGCAAAACGCATTTTTTCACGAATTGCGGTTTGGGCGCTGATTATAGGTGGTGTATTTGCGCTTGGTGTCAACATTTTTGTAGACCCGATCCTGAATTTTTTGGGTGCAGATGAGTCTTTGGTAGAAAATTCCCGTACATTTGTCCGTATTGTTATGACGAATGCACCGATTCATATTTTAAGCGTTGTATTCGGTTCGTATTATGCGACTGCAGGTAAGCCCAAGATGGGTTTGTTCTGTTCTATTTTGAACGGCTCTATCAATATTGTTCTGGATTTCCTGCTTGTTGCGATTCTGAAATGGGGTATCGTAGGCTCCAGTTTGTCTACGGTGATTGGCGAAGTAGCAGTCGTGATCGTTGGTTTGTGCTTCTATACCCGTGATGTGAACGAAGTTCATTTTGTGAAACCGCAGGGTGGCTATGCTGCAACGTTGGGAGAGACATGGAGTTCCGGTTTCTCGCAGTTTATCAACAGTATGGCATTCAGCGTTACCAATTTTGTCACAAACAAGACGATTTTGGCGTATATGGGGCCGGATGGCATTTCGGCAAACAGTATTATTGCAGACCTGCGTATCATAATGAATGCTGCGTTTGTAGGATATATCACTTGTGTAGGGCCGATTCTCGCATATAACTACGGTAACCGCAATGCACCGCGGCTGAAGAAATTGTTGTCGCATAATATTAAGATGTGGTTCTTCGGTACACTGGGTCTGACGATTCTGGGACAGCTGTTGAGAAGCCCGCTGATCTCCATATTCTTCGGATCGGATACCTCGACAGATCTGTTCAAAATGACTTATGAGGGACTGACGATCGAGTATTTCTCGTGCATGTTCTCCTGCGGATGTATTTTTGTCATGCGTATGTTCGTTGCACTGGGTTCGCCCAAAACATCGTCCACGCTTACATTCTTCCGTAATATTGTATTCCGTATTTCCATAATGCTGCTTTTGCCCATGCTGTTTGGCAGTATCGGTGTATGGCTGGCGTTCCCCGTCAGTGAGGCATTGTCCTTTGGTATTGCAGCGGTTTTGGTGGCTGCCAATGCAAAGAATTACGGTTACGGAAAGTCGGGGCTGGCACTCCGCATGCAGGGTGGAATTATCGAAGACCCCCTGACGGAATAACAGCAGAATTTTTATATTATTTACAACCTATTGAATTTTCATACATAAGGAAGTATAATGTAGAAAATCCTATTTGGAGGCATTTCGTATGTTTAAAGATGTAACAAATCAGTTTGCACCCGAAGATATCGAAAAGAACAAGGTTGTTTCCGCTCTTGCATATCTCGGCATTCTGTTTTTCCTGCCTTTGGTAGCGGCTCCGGAGTCCAAGTCCGGTAAGTTCCATGCAAATCAGTCGTTGGTAATTCTGCTGTTCTCTGTTGCAGGCAGCATCGTTTTCAGCATTCTGACTTCTATGCTTATTGCCGGCTGGATGCTTGGTATCGCTTACTTCTTCAATTTGCTGGGTACATTGTTCAGACTGGTTTGTCTGGCTTATTTCATTGCCGGTCTGGTATTCACCCTGATGGGCAAAGTAACAGAACTGCCTTTGATCAGCAAGATCAAGATTATCAAATATTGATCAAAATGTTATGTGAAAGCGGAAAAGCATTGCTTTTCCGCTTTTTTTTAAGGAGGGATATTGTTGCTGCAGATCCAGAATCTGACTGTATATCATAAGCAGGATGGGAAAACGCTGTTAGAGTCGTTTTCTTTTGCGCTGCATAAAGGGGATAGAGCAGTCATAATCGGGGAAGAAGGCAACGGAAAATCTACACTGCTCAAGCTGATCGCAGACCCTGCATTGACAGAAGACTATGTGGAGTATACCGGTCAAATCGTAAAAAACGGCCTGAAATTAGGGTATCTGGCGCAGGAACTGTCTTTGAAAGAAAAGCGGCAAAGTATATACACGTTTTGCAGCAGTGCAGAAGGTTTTTTCGCATTGACGCCCAGGGAATTACATAAGATCGCCGTGCAGTTTGGATTTTCGGAAGAACTGTTTTATAGTGACCGCCAGGTGGGAACGCTGTCGGGCGGCGAAAAAGTCAAGCTGCAGATGGCACGGATCTTGATGAACGATCCGGATATTTTACTGTTGGATGAACCGTCCAACGACATTGACTTGCAGACATTGGAATGGATGGAAGGGTTTATGCTGCAATGTCAGCTGCCGATTTTATATGTTTCCCATGACGAACTGCTGATAGAGCGTACAGCCAATGTGATTATTCACATTGAACAGGTGCGTCGCAAGACGGTTCCCCGCCATACAGTTGCAAGGATCCCTTATCAGGAGTATATTGAACGACGGTTTTCCGCATTGGCACATCAAACGCAAATGGCGCGCAAAGAGAAAGCGGAATATGACAAGCAGATGGAAAAGTTCCGCCAGATACAGTCCAAGGTAGAACATCGACAGAATACCATCAGCAGACAGGATCCCCATGGCGGTAAAATGCTCAAGAAGAAAATGCAGTCGGTAAAATCTATGGGGAAGCGCTTTGAGCGCCAGAAAGAAGAGATGACACAGCTGCCGGATGTGGAAGAAGTGATCCTGGCAAGATTCCCGGAAGAGATCTCCGTTCCGGCCGGGAAGGTGATACTGGATGCATCGTGGCCTGCATTGGGTGTTGGGGATCGTGTATTGGCAGAAAATATTTCATTGAAAGTGACCGGCGCACAAAAGATATGCATTATCGGACAAAACGGCGTGGGAAAGACCACACTGCTTAGACAAATCGCTCTGCAGCTGCTGCCGCGAAAGGATATTCATGCAGCGTATATGCCCCAATCCTATGAGGATTTATTGGAGCAGGATAAAACGCCGATACAGTTTTTGGCGCAGCATGGCGACAAACATTCGGTTACGCAGGCAAGAACTTTTCTGGGCAGCATGAAGTATACGCCATACGAGATGGAACATCGGGTAGACGAATTATCCGGCGGGCAGAGAGCGAAACTGTTGTTTCTCAAAATGATTCTGGATGGCTGCAACGTCCTGATACTGGACGAGCCGACCCGTAATTTTTCTCCGTTGTCCAATCCGGTCATCCGGGAAGTGCTGCGCAGCTTTGGCGGCACCATCATCAGCATTTCTCATGACAGAAAATATATCCGGGAAGTATGTGATACGGTATACTGTTTGACTGCACAAGGGCTGACGCAAGTACATGATATTTGAACACAATAAAAACGCTGTGGAATTTTCCACAGCGTTTTGTTATTGTTTGGTTTCTATCAACTATTTAACTTGAGTGCTGTTCTTGAGCACAACGTCGTGAGCGCCGCCTTCCACGATGCTGACGGAAGATACCAATGTGAGACGCGCATTTTCATGCAGTTCGGGGATTGTAATGGAACCTACGTTGCACATGGTAGAAGAGATCTTCTTCAGGGTCAATGCCACGTTATCTTTCAGAGCGCCTGCATAAGGTACATAGGAGTCAACGCCTTCTTCAAAGGTCAGGGTCTGGTTTTCACCGGTGTCATAACGCTGGAAGTTACGGGCACGGTTGGAACCTTCGCCCCAGTATTCCTTCATGTACTGACCATTGATAACCACCTTGTTGGAGGGGCTTTCGTCGAAACGGGCAAAATATCTGCCCAGCATCATGAAGTCTGCACCCATAGCCAGTGCCAGAGTCATGTGATAGTCGTGTACGATACCACCGTCAGAGCACAGGGGGATATAAATACCGGTCTCTTCAAAGTACTTGTCGCGTTCTTTGGCAACTTCGATTACGGCAGTAGCCTGTCCACGGCCGATACCTTTGGTCTCTCTGGTGATACAGATAGAGCCGCCGCCAACACCGATCTTGATGAAGTCAGCACCTGCCTCTGCGAGGAAGCGGAATGCATCGCCGTCTACAACGTTGCCTGCACCGATCTTAACGGTATCGCCATAGTTCTTGCGGACAAACTGGAGAACGCGGCGCTGCCATTCGGAATAACCTTCGGAAGAGTCGATGACCAATACGTCAACACCTGCTTCGATAAGGGCGGGGATACGCTCCTCATAGTCTCTGGTATTGACACCTGCGCCAACCATGTAGCGCTTCTGGCTGTCAAGCAGTTCCAGAGAGTTTGCCTTGTGGCTGTCGTAGTCTTTTCTGAATACGAAATATTTGAGGTTCTGATTATCATCGATCAGGGGAAGTGCATTGAGCTTGTGATCCCAGATGATGTCGTTTGCTTCTTTGAGGGAAGTGGATTCGTGTGCGCAGATCAATTTCTCGAAGGGAGTCATGAATTCAGAAACCTTGAGAGAAGGATCCATGCGGGATACACGGTAATCTCTGCTGGTAACCAGACCGAGCAGTTTGCCATTGGGAGAACCGTCTTCGGTTACAGCCATAGTGGAGTGGCCCAGTTTCTTTTTGAGTGCCAATACATCTGCCAGTGTATCGGTGGGACGCAGGTTGGAATCGCTGACAACAAAACCTGCTTTATAGTTTTTGACGCGGGCAACCATCTTTGCCTGCTCCTCGATGGGCTGAGATACGTAGATGAATGCCAGACCACCCTCCTGAGCCAGTGCGATAGCCAGCTTGTCATCGGATACAGCCTGCATTACTGCAGATACCATCGGGATGTTGAGGGAGATTGCGGGTTCTTCTTCTCCTTTTCTGAACTTTGTGAGCGGGGTCTTCAAGCTTACATTGGAAGGGATGCAATGCTCGGAAGAGTAGCCCGGGATGAGCAGATACTCACCAAAAGTATGAGAAGGTTCGTCATAATAAAAAGCCATGATAGAAACACTCCTTATAAAATTTTTTAATTGCAAAAGTAATAATGTGTATTAATTAATTACATCATATTTGAGGAAAAAATTCAACAGATTTTACACATTTTTTCTATAAAACAAAAAATGGAAATGCTTATTTATTGCGGTTTTCCCAAACAGAGGGGGCTTTGGCAGAACCTTTGTTGAGGTAGCCGCCGATAAACGAAGATACCTGAGATACGGTAATCACGGCATTATCGGTAAAATCATTGATCAGCTGGATGGCTTCCTTGGAACGCTTACGCTTCAGGGTGAGCATCAATACATATTTTTTGCTGTCATCCATACCGTGACCGTCCAGAATGGTCAAACCGAATCCGTGGTCACGCAAATGGGCTGCAAGTGCGAGGGATTCTTCACCGGAGGGGAGGAATACAGAGATGGAAGAAAGACCAAATGCCAGACGCTCGTCCAGACGCATACCCAGATATTTTCCGCAAGCAGATGCAGATACCAGAAATACGATCTTGATAGGATCGTCTTTGTAGCCGATCATTACCGAAGTGGTGATCAACAGCCACAGAACGTATTCCACAATACCTACCAAAATACCGGGCAAACGGATCCCTTTATTGATAAGCACGGTAGACAAAGTGCCGAGGGTTACTTCAATGATTTTTCCGCAAAAGATGAAAACATATACCGCAATACTGGTGCCTGCAGTAAAATTAGCGATCGCCTGAATGAATTCGGTCATAACTGTTACCTCGCATAAGTAATTGGAAATAAACTTCCTTATACTAATAATACCTCTAAAATACAGCGGTGAAAACACTATTTGACACAGTTCTTATAAATATTATAATATTGAATAATGATAAAACTATAAAATGGGATGCGTGTGGACTTTTGATCATTATGGGAATCGACCCGGGATTGGCTATCGTGGGTTATGGTGTAATTGAATATGACGGTTTCCGTATGAAATTGATCGATTACGGAGCAATCTATACCCCTGCAAAGATGCGGGTACCCGAGCGATTGGATATCCTTTTTGACAGTATGGGGAAGTTGATGGAGCGTTTCAAACCGGATGCAGTGGCATTTGAAGAATTGTTTTTTACCAACAACATTACCACCGGTATCAATGTTGCGCAGGCGCGCGGAGTCTGTATGATGGCTGCGTTCCGCAAAAATCAAAATTTGTTTGAGTATACACCGCTGCAGGTAAAGCAGGCGGTCACAGGATACGGTCGTGCGGAAAAAGCGCAGGTACAGCAGATGGTAAAGACGATATTGGGATTATCGGCTATACCCAAGCCGGACGATGCTGCCGATGCGGTGGCAGTGGCGATCTGTCATGCACAGACTGTCAATTACAGAGGTCTCAATAAGTACTGAGAGGGCAAATTATGTATGCTTTTATCAAAGGGACGCTGGCAGCAGCGGCGGAAAATTATGCAGTGATCGAGTGCGGCGGTATTGGTTACAAGGTGTATGCACCGCGTCGGTTTCTGGAACAGGCGAAACTCAATGCACCGGCAAAACTGTATACGCATCTGGTCGTAAAAGAAGATGAACTTTCATTATATGGATTTGAAACCGATTCGGGCAGAGAAATGTTTGAACGCCTGATCGGTATTTCGGGTATCGGGCCGAAAGCAGGTCTTTCCATTTTGTCGCAAATGACACCGGACGAAGTGGCACGTGCGATCTTTGCGGGAGATGCCAAAGCATTTTCCAAAGCGCCGGGCATCGGTAAAAAAACAGCAGAGCGTATCGTTTTGGAACTGAAAGATAAGATGGATATCAAATCTGCGCTGCAGGCAGAACCCGGGCAGATGCAGACTGTTTCTTCTGCGTTGGAAGAGGCGGCGGAAGCTCTGACGAGCCTGGGATATCAAAAAGCAGAGGCAGTGGCAGCGGTACGCAGTGTGGCATCGCTGGCAGATACGGCAGAAGAATTGATTTTGCTGGCGCTCAAGCGACTGGATGTGCGGTAAGGAGTGAAGAATTATGCGGGAAGAAAATTTTGAAAGCAGGATCGTATCCGGCTATATGCAGGAAAATGAAAATATCGTAGAAACACGCCTTCGCCCACGTACGCTCAGTGAGTATATCGGTCAGAGCAAAGTAAAAGAAAAAATGCGTATTTTTATTGAGGCTGCCAAAGCCCGTGGAGAAGCGCTGGATCATGTGCTGCTTTATGGACCGCCCGGCCTTGGTAAAACGACATTATCGCATATCATAGCGAACGAGATGGGTGTAAACATCCGCATCACATCCGGCCCGGCCATCGGTCATTCGGGAGATTTGGCGGCGTTGCTGACCAATCTCAACGAGGGAGATGTGCTGTTTATTGACGAGATACACCGTCTGAATGCCAGTGTAGAAGAAGTATTGTATCCTGCAATGGAGGATTATGCGCTGGACATTATCATCGGCAAAGGTCCATCCGCCCGTTCGCTGCGGGTCGATCTGCCTAAATTCACGCTGATCGGTGCGACAACGCGCGCAGGTATGCTTACCAATCCGCTGCGTGACCGTTTTGGCATTATCAACCGGTTGGAGATCTATTCTCCGGAAGAACTGGAAGTATTGGTCAACCGTTCCGCATCTATTTTGGGGATCCCGATCGAAAAATCGGGCGCACAGGAGATATCCCGCCGTTCCCGCGGTACACCGCGTATTGCAAACCGTTTGCTGCGCAGAGTGCGCGACTATGCAGAGATCCAGGCAGATGGTGTGATCACCCGCGAAGTGGCAGATGCCGCTCTCAAGATGTTGGAAGTAGACGAGTTGGGTTTGGACGGTGTAGATCGTAATGTGCTGACTGCGATGATCAAGATCTTCAAAGGCGGACCGGTAGGGCTGGATACGCTGGCAGCGGCAACCGGTGAAGAATCGGCTACCATTGAAGATGTATACGAACCGTACCTGATGCAGATCGGATTTTTGATGCGTACCCCCAGAGGCCGTATTGCTACCGAAAATGCGTACAGGCATTTGGGTATTCCGTATGCTCAGGCAAGCAAAGATATCCGTCAGGCAACATTGTTTGACGAAAAGAAGGATTGATATGAAGACAAGTGATTTTTACTACGATCTGCCTGAAGCACAGATCGCACAGACACCGGCGGAACCGAGAGATTCTTCCCGACTGATGGTATATAGCAGAAAGGAAGACACGGTATCGCATCGGGTATTCCGGGATATTATTGAATATTTGCAGCCCGGAGATGCATTGGTCGTCAACCAGACCCGTGTATTGCCGGTGCGCCTGTTGGGAAAGAAAGCAGAAGGCAGTGCAAATGTGGAATGCCTGCTTTTGAAGCGACAGAATAAGGACGACTGGGAAGCGTTGGTTCGCCCTGCAAAACGTCTGCGCCCGGGTACTCGTGTAGAGTTTGGACCGGATTTCTATTGCGAAGTATTGGAAAAGCATGAGGAAGGCATCGCGATTGTACGATTCTTCTATGAAGGTGTGTTTGAAAACTTTGTAGAGTAATACGGAAAAGCACCGCTGCCCCCGTATATCCATCAGGAAAACCCGGATAAAGAGCGATATCAGACGGTATATGCAAAAATAAACGGTTCTGCGGCGGCGCCCACAGCGGGATTCCACTTTACAGAGGAGTTGCTGGCAAAAATTCGGGAAAAGGGGATCGAAGTGATCCCGGTACTGCTGCACGTGGGGTTAGGTACCTTTCGCCCCGTCAAAGTAGAAGATGTAACATCCCATAAAATGCACAGCGAATATTACAGTGTATCCGAAGAATCCGCACAGCGTATCAATGCAGTCAAGGCACGTGGCGGACGTATCATTGCGGTAGGCACCACTTCTGTGCGGACATTGGAAAGTGCTGCGCTGGAAGACGGTACAATGCAGGCCTGCAGCGGGGATACCGAGATCTTTATTTATCCCGGGTACCGTTTTAAGTGTGTGGATGCACTGATCACAAACTTCCATCTGCCGGAGAGCACATTGATTATGCTGGTAGCGGCGTTGGTTGGCAAAGATAAGGTGCTGGAACTTTACAATACTGCGGTAAAGGATGGATATCGCTTCTTCAGCTTTGGCGATGCGATGTTTATAGAATGAGGAATTATGTTTGAATTTGAATTGATTAAACAATGTAAACATACCGGTGCACGCGCAGGCGTATTGCATACGCCGCACGGCGATATCAAAACACCGGTATATATGCCGGTAGGTACGCGTGCCACCGTCAAATCGTTGACACCCGATCAGGTAAAGGAAACCAATGCACAGATCATGTTGTCCAATACCTATCACCTGTATCTGCGGCCGGGGCATCAGCTGGTCAAGCAGGCCGGCGGTCTGCATCAGTTTATGCATTGGGATAAGCCGATTCTGACGGACAGCGGCGGGTTTCAGGTATTCAGTCTGGATGGTCTGCGCAAGATCACGGAAGAAGGCGTAGAATTCCGCAGCCATATCGACGGCAGTGCCCATATGTTTACGCCCGAGAGTGTTATGCAGATCGAGCAGGATCTGGGTGCGGATATTATCATGGCGTTTGATGAGTGCCCGTCCCACGATAAACCCTATGACTATGTAAAGAAGTCTATGGAACGTACTTTGCGTTGGGCAGAACGGTGTAAACAGGCCAAGACGAGAGAAGATCAGGCATTGTTTGGTATCATTCAGGGCGGTATGTTTGAGGATCTGCGTATCGAGAGCGCAAAGGCGACCTGTGCAATGGACTTCCCCGGTATCGCCATCGGCGGATTGAGTGTCGGCGAAGAAAAGAAAATCATGTACCGTATGCTGGATGTAACGGTACCGCATATTACACGCAACAAACCTCGCTATTTGATGGGGGTAGGTTCGCCCGATTGTCTTATCGAAGGTGTGGCAAGAGGTGTGGATATGTTTGACTGTGTACTGCAAAGCCGTACGGCCCGTATGGGCACGGCGCTGACCAGCCGCGGCAAAATGAATATCCGTAACGCCAAGTTTGCGGCGGATTTCTCGCCCATTGACCCGGATTGCGATTGCTATGCATGCCGTAATTTTACCAGAGCGTATGTGCGGCATCTGATCAGCGTAGGAGAGATCCTCGGGGCAACCTTGCTGACCATACATAACATCCGATTCTCCATATCGCTGATGGAGCAGATGCGCGAAGCGATCCTCAATGATGATTTCCCTGCATTCCGTCAGGAGATGATGGGAAAGATGGGGTTTTCCTGTATTGACAGTACCACGGATTATGCATTATCATAAACTGGTCGAGTATAAAAAATGTATGGAGGATATATAAATGCCCAAAGGTTTTATTGAGAGCATTTCTGCATATTTACCGATGATCGTTTTGATGGTCGTATGCGTTGCAGTAATGATCATCCCTCAGAAGAGAAAAGATAAGAAGTTCAAACAGATGCTGGACGGTCTGAAAGTAGGCGACCGTGTTAAGACGATCGGCTGCATTTACGGCAAAGTAATCCGCATCAAAGACGATCTGGTTTCCATCGAGACCGGTTCTGAAAAGACAGTCATCGAATTCTCTAAGGATGCAATCGCAGCGGTAGAGAACGGCGCTGTTTCCAAAGATACAAAATAAAAAAGAGCAGCCATTCGGCTGCTTTTTTATTGCTTAAAATTCAATGCCTTTACGGGCAGGAAGTCCATTGTCGTAAGGGTGCTTTTGCGCAGTCATGACAGTATAGTAATCTGCCAGTTCCGCAAAATCGCTGCCGTTGCGGCCGGTCAATACGATTTCCGCAGTACTTTGCTGCAGAAAAGCCTGAAGCTCTTCTTTAGATACGATGCCCAATGCACAGGCATCCAATACTTCATCCAGAATCAGCACATCACAGGGGTATTGGGTGGCCTGTAAGAATAAATCATGCTGTGCAGCAAAGAATTGCTGCTTTTCGGCCTCGTCCATATTCCAGATGAATTTATCCGAGTGAGGCGCGGTCTGCGTATGGATTCCCAGTGATTTCAGCATGGGGGTTTCATTGCTGGAACCGTTCTTCAAAAAGAAAAAGCAGGCACAGGTAAGACCGGCTCCTTTGGCGCGTACAGATAATCCGACAGCGGCGGTGCTTTTCCCCTTGCCGTTGCCGCAATATATATGAATACAGGAATGTTTCATGGAACAACCTCCTTTTGCAGCAGTATAACATATAAGAAGAGAATTTGCGAAGCGTTATTGTTTGTGATACAATGCTCAGTATGAAGAAGATATTTTTGGTAACAATAAGCATATTGATGATATTGGCATTGCCGCTGCACGCAGGGGCAAGCAGTATTGCGGATCTGCCGGTAAAAAAAGGGCAGGAAGGCAATGATGTGGTGATTCTGCAGCAGAGATTGGCAGATCTGGGCTATTTGCATTTCCGCGCTACCGGCTATTACGGAGATATGACGGTAGACGCCGTAAAAGCTTTTCAGGCGCGTAACAAGCTGGAAAGAAGCGGCCAGATAGATTCGGCAACATACGTCAAATTGTTTGCAAGAGAGGTGGTCCGCGGAAGTGCGGGTACTGCGATTCGCCGTGTGACAGGACCGCGCCTTTTGGCAAAGGGAGAAGCGTATGGAGAACTGATCCCCTGGAAGACGGTGAACAGTATCTTTACAGAGGGAGCCCGTGCGAAGGTACAGGATTTGTATACCGGATATACCTATACGGTGATCCGTGTGGCGGGCAGAAACCATGCGGACGTGCAGCCCGCCAGTGAAGCGGATCTGAGCACTTATAAAAAGTGCTTTGGCGGAGCATTTACATGGGAAAAACGCCCTGCTGTCGTAGAGATCGACGGTGTTTTGTACGCGGCATCTGTATTTGGATACCCCAATGGAAATACGGAGGCAAATTACTGCTCGCTGGAAGGCTGTATTTGCGTGTATTTTTATGAGAGTACGTCGGATATCGGCGGGATTGCGGACAGTGAGCATACCACTAATGTATATCTGGCATCTTCACCGGCAGGTGCGGTACGATGAGTATCGAGATTTCGCAGATACAGCCGCAAAAACGCAACAAGGATCGGTTTAACCTGTATGCCGAAGAAGGGTTTCTCACCTCCCTCTCTTATGAAACGATACTGAAATACAATATCCGGGAAGGCAGATCCATTGAAGAAGAAGTGCTGGAGCGTGCCAAACAGGATGATACGGTCAAGTATGCCAAAGAACAGGCAATGCAGTATGTGGCCTATGCGCCGCGCAGCAAACGGCAGGTAAGAAAACGGCTGGAACAAAAGGGAATCGATGCAGAAAGCATCGACCAGGCAGTATCCACTATGGAGCACTACGGGTATATTGACGACGGGTTTTATGTGCAGGAAATGGCGCGGTCTTATAAAAAGAAACTGGGCGCGCAGGCGATCCGTCAAAAACTTTTGCAGAATGGTGTGGCAGATAAGGTAATAGCGCAGCACCTGCAGATCCCGGAAAGCGAACAGTTGGCTGCCGCAAAAGAATATGTGCATAAGAGCGCGGCGAAATATGCGCGTATAGAGCCGCAAAAAGCAAAGCAGCGGCTGTATGCGGCGCTGCAAAGACGAGGGTTTTCTCCGGAAGTGATCCGTTCTGCCATGAAAGAAGCATCTTTTGCGGAACAGGATGACATGTGGACAGAATAAATAGCAGAAACAAACAGATTCCTGTGAAGATTACGCAAATTCATAAAATTTTCATGAGAAACCCCTTGTATAATTTTCCAACATCCATATAATTAGTATTGTTAGCACTCGGATGTGCCGAGTGCTAAAAAATGTATAAGTAAGATCATCAATTTAATAAAGGAGAACGTATATGAAACTCAGACCCTTAGCAGACAGAGTTGTGATCAAAGCTGTTGAAGCAGTAGAGACCACCAAGAGCGGCATTGTATTGCCCGGTGCAGCAAAGGAAAAGCCCCAGGTGGCAGAAGTTATCGCGGTAGGTCCCGGCGGTTTGGTAGAAGGCAAAGAGATCACCATGTTGGTAAAGGAAGGCGATAAAGTTATCTATTCCGAATATGCCGGCACCAAAGTAAAGATGAATGGCGAAGAAGTCATTATCGTACGTCAGGCAGATATCCTGGCAATCGTAGAATAAACTGATATAAATTTGGAGGGATCCTTAATATGGCAAAACAGTTGAAATTTGGTGAAGAAGCAAGACGCGCGCTGGAAAGCGGCGTAAATCAGCTTGCTGACACCGTAAAGATCACCCTTGGCCCCAAGGGCAGAAATGTTGTACTGGAAAAGAAATTCGGTGCTCCGCTCATTACCAATGACGGTGTTACCATTGCAAAAGAAATCGAACTGGAAGACCCCTTTGAAAACATGGGTGCTCAGCTGGTAAGAGAAGTTGCTACCAAGACCAACGATGTAGCCGGTGACGGTACCACGACCGCTACACTGATGGCGCATGCTATCATTCGTGAGGGCCTCAAGAACGTAGCTGCAGGTGCAAACCCCATGGTTATCAGAAACGGTATCTATAAGGCTACCGCTGCTGCTGTAGAAAGTCTGCAGGAAATGTCCAAACCCATCGAAGGCACCGCTGCGATCGCTCAGGTTGCATCTGTATCTGCAAACAATGCAGAGATCGGTCATTTGGTTGCACAGGCTATGGAAAAGGTCGGCAACGAAGGTGTTATCACCGTAGAAGAATCCAAGACCATGAAGACTGATCTGGTCGTTGTAGAAGGTATGCAGTTTGATCGCGGCTACGCATCTGCATATATGGCTACCGATACCGAAAAGATGGAAGCAGTGCTGGATGATCCTATGATCTTGATCACCGATAAGAAGATCTCCAACATTCAGGAGATCCTGCCCGTATTGGAACAGATCGTTCAGATGGGTAAGAAACTGCTCATTATCTCTGAAGACATCGAAGGCGAAGCACTGGCTACTCTGGTAGTGAATAAGCTGCGCGGTGTATTTAACTGCGTTGCAGTAAAGGCTCCCGGCTTTGGTGACAGAAGAAAGGCTATGCTGGAAGATATCGCTACGTTGACCGGCGGTACCGTGATCTCTGAAGAAGTTGGTCTTGACCTGAAGAGCGCTACCATCGATATGCTGGGCAGAGCACGTCAGGTAAAGGTAGATAAAGAAAACACCATCATCGTAGAAGGCAAGGGCTCTGCAGAAGCAATCCAGGCACGTGTCAATGCTATCAAGGTACAGATCGAAGAGACCTCTTCCGATTATGACAGAGAAAAACTGCAGGAGCGTCTGGCTAAACTGGCAGGCGGCGTTGCCGTTATCCAGGTTGGCGCTGCTACCGAAACCGAGATGAAGGAAATGAAACTGCGTATTGAAGACGCATTGGCTGCTACCAGAGCTGCTGTAGAAGAGGGTATCGTACCCGGCGGCGGTACTGCAATGCTGAAGGCAGAAAGCAAGGTAAGAGAACTGCTGGATACCATTGAAGATGCAGATGAAAAGACCGGTGTGAAGATCGTTCTGCGTGCGCTCGAAGAGCCCATCAGACAGATCGCTGCAAATGCCGGTGTAGAGGGCAGCATCATCGTTGAAAAGATAAGAAGCAATCCTTCCATCTCTTATGGTTACGATGCAAGCAAAGAAGTATATGTGGATATGATCGAGGAAGGTATCCTCGACCCCACCAAGGTTACCCGTTCCGCATTGCAGAATGCTGCATCTGTTGCAGCTACGCTGCTCACCACCGAAAGCATTGTGGCAGATATTCCTGTGAAGGAAGATGCTGCACCTGCCGGCGGTGCACCCGGTATGGGCATGTACTAAGCAATATAAAATACAGGGAAGCAATTCCCTGTATTTTTTTGTTGCACAAACATTGTAAAAGCCGGACAAACATATTATTATTAAAGGCAAAGATATAAAAGGAGCATTCGCTGTGAAAGACGGATTTATCAGAGTTGCGGCAGCAACTCCCGCGGTCAAAGTTGCGGATTGTGTTTATAATAAAGAACAGATTCTTGCCTATATACAACAGGCACAGGAACAGCAGGTCAAAGTATTGGTATTCCCGGAGTTGTGTTTGACCGGGTATACCTGCGGCGATTTGTTTCTGCAGGATGCTTTGATCGGTGCGGCAGAGCAGGCATTGCTGGAAATTGCAGAACAGACGCGCGGGATCGAGATGCTTTTGATGATTGGCCTTCCTGTACGCAAGGGTACGGCTCTGTATGACTGTGCAGCAGTACTGTATGAAGGTGAGATTCTGGGTATCGTGCCCAAACGGGAATTGCCTGATTATGCGGAGTTTTCAGACGGAAGATGGTTTACGCCGGCTCCCGAAGTTCTCTCTGAGGTGAAATTGGGCGAACGTTATATCCCCTTTGGTACCAATCTTTTGTTTGGTTGTGCTCAGATACCGGCGCTGTGTGTAGCGGCAGAGATCGGCACAGATCTGTGGGCAATGGTGCCTCCGTCCGTGGGACATACCTGCGCAGGGGCAACGATCGTGGCAAATTTATCGGCATCCGATGAATTGGTCGGCAAAGGCGATTATCGCCGTTTGTTGGTACAGGCACAGTCTGCGAAGACGGTGAGCGGGTATATCTATTGTGAAGCCGGCACCGGAGAATCGACGACGGATATGGTGTTTGCCGGACACAATATGATCGGTGAAAACGGTGTGCTCCTCAAAGAAGCAGTGCCGTTCCGCAATGAATTGATCTGTACCGAAATCGATGTAAATAAACTGTATGGCGAACGCCGCAAGATGCACATGACCGGCAATATGGAGGACGAATATCTGCTGTTGGAGTTTGATATGCAGCTGCAGAAGACTCCGTTGAGCAGAATGGTCGAGGGAAAACCCTTTGCCCCGAAAGAGTCGGAAACAGAACGGATCAAGCGATGCGAGAGCATTTTTGCGATACAGGTAAACGGTCTCAAACAGCGTATGGCGCATATCCATGCAAAGACTGCGGTCATTGGCATTTCCGGCGGATTGGATTCCTGTCTGGCATTGTTGGTAACAGTCAAGGCGATGGATGCCCTGCAGCGGGACAGACGCGATATTCTGGCTGTGACGATGCCGTGCTTTGGTACAACTTCACGTACAAAGAGCAATGCGCAGATACTTTGTGAACGGTTGGGGGTATCCTTTGAAACGGTGGAAATCTCCAAGAGCGTATTGCAGCATCTGGAAGATATCAAGCACCCCGTCGATGTATATGACGCCGCTTATGAAAATGCACAGGCAAGAGAACGTACGCAGGTGTTGATGGATCTGGCAAACAAGACCGGCGGCATTGTGATCGGAACAGGAGATCTTTCCGAACTGGCGCTGGGATGGGCAACCTATAATGGCGACCACATGTCTATGTACGGTGTCAACGCAAGCATCCCCAAAACATTGGTACAGTATCTGGTGGATTACGAAGCGGATACTTGCGGGGATGACCGGATGAGAACGGTACTGAAAGATATTTTGAGTACACCGATCAGCCCTGAGTTGCTGCCTGCAGAGGAAAATGAGATAGCACAAAAGACAGAAGATCTGGTAGGACCTTATGAACTGCATGATTTCTGTATTTATCAGATGATGCGCTATGGGTTTGCACCGGATAAGATTTATCGGTTGGCAAAAGAAGCATTTGCAGGGATCTTTGATGATGCAACGATCTTGAAGTGGATGAAAGTATTCTATCGCAGATTCTTCAGTCAACAGTTTAAGCGGTCCTGCCTGCCCGATGGCCCTAAAGTGGGGGCAGTTGGTTTGTCGCCCCGCGGAGATTGGCGTATGCCCAGCGACGCCAATGCACGTATCTGGCAGCAAGTGTTGGAAAATTTATAAATTGACAGTAGAAAACATCCGGAAATAATGGCGGATGGTCATAAAACAGTTAACAGGCGCAGCGGCTTTCGCTGTGCCTGTTCTTGTAGAACTGCACTTGTCATGATAAACTGAAAACGAACAGTTCGACAAACTTGAATTTGTGGAGGATTAAAATGAAGATAGCAATAGTTGGATATAGCGGTTCCGGTAAATCTACTTTGGCACGCAAACTTGCTGAACTATATCAAATCGATGTTTTACATTTTGATACCATACAATTCTTGCCGGATTGGGCAATTCGTAGTGAGGATGAAAAAAAGAAAATAACAAAAGTTTTTTTAGATACACACGATTCCTGGGTCATTGATGGGAATTACTCCAAGTTGTTTTACGAGCGCCGCATGGTGGAAGCGGATGTTATAATATTCCTCTTATTTAATAGGTTTTCATGCTTGTATCGTGCATATCGAAGGTATAAACAATATAAAAATGAAACTCGACCAGATATGGCTGAAGGATGTAAAGAAAAGTTTGATTTGGAGTTTGCAAAATGGATATTATGGGACGGAAGAACAAAACGAGAAAGAGAACAGTACAGAGACATAATTTTAAAATATAAAAAGAAAGCAATTGTAATTAAAAATCAGAAAGAGTTGGATAGATATATTCTGGGTCTAATCAATAGGGAAGAACAGTAAAATTTCAGTTTGAGTGTTGGAAAATTTATAAATCGACAGTAGAAAACATCCGAAAATAATGGCGGATGATCATAAAACAGTTAACAGGCGCAGCGACTTTCGCTGTGCCTGTTCTTGTAGAACGGCACTTGTCATGATAAACTGAAAACGAACAGTTCGACAAACTTGAATTTGACGGTCTGTAAAACACGTTTACAAACTGAAAGGGGAAAACATGAAGAAAAAGCTGTGGAACAAGGATTTTGTCCTGCTTTTACAAGGAAATGCTGTCAGCACAATAGGCGATTTAATGTACAGTGTTGCCATTGGCTACTGGGTCTACGAACGGACAGGTTCCAGCGGCCTTATGGGCATTATGTCTGCTATTTCCATGCTGGTTACAATGTTTTTATCCCCCTTTAGCGGCAGCATTGTGGATAAGTGCAACCGTAAATGGGTGCTGGTGGGTACGGACATCATG
>JAFXKX010000010.1 GCA_017531505.1 Clostridia bacterium | reverse complement strand
GATCACCCCCATCGCTATCGAAAAGGGTCTGCGTTTTGCAATCCGTGAAGGTGGCAGAACCGTAGGTTCCGGCGTTGTTGCAGAAGTTATTGAATAATTTCAAAACAGATATAAACAGCCGTCATTTTTGACGGCTGTTTTATTTTTTTTGGATCATAAAACAGAAAAAATTATGTTTTATATCTGCCAAATACGGGTATATAAAGTATTGGTATCGCAGCTGTGGAAAAACATTCCAGATGACACGGCTCCGAACGAAAAAAGTGCATGAAAATCGCAAAGAATCGATAAAAAAGTTTAAAAAATGTATTGCAATCCTTGTATTGGTGCGATATAATGATTAGGCTGCGTTATCATGCGCAGGCTTTGGCGGAAGGTTGCCGGAGGCCATTTCCGGGTAATTTCCACGAAAGCGCAGCCCGCATGACGGGCAAACTCTTGTACTTCGAAACATGGCTGTCGGGGTACAAAAATGGCAAATGTCAAAGGCATTTGCTTAAAAAAATGGTGCGGCACACGCGGATGCGTGTATCGACACACGATTTAGGAGGAATAAAAAAGAATGGCAAGCCAGAGGATCAGAATCAAACTGAAAGCCTATGATCACAATCTGATCGATCAGTCGGCATCCAAAATAGTGGAGACGGCAAAGCGCACAGGTGCGAAGATTTCGGGCCCTATCCCGCTCCCTACGGAAAAAGAGATCGTAACTATCTTGAGAGCAACTCACAAATATAAAGACTCTCGGGAACAATTTCAGATCAACACCCACAAGCGACTTATTGACATCTTGGAAGCAAACGCAAAAACAACAGATGCACTGATGCGTTTGGACCTTCCCGCAGGTGTGGACATCGAGATCAAACTTTGATCCGGCAGTGTGAGGAGGTAAACAATGCTGAAAGCTATTTTAGGTAAAAAAGTAGGAATGACGCAGATCTTCACCGAAGACGGCGCGATGATTCCCGTAACTGTAGTAGAGGCTGGCCCTTGCGTAGTAACTCAGGTAAAGACCGTTGAGTCTGATGGTTACGATGCAGTACAGGTTGGCTTTGGTACTATCAAAGAGAAACTGGTAAACAAGCCCACCGCTGGTCAGTTCAAGAAGGCAGGCGTTGAGGCTAAGAGATATCTGCGTGAATTCCGCACCAACGAAGAATTCAAAGTTGGCGATGAAATCAAAGTAGACATCTTTGAAAAGGGAGAAGCAATCGACGTAACTGCTATCTCCAAAGGTAAAGGTTATGCAGGCACCATCAAGAGATGGGGTCAGCACAGAGGCCCGATGGCTCACGGTTCCAAGTACCACAGAGGCCAGGGTTCCATGGGTGCTAAGTCCGATCCCGGCAGAGTATTCAAGACCAAGAAGATGCCTGGTCACCTGGGTTCCGTACAGCGCACTATCATCAACGTAAAAGTGGCTGGAGTAGATGCTGAGAAAAACATGCTCTTGATCAAGGGCTCAGTACCTGGCGCAAAGGGCCAGCTCCTTACAATTAAAAAGTCTACTAGAGCGTAACAGGATTGGAAGGAGGAACAATAAATGCCTAATGTAAAAGTTTATAATATGGATGGCACTGTAGCTGAAGAAATCATGCTCAAGGATGAAGTATTCGGCGTAGAAGTAAGTGAATCCGCAATTCATCAGGTTGTTGTTGCACACAATGCAGCAGCAAGACAGGGCACCCAGTCCGCGCTGCTTCGTGGCGAAGTAAGCGGAGGCGGCATCAAGCCCTGGAGACAGAAGGGCACCGGCAGAGCAAGACAGGGCTCCACCCGCGCTCCTCAGTGGAGACACGGTGGCGTAGTATTCGCTCCCAAGCCCAGAGAATATTCCAAGAAGGTAAACAAGCAGATCAGAGCACTGGCTATGAAGTCCGCGCTGACCATGAAGCTGGCTAGCGAAGAACTGATCGTTGTTAAGGATCTGGAACTGGAAGCAGGCAAGACCAAAGAGATCGTAAAGGTACTCGAAAATCTCAAGGCTGCAAAGAAGACCCTGATCGTTACCAAGGAAAAGAACGAACTCGTTTGCAGAGCTGCAAACAACATCCCCACTGTTAATACCGGCATCATCACCGCTATCGGCGTATATGATATCGTAAATTGTGACAGCCTGGTTGTTACCGAAGCAGCTGTAAGAAAGGTCGAGGAGGTTTATTCACTGTGAGAGACATTCATGACATCATCCGCGGACCGGTCCTGACTGAAAAGAGCTACGACCAGATCGCGCTTAAGAAGTACAGCTTTGAAGTAGCAGTTGATGCAAACAAGGTTGAAATCAAGAAAGCTGTCGAAGAAATCTTCAACGTAGAAGTTGCTAGTGTTAACACCATGACACACAAGGGCAAAGTGAAGAGACAGGGCTACACCAGCGGCCGTACTGCTAAGGTTAAGAAGGCAGTTGTAACGCTGAAGGAAAACTCCAAGCCCATCGAGTTCTTCGAAAGCATGATCCAGTAACAGGCAGGAGGACTTAAGTAATGGCAATCAAAAATTACAAACCGACTTCTCCCGGTAGAAGAGGAGCATCGGTTTCCACATACGAAGAGATCACTTGTACTAAGCCGGAAAAATCCTTGCTGGTAAGCAAGAAGAAGACCGGTGGCCGTAACGCACATGGTCGTATCACTGTTCGTCACATTGGTGGCGGTAACAAGCAGAAGATCAGACTGATCGACTTCAAGCGTAACAAAGACGGTATTCCTGCTAAGGTTGCTACCATTGAGTACGATCCCGGCAGAACTGCTAACATCGCTCTGCTCCACTACGTGGACGGCGAAAAGAGATACATCCTCGCTCCTGTTGGTCTGAAGGTTGGCGAAATGCTCCTCTCCGGTGCAAACGCAGACATCAAGCCCGGCAACGCTCTGGAAATCAAGGATATCCCCGTTGGTACCATGATTCACAACATCGAGATGAAGCCCGGCAAAGGCGGCCAGCTGGTTCGTAGCGCAGGCAATGCAGCTCAGCTGATGGCTAAGGAAGGCGCTTATGCTCAGGTAAGACTTCCCTCCGGTGAAGTTCGTCTGATCCCCATGAACGCAAAGGCTACTATCGGTCAGGTTGGTAACATCGACAGTGCAAACGTTAAGCTTGGTAAAGCTGGTAAGACCCGTAACCTGGGTATCCGTCCTACTGTCAGAGGTTCCGCAATGAACCCCGTAGATCACCCCCATGGTGGTGGTAACGGCAAGGCACCTGTTGGTCGCCCCGGCCCCGTTTCTCCTTGGGGACAGCCCACACTTGGTTATAAGACGAGAAAGAAGAAGAACAGTTCCAATAGACTTATCGTACGTCGCAGAAATGCGAAATAAGCTATCGGCCTGAGCAAGGAAGGAGTTAAATTCAATGAGCAGATCGGTCAAAAAAGGACCTTTTGTGCATGCGAAGCTTTTGCAGCGCATTGAGGAAATGAACGAGAAGAACGAAAAGAAAGTTCTGCGTACCTGGTCCAGAGCATCTACGATTTTCCCGCAGATGGTATCTCACACCATTGCAGTGCACGATGGCAGAAAGTTCGTTCCCGTATATGTAACTGAAGATATGGTAGGTCACAAGTTGGGCGAATTCGCACCCACTCGTACTTACAGAGGTCACGCTGGTGATAAGGCCAGCAAGAAGAGATAAGGGAGGAGGATAAGATGGCAACACGTGAAAGAGAAAAGGCCGCAAAGAGACTTGCAAACAAGGATATGCGTCCTAAGGCAGTAGCGAAGTATATCAGAATCTCTCCCAAGAAGGTACAGCTGGTAATCAACCTGATCCGCGGCAAGAGCGTCGCAGAAGCAAAGGCAATCCTGCTGAATACCCAGAGAGCAGCTTGCGAACCCGTACTCAAGGTACTGAACAGCGCAGTTGCAAATGCTGAGAACAACCTGGAACTCTCCAAGGATACTCTGTATGTTGCTGAAGCATACGCTAACCAGGGCCCGACCCTCAAGCGCTTCCAGCCCAGAGCACGCGGCAGAGCAATGCAGATTCTCAAGAGAAGCAGCCACATTACAGTAATTCTTGATGAGGTTAAGGAGGTAAAATAATGGGCCAGAAAGTAAATCCCCATGGTTTTAGAGTCGGCGTCATTAAAGATTGGGACTCTAGATGGATGGCCAAGAAAGGTCAGTTCGCTGATTTCATCGTTGAAGACGACAAGATCAGAAAATTCATAAAGAAAAAGCACTATGAAGCTGGCATCTCCAAGATCGAAATCGAGAGAGCAGCAAACAAGGTTTCCGTTTCTATCTACACCGCTAAGCCCGGTATGGTTATCGGTCAGAAGGGTGCTGGCATGGAAGCTATGAGAGCAGACCTGTTCAAGCTGACCGGCAAAGCAGTTGTTCTGAACGTAGTAGAAGTAAGAAGACCTGATATGGATGCACAGCTGATCGCTGAAAACGTTGCTCAGCAGCTTGAGCGTCGTGTAGCTTTCAGAAGAGCTATGAAGCAGTGCATCGGCCGCGCTATGAGAAGCGGCCTGAAGGGTATCAAGATCACCGTTTCCGGCAGACTCGGTGGTGCTGACATCGCAAGAAGCGAAAGCTATCGTGAAGGCAGCATCCCGCAGCAGACCATCCGTGCTGATATCGACTACGGCTTTGCTGAAGCAGATACCACCTACGGCAAGATCGGTGTTAAGGTACTGGCTTATAAGGGTGAAGTGCTCCAGAACCCCTTGAAAGAAAGAGCAAAGGGCATGAACGAACCCAGAAGAGAAAGAAGAAACCAGGAGGGAGGAAGACGCCATGTTAATGCCAAAAAGAGTTAAGCATAGAAGAGTCTTTAGAGGCCGTATGAAAGGCAAGGCTCAGCGCGGCAATTTTGTATCCTACGGTGAGTATGGTCTGATGGCAATGCAGCCTTCTTGGATCACCAGCAACCAGATCGAGGCAGCTCGTATCGCTATGACCCGTTACACCAAGAGAGGTGGTCAGGTCTGGATCAAGATCTTCCCCGATAAGCCCATCACCCAGAAGCCCGCTGAAACCCGTATGGGTAGCGGTAAAGGTGCTCCTGAATATTGGGTAGCAGTAGTTAAGCCCGGCAGAGTAATGTTCGAAATCGCCGGCGTACCCGAAGAAACAGCAAGAGAAGCTCTGCGTCTCGCAGCAAACAAGCTTCCTATCAAGTGCAAATTCGTTAAGAAAGAAAATGTAGAAGAAGGCGGTGAGCAAGTTGAAGGCTAATGAATTGAGAGAAATGACAATCGAAGAGCTGACCACAAAGCTCGGCGATCTTAAGACAGAGTTCTTCAACCTGCGCTTCCAGAAGGCAACGGGGCAGCTCGGTAATCCTCTGAGCATCAGAGATATCAAGAGAGACATTGCCAGAGTAAAGACTGTTCTTAGAGAACGCGAACTCGAAACCGCTAACAAGTAAGCGTGAAAGGAGATAGCTTTATGGAGCAAGAAAGAAACCTTCGCAAAGTAAGAACCGGCGAAGTTGTAAGCACTAAAATGGAAAAGACGATCGTCGTCCGTGTAAGTGAAGTTAAGAAGCATCCCATTTATAAGAAAGCTGTTCACTACTCTAAGAAGTTTAAAGTTCACGATGAGAAGGGTGAAGCAAGCGTAGGCGATGTAGTAACCATCATGGAGACTCGTCATTACAGCAAAGACAAATATTTCAGACTCCTCGAGATCGTCGAGAAAGCAAAATAATTAAGGATAGGAGAGCAAATTAAATGATTCAGCCGCAAACATATTTGAAGGTTGCCGACAACTCCGGTGCTAAGACTATCCAGTGCTTTAAGGTTCTCGGTGGATCTATGAGAAGAACGGCAAACATCGGTGATATCATCATCGCTTCTGTTAAGACTGCTGCTCCCGGCGGCGTTGTTAAGAAGAAGGACGTTGTTAAGGCCGTTATCGTAAGAAGCGTAAGTGGCGTTAAGAGAGCAGACGGCTCTTACATCAAGTTTGATGAAAACGCTGCAGTTATTATTGACAACAACAAGCAGCCCAAGGGTACCCGTATTTTTGGGCCGGTAGCAAGAGAAGTAAGAGATCAGGGCTTCATTAAGATCGCCTCTCTTTCTCCTGAAGTACTGTAAGGGGGTCTTTGAAAATGGCTAAATTACATGTAAGAAAAGACGATTCCGTTGTAGTAATCACGGGTAAAGACAAAGGCAAGCAGGGTAAAGTTCTCGTAGCAATGCCCCAGGACGGTAAGGTTATCGTTGAGGGTGTAAACGTTGTTAAGAGACACACCAAGCCCAATGGTCAGGCTCAGCCCGGCGGCATCATTGAAAAGGAAGCTGCCATCGATGCATCTAACGTAATGCTGTACTGCCCCAACTGCAAGCAGGGTGTACGCGTTGCTGTTAAGGTCCTCGAAAACGGCGAGAAGGTTCGCGTCTGCAAGAAATGCGGCGAAACCATCGGCAAGTAAGCGGAAGGGAGTAACCAAAAATGCCTAGACTGAAAGACACATATAAAGCGGAAATCGTTCCCGCTATGATGCAGAAGTTCAACTACAAGAGCGTAATGCAGGTTCCGAGACTGGAAAAGGTAGTCATTAACATGGGTATGGGTGATATCAAAGATAACCCCAAAGCTTTGGAATCCGCACTGTCCGAACTGACCGACATCGCTGGTCAGAAGCCCGTAGTAACTCTGGCTAAGAAATCCGTCGCAAACTTCAAAGTTCGTGAAGGTATGAAGGTTGGTGCAAAAGTTACCCTGAGAGGTGACAAGATGTACGAATTCGTTGATAAGCTGATCAACATCGCAATTCCTCGTATCAGAGACTTCCGTGGTGTATCCGCTAACTCCTTCGACGGCAGAGGCAACTATGCACTGGGTGTCCGTGAACAGCTGATGTTCCCGGAAATCGACTTCGACAAAGTTGAACAGATCCGCGGTATGGATATCGTTGTTGTAACCACCGCTAATACTGACGAAGAAGCACGCGAACTCTTGACATTCATGGGAATGCCGTTCATTAAGTAAGGAGGAACAGACAGTGGCTAAGAAAAGCATGATTTTGAAGCAGCAGAGAGGCTCCAAATTCTCCACCAGAGAATATACCAGATGCCGTATCTGTGGTCGCCCCCACTCTGTTCTCAGAAAATACGGTATTTGCCGTGTATGTTTTAGAGAACTGGCTTACAAGGGACAGATCCCTGGCGTGAAAAAAGCCAGCTGGTAAAGGAGGAGAAATATGCCTGTTACAGATCCCATCGCTGATATGCTTACACGCATTCGCAATGCTTTGGTAGTAAAGAAGGACATCGTTGAGATGCCTGCTTCCAAAATGAAGAATTCCATCGCTCAGATCCTGCTGGATCAGGGCTACATCAAGGGCTTCGAAGTAGCAGAAGAAGAAAATACTTCCGGTACTTTGAAGGTAAGACTGAAATACGGCCCCAATGGCGAAAGCGTCATTTCCGGTCTGAAGAGAATCAGCAAGCCCGGTTTGAGAGTATATGCTAGAAAGAACGAGATCCCCAAGGTATTGAGCGGCCTCGGTATTGCTATCATTTCTACTTCCAAGGGTATCATTACTGATGCTGAAGCAAGAAAGAGCGCTGTAGGCGGCGAAGTTATCGCCTACGTTTGGTAAGCTCGGATAATATAAGGAGAGGTACACTGATATGTCAAGAATTGGTAGAAATCCTGTCGAGCTTCCCGCAAACGTCACTGCCGAGATCAATGCCGGCAATGAAGTTATCGTTAAAGGCCCGAAGGGTGAATTGAAGCAGAAATTCAGCAATAAAGTAGAGATCAAGTTGGATGGCAACGTAATCACCGTTAGCCGCAGCTCCGAGCAGAAGGATGTAAGATCCCTGCACGGTCTGACCAGAGCCATGATCGCAAACATGGTACACGGTGTAACCGAAGGCTATTCCAAGACTCTCGAAATCGTAGGTGTTGGTTACAGAGCACAGCTTGACGGCAAGAAACTGGTTATGTTCCTTGGCTTCAGCCACTCTGTAGAAGTGGAACCCGCAGAAGGCATCACCTTCGAAGTTCCCGCTCAGACACAGATCGTAGTAAAAGGTATTGATAAGCAGGCCGTTGGTCAGGCAGCTGCCAACATCCGCGCTATCAAGCCGCCGGAGCCTTACAAGGGCAAGGGTATCCGCTATCAGGGCGAATACGTTGCACTCAAAGAAGGCAAGTCTGGTATGTAAGAGGGAGGTCCGTAAAGTAATATGATCAAGAAAGTTAATAAAAATGAGGTACGCCAGAAGAGACATCAGCGTATCCGTAACAAGATCAGCGGTACGGCTAGCCGTCCCAGAATGGCAGTTTACAGAAGCCTGAACAATATTTACGTTCAGCTTATTGACGATACCGTTGGGCACACTCTGGTAGCAGCTTCTACTCAGGATAAGGATCTTGCATCCGCACTGGAGAGCGCAACCAAAACCGAAGCAGCTAAGCTCGTTGGCGCAAAGGCTGCAAAAATCGCCCTGGAAAAAGGTATTACCGAGGCAGTATTCGACCGTGGTGGTTATCTCTACCATGGTAGAGTAGCAGCTCTGGCAGAAGGTGCCAGAGAAGCAGGCCTGAAACTGTAAGGAGGAACATAAGTTGCAGCAGCGTATAGATGCCAGAGAACTGGATTTGAAGACGAGACTCGTCTCCGTTAATAGAGTTGCAAAGACTGTTAAGGGCGGCCGTAACATGAGATTCTCCGCACTGGTAGTAGTAGGCGATGAGAACGGTCATGTAGGTTGCGGCCAGGGTAAAGCAGTCGAAATCCCTGAAGCAATCAGAAAAGCAGAAGAAAGCGCAAAGCGCAATATGATCACTGTAAGCAGAGATGGCAGCACCATCCCTCACAGAATCATCGGTAAGTTCAGCAAGAGCAGCATCGTTATGATGCCCGCTACCGCTGGTACCGGCGTTATCGCTTCCAACCACGCAAGAGCAGTACTGGAACTGGCTGGTATTGAAGATATCAATGCTAAGACCTACGGTTCCCGTAACGCTATCAATGTTGTTAAGGCTACCCTTGCTGGCCTGGCAATGTTGAAGACCAAGGCTCAGATCGAACGTCTCCGTGGCGTAACGATCGAGTAATAGGAGGACATCATAATGCAGTTGAAAGTTACTCTTAAGAGAAGCACCATTGGATGTCGCCAGGATCAGATTGGTACAGTGCGCGCACTGGGTCTCAAGAAGATCGGCCAGTCTGTTGTAAAAGAAGCAAACGATTCTATCAAGGGCCAGATCTTCAAGATCAAGCACTTGGTAGAAGTTGAAGAGATCTAAGGAGGGCATCTTTCAATGAAATTACATGAATTAAAACCCGCTGTAGGTTCTAGAAAATCCCCCAAGAGACTCGGCAGAGGCAATGGTTCCGGTCTGGGCAAGACGTCCGGTAAGGGCCAGAAGGGTCAGACCTCCAGAAGCGGCGGCAGCATTCGCCCCGGCTTTGAAGGCGGTCAGATGCCTGTCATGAGAAGAATCCCCAAGCGCGGCTTCATTAACATTTTTGCTAAGCAGTATACAACGGTTAATGTTGAAGAACTGAGCGTATTTGAAGACGGTACAGTCATCACCGCAGAGTTCCTCAAGGAAATCGGCTTTATCAGCAAGATCAACGACGGTCTGAAGATTTTGGGCGATGGCGAGCTGGACAAGAAGCTCACCGTAAAGGCTGCTAAGTTCACCAAATCTGCCCAGGAGAAAATTGTCGCTGCAGGCGGCGTAGCAGAGGAGATTTAAAATGTTTAAGACGCTGGGAAATGCATGGAAAATCGCGGATCTCAGAAAGAAGATCCTGTATACCATTCTCATGCTTCTCGTATACCGCGTTGGCGTTACCATTCCGGTTCCGGGTGTTAACGTAGCTTATGTTGCAGATTCCGTTAACAGCTATACAGCTCTTGAGTTTCTGAACATGATGTCTGGTGGCGGTTTGGAGAATATGTCCATCTTCGCATTGGGCATCTCCCCCTACCTCAACGCATCTATCGTAATGAATCTTTTGACCATTGCGATTCCTGCGTTGGAGCGTCTTTCTAAAGAAGGCGAAGAAGGGAAGAACAAAATCTCCAAGATCACAAGATATGTGGCTGTTGCTTTGGGTCTGATTCAGGCAATCGGTATTTTGTGGGGTATGGGTAGCAGCGCAGTAGAATCTACTGACTTGTTCAACTATATCACCATCTTCCTGTGCCTTACCGCAGGTACTGCACTGATGATGTGGATTGGTGAACAGATTAACCAGAAAGGTATTGGCAACGGTATTTCTCTGCTGATTTTTGCAGGTCTCGTTGCAGAATTGCCTGGTCAGGTAATTTCTCTGGTATCTGCAGTAATTGCAGGTGACCTGAGTATCCTGGCTCTTGTCGGGGTTATCCTCGGCGTACTGGTGATCATTACTGCGATCACTTATGTAGATCAGGGTGAGCGTAGAGTTCCCGTGCAATATGCAAAGCGTGTTGTAGGTAGAAAGATGTATGGCGGCCAGGCTTCCTTCATTCCGATCAAGGTAAACCAGTCCGGTGTTATGCCTATCATCTTCGCAATGACTGTAGTACAGTTCCCCGGCATGATTGCTCAGTTCTGGCCGCAGAGTGCGTTCTATAACTGGTACATGAAGTTCCTGGGTACAGGCAGCCTGTTGTATGCTGTTCTGTATGCACTGCTGATCTTATTCTTCACCTACTTCTATTCTCAGATCTCCTTCAATCCTATTGAAGTATCTAAGAATATCCAGCAGTACGGTGGCTTTATCCCCGGTATCCGTCCGGGTAAACCCACTTCCGACTATTTCAGCCGGATTTTGAAGAAACTCACATTGTTTGGTGCGATCTTCCTGGCAATCCTTGCTGTTATCCCGACTCTGTTTACTAAGATCACACAGCTGACCTCTCCGTTCAGTGCGACCGGTCTGCTGATCATGGTAAGCACCGCTCTGGAAACTGCACAGGTACTGGAAGCACAGATGATGATGCGTCACTATAAAGGCTTCTTGAACTAAGGAGGAGCAAGATGAACTTAATTTTTCTTGGCCCCCCCGGAGCTGGAAAAGGCACCATCGCTGCCAGATTGGTAGCAAGTGCCGGCCTTGAACATCTCTCCACGGGCGATATGCTCCGTGAAGAGATGAAGCAGGGAACAGAGCTGGGTAAACTGGCAAAACAGTACATTGAAGAAGGCAAATTGGTACCCGATAGCGTAATCATTGGTATGGTAAAAGAACGCCTTGCCAAGACCGAGGCAGGTATTATGTTTGACGGATTCCCCCGCACTGTAGCACAGGCAGAAGCACTGGATGAAATTGCAAAGATCGATGCAGTAATCGATCTCGAAACTACAGTAGATGTAGTAGTAGAGCGTATCTGCGGCCGCAGACTGTGCAAGCAGTGCGGTGCTGTATATAATGTAAAGTGGTATTCCGGTTCCACCTGCGAAAAGTGTGGTGGAGAGTTGTACATCAGAGCAGACGACACTGAAGAAACTATCAGAAAGCGCTTCGATGTATATCTGAAAGAAACCGCTCCTTTGGTAGACTACTATGATGCCAAGGGTTTGGTACATCGTATCGATGCAACAGGCGATGTCAACGAAAAAGTTGAAGAAATTGCAGCAATCATTGAGAGTGTGAAATGATCAGCCTGAAATCAGCAGAAGAAATCAAGCGTATGCGGGACGCAGCCCTGATTGCAATGGCGGCCATGGAGAAAATGCTGGCCGCTGTTGAACCGGGGGTGTCGACCGCAGAGCTTGATGATATTGCGTATAGACATATTGTGGGAGCGGGTGCAAAACCTTCTTTCAAAGGTTACGGTGGTTTTCCCGGTACTGCATGTATATCCGTCAATGACGAGATCGTACATGGCATACCGGGACATCGTCGTCTAAAGGAGGGAGACATTGTCAGCTTTGATACCGGTGCTTATTTGAAAGGTTATCATTCGGATATGGCACGTACGGTAGGTGTTGGCAAGATTTCCGAAGAAGCCGAAATGCTGATTCGTGTGACCAAAGAATCCTTTTTCAAAGGCGTTGAGCAGGCAGTTTCCGGCGCTCGCCTGAATGAAATCGGAAAAGCAGTGGAAAAACACGCCAGAGCATATGGCCTTGGTGTAGTCACTGAGTTCATCGGTCACGGCATTGGTCGGGATCTTCACGAAGACCCTGAGGTTCCGAACTATGATACCGGCAGAAGAGGTCCTGTCATGAGACCGGGTCTGGTACTGGCGGTAGAGCCTATGCTGACGTTGGGTACACACAAAGTTGTGATCGCGCCCAATGAATGGACGGCATCCACAAAAGATGGCAGTCTTTCTGCACATTATGAAAACACGATCGTGATCACTCAGGACGGTCCCTGCGATATTCTGACCCTTGCATAAATGGAGGGCACATGGATAAGAACATATGCATCGGCCGCGTTTGCACAGTCAAGGCTGGCAGAGGAAAAGGCAGATACTTTATAATTTGCGGGATCGTAAATGCTGAATATGTACTGCTTGCTGATGGCATCAGTCGTAAAACAGCAAAGCCGAAACTGAAGAAGATACGGCATATACAATGCAGACCATATGTTGCTGCGCAAGCAGCTGAACAGATTTTATCCGGTCGGAACACTGTAGATGCAATGATCAGAAACGAACTCGACCGCATTGCGGCGATTGACAAACAATAAGGAGATACACTTTGTCCAAGAGCGACGTAATTGAAGTAGAAGGTATCGTTACAGAAACTTACCCCAATGCTTCCTTCGAAGTACAGTTGGAAAACGGTCACAAAGTATTGGCGCACATTTCCGGCAAACTCAGAATGAATTATATCCGGATCCTGCCCGGTGACAAAGTTACTGTAGAACTTTCCCCCTATGATCTGTCCAGAGGTCGGATCGTCTGGAGAGGCAAAAACTGATTTTTTGCTTTGTTTAAGCAAAAAAAATTATAAAAAATATGAAATAGATATTGCATTCTGTGCAATTTCTATGTAAAATATTAAAGTGCGCAGTCTTTGTAATTCTGCGCATATTGTGGCGTAAACAGGGCCATTCCAACCTGTCCAAGCCATCAGACACTCAGGAGGTACGCAAAATGAAAGTTAGACCGTCTGTAAAGCCCATTTGCGAAAAGTGCAAAGTCATTAAGCGCAATGGTAAAGTAATGGTTATCTGCGAGAACCCCAAACACAAACAGAGACAGGGTTCCCGTTCCTAACAACATCCAACCATTAAGCAAAACAGTTATTAATATACACGCAGCGGCTGTATGGATATTTTTATATGTCTATATTGCGTTATCTTTTTAACCAAATGCTTATGTATATATGGAAATTTAAAAGAAAAATCTACCGGAGGTAAAAGTTAATGGCTCGTATTGCCGGAATCGACTTGCCAAGAGAGAAGCGCATTGAAATTGGCCTTACCTATATATACGGCATTGGTCTGAAGTCTTCTCAGGATATTCTTGCTGCAACAGGCATTGATCCCGATATCAGAGTAAAAGATCTGTCTGAGGACGATGCAACCAAGATCAGAGAATATATTGACAAAAATTATCAAACCGAAGGCGACCTCAGAAGAGAAATCAACCTCAACATCAAGAGATTGATGGAGATTGGTTGTGTAAGAGGCGTTCGTCACAGAAGAAGTCTGCCCGTACGTGGTCAGCGTACCAAGACTAACGCTCGTACCAGAAAGGGTCCGAAGCGTACAGTAGCGGGCAAGAAGAAGTAAGAAGGAGGGTAATATAAATGGCTAAAACAGTAATAGTTAGCAGACGCCGCAAAGAGAAAAAGAATATCGAGCGCGGTCAGGCACATATCCGTTCTTCTTTCAACAACACTATCGTAACTATGTCTGATATGCAGGGCAATGCCTTGTCTCAGTCCAGCTCCGGTGCCCTTGGTTTCCGTGGTTCCAGAAAGTCTACTCCCTTTGCTGCACAGATGGCAGCAGAGACCGCAGCAAAAGCTGCTATGGAACATGGTCTCAAGACTGTTGAAGTATTCGTAAAAGGCCCCGGCGCAGGCAGAGAAGCTGCGATTCGCGCTTTGCAGACGGCTGGTCTGGAGATCACTCTGATTAGAGACGTGACCCCCATTCCTCACAACGGTTGCCGTCCTCCCAAGCGCAGAAGAGTATAAGGAGGTATTGATTCATGGCTAGATATACAGGTCCTGTATGCCGTCTTTGCCGTAGAGAAGGTTGCAAACTCTTCTTGAAGGGCGATCGTTGCTATACAGAAAAGTGTGCATTTGCTAAGCGCCCTGCTGCACCTGGTCAGCACGGCACCAGCAGAAAGAAAGTTTCCCAGTATGGCCTTCAGCTGAGAGAAAAGCAGAAAGTCAAGAGAGCATACGGTATGGGTGCTCAGGAGAAACAGTTTAAGTCCTACTACACTTTGGCTGCAAAGCAGCAGGGCATCACCGGTGCTTACATGCTGTCTCTGCTCGAGCGTAGACTGGATAACGTAGTTTATCGTATGGGTATTGGTGATTCCAGAGCACAGGCTAGACAGTTTGTTATGCATGGTCACATTACCGTTAACGGTAAGAAAGTTGATATCCCCTCTTATCGCGTAAGCGTAGGCGAGGAGATCGCTGTTAAGGAAAAGAGTGCAGGAAAAGATCGTTTCAAGCAGATCATGGAGCAGGCAGGGAAGCCCATTCCCAAGTGGCTCACATTTGATGCTGAAAACTTGCGCGGCTCTGTAGTAGCTTTGCCTGAGAGGGAAGATATTGATCTCACGATCGCAGAAAACCTCATCGTCGAATCTTACTCCAAGTAATCATATAGCCGCCGGTCAACTACTAAAGCATTAAGGAGGTTTTTTCGCTAATGCTGGAAATTGAAAAGCCTAAGATCGAATGCGTTGAGAAGAGTGACGACAAGAGCTATGCCAAATTTGTGATGGAGCCTTTGGAAAAGGGCTTCGGCACTACCCTGGGCAATTCCTTGCGGAGAGTTCTGCTCTCCTGTCTGCCCGGTGTAGCAGTTACAAAAATCAGAATCAATGGCGTGCTGCACGAGTTCTCGGTAATCCCGGGTGTTCGTGAAGATGTTACCAACATTGTGCTGAACCTGAAAGGCCTTTGCGCCAGATTGTTCTCCAATGAACCCAAGACTCTTACGCTGAACGTCGTTGGACCTAAGGAAGTTACAGCGGCTGACATCAGCTATGATGCCGACGTAGAAATCGTAAATCCCGACCTGCATATTGCTACTCTGGATGACGGTGCTACTCTCGACATGGAAATCATGGTCGGGCATGGCAGAGGCTATGTATTGGCAGATAAGAATAAAGAAGAAGGTATGCCCATTGGGGTAATACCGATGGATTCTCTCTATACACCTGTTACTAAGGCAAATTTCACGGTTGAGAATACTCGTGTAGGTCAGGTTACTGACTACGATAAGCTCACTTTGGAAGTATGGACCAATGGTTCTATCCCTGCTGACGAAGCTGTTTCGTTGGCAGCAAAGATCCTCTATGAATATCTTGGTCAGTTTGTAAGCCTGACTTCTCACGTCGGTGATGTAGAAATCATGGTTGCAAAAGAAGATGCCAAGAAAGAAAAGATCATGGAAATCACGATCGAGGAATTGGATCTTTCCGTACGTTCTTATAACTGCCTGAAGAGAGCAGGAATCAATACCGTTGAGGAATTGATCAAGAAGAATGAAGAAGAAATGATGAAAGTCAGAAACCTGGGCAGAAAATCCCTCGAAGAGGTACAGCAGAAGCTGGCTGCATTGGGCCTGAGCCTTCGTCAGAATGACTAATTTGAGTAAGATTAATCAGGAGGCAGATTTGTATGGCATACAATAGACTCAACAGACCTTCCGATCAGAGAAAAGCAATGTTGAGAAGCCAGGTAACTGCACTTCTTTGGGAAGGCAAGGTTGTTACAACCAAAGCTCGTGCAAAAGAAGTACAGAGAATCGCTGAAAAGCAGATCACCAAGGCAATTTCTCAGTATAAGAATACAGTTACGGTTACTAAGTCCGTAAAAGATAAGGAAGGCAATGTCGTAGAGACTGAGTTCACCGTAGACGCACCTGCAAAGCTCGCAGTAAGACGTCAGCTGATCGCAGAACTCTATAATGTTCGTCCGGCTAAGCTCGAAAAAGAGACCGATGCACAGTATAAGGAACGTTTGAGAGACAACAAGTTCCCGGTCATCGAGAAACTGTTCAGAGAGCTTGCTCCCAGATACGCTACAAGAGCTGAAGCTCTGGGCCAGGGTGGCGGTTATACCCGTATCATCAAGATGGGTCCGAGACGCGGTGATGCTGCTGAAATGGTAGTATTGGAACTTGTTTGATAACTGGCAGGATACAACGAGGCTTTAGCTATATGCTAATGCCTCGTTTTTTTCACATGGAAGGAAAGGAGATCCGACATGGATAAAATGATTGATGCCACAGGGTTGAAATTTGCATACATATCTGACGAAGGAAATTATACCTTTGCGCTCAATGGTGTGGATATTCAGGTGAAGCAGGGCGAATTTGTTGTCGTGCTTGGCAGAAACGGCAGTGGGAAATCGACCTTTGCAAAATTGGTTAATGCACTGAATTTGCCGACGTCAGGGAAAGTGATGGTCGCAGGGATGGATACTGCAGATGCAGAACTGACGCTGGATATCAGAAAGACGGCAGGTATGGTGTTCCAGAATCCGGATAATCAACTGGTTGCAACAATTGTGGAAGAAGATATTGCCTTCGGCCCGGAAAACCTCGGTTTTCCCCGTGAGGAAATCTATGATCGGATCGATTATGCACTCAAAACGGTGCATATGGAAGAATACCGCAATCACGCACCGCATATGCTTTCGGGCGGCCAGAAGCAGCGTATTGCCATTGCCGGAGTGCTGGCAATGAAACCGCAACTGATCCTTTTTGACGAATCTACGGCAATGCTGGATCCTCAGGGACGTCAGGATATTATGCAGCTGATCAAAACGTTGAATCAGCAAGAGCATATTACCATTGTGCTGATCACGCACTATATGGACGAAGCGGTAGATGCGGACCGGGTTATCGTTATGAAAGACGGGTTTGTTCTGCGGGACGGAACGCCGGATACGGTGTTCTTTGACAAAGAACTGCTGGATGATGCAGGATTGGTGGCTCCGTTTACCGCATTGCTTTCCAGAGAACTGAAGGAAGCAGGAATTGATGTGCACACGACGCTGAATGAGCAGAGCTTTGCGGAGGAATTATGTCAATTAAAGTAGAAAACCTTTCTTATACATATATGCCGGGCACCCCCTTTGAACATCAGGCGCTGAAAAATGTCAGCTTTGAAATAGAAGATGCAGATTTCGTTGGGATCGTAGGACATACCGGCAGTGGTAAATCTACGCTGGTACAGATCATCAGCGGTCTTATCAAAGGATACGACGGTAAAGTGCTGATCAACGGCATTGACTATGCAGACAAAAAACAGGACAGAAAACTGCTGCGCAGACAAGTTGGCGTTGTGTTCCAATATCCGGAATATCAGCTGTTTGAAGAAACGATAGAAAAAGATATCGCCTATGGACCTACCAAATTGGGCGTAGAGCCGGAGGAAGTAGAACGCCGTGTCAGAGCGGCCATGGATCTGGTCGAGCTGGATTATGATCTGTATCGTAACAAATCGCCCTTTTCTCTTTCCGGCGGTCAGAAGCGAAAGGTCGCCATTGCGGGCGTGCTGGCAATGGAACCGTCTATCCTCATCATGGATGAACCTATTGCAGGATTGGATCCTATGGGCAGAGAGAACTTTATGCGTCTGACCAAAAGCCTGAACGAATGCGGGCTGACCATTTTGATGGTATCTCACAATATGGATAATCTGGCCGAATATACCAGGCATGTACTGGTCATGAACGATGGCGAATTGTTTATGGAAGGAACTCCCGAAGAAATCTTCTCGGACTACGACAAACTGCGTGCAGCCAGCCTGAACCTGCCGGAAGTGGCACAGTTTGCGAAACTGTTGAGAGCAAAGGGAATGGATATTCCCCAGAATGTGATCCGTTATGATCAGCTGAAGGCCGTGCTCATGGAAAAACTGGGAGGGAAGCAGTTATGATGCAGAATGTGACCATTGGTCAGTATTTCCCGGGGAATTCCTTTATGCATCGCCTGGATGCGCGGCTGAAATTGGTGCTGACCATTGTATTGATCGTCATGATCTTTTTTGTCAGATCGATACTGGGGTATGTATCGGTAGCGGTACTGGTTGCCGCAATGATATTGGGCAGCAAAATCCCGTTCAAAATGGCGCTGAAGAGCGTGAAATCCATGTGGCTTGTCATTGTGATGGCCTTTGTGCTCAACGCCTTCTTTGTCAAAGGAGAGACTGTTTTGGTAGAATGGCAGTTTATCCGGATCTATCGGGAAAGTTTGCTGCGTGCGGTAGAAATGGCAGTGCGTCTGGTGTTGTTGGTCATGATCTCGACAATGCTTACCTTTACAACATCTGCGAAGGAAATCACCGATGCGATCGAAAGTTTGTTCCGTCCGTTGGCAAAGATCAAATTCCCCGTCCACGAAATGGCGCTGATGATGAGTATTGCATTGCGGTTTATCCCTACGCTGATGGAAGAAACGGATCGTATTATGAAAGCGCAGACTGCCAGAGGCGCATCTTTTGATTCGGGCAATTTGTTCTCACGGATCAAAGATATGCTGCCAGTGCTGATTCCGTTGTTTATCAGTGCGTTCAAGCGTGCCGAGGAATTGGCACTTGCTATGGAAGCGCGCTGCTACCATGGCGGAGACAATCGCACAAGACTGAAAGTGTTTAAACTCAAAGGCATCGACTATCTGGCAATGCTGATCATTGCCGCAGAGATGGCATTTATTATCAGTGGTATCTGACTATGCGGATCGCAATAAAAATCAGTTATGACGGCACCGCTTACGGCGGATGGCAGCGCCAGAAAAATGCACCGAGTATACAGCAATGCATCGAAGAAGCACTGGAAACGGTGTTGGGAACACCCTGCCACATTGTAGGCGCAGGGCGTACAGATGCAGGCGTACATGCCTATGGGCAGGTGGCACATTTTGAAACGGATAGCGGAATCCCGCCCGAAAAATTCTGTTACGTGCTCAATCAAAAGCTGCCAGCAGATATCAGGGTTATAGAGTCCCGGGCGGCGGGAGAGGATTTTCATGCGCGAAAAGGGGCAGTGGGAAAACATTATCGGTATACGATATATCATGCTCCCCATGCCAGCGCGCTGGAGCGCAATACGACCATGCACATACCGCAAAAGCTGGATTTGGAACAAATGCAGAAGGCTGCTTCGTATTTTGAAGGGGAACATGACTTTTCTGCATTCCGCTCTATGGGCAGCAATATCATAGGTACGGTGCGCAGGATCTATAAACTGGAAGTCACACAAAACGGTCCGCATATCTATATGGATGTATGGGGCAATGGGTTCCTGTATAATATGGTACGTATCATCGCGGGGACCTTGATCTCGGTGGGTAAAGGAAAGATCGCTGCAGCGGATATTCCGGATATTATTGCGGCAGGAGACCGTACGCGGGCGGGTGTAACGGCACCGGCACAGGGTCTGGCCATGTGTGAAGTTTTTTACGATGATTTTTTCTTAGAAAATTTGTAAAAAAGCCCGATTTTATGCGAAAAATTCCTTGACACTATAAATATTTTTATATAGAATATACTGTGCATGGATTCTGCAAAGCCCCGTAGGCCATGCATTCTACCATACGCGCGAGAGCGCATCTTATCAAACTATTACTTGGGAGGAAAGCCTCAATGAAATCATATATGGCAAATAGCGACCTCCAGAAACAGTGGTACATTGTCGATGCAGAAGGCAAGACCTTCGGTCGTCTGGCAAGCCAGGTCGCTGCAATTTTGATCGGTAAGCACAAACCCGAATTTACGCCCAACGTTGATACCGGTGACTATGTAATCGTTATCAATACCGATAAGCTGGTATTCACCGGCAAGAAACTGGACAAGAAGTTCTACTACCGTCACACCGGCTATCCCGGTGGTCTGAGAGCTACCAGCTACAGAGATCTGATGGATAAGAAGAGCGATTTCGCGTTCTACCGCGCAGTTGAAAGAATGCTGCCCAAGACCACTCTTGGCAGAAAGATGATCAAGAAACTGCACGTTTACACTGGTGCTGAGCACAAGCATCAGGCACAGTGCCCCAAGGCGCTGGAGTTCTGATTAGCAGGAGGTTAAGTTATGGCTAAAGAACAGTTCATCGGAACCGGCAGAAGAAAAAGCTCCGTTGCAAGAGTTCGCCTCATGCAGGGTGCTGGCAATATCACTATTAATGGCAGAGACATCGAAGAATACTTCGGTTTTGAAACTCTCAAGATCCTGGCTCGCTCTCCCTTTGAAGTAGCAGAGAGAGTAGGCGCTTACGATGCAGTTATCACCGTTGACGGTGGTGGCTACACCGGTCAGGCTGGTGCTATCCGTCACGGTATCGCTCGTGCACTGGTAGAAGCAGAGCCCGAACTGAGAGATGTTATCAAGAAAGCTGGTTTCCTGACCAGAGATGCAAGAATGAAGGAAAGAAAGAAGTACGGTCTGAAGGCCGCACGTCGTGCTCCTCAGTTCTCCAAGAGATAACTTCTTATCTTACAGAGTATTCAAAAACCTCGAAACCTTATGGTTTCGAGGTTTTTTTGATATAATAAAAACATAGATGCGTTTTGATCATATTCTTAATTTTGTGAAAGGAAGGGGGAAAACATGCAGAAACAAGAAAAAAAGGGAATGCAAAGGGTTTTTTTAGTCAGTTTGATATTTATTGTAATGCTGATAGTCTTGCGGTCAACACATTGTTTTTTGAGTGATACAGAATTCCTTCCTCAGGTCCAAAATCATATAGATACAGAGAAAATCGAAAAGACAATTTTGGAATATTTAGTGAAGCAAGGAGACGACAGGCCGGTAAAATACTACGCGAATGAAAAAACTTTTGTTAGTATGAGTGTTTTTCTGTTGGAAGGAGATAAAAGCAATACATATTACAATGTATATGCTTGGATTGTTGAAGATCAATATTATTCTGAAGGAGACAGTATCCAGCAAGGCAGCGGTTCTTCCGGACCACGTAAATTTACAGTAGAATACGCAGATGGGAAATTTATCATAACGAATGTAATACAACCAAGAGACGGATATTTTTATCAAAAAGATATCGAAAAAATTTTTCCTGATATAGTAAGAAAAAGCATAGATAAAATCTATGAGGACAATACTATAGAAAAACTATCAATGCATAATGCGCGACAGGCAGAAGCGTATTTTCGCAAATAAAGAAACCGCCTAAGCAGATCGATAGGTGGTTTCTTTTGAATTTCGCCATAGATACGATTTGCAAATATAACTATTGTGGTTATAAAACACGGAAAGAACCTTCTAAAGCAATACAGATTATCTATTTTGACAAATATTTTGAAAAGGAGTATGATGGGGCAAAGAGTACGGGGGGGGGGAAACTGTTATGAGAAAAATTTTGGTTTTGGGTCATGTTGATCATGGCAAGACAACGTTTATTCGTGCGCTCAACAGTGTGCTTTACAACCGGTTCGGTATCGGCGATGAAGCAGGTCTGATACGGGAACAAGTGGTAACGGCAAAAAAATCCTTTACGTTCGTTGTGGGCGGTGAGAGTTATCAGTATATGGACTATCCTGGTTTTGCGGATTATATAGATATGTTCGAGGCCGGCGAGGAAAAGTTTGACGCTGCACTGATGATCTGTGCAGCAACGGACGGTCCCATGTCCCAGACGAGAGAACTGGCAAGAATGGCCAAAGAAAAGGGCATTGACAAGCTGGTGTTGTTTTTAAGTAAAGTTGATATAGCGGATGACGATGAATTGGTGGAACTCGTGGGCTTTGGAGCAGTGGAAGTTTTGGCCGAAGAGGGCTATGATGAGTCTATGCCCATGATCACAGGAAGCGCAGATAGAGCTATGATGAATCCGACGGGTGAGCATGGAGACAAAATTGTGGAAGTAATCAAAGCTATGGCAGGCTTGTTTGACTAAGTATAAAAAGGGTTTCCTTCAGGAAACCCTTTTTATTTTCCAGTTGCAGCCATCTCCGATTTTATAAAAAGAAGGCTGTAAGACGCACGACCGGCAAAAATGCCCCAAGAAGGAATCCGATATTGAGAACGATCAAAAGCTCTGTCATGCGTAGTACTTCTGCGGAGATATTTTTTATAATAAATCTATTTTGACCAGAATGCTATCTTCTGTGCGGGATATTTCAGTAAAACCGCAGCTCAAAAACAAGGAGATCGACGGATTGTCGATGGCGATCCTGTCATACAATGTGCCGATGCCATTTTCTTTGGCGGCCGTACATAACATAGTGAGTGCCTCGCGTCCATATCCTTTGCCGCGAAAAGGTGCATAGATCAATATATCGGCAAGGAAAATATTCTGTTCTGTATCCGGATGGTAGGCGACTTCGCCCAAAAATTGATCTTCTAAACGGAGATAGCGATAAAATCGGGTACCGTCATTACAAAGCATCCATCGGGCATACCAGTCTGCCCACCGCTCTTCCGGGAAGGCTATTGTGCCGCCATAAGCATGATTATAGGACATCGTGTCGGCATCGGCCAACATTTGCTGTTTGAACCACAGATCATCTATCTGCGGCGCATAAAATTGGATCATAGAACCCCGCTTTCTATATAAAAAGGCATTTGCAAAGATGTGCAAATGCTTTTTTATCATACTAAATAACACCATGCATTATAGACACTCATCAGAATAATAACGATCATCAGTATCATGAGCAATGTATCGACACCGGCATTTTTCATGCGTTTACTGCACGAGCGGCCGATCATACCGCCCAAAATACCGCCTGCGATCATACAACCCAATGTAAAGCAGGTAAATGCGGGCACACTGCCTCCAAGGACCGTGTAGAGCAGGCTGGCTGCCTGACTGAACAGAATGATATACAAACTGTTTGCTGCCGCTGTTTTGGAATCCATGCTGAAGAAATAACTGAGCACGACCAGATTGATAGGACCGCCGCCGATCCCCAGAAAACTGGACATGATCCCGAGCACAAAGCCGATCGCGGCGCAAAGCAGAGCATTTGACATATGGTGTGTGCGGATATGTGCCTTACATAGATTGTAAATCAGGGTGCCTATCGTGACCAGAAGCAAACAAATGGCCTGTACAGCCCCAACGGTATTGGGGTTTGCGGAATTGCTGCGGATCAGATTAAACAATACTTTGCCGATGACGCCGCCGACTGCAGCACCGATGGCCAAAGGTGTAGCTGTGCGAAGGTCGACGGATCTTTCTTTGCTGCCGAGAGAACGGAACACCGAATAACAACTCATGGCCAGCACCATGGTACCGGATAAAAAACTGATGGTCGCTGCCGATGCCCATCCGAACAACTCCAGCGTAGGCTTGACGATGACGCCGCCGCCGATACCGCATACTGCGCCGGCTACAGAAGCCAACAGGCTGGCAATAAAGAAAATCAAAGATTGCAGAATGGTCATATCGAGGCTCCTTCTATAAACACTTACAAAAATTTTATACTGATTTTATGGATACGTCAATGTGTTGTCCGCTGCAAGTGTATGCCTGCATATAATGCAGACCAAAGCCGATCGATGGTGCTGCCGATCAATAACGCGTGCCAATGCAAATACGGCAGCAGCAATAACGTAGATGCGATGCGCAATACCAATCCGCCGATATTACTCAGCATAAAGGCGCCGCCATGATTCATACCGCGCAGCATTCCTTCACACAGATATTTAGGGGTATTGAGAAGAAGGAGAGGAAGAGAATACAGCAGACATTGATACATCATATCAAAACCATCGGGTACTTCCGCGGCATTGAGAAACAGTCTGCAAATCTGTTTGTTGAATAACAGGATCACTGCACAGATGATTGCGGAGTAGACCCATGTACAGCGCTGCAAAAAACGCTGACCGCTGCGAACAAGAGAAGAGGATTCCTGCGCATAGGTGGCGGTATGTATCGAAGCAGATTGACCAAACGCCACATAAGCCATGGTGATAAAAGTGATCACATTGGTATAGGCGGTATAGCCGCCGCTGATCTGGTCGCCCAGTGTATTGATGCCGGATTGCAGCAACAGGTTTCCCAGTACGGTAAAGGATTGCTGGGATATGGTGGGGACTGCGGCTTTTAGTATCCGGATCATATTGCCGGGTGAAAAGCGATAGGGCACAGAGGATTTGGGAAAGCGGCGCAAGCGGCGGAACAAGCAATAAAGCGATGCCAGCATACCACACAATTGCGCGCAGACGATAGCCAGTGCAGAGCCTGCAACGCCCCAGTGAAAATATCCGACAAAAAGGATACCCAGACCAATGCTTGTCACAGAAGAACAGAAGATCAGTATAAAGGACAAACGGGATTCGCCAAGGGCAGTAAGAATCGCCCGGGAGAGATCATGGACCACAGAAAAAACAACACCGCCAAGATATATCAGCAGATAGGTACGCGTATCTGCCTGTATGGCAAAGGGAATGCGCAGCCAGGCAAATAACAGATCGCTGAGTGCATATAGCAACAAACTCATAACGGCTCCGCAGGAAATGCCGGTGATCAGGATGTCATAGGCTGTATGGCGGACGCGTGATTGGTCTTCGCTGTGGATCTGACGGGCAAACAGCACCTCGCACCCCAGTTCCAGCCCGCCGGAAACCATGAGCACCAGCATAAGGATGGTGCCGGCGTTGCCGACTGCGGTAAGGGCGCCGTTCCCCAGATAACTGCCTGCGATCACAGAGGCAGCGATACTGTATAACTGTTGGGTCAACAGGCTGAAAAGGATAGGTACGGTAAAAAAGAATAGTTTTTTATTGGACTGCATAATGCAAAAACCTCCGTAATCTGATATACTGGGATCAATATAAAGTATCCAGTAACAGGATAGTCAAGAGGTTTTTTATGTTATCTCAGCAAATGTCGGCAGGTAAATTTGCAAAACTGTGCGGTGTGCATAAAAAAACACTGTTTTACTATGATGAAATCGGGCTGCTAAAACCGGCGTACCGCGCAGCCAATGGATATCGGTATTATACAGCGCAGCAATTAGCTCGGATGGATATTATCAAACAACTGCAGTTGCTGGATTTTTCGCTGGAGGAGATACACGACTATCTTGCGGCGGAGACAAGGCAGCAGCGACAGGTTTTTTTGCAAAAACAGGAGCAAGCGATACTGCGGCAGGAGATGGCAATACGCAGAGCCAAAGAAAGCCTGAAGCTGAACGCCGCCCAAATGACGGAATTTGATACCTACGGCATCGGTACGCTGTTTTTGGAAGAAACAAAAGCATATCCTTATGTGCTGCAGGAAAAGGAACCGCCTATTGTGCTGGGGTCACAGCATTACGGCACGCAGTTTGGCCTGTTGTTTGATACGGCTGATATCCCGGCGAAGCAGGACCGGTATATCGTGTATTATCAGTCCTCGCAGCAGGAGGCAATGCATATACGCCCGGCAGGACAATATTACAGTATGTATATGTGGCATCAGAAGGATATCCATGCACTGCTGCAAAAATTTTTGGGTGATTTGCCGGGCAAAGGCGGAAAAACCCTGTATTATGCCTGCTGTCCGCTTTTATCGGCAGAGGATGCAGGGGAGATCATAAAGTTATCCGTTGCGGCGGTACAGGATTAGATTGGTATTGGAAGTCAGAACAGAGTACGATATAATAAATTTACAGAAAATGAAAGAGAGGTTATGTTTATGCTCAGAACAAACAAGGACAGATTGGTCAAACTGTCTGTACAGGGTGAAGTTTCCGCACCCGGATATAACGACCTTGGTAAATTGGACCATGAAGGACAGGCGTTTGTGCTGCCCAGCACCGGCGGTATTACCTATAATGTAAAAATCGGTGACCTTGCCTGTGGCTTTGAAGCAGATCATATCGAGCCGGGCGTCAGTACCCGCAACCCCGATACCCGTGCCAGCAATGCGTATAACTATCTTTCCTGCGTGGGTAATGAAGCAACTGTTATCAGCGGCGACGCCAAGGGGGCCAAAGGGTTTGTAACAGGCACCCATGGCGGTATCGAGCATGTGATCATGTATTTCCCCGAGGAAGCGCTGGAAAAGATGAATATTGGTGATAAGATCAATGTCAGATCTTTTGGTCAGGGGCTCAAACTGGAGGATTACCCCGGCATCACCGTGATGAATCTGGATCCTTTGCTGATGGAGAAAATGAATATTTGCGAGCAGGATGGAAAATTGGTCATCCCTGTGGCAAAGGTGGTGCCCGGTTGTCTGATGGGCTCCGGCCTTGGTGCGGCAACGACCAAAAAAGGTGACTACGATATCACAATGTTTGACAAAAAACTGGTGGCAGAGTATGAACTGGATACCCTTCGCCTCGGCGATATCGTCGCTTTGCTGGATTGTGACAATACCAACGGCCGCAACTTCATTACCGGGGCATTGTCTGTCGGGGTGGTCGTACACGGCAGCTGCAAGACCTCCGGCCATGGCCCGGGCGTGACGACGCTGTTCAGTTGTCTGGACGGCTCTATGACATATACCGTAGATCCCAAAGCAAATCTTGCAGATATCTTATTATAAAGCACGAGGGAAAACCTTCGGCATATATTGCCGGAGGTTTTTTTGAAAAATTCAAAAAGGCAGGTAACCTTTTGCATTCACAGGAGTCTAACAGATGAAAGATCAGATATGGAGGTGTAGTATGAATCAGCATTGTGAAGTGATCCGGGATCTGATGCCGCTATATGTGGATCAGATATGCTCGGAAGATACATGCATTCTGATCGAAAATCATCTGCGTGAGTGTCCGCAATGCCGGGAGATATTGGAAAACTTGAGATATAGTTCGCAGGAAGTCAGTGAGGAAAGAATAAAGGAAACAGAATTGGCGCGCAGGATCATGAAGAAGGCACGGCGGAAGGTATGGCTGCGTAGCATAACAGCACTGGTATTGACATTGCTGATCGTATGCTTTGCGGTACTTACCATCAATGAAATTGCCGCCAGAAATACATTTCCCCGGCGCTGGAGTTATACCGGCATCGATATGCAGATCACAGCAGGCAAAATCGCGAAATTACTGAAGAATGGGGAGACAGAACAACTGCTGGATACGTATCTGGATACAGATGTGCTGTACCGGCAGCATCAAAGTGTAGTGCAAAGACTGGATGCTGCAGAATCGGAGGGCACAGATAAAGCATATAACCAGATAGTAAAACCCGAAGAGATCCGTATCTATTCCGAAAATATGCTGGCGATGGGTGAGGATGGATATGCTGCTTTCTGCAGACAGACGTTGCAGCAGGCCTTTGACCTGTTTACAGAGGAAAATATTGTGATCACAAAATACAATACTTCTATGCAGGACAACAATCTGTATATTTCCATGCAGCTGCGTGATGACTCCGGGGATACTGCGTATGCAGATTTGGATCATAAAGAAAATATTTATGTGTTGTGCATCGAATACGAACAAGGCACCATACAGGATATCAGCGGGTATGCACAAAGCGGAGAATTGATGAAGCGCTTTGTAAAAGAAAAGGGAATTGGATTTGAAGATGTGCCCGCGCCGGCAAACCCTTGGCGCCATGCATATATCGTTTCGGGTATCATTTATTGACGGGAAACAGAGCAAAACAAAAGCATTTACTTGGAAAGGAGGTACGATGGATACATTTTCGGAATTATATAACCGATATGCAGACAGGGTGTATCGCTATCTGTTGGGGCTGACCAAAGACAGCGCCTATGCAGAAGAACTGACGCAAGAGACATTTTATCGGGCGTTCCGGCATCTCGGTAAATTCCGCGGTGAAAGCAGCCTGTATACATGGCTGTGCCGCATCGGCAAGAATTTGTTTCTCAGCGAGCAAAGAAAGCATCGCCGCATCGTACAACCCGATCCGACGCATCCACTGGCAGAGGGGGAGATTCCTTTTCCGATGGAGATGCTGCTGGATAAACAGACGGTGCTGAGTGTCCATAAGGCACTGCACACGCTGGAAGAGCCCTACCGTGAAGTATTTTCGCTGCGTATCTTTGGAGAACTCAAATTCCGGGAGATCGCAGAGATCTTTGGCAAGACGGAAAATTGGGCAAAAGTTACGTTTTTCAGAGCAAAAGAACGGATTATCAAAGAAATGGAGGCAAGAGGATGGATATAAAATTGACTTGTAACAGCATTCGTGATCTTTTGCCTTTGTATGCTGATGGCAGTTGTTCCGATATGAGCAGACGATTGATCGAAGAGCATACTGTGCATTGTCCGTATTGTGCAGCGTATCTGCAGCGGATGACACAGTCGAACCTGACGTCTGCGCAGCAGGATCAAACATTTTCGAAAGAGAAATCTTTTGGAAAACTCCGGAGAAAGTTCCGGAAAAAGAGATGGGTCGGTTTGATCTCCGGTATGATGATGGTATTGTTTGTGCTGGTATTTGTGCTGCTTGTCACAGATACCGTAAACTTTGCAAAAATGCGCAATCGGCATACGGCAGAAAAGTTCCTGCAGGCATTACAGGCACAGGATGGGGAAGCGCTGTATGCATATTGTATCGATATTGGCCAAATATACGATGAAAAGCTGCAGGTGCTCAATGAATATCGGCAGAAGGATAAATATCTGGTAGAGATCGATGGAGAACAATGCTATATTCCTTACGAAATATATCATACCGAATATCAGGAATATCTAAAGACCGGTGATGCCGAAATGTTCTGGATGCAGATGATACTGATCAATCAGGATATTGTGCCGCAAAAGCACATGGAAGCCATCATGGATAATATCAAATACAAACCGATGATACAGGAAAAATTTGGTTTTGAGAAAGACTGGGGCGAATTTAGTGATGACTATCTGGCCAGCCGTTATGCCCTCAAGACGACAGACAAGGGCGGATACCTTTCGGGGTACTATTACTTAAAAAAATATTATGGCGAAGTGCCGGATGCAAACTTTGACGGTCCCAATCTCAATGAAAAGGTATATTACGACGAACTGCGGCAAGGGGTTATATTCGTGTGGGATCCCGGGATCAAAAAGGAAGAGAACACGGAGTTTGCCGAACTGGAAAGCATATTGGCTCCGGGAAGAGAAGCCTATATACAGCAGCGCGAAGAAAAATACCTGCAGGAACTGCTGAAATTTTCAAAGCAGGATGTGCGTATCGTGTCTTATGAGATCGTATCGGCAGATCCCAATGCGGTGGTGTGTACTCTGATGTTAGAGGATATGCGTGAAGAGGCAGATTATATTGACGTTGATACTCAGGAATATAAATTGGTCCTGTTTCTGGATGACGGTAAAGTAAGCAGTTTCTACAGCGAAGTCGGAGTATGGGGAAGTCTCAAAAGAATGGTACAGGAACGGGGATTGACAGTGGAGTTTTATGGCCATATGTAAAAGGTTCCTATACAAAAAAAGCAGATGTACAAACATCTGCTTTTTTTATGCAATAAACTAAAATTTCTGCGGTATAATAAATTAGATTGTAAACAAAGTACGGTAAAATAGACAGATAAGTGATTATGTGATAAAATATAACGAACTGTTTTTTGCGGACTTTCGCAGAAGGGAGCAGATATGTACGACATTTTGATTATTGGCGGCGGTCCCGCGGGACTGACTGCGGCAATTTACGGTGCCAGAGCAGGGCTTGATGTGGCGGTGTTGGAAAAGACAGCAGCAGGCGGTCAGATCACATCCACGCATCGGCTGGAAAATTACCCCGGCTTTGCCGAAGGCGTAGCCGGTCCGGAGTTTTCGCAGATCCTCCTGGAGCAGGCACAGCGCTTTGGTGCGGCATATATTGCCGATGAAGTAATGGATATTCAGCTGGACGGCAGTGAAAAACAGATCACAGGCAAATTGGGCACATACAGTGCAAAAACCGTGATTTTGGCAATGGGGGCATCTCCGCGTAAACTGGGGATCCCGGGAGAAAAGGAATTTACAGGCATGGGTGTTTCTTATTGTGCCACCTGCGACGGGGCATTCTTTAAGGGGCTGCGCGTGGCTGTGGTAGGCGGCGGAGACACTGCGTTTGAAGATGCACTGTATCTGGCAGATCTGGCTACAGAAGTGCATATTATCCACAGAAGAGACAGTTTCCGTGCACAACAATATTTGGTCGATAAGGCAAAAAAGAAAACAAATATTTTCTTTGAGACCTGTAAAGTGCCGCTGGAGATCCGCGGCGGGTTTGATCTGGAAAGCATCTTGCTGCGGGATGTGAATACCGGGGAAGAAAAAGAACTGGCTGTGGAGGGCGTGTTTGTGGCAGTAGGCCAGCAGCCGGATACGGCATTTCTGCAGGGAAAAGTTTTGTTGGATGCGGCGGGTTATATCGTTGCAGGGGAAGATACGCTGACAGATGTCGCCGGGGTATATGCAGCCGGTGATGCGAGAACAAAAACATTGCGGCAGGTAGTGACCGCGGCAGCAGACGGTGCTGTGGCGGCAACGGCAGCATATCACAGTCTATAAATTTTGTATTGGAGAATGAACATGGGAAAATTGTTCGGAACAGATGGTATTCGCGGTGTGGCCAATGAAAAATTGGACAGCATATTGGCATATAAATTAGGACAGGCATGTGCATTTAAGCTGACCGATTCCGCGCATCATGCACGGATCCTGATCGGCAGAGATACCAGAATTTCCGGTGATATGCTGGAAAGTGCGCTGGTAGCGGGCATTTGCTCTGCAGGTGCAACTGCAGAAGTATTGGGCGTGGTACCTACGCCTGCAGTGGCATATCTGACCAGATTGTATGGCGCAGATGCCGGTATTGTGATCAGCGCGTCGCATAATACTGTAGAATATAACGGCCTTAAAGTATTCAATGGTCAGGGTTACAAACTGGCCGATGAGATCGAGGCAGAGATCGAAGAAATGATTTTGTCCGGCAATGTACCGGAACTGCCCAGCGGCATCAATCTGGGCCGCAAAGTGGAACATACCAGTGCGACAGAGGATTATGCTGCATATTTGTGCAGCAATGCGGAGGCGACGCTGGAAGGCTTGCATATCGTGTTGGACGGCGCTAATGGTGCCGCATACAGCATTGCGCCGCAGGTGTTTTCCGCACTGGGGGCAAAGGTGGATTGCATCGGCAATACACCGGATGGCACAAACATCAATGACGGCTGCGGTTCTACCCATCCCGAAAAACTGCAGCAGGCAGTCAAAGAATTGGGTGCAGATATCGGTCTGGCCTTTGATGGTGATGCAGACCGTCTGATCGCAGTGGATGAGCAGGGCCGCATCGTGGATGGTGACCGTGTGATGGCGGTATGTGCCCTGGATATGAAGGCCCACGGCAAATTGTCAAAGGATACTGTCGTAGGTACGGTCATGAGCAATCTGGGATTGCAGCTGTATCTGGAGAGCCATGGTATTCAATTGATAAAAACCGCAGTTGGGGACCGTTATGTATTGGAAGAACTGTTGGCATCCGGATATAACTTTGGCGGAGAACAGTCCGGCCATGTCATTATTCTGGATAAGAACACTACGGGGGATGCAATGCTGACGGCACTGCAGCTGCTGGGTGTGGTTGTACGCAGCGGAAAGACGCTGGGTACATTGGCATATGATGTAGAGATCCTGCCGCAGGTACTGGTCAATGCAAAGGTGAGTGAACAGAAGAAGTACGCATATGCGGAAGATGCAGAAATACAGCAGGCGATCGCGGAAGTTGAACAGGCGATGGCAGGCAAAGGTCGTGTACTGATCCGTCCGTCGGGCACAGAGCCGTTGGTACGTGTGATGATCGAGGGCGAAAACATTGACTATATCCGGGCGCAAGCCGAAAAAGTAGCGGCGCTGATCGAGAAAAAGTTATAAGAGGAGGCGCAGAATATGTGCGGAATCGTAGGTTATGTAGGCAAGCGTGATGTATTGCCGGTATTGCTGGGCGGTCTGTCCAAACTGGAGTACAGAGGATATGACAGCGCCGGCGTAGCATATATTGCAGATGGGGCAATGCAGATCGTCAAGTGCAAAGGCCGTCTGGCCAATTTGCAGGAAAAACTGTCCGGAACCGTGGCAGAAAACACCATTGGTATCGGTCATACCCGTTGGGCGACCCACGGAGAACCTTCGGATGTAAATTCACATCCGCATACCAATATGGCAGGAGATCTGGCCGTCGTACATAATGGTATCATAGAGAACTTTGCAAAACTCAAACAGTGGCTGCAGGGCAAGGGAATCCATTTTGTATCCGAGACGGATACGGAAGTAGTTGCCCATCTGGTCAATTATTATTATGAGGGAGATCTCAAGAGTGCGGTAATGCGCGCGGTAAAAATGCTGGAAGGCTCGTATGCGCTTGGCGTTATGAATATCAACGAGCCGCACCGCATCGTTGCTGCCAGAAAAGACAGCCCGTTGGTCATTGGTCTGGGACAGGGTGAAAACCTGATTGCATCCGACTTCCCGGCATTGCTGGAATATACAAAAGATGTATATCTGCTGGATGATGGCGAAGTAGCGGTGATCACCGAAGATGCGGTGGAGATCTATGATGCTTACGGCAATCGTGCCGAAAAAGAAAAATTCACGATCGACTGGGATGTAACACAGGCCGAAAAGGGCGGCTGGGAGCATTTCATGATCAAAGAGATCCATGAACAGCCCCGCGCCATGTACGATACATTGATGACCCGTATGCGGGGAAACCGTATCGATCTGTCTGAGATCAATATCACCGAAGAATTGATCAAAGGGATCCGCGGTATCCATATCGTGGCTTGCGGCAGCGCATATCATGCAGGTATTATGGGCAAATATGTGATCGAGCAGGTCGCCCGCATCCCCGTAAATGTAGATGTGGCTTCCGAGTTCCGTTACCGGATGCCCTCTCCTCTGTTATCCAAGGACGATCTGTTTATCGTGATCAGCCAGTCCGGTGAAACGGCAGATACCATTGCGGCACTGCGTGAAGCGCAGAGCAAAGGGGCGAAGGTCATTGCGATCACCAACGTAAAGGGCAGCACCATTTCCCGCGAAGCAGATGCTACCATGCATACGCAGGCAGGTATGGAAATCGCGGTTGCTACTTCCAAAGGTTATTTGACGCAGGTGCTGTGCCTGTATATGGTGGCAGCGGAACTGGGCCGTATGCGCGGCACTTTGGATGAAGCGCAGTATACTGCTTATGTAGAAAATCTTAAGAAATTACCCGCGTTGCTGGAGCAGGTGCTGGAAGGCAAGGAAATCGTACAGCAATTGGCCTCCAAGCGATTTATGGATGTCAACGAATTCTTTATCGGAAGAGGTGCGGATCATGCACTGATGATGGAAGGTTCGCTGAAACTCAAGGAATTGTCCTATATTCATTCCGAAACATATGCGGCAGGCGAACTCAAGCATGGCCCCATTGCGTTGATCGAAAAGAATACGCTGGTCATGGCATTGGCTACGCAGACAGCATTGCTGGAAAAACTGGTCAGCAATATCAAAGAGGTCAAGGCAAGAGGTGCGTTTGTGGTAGCAATGACACAGCAGAGCAATGTGGCTGCGCTGGAAAAGGATGCAGATCTGGTATTGACATTGCCGGATATCGATGACTTGTTTGCCCCCATCCTTGCGGCAGTACCGTATCAGTTGTATGGCTACTATACAGCGGTATTTAAGGGCTGTGATGTGGATAAACCCAGAAATCTGGCGAAATCCGTTACCGTAGAATAATCAGATAAAATAAAAACAGCATGGATTTTCCATGCTGTTTTTTTATAGAAGTCCGAATAAATTATGCTTTGCGTTTGCGCATCATTGCGCTGATAACTGCCAGTCCTGCAGCGCCCAGTACGGCACAGATCAGCAGAATGATCCAGGAGAGGCGATAACTGCCGGTAGCATCGAAAATGGCACCCATAAACGGCGTTGTCACGGTAGCGCCCAATGTGGTATCCATGGAAAAAACACCGAGAATGGAGGAGAAGTCCAGATTGCCAAATAACTTGGATACATAGATACTGATGGCGATGCTATAGCCGGCACAGATAAAGCCGACCAAAATAACGTGCAGCCATGCAGCGATCTGAAAATGGACAAGTAATGCTGTAACAGGCACACCGATGCAGCTGAGCCCCAACAGGAAACCGCCTACGGAAATGCCCAGTTTATCGATCAGTGCACCGATAGAGATTTTATTGACGGCAACAGAAATCTGGTAGACAGAGGTCAGGGTAGTGGCCATCACAACGGAATACCCGTTATCTGAGAGAAAGGCTGTCAGATGGCTGGGGGTACCACAGCCGGTGGCGAACAGGAAAAATGCAAACAGCATGACCCAGAATACCGGTGTTTTCTGAGCATCGGATAACAACACGCCGCTGAACTGCACAGAGGACGGATCTGCCTGAGTGGCTTTCTTTTCCTGATAAGGTGTCATACCGTGTTGCTCGGGACGGTCTTTGACCATCAACAAAATGATAGGGACCAGCAGGGTGATGGTCAGAATGGCAGACCCGGCATAAGCCCAGCGCCAGCCGATGGTATCCATCAGATTGCCGATGACAGAGACGGCGATCGCGCCGCCGATATTGCTGCCGCAATAGGCGATGCCTGTAGCCAGTCCCTTTTTATCGATAAACCAATAGTTGATCAGTGTTCCGATGAGGAAGAAACTGATGCCGTTGGTAAACAGGCCATACATAGCACCAAACACATAAAAGTGCCACAACTGTGTGGAGACGGAGAAGCCGATGACAGACAATGCCAGACCGATGCTGCAAACCAATAAAATCTTTTTGGAACCGTATTTGGGCAGCAGTCGGGTAAATAACGGCATACACAACAGACCGACGACCGATAAAATGGTACGGTGCAGAGAAAACGCACCGCGGGAAAAACCGAGATCGTCACAAACCGGTTTGATATAGATACTTGCTGTGTTGCTGAGTACCCCCATGCCGATCGCTAATATGAGCAGGCAGGCAATGACATTGATCCAACCATGGAAAATTCGCTTGGAACGCATAAGAACTCTCCTATAGTATGTATAAGTTTACATGATTTAGTATAACACCGTCAGGACGGTTTTGAAACAAAGGGGGAACAAACAAAAAACGCTGCGATGATCTCGCAGCATTTTTGGCGGAGAGTTAGGGATTTGAACCCTAGATACGCTATTAACGTATACACGATTTCCAGTCGTGCGCCTTCGACCACTCAGCCAACTCTCCAAAGCGTATGATTTGATTCACTACCTTTCTAATTATAGTGATAACATAAGCCTATGTCAAGTGGTTTTTTCAAAAGCGTACAACAATTATTATCCTTTTAGCGACTGACCAGTATCAACTTATGCCCCTGCGGGGGAACATCGGTTTCCGGTAACGTGGAAATGGTCTGCCGATTGATCTTGAACTTTTTGGCGATGTCCCATAAAGATTCCTTTCCGTCTGCGTAGTAGATAAAAATACCGGTTTGCTTACGGGCGGCAGGTGCCTCCAATGCTGCGTCTTGCACGGCATAAACCGTCTGGGACCGGACTTCGTGAATACACAGATCCAGACAGGCTTTCAGTTCCAATTCTTTGCCGGAGCCTTCTGCAACGGTATAGGCGCCAAATGCGTACACCTGCAGCGCCGCAGCCGGGTCCAGTGCGGTATAGGCGACTTCTGTTTCAAAGGGAAGCTGCAGCTGTGTACTGCGGATCCCTGACTGCATGGTGGTATAGCACAAGGCAACGGTCAGGATGCCTTCCATCATTGCAGTACCATCCTGCTGATGTGCGTTTAGGATGCGTGGATAAGCACGGGCAAACAAAACGCGGGATACTTCGGGGGTATCGGAAGGCAGCTCCGCACTTAACCGCAGTACCTTTTTGGTGCAGACAGCATCGCTGATACTATCGGAGTGGAACGCTACCCGAGTTAGGCGGATATCCTGTTGTTCGTGGTACAAATCTTCCACGATGTTCTCCTGATGGGTATGATGACAGGATAAGCACAGGTGAATTACCGCGGAGATGTTGAGAATATCTGTATTTTGTGTATCCGGCTGTGTGGCTACAGATTCCAGCCCGGCAATGGCAAATACTTTGCTGTGTGCCTGCAAGGCGTCATCTGCAATAATGTCCGAAAAGGGAAGTGTTTCTTCCAGATACTGCAGAGGGGCATTTTTATCGGTGCTTTCATATACGATAAACAGTCGCAGTTCTCCTTCCAAGGCGGCGTGACCCTCCTCAGGAACGATTTTATGAAGGATGGCATAGCCATGTTCGGATAACACCCGTTTTACGGCAGGCAGGCTTTGAGGAACGCGCACCTGTGTGGAAAGGCAGGTTTTGCCGGTACGCATACAGCCCAGCCTGGAAAGGGTCACATCGGCAGTACGGTGCTGCAAAAAACGGTCCTGTGTGCCGGGGTCCAAAACGGGGTACGAACGATTGCAGGAAAGCAGCGTTTCGGCCTCGATAAGACACTGGATATATACACTGTGGCCATCGGTGACGGTATGGTTAAGTTCTCCCAAGCGACACCATGCCAAGGCCTGCACAAGCTGATCGGTATATTCCAGATCATGCAGATGCGAAAATTCGGTCTCTGCATCAAATCCGGTAAACTCGTTGTGAGCATCCAGATACAGGATCTTGAAATGGGCGACGCCTTCCAGATATAATTTCCCGTCACAGACAGATACCTCACTGACTTCGGCAGTACCTGCAATATCCAGTACAGTCTGGATAGGTGCGATGCCTTCGGGCAGGGGAATCGTGCCTTCTACGGGAATCTGAATATCCGGGATATGGAAACTTTGCTCTGTAGTGACAGTATGTGTATTGAATTGCATAATTACCTCCGTTTATGGCAGAAAATGGTCTTTATGTCATGCTTATGCAGCAGATACGCAAATCATGCCGCTGTCGGTGGGGGTTAATTCATAATTTATTTACATCGGGGAAATAGGCGGTTTGATATAATTTTGGTAACGAGAGTAACAATGGATGTACAGGAATATGCTGAAAGTTAAAAATCTGAGCAAATATTATGGAGATATTGCCGCACTAAGCGGCATTTCCTTTCATATAGCCCCGGGTGAGACCACGGGGATTTTTGGCATGACCGGCTCCGGAAAAACGACGTTATTGGATATTCTATCCGGATATTTGCTGAAATATGGCGGTTGTGTGGAACTGGAAGGAAAGGATATCCGGAAAGATGCTGCACAAAGCAGAAAAGAGATTGCGTATATCCCCCAGGGCGGTGCTTTGTATCAGGAGATGACGGTACGGGAGTATATGCGGTTTTTGTGCGGGATCAATCGTATCCGCAGTGCAAAACAGAAAAACGAAATGAAAGAAGTACTGGAATTTTCCGGTTTGGCAAATATAGAGGAATATCCTATCCGGGCGCTGAATGCGCTGGATCAGGCAAAAGTAAGCATTGCAGCGGCTTTGGCGCTGCAGCCTAAAGTATTGCTGATCGATCAGCCGTTCCATGGGCTGCGCACCGATGAAGCGGCGCAGCATAAATTGTTCCTGAAAGCAGTGGCACAGCGGACAACATTGGTCATTGCATCGGATACCATAGGGGGATTTTCGGATCTTTGCAAGCGGACGATCATACTCAACAAAGGCCGTATTGCATCGGACAGAGATAATTTGTTTGATATGCCTGCACGAAAAATGGGCATCCGTTTGCGGGTGGCATGTGCGCCGACGCAGGTCCGTGCGGCTTTCCGGTTTGTGTCGGGTGTGGCAGAGATGGATTTTCACAGTACATCGGAAACCGGTGTATGGGATGTTGTAGTAAATGCAAAACAGGGAGAAGATATCAGACACGCACTGTGGTTTGCGGCGGCATCGTATAAAGTGCCGGTGCTGGAGATGCGCAGTTTGCATATTTCGCCGGAGGATATTTATTTGCAGTTGTCCGGTCGGGAACAGGAAGAAGAGGAATAAGTCCTATGTATATGGTATTGAAAAAAGAATTGAATACCTATCGCAGACATATGCTGCTGTATTTGGCGGCTGCCGGTTTGATGTTGTATACCGGTGTCCGTTTTGGCGGCGCACTGTTTTCGCAGGAAATTGTGGAGATCCGCACTGTTTTTTCGGAAATCGCCAATGTTTTGGTGCTGTTTATACCGTTGCTGACGATGGACAGTTTTGCGGCTGAAAAATATTTGGGTTCGGACAGGATTTTATTTTCTTCCGCAATACGGCTGCAAAGCGTTGTGTTTTCTAAGTTTCTGGCAGCATTTTTGATATTTGCTGCCTTCAGTGCGGCTACGTTGTTGTTCCCGATGATCGGTATACTGTTGACAGGTATGTACTGGAAGGAAATACTGCTGCTGTATTTGGGCGTGCTGCTGATGGGCGCGGTAGTCTGTGCGATGGGAGTATTTATTTCGTCCATGTCTTCCCACGGTTTTCGTGCGTTGCTGGTGACCGTGGCGGTGCTGTTTGCCTGGTGGATGCTGGAGGCATTGCTGCCGCACATGACGCATCTGTTGATACGGCACGTTATACGCATTGTATCGGTATTCAGTCGATTCCACGAATTCCAGTATGGCTTGCTGAGTTATTCCGCAATTTTATATTTGATCACTTGTACATTGCTGTTTCAGGTGGGTACCGTACAGGTTTTGCAGATATGGAGGCAAAAACGCGTATGAGTAACAAAAATATTTGGCGGTATATGGGTGGAAAGTTGTTGCTGTGTATCGGGCTGGTGATTTTGATCATGGGCAATCTGATTCTTTCGTCACTGGAAGAATCGAGGGCTTTGCGGGTGGATCTGACAAAAAACGACATCTATACTTTGTCGGAGGAATCCTGCAGAGTGTTGGATACATTGCAGGAAGAGATTTATTTATATGTCGTATATTCCCCGGGAAATGAGGATGTACGCGTAAGGGAACTGGCTGCGGAATATGGAGCATACTCTCCGTATGTGCAGGTAACTATGGTTTCTCCGGAAGTATTGAAAACAACGGAGGGGCTGATCAAGGTGGATCCCATAGAAAACGGCATCATCATTTCGGACGGTAACCATGAGGTCACCAAAGTATATACCGCAGAAGAATTATATGTGGAGAATGCATTCAACGGGACGAACGAATTCCGTGCGGAAGCAAAGATCACTACGACCATTGAAGGTATTCAGGATGGAGCGTTTTGTAATGTATATATGCTGACCGGTCACGGAGAGACGCCTGTTTCGGAACTGCGGGATTTTCGGCATATGCTGGATATGGCGAATTTTCAGGTGAGCGAATTTGATGTATCGGCGACCAAGCAGCCGCTGAATCCGGAGACGGATATTTTGATTGCGGTTTCGCCCAAAGCGGATCTGGAGCAAAGCGAATATGAAGCAATAGCGCAGTTTATGCAGGGCGGCGGACGGCTGCTGCTGTTTATGGATAAGGCCAGTTTCAATACGGCGCAGGGAATATTGCAGGTATATACGGCTGAAATGCCCATGTTCGAGAAGCTGCTGGCGGAATATAATATAGCCATCAACCGTGACATCATATTGGCCAGGGATGAAAATACGATCAACCTGCGCAGAACTTCCTTTGGAGCTACGCCGACGATGAAAGACATCCCCTCATCCTTATATGGAGAAGAGCTGAAAGTGGTGGTGCATGAGGCGGCAAGTCTGCGCTTCCTGCGCGGAGGACAGGCGACGGTTACGGAATTGCTGACTGCAGACACCCGGTGTTTCGCAAAACCGTTGCAGCAAAAGATAGAGAATTTTCATTTTGAAAAGGGAGACAGATCCGGCGGTTTTTGTGTAGGGGCGATGTCGGAAAAAGAGACTTCCTGCCTCGCAGTCATTACAGATTCCCAATGTATCGGAGATACTGCATTTTCGATCGATGGGAACTATCTGTTCTTTGACGGATTGGTACACAGTCTGGCCCCGCTGGAGCCGCCGACAGCGGTATCGGGGAAGTTTATTCAGACTCCGCGTTTTGCACAAAGCGGCGGTATCCTTTCCATGCTGTTGATATTTGGCTGCCTTACCGCGGCGCCGGTCGCTGTTGTGTATATGGGTATGCGGATTCGTTCAAGAAAGAAGAGAAAATAAAAAACCGCGAAAAATTTGCGAAATTATGGATAAGAGTGTTGTTTTTTCCTAAAATGTGTTATAATGCAGAAGATTTCAGCAGGCCGTGAGCCGGGAGTAACTAATGGAAAAACAAATTAGATTATTGATCGTAGAGGACAATTCGCAGACCGCTGAGGAAATCAGCAGGTATATGACGCAAAAGTCGGAGATCGAAGTAGTAGGTATTGCAGGGAATGCACAGGAAGGACTGGAGATGATCGAGTTGCTGCGACCCAATGCGGTGGTTGCGGATTTGATCATGCCGGACTGGGATGGATTCTTTTTGCTGGAAAGATTGGAAAAGAAGGGATACAGCAATCCTCCCAAAGTGATTATGTTGTCTGCCATCAGCAGTGAAGCATTATATGTGCGGGCAATGTCGTTGGGCGCTACCTATTATATGAACAAACCCTTTCAACTGGAAACGTTGTACGAAAGACTGCTGGACTTCTTTGATTTGCGCGAGATCACGTATGCCAACACAAATGCCATGATCCACAGTAAATCGCTGGACGAGCAGTTGAGCAGCATTTTCCTTACGATCGGCATCCCCGCCCACATTATGGGGTATCAATTTTTGAAAGAAGCGATCAAGTGTGTGATCAATCAGCCGGACCTGATCAACAGTATCACCAAAGGATTGTATCCTAAAGTGGCAGAACAATTTGATACGACTACAAGTAAGGTGGAACGTGCAATACGCCATGCTATTGAAGTATCGTGGAGCCGCGGTAAGATACCGACGATCAACCAGATTTTAGGGTATCCGATTTTTACAGGCCAAGAAAAGCCTACGAACGGCGAATTTGTGGCGCTGTTGGCTGATCGCCTTTCGCTGCAGTATGCAGGATAAAGAATATGGAATACAACAAACTCCCGACAGAAGTTGTTCGGGAGTTTTGTTATGATTTGAAATATCCGGTGCCTTTTGGTAAGATAAACAGGATGTGAGAATCAGGAGCGTTTTATGAAACAGGGCAATGAAAGATCGGCAACATGGATATGGCTGATGCTGGGTTACAGTCTGGCACTTCTGGCAGTATCTTTACCGGTCGGATCGATACAAGAGAATATAAATGGTCTGATAGATCTGTGTACAGCACCGGCACAGTTGACGACAGATTATTTTGCGGTGAGTTGTATCGGCGGCACACTGCTCAATGCAGGGCTGATCGGATTGCTGTGCTGCGGAGTTCTGATACTGTCCAAAGCATCTGTCAATGCAACGTCACTGATGGCTTATTTTCTGAGCGTTGGATTTGCGTTTTTTGGGTTGAATGTGTGTAATGTATGGCCGGGGATGCTGGGCGTATGGGTATATACAAAATTGCGCAGACGATCATTGGCGCAGTATGCACACATTGCGATTTTTTCTACGGCATTGGCACCCTTTGTCAGTGAATTGCTGTATCGGTATCCGCTGTTTGAAGCAGGTTGGCTGCGTGTTTTTTCGGCTGTAGGGCTGGGTGTGATAAACGGCATGATACTGCCTATGCTGATTCCGTACAGCAGCAAACTGCATAAAAACTATACCCTGTATAATGCGGCATTACCGGTGGGGGTACTGGGTATTCTGTGGTATGTGCTGCTGTTCCCGGGGATGGAGATCAGCATCTCTCCCGGAGCGCAGTTGGGACAAGCGCAGCCGCTGTTTGCGTGGGCGGTTTACGGAGGAAGTGCTTTTGCGCTGCTGCTGATCGGCTGGATCGCAAACGGATGTTCTTTACGCGGGTATGGAAATATATTGCGTTGTACCGGATATGAACAGGATCTGACCGAAACGGCCGACTACCCGGTGGTATTGATCCATATGGGGGTATACGGATTTTTTGTCATCGGATGTTATCAGTTGACAGGGGCGTCCTTCAACGGCGTTACCATCGGATGTATGTTTTGTCTGATGGCGGTTGCGGCACGTGGTGCGACCCCTGTTACGATGCTGCCGATATTGCTGGGGTATATATTGGCTTCTGTGCTGATCCCTTTGCCGCTGCATACCCAGAGTTTGGTAACGGGTTTGTGCTTTGCGGCAGCATTGGTACCTGTTTCCGGAAAATGCGGCGTTATCTGCGGTGTGCTGGCAGGGCTGCTGCACGGCTGTCTGGTACGGCCGGTCATGCTGATGCATGGTGGGTTTTGTCTGTATAATGGCGGGCTGACCAGCGGCATTGTAGCAATGGTGCTGGCGGCTATCCTTCCCCAAACGAATAAACAGAGAAAGACAAAAAGCCGGTTTTCCGGGCAAGATTGATCCCGGATATGCAAGGTTATACAAAGAAAAATGTGGAAACTTGCAGGAAGAGAAAGAATGCTTGCTGCATATACAAAATAACCGCGAAAATATACAGCAGTTAATGCACAATGTTTCACAAATTACCCACAAAAATGTGGATATTGTTGATAACTTTGTGGATTTATCCACAAAAACAACCCGTTATCCACGGGGTTTTTAAAAAAATTGTGGATAATGTGCATAACTTCTATGCACATAGTTTCTGTGAAACAACAGAAACACACATAAAATAAGCGTGAAAGTATGCAGGAAAAATCCTGCATTTTTTTGTTGCCGACATGGTATGAAAACCCCAAAAAACGGATATGCTATGCATAAAAGGAGTGTGGATTTTCATGTGGGACCGATTGAATGGTATACGGGATATGTTGGAAAACTATCAAGGGTGTCTGGTACGGCTGCACGCAGTGGGCGAACGCAACAAAGTGGTGGATACCATGGGGATCCTGGAAGGCGTGTATCCGCGGGTATTTGTGGTGCGCGTACAGCAGGGTGCCCACTGTACGCGCTACTGTTATACCTATCGGGAGATATTGACCGATCATGTGCGGGTAAGTCCGGCACTGGTTATGGGTTGATCCTGAGAAGAAGCGGTATCTTTGATAAACAGCCAATAGCCTTGCCGGTCGGTATGACTGCGGACAAACCGGTCAAAGCCAGTTAACCATGGAGGAGGATTGGCAGAATATTCGCCGGGTACAGCCAGTGCTTGCGTCAGATATTGACCATCCCGAAGGATCTGTCCGATCAAGTAGTGACTGCTGCCGATAAAAGCAGGGTATTCGATCCGCTGCCATTGAACATCCGGCAGCAGGGCAGGAAATGGATCTGCAGCACTTTGCCGGCTGACAATGCAGGGGCATTCTGCTTGATCGGAGGCGGCAGTAACGGTGAATGCAGGCGGATTTTTGACTTTTGCTGGTTTTTGCAGGAGAAGCTGGACGTTGCTCCAGTCGAAGACCTCCAAAGAACCGGTACGTATCAAGCGGCCTTCTGCCGCGATCGCAGCGGCACAGATATTGGCGGAGAGTTTCTGGCAAGTGCCTTGCGGAACAGGTAAAAACCCGGAATTCTCTGTCCGGCTGAGCAAAATCAGTTTTGCATCCGTAGGCAATGTCGCACCGGTGAGAGTATAGTGCAGTTGATTACGGGTCTCTATTGTGAGGATAGATGTAGCATCGCCTTTGAGCAGCAATATTTGTTTTTGATAACGGTAATCCATCATAAGCACCTCTTTTTGCAAATGGTATGCATAAAGCAAGAGAAATATGAAAAGAGCATTTTATAAATGCTCTTTTTGATTGCCAAAATACAGCGGGGAGGCTACAATAAAAAGAAAAAGGATGGTTGTATATGAAGATACTCGCAATAGATATTGGCAGTACCTATCTGAAAGGTGCGGTATTGGAAACACAAACAGAACAACTGCTGGAAAAGCAGGCTGTCCCCATGCCTGAAAAAATGAAGAGCGAACAACCGCAGAGATTCGAGATCGATGCGGAAGCCATATATACGGCGGCAAAAATACTGATCGATGCATTGATCGAAAAATATCCCGATGTGGCAAGCATCTGGATCGATACGCAGATGCACGGTCATATTTTGACTGCTCCGGATGGAAGCGGTCCAAAGACCTATATCAGCTGGCAGGATGGTCTGGCAGAACCTCTGCTGCCGGAATTGGCTGAGCAGCTGGGACAGGAAGCGCTGATACGCATGGGTACCCGCTACAAAGCAGGGTTAACGGTATGCAGTTATTATGTGCGCCATCAGGGACAACGACAGACTGCCCCGATGCGCCTGCATACGTTGGGTGGATACCTGATCTATCGTCTGAGCGGCAACAAAGAAACGGCACATATCTGTCACGAAAGTATGGCGGCGTCCCTCGGCTTGTATGATTGTGCAGACCGTTGCTGGAATAAGGATACGATTCGTGTGATTGGAGCAGAGCAGCTGATATTGCCGCGAATGATACCGCATACGGAGCAGGGCGGTGAGTATCGGGGGATTCCGCTGTATGGCGATATTGGTGACCATCAGGCCAGCGTATACGGTCTGGATGAAGCGGACGATAAGAGTATCATACTGACGCTGGGTACAGCAGGTATATTGTGTATGCCGGCAGAGCAGTTTGTGCGTGAGGGGATGGAATCCCGCCCGTATTTCCATGGTCTGCGGTTGTTGACTCGCACCAGACAACCGGGCGGAAGAACGTTGGATGTATTGATCCAATTCTACCGCCAATGTGCACAGTTGTTTACCGGCCAGGAAGTACCGGTGCCTCAGGTGTGGGATATATTACTGAATGAATTGCCTGCGGATGGAAAAGGCTTGCGCGTACTTCCTGATTATTTCATCGGCGGCGGGCAAGGTGAGATCAGTGGTATCAGCGGAAGCAATCTGGAGCCGTCGGCATTGTTTGCGGCAGGCATTGCGGGGTTGGTAGACATTTTAGCAGAGACGGTCTGTGAATTCCGTGCGTTGAGACCGCAGGCATGTAAAATTGTACTGTGCGGCGGCAGTTTGGCACGGCTTGCTTATCTGCAAAATGCATTGGCAGAAAAAACAGGATTGCAGGTCGTATGTTCGGAAAAACAGGATGAAGCGCTATACGGGCTGGCAAAACTGGCGAAAGAACTGGAAAAATAAGTTTGATATTTGATATAATGAGGAAAGGAAAAGAGAGGAAACACGCACATGATTCATGAAATAACGCCCCATGTATATGACAATGCATTTCATATCTGTACTCCCAAAGATTCGGATGTTGCGCTGTATTATGCAGGCAAAGATATGTTGATCTGGCAAAACGAAGGCGCAATAGATCTTCCCCGATTTGAGCAGTTGAACGCGTCGGCAAAGGAAAATGCGGAATACTTGTTCAGCATCGACGAATTGGGATTTTATCTGCTGAAAGCGCAACCGCAGGTATGCGAAACATATGCCGGGTCAATTACTATGCAGCCTACGCAGCTGATGCGAAGCGCAGATCAATGGATCGGGTTTGCAGGGATCACGGGTGCGCAGTTGAGCCGCTGGGAGGAATCTCATAAATTCTGCGGTAAGTGCGGTGCCCTGATGCGCCACAGCAGTAGGGAGCGTGCATTGGTATGCCCGGAATGTAAATTGCGGGAATATCCCAAGATCAGCCCGGCGATCATTGTTGCTATTTCGGATGGAGATGATCTGCTGATGATCAAAAGCCCCGGGTCCACGACCAATCGCTATCACCTGATCGCAGGGTATGTAGAGGTGGGCGAAACCTTTGAACAGACGGTGGCGCGGGAAGCTATGGAAGAAGTAGGGGTAAAGGTCAAGAATGTCCGCTATTACAAAAGTCAGCCTTGGTCTTTCTCGGATACGATCATGGTAGGGTTTACAGCCGAATTGGATGGCGAAAGAACGCCGTTCAGTCTGCAGGAAGAAGAAATCGCCGATGCGAAGTGGATCCGCAGGGAAGATATTGTATTGGGAACAGACAGTTCCAGTATCGGCAGTGAGATGATCCGCAACTTCAAAGAAGGAAAATAAGAGAGGGAACTTTTATGAGAAAGCCGAAAATAGTAGTCATCGGCGCAGGCAGCGCAAGTTTTGGACTGACCAATCTGGGGGCGATCCTGCGGACCGAAGAATTGCACGGAGGCACATTGTGCCTGTGTGATCTCAATGAGGAGGGGCTGGAACAGATTTACCGACTGGCACAGAGGATCAACGGCGAATGGGGATCCGGTATGGAGATACAGGCGTCTACCGATCGCAAGGCATTGCTGCCGGGGGCGGATTTTGTCATCATTTCTGTAGCGATCGACCGCGAGATCTGTTGGCGTCAGGATCATGAGATCAGCCAGAATTATGGTCTGATCCATTATGCAGAAAACGGTGGCCCGGGCGGATTCTTCCACGGCGCAAGAAATATTGCGCTGCTCATGCCGGTATTCAAAGATATCGAAGCATTGGCTCCGCAGGCGATCGTGCTTAATTTCACAAACCCGATGACCCGCATTTGTACGGCGGCACTCAAATATACCAAAGTCAATATGGTGGGTATCTGCCACCAGATCGATTTTGGCTATATGATGGCAGGACGTATTTTGGGAAAAACGTTGGGACTGGATATCAATCACGACTATAAATTCCGCTGGAACCACGACCCGGATGAAAAGAATATCGCCAATGCGGCGCATGAACGGCTGGATATTCTGGCGGCGGGTATCAACCACTTTACCTGGTTCCTTTCCATTAAGGACAAGCAGACCGGCGAAGAATTGTTGCCGTTGTTCAAAAAACTGTTCCTTGCGCAAAAAGATTTTGAGCCGTATACCCGTTCGGTATTGGAAGTGTTCGGGGAGTGCCCTACCTCCGGTGACGCGCATTTTCTGGAATATATGCCTTATACCTCCAATATGGCCCGCAAAACATGGCAGAAGATGGACATTCAGATGTATCCGCTGCAGGAGCGTGCGGATGAGAGAGACGTATTGTGGGAACAGATCGCCCGTATGGCAGCGGGTCAGGAATCGGTAGATTTTCTGAAGCATACCTACAGCGAGCGGGCAGAGCAGATCATGGCATCGGTAGTGACCGGATCCAATCTGTATGACTATGCAGTCAACTTGCCCAATACTGCAGGCTATATCTCCAATATGCCCAGAGATGCCGTCGTAGAAGTGCCGGCTGTCATGGGGCTGCACGGTGTCAAAGGTATTGCCGTAGGGGAATTGCCCAGAGTAGCCGCTTCCTTCTGTAATAAGCAGAAGGATATCGTGGATCTGGCAGTCGAGGCTGCAGTCACGGGTGACAGAGGGCTTGCTTTGCAGGCATTGGCACTGGATCCCATGATCGACGATCTGGATGTCGCAAAAGGTATACTCAAAGACAGCCTGTGTGCATTTGAAAAGTATCTGCCGCAGTTCTTTGGAAATCCGCTGGTATAAAACGAAAAATAAAAAGCCAAACCATTTTGGTTTGGCTTTTTTTGTTCAGAACTTAAATAACAACCGGGATACACCCTTGGCGATATGATAAATGGGTGTTTCCAATTTTTTTTGCGCGGTTTTGAGATGCGCGCGGATGGGCAGCCCTTGGGGGCATTGTTTTTCGCATTTGCCACAGCCGATACATTGGCCGGCATTGCTCACCACTGGCTTAAAAGTGGTGCACATCATATATTCTTTCATGCCGATATACCAACCTTCTGCATACAGATTGTTATAACAGCGGAATACTACAGGAATATCCACCCCTTTGGGGCATGGCATACAATAGCCGCAGGCAGAACAATCGATTTTGGCATCGCGGCGGATCGCGGCGGTGGCCCGGGTATATAGCGGATAGTCACTTTCCTCCAACATTTCCTGCCGCGGCAATGCGGCAATGCGGATGTTCTCCTCTAATTGAGAAAGGTCATTCATACCTGAAAGTACAATGGCGACCTCTTCCTGTGCCCAAAGCCAGCGCAAACCCCATTCTGCGGGAGAACGCTTCTTGCCGGAAGTATTAAATGCCTGCACGGCTTCCTTTGGCAATTTGTTTGCCAGCCTGCCACCTTTGAGAGGTTCCATAATGATCACGGGGATCTGTTTGCTGTGGGCATACAGCAGCCCTTCACGACCGGCCTGTGCGTGTTCATCGATGTAGTTGTATTGTATCTGACAGAAATCCCAATCATAGGCATCGATAAGTGCTTTGAAATTATGGGTGCCGCCATGATAAGAGAAGCCGACATGACGGATGATACCGGCTGCCTTTTTCTGTTCCAGCCACGTATCTACCCCCAGATTCTTCAGACGATCCCATGTTTCTGTGCTGGGCAGCATATGCATCAGATAAAAATCGATATACTCTGTATGGAGGCGTTCCAACTCTTCTGCAAAAATCCGTTCCAGATCGGCCAGCGTTTTGATTTTGTAATGGGGGATCTTCGTGGCCAGGTTGACTTTGCTGCGCCAACCCTTGGCAAAAAACTTGCCCAGAACAACTTCGTTGCCGGGATAGATATAAGCGGTGTCAAAATAATTTACGCCATGTTCAATGGCGTAAATCATTTCACGTTCTGCTTTTTCCTGATCAATGGATGTGCCTTTCTTGGTGAAGCGCATACATCCCAGACCAAGGCGGGAGAGTTGCTCTCCGGTTTTGGGGTGCGTATAGTACTGCATATCAGTCGAGATATCCCTGTTTTGCCAACAATTCGGCCATCAGCACACCACCGCCGGCAGCGCCGCGCAGAGTGTTGTGGGACAAACAAACAAATTTGTAATCGTACTGCTTATCTTCACGCAGGCGGCCGATGGAAACAGCCATGCCGTTCTCCAGATTGCGATCCAATTTTGCCTGCGGACGATTGTCTTCTTCGAAATAGTGCAGGAACTGCTTGGGCGCAGAGGGAAGTTCCAACTGCTGTGCAGGGCCGCTGAATTCTGCCCAAAGTTTTTTAATCTCTTCGATAGAGGGCTTATTCTCAAAAGATACGAATACTGCCGCGGTATGGCCATCGCTGACAGGTACGCGCAGACACTGGGTAGTGATGTTGGGTCCGGTCGCATCCACGATCTCGCCGTTTTCTACATGACCCCACAGTTTGAGAGGCTCGATCTCGCTCTTTTCTTCTTCACCGCCGATGAAGGGGATCAGGTTATCTACCATTTCGGGCCAGGTCTCAAAGGTCTTGCCGGCTCCGGAAATTGCCTGATAGGTGCAAGCCAATACATTGGTGATGCCAAACTGCATCAAAGGGTGCAATGCAGGAACATAGCTCTGCAAAGAACAGTTGGATTTTACGGCGATAAATCCGCGCTTGGTGCCCAGACGCTTTCTCTGTGCGTGAATGACCTCTGCGTGCTCTGCATTGATCTCGGGTACGATCATAGGTACATCTTTGGAATGACGGTGTGCGGAGTTATTGGAAATGATGGGGCATTCCAACTTTGCATAGCGTTCTTCCAGTGCGCGGATCTCTGCCTTGGGCATATCTACGGCACAGAATGCGAAGTCTACCATACCGGCAATTTTTTCTGCATCTGCGACTGCGTCCATTACGATGATGTTTTTGGTCTTTTCGGGCATGGGCGTAGTCATGGCCCATCTGGTACCGACTGCGGCCTCGTATGTTTTGCCGGCAGAGCGGGGAGATGCGGCCAAAACAGTTACTTCAAACCAGGGGTGATTTTCCAGCAGGCTCACGAAACGCTGACCAACCATACCGGTAGCGCCGATCACAGCCACGTTATAGTGCTTCATCGAAGACCTCATAAAGAATAAAATATAAAATGGGTATTATGATATACGGGATGTATATTTTTACAAGAATTAGATTATAAACCAGTATATAGGCAGGTACATTTTTTTGCAAGGGAAAAATACGGGAATTCGCAGATATTACCACATTTTTGCGCAAAAGATGATATAATTACTTATATAGATTTGTATTAAAGGAGTAAGTGCGTATGAATATGTTGCAGGCCATTACCGATCTTATCACTACGCCCGGTGTTACCGGCGCAGAGCACGCGGTAGGAGAAGTGGTCAAACAGTATTTTTCTGCATATACGCAGGATATATGGCAAGATAAATTCGGCAATGTATACGGCCGCATCGGAGAGGCGCAGGGACCGGAGATCATGGTCATGGCGCATATGGATGAAATAGGCCTGATGGTGACCGGCATTGAAGATAACGGTATGCTGCGCATGATCAATGTCGGCGGTGTAGATCCCCGGGTACTGCCCGGCAGCGAAGTGCTGGTATTGGGAGAAAAACCGCTGCCCGGTGTGATCGGTGCGATCCCGCCTCATCTTACCGGTGGGCAGACAGGGAATGCCTATAAAATCGAAGATCTGGTATGCGATATCGGGTATGATGCGGAGAAGGCCAGAGAACTGGTCCATGAAGGAGACTATGTCACATTTGCCCCGAAGGCACCGTTGCAGCTGTGCAATGGGTATGTCTCTTCCAAAACGATGGATGACCGTGCCCTTGTTGCCATGATGCTGGAATGCATGGAGATGCTCTCCAAGCGGAAACTCAAGTGTTCTGTGGTATTCTGTGCTTCGGTGCAGGAAGAACGCAGCGGGCTCGGCGGGCGTATCGGCGCATACTCTGTGCATCCGGATATGGCGATTGCGGTAGATGTATGCCATGGTCCCACCCCCGGCGTACGTCCTTTTGAAGCTGCGCCTATGGATAAAGTGGTACTTACCAAGGGCAGCAATATCCATGAAAAACTGTTTGGTATGCTGCAGGCTTCTGCCCGTGAGCAGAATATTGCTACCGATCTGGAGATCGCTGCAGGGCATACCGGTACAGATGCATGGGAGATTCAGGTACAGCGGGGCGGTATCCCCAGCGCGATTGTTTCTCCGCCGTTGAGATATATGCATACCTCGGTAGAAACCATTCGTATGGAAACATTGCGCAACTGTGCAAAAGTCATTGCCGGCATGATCGGCAACATTGATGAGAATTGGGAGGCGGCATTATGCTTGGACGATTGAGCAATACCATGAGTGTAAGCGGCAACGAAAAAGAGATCCGCAAACTCCTCAAAGAACTGGCTGCACCCTATGGTGAGATCACGACAGATACCATGGGCAACCTGTATGTACATAAACCCGGGAAAGGCAAGCGCATCATGGCTTGCGCCCACATGGATGAAGTGGGGATGATCGTCAAGGGGATTATGGAGGACGGCCTTTTGGCATATACTGCCATTGGTATCGATTCCCGCGTATGTGTATCCAAACGGGTCGTGGTCGGTCCGGATAAAGTGCCGGGAGTCATCGGTGCAAAGGCGATCCATTTGCAGCGCCGCGAAGATCTGGATAAATCCATTCCTCACGGAGAACTGTTTGTAGATATCGGTGCCGAAAGCAGAGAAGACGCGTTGAAATATGTCAGCGTAGGCGACTATATCAGTTTTGATACCGAGTTTTCGTATTTTGGCGACGGTCGCATGAAAGGCAAGGCATTGGATGACAGACTTGGTTGTGCAGTAGTGCTGGAACTGCTCCGTGAAAATTATGACTGCGATTTTTATGGGGTGTTTACCGTACAGGAAGAAGTCGGTATGCGTGGTGCAATGGCGGCGGCATATCGGGTAGAACCGGATCTGGCATTGATTTTCGAAGGAACGACAGCAAACGATATGCCCGAATGCGAAGGCCATCAGCATGTGACAAAAGTTGGACAAGGCCCGGCCATCTCGATGATGGATGGGGCAACGATCGTCAATCCGAAGTTGTTCAAGGCAATGAAGCAAACTGCTGAGGAAGCGGGGATACCGTATCAGGTACGGCAGGGTACCAAGGGAGGTACAGATGCCGGTGCGATCCATAAAGCAGGTGCAGGTGCACTGGCCATCGGTATTTCGGTACCGTGCAGATATATCCATGGACCGGTATCTGTCGCATCTGTCAGCGATTTTGAAAATGCTGTGGCATTGGCAAAGGCTTTTTTAGGAAAACGTAAGTTTGATGAGGTATAATATAATGAGAAAAGAAATGTTGAAGGATATATTGCAGGCATTTGGCCCTGCAGGCAATGAAGAGATCGTAAGCGGCGTGATTGCCGAATACATCCGTCCTTATTGCGACAGTGTGTATAACGATGCGATGGGCAACCTGATCTGCTGCAAAAAAGGTACATCCGGCAAAAAGATCATGCTGTCTGCACATATGGATCAGATCGGCTTTATTGTGGTGGATATCGATGAAAAAGGCTTTTTGCGCATTGCCAATGTAGGCGGTATCCTGCCCGCTCTCAGCGTAGGCAGAGAAGTGGCATTTGCCAACGGCGTACACGGTGTGATCTATTTTGAAACACCCAAGACCAGAGATGCCTCCGCACAGGCGGCATTGCCCAATATGTATGTAGATATCGGCTGCAGCACCAAAGAGCAGGCAGAAGAAAAGGTACAGGTGGGCGATATGTGCGTCTATGTGACCAATATGGTGGATATGGGCAACCGTATTGCTTCCGGCGCGATGGATAACCGTGTATGTTGCGCAGTGATCGTAGAAGCCATGATGGCGCTGCAGTCTCCGCATGATGTATATGCGGTATTTACCGTACAGGAAGAAGTGGGTCTGCGCGGTGCTGCGGCGGCAGCATATGCCATCGACCCCGATTTCAACATCAATCTGGACGTTACGTTGACAGGTGACACTCCCAAAATGCCGGCAATGAGCGTGGCATTGGGCGATGGCCCCGCCATCAAGATGATGGACTCGTCTGTGATCGTTCCGATGTCTGTACGTAAGTTTATGATAGAATGTGCAGAGCAGGCAAAGATCCCGTATCAGAGAGAAGTCCTGCGCGCAGGCGGCACGGATACGGCTGTTATCCAGAAGGTAAAGGATGGCATTTTGGCAGGCTGTATCTCTATTCCTTGCCGTTATGTACATACCCCCACGGAAGTGGTAGATATGGCAGATGTAGACGGTGCAGTTGCATTGATCTGCGAGATGGTCGCGAAAGAGCAGCTTCCCGGAGCATAACGATATTGGAGGACAGCAGAATGAAGCAGGAAAAGAGACCGCTGATCGGCGTGACGGCTTCTTTTTATCCCAATGAAAACAACCCGCCCCTGAGCCCGCAGTCAGTCAACAGAGATTATGTTTTGGGTGTGATCAAAGCAGGCGGTATGCCGGTGATCATTCCGGCAATGTGGGAGACCGAACTGATCGAGGCATATGCAGAACAGCTGGATGGATTAATGGTGCCCGGCGGTGAGGATGTCGATCCCAAATATTACGGGCAGGAGCCTCATGAAAAACTGGGCAGACTGAGCCCCATCCGCGACCATACAGAGATCACGCTTATTCGCAAAATGGCGGAACTGGGCAAGCCGATCTTTGGTATTTGCCGTGGCATGCAGGTGATCAATGTTGCTCTTGGCGGTGATATGATACAGGATATCCCAAGCGCCATTGAAAACTGTCTGAAGCACGTGGGAGATATGCAGTACAGAAGCAAGCCGATGCATAGTGTGGCGCTGACCCCCGGAAGCCGCGTACATGGCATCTTTGGCAAAGATGAGATTCAGGTCAATACTTTCCATCATCAGGCCATTGATCGCCTGGCAGAAGGCTTTGAGGTGACCGGCCGTTCTCCCGAAGGCATTGCAGAAGCGTTTGAAAATGCACAGGCAAAGATCTGGGGCGTACAGTGGCATCCCGAGAACATGGTGGAAGCATATCCCGAATTTTTGGGTTTGTTTCAGAGCTTTGTAAATGATTGCAAATAAACAGAAAGTATAATAAAAAGAGAAGAGTTTGTTATAAACTCTTCTCTTTTTCGTTATGTGCGGTATTTGGCTCTGTATGCTGCGGCAAGCGGCGGATGTGTTTGTCTGCGCGGAAAATAAGACATACAGCAATGCCTGTCAGCCATAGTACAGCAAAGAGAAAGGCGGCACCGCTGCCTTTGTCTGTGCCAAACAGACGAGTCAGAATGCTTTGTGAGGATTGTGCTGCCATCACCGGTTCAAATACATTATCTGTCAGGAATCCGCCTAAAAAGTAACCGATGGGAATGGTGAAAAACTGGAAGGAGTTGCGGGCAGCGAACACACGCCCCTGTAAATGTGAGGGGATGTTCAGCCGATAGACGGTTTCCAGATTGGCGCTCATCCAGGGAATGGCGATCCATCCGAAAAATACCCCGATACACCAGAGCCAGAGATGATTACCAAAAGCCAGCAGAAAGTTTTCTGTACACATAGACAGCATCAGGCATCCCCAGATGGCCTTGACTCGATTTTTGGGAGCGGGCAGGAAGGAACTCAGCAAACTGCCTGCCAGCATGGTAAAGCCCGACATAGCATTGACAATACTCAAGGCAGTCTCATCTGCTTTATTGAGCAATAGTGCCGGTAAAGCGGCGTTGTACATAGAGGCGACTAAGTTGATACCGGCGAGAAACAGCATCAAGTGCAGGATCCCCCGATTGCTGCGAAGCCAATGAATACCGGTACGGATACTGTCGCCCATAGATTCTTTGGATTGCTGCGACGCTGTCCTGGGGATCGTAATAAAGCACAGCAGTACCAAAAAAGCAATTGCAAAGCTGATAAGGTCCAGCAGGATTACGGAATCCAACCCCCAGAAGCCGAATATGGCAGTGGTAATAACGGGTGTCATCACGGAGTTGAGCGCATTGCTAAGATACTTGAGCCCGCCGACCTTTTGGTAATATTTACGGGGAAGCAGCGCTGTTGTGGCCACTTCGGATGCAGGCTGCTGCAGCGTATTGGTCAATCCGGAAAATGCATTGACAAGGTATAGATGCCAGGTTTGCAGATTTCCGGTCTTTAATAATAACAGGATCGTAAGTGTACAAGCCGCAGTCAAAGCATCGCAAATAAGCATGGTGTGTTTTGGGTTCCAGCGGTCACTCAGTGCACCGGCAAAGACACTGCACAGTACATAGGGGGCATAGGAACACACCATTAATAAGGCGGTCTGTAAGGCGGATCCGGACTGCCCATAAGACCAAAGAACAAGGGCATAGGAGGTCATTGCGCTGCCCAGAGTGGAGATCAACTGGGTAAACCAAAGCAGCAAATACGGCCGCATTTCTTTCAGGGCTATCAATTTATGTTTCATATATAAAAATCCTTTTGAACAGAATGCATAAAGCAAAGATCAGTTTTATTGTATAAGTGACAGAGAAATCTGTAAAGCAAAAGTTGCAAGGAAAGACTCCGTTTGATATAATGATGGCCGATATGGAGTTTTAAGGAGAAACGTTATGAAGTCGAAGGAAATGCGCGGAAATCTGTTGCTGCTGATCACGGCGATCATTTGGGGCAGTGCATTTGTTGCACAGAGCGAAGGGATGAAGTATATAGGACCCTTTACTTTTCAGGTGGTGCGTTCGGTATTGGGGGCGCTGGTATTGGTCCCGTTTATTGTGAAAGGAAATCTTGCCAAGAAAAAAGAAGGGCTTCCCTATCGGGAAAATGCAAAAATGCTGTGGCTTGGCGGCCTTGTCTGCGGCGGATTGCTGGCATTGAGCAGCGGATTGCAGCAGCTGGGCATTCAATACACAACGGTAGGCAAAGCAGGCTTTATTACAGCATTGTATATTCTCTTTGTGCCGTTGCTGGGCATTTTTATGAAAAAGAAAGTGGCTGCAAAGGTTTGGATCGCGATCGGTATTGCGGTGGCAGGATTGTATCTTTTGTGTATGCAGGACGGGTTTTCGTTATCTGTGGGGGATACGTATGTGGCACTTTGCGCAGCAGGATTTTCGTTCCACATCCTGGCAGTAGATTATTTTGCGGCAAGAGTAGACGGACTGAAGTTGTCCTGTCTGCAGTTTTTGTTCTGTGCAGTATTCTCTGCAGTGCCCATGGTGATGGGCGAACAGGTGGAGATTTCCGGCATTATGCAAGCATGGCTGCCGCTGGTATATGGTGGTGTGCTGTCCAGCGGCGTAGGCTATACGCTGCAGGTGTTGGGGCAGAAATACACCAAGCCGGCGATCGCATCGCTGCTCATGAGTCTGGAATCGGTATTTGCGGTATTGGCAGGTATCATTTTGCTGAAGCAGATTCCCTCTGTTCGGGAAGCTGCCGGTTGTATCCTGATGTTTGGTGCGATCATATTGGCGCAGCTGCCGGATAAAAAAACTCAAGAGAAAGAATAAGCCATACAATAAAAAACGCGTATCCTGTAGGATACGCGTTTTTTATTTCAGAAGAAACTCAACTCTTCTTTTTCTTTTTGGAGAAAGCAGCACCAAGGCCGATAATCAGACCATAGATGATCATCATAACAACGAAGATACCAACCATGCCGGATACCATCAGGCTCAGGGAATCCAAAAATGCAGCTACATTGATTGCCATAGTATTACCTCCTTCGTTACATACCCAGCATAGCGCTGACCAGAGTCATAACCAGACCGCCTGCAATAACAGAGCCGACCTGACCTGCAACGTTTGCACCTGCTGCGTGCATGAGCAGGAAGTTGTTGGGGTCTTCCTCTCTGCCCATCTTATGAACAACACGGGAAGCCATGGGGAATGCAGAGATACCTGCAGCACCGATCATGGGGTTGATCTTGTTCTTGGTGAACAGATTGATCAGTTTTGCGAACATAACGCCGCCGATGGTATCGAAGATGAATGCTACCAGACCCAGTACAAAGATGAGGATGGTTTCCCACTTGAGGAAGGTCGCAGCAGTCATGTTGACAGCAACGGTAATGCCAAGGAAGATGGTGATCAGGTTTGCCAATACATTCTGAGCAGTCTCGGAGAGGGAGCGCAATACGCCGCACTCACGGATCAGATTACCAAACATCAGGAAGCCGATCAGAGATACGGATTTGGGAGCAACCAGACCTGCGATCACAGTAACCAGAATGGGGAACAGAATGCGAACAGCGGGGGAGATATCCTTGGGTTCGTACTTCATGCGGATCATACGTTCCTTTTTGGTAGTGATCATCTTGATGATCGGGGGCTGTACCATGGGTACCAGTGCCATATAAGAATATGCAGCAACGGTGATAGCAGCCGTATAATTGGAATGGAAGAAGTTCGCTACAAAAATAGAAGTAGGACCGTCTGCAGCACCAATGATACCGATGGAAGCAGCATCTTTCAGTTCAAAGCCCAGCAGACTTGCCATGCTCAGCGCAAAGAAGATACCAAACTGTGCAGCACCGCCGAACAACAGCATCTTGGGGTTGGAGAGCAGCGGACCAAAGTCGATCATTGCACCGATACCGATGAACAGGATCAACGGGAACAATTCGTTGGCGATACCTGCATCAAACAGTACGCTCAGCGCACCTTCCTCTGCACCCTGCGTAATTGCGCCGGAGAAGGGCAGGTTTACCAGAATAACACCAAAGCCCATGGGGAGCAACAGAGAGGGCTCCATCTCTTTCTTGATTGCAAGATAGATGAGCACGCCGCCGATGATCCACATAACTACCATTTGCCAGGTGATTTCGGTTACATTGGAAAACAATGTTCCGAGATTCGTGAGAAAATTTTCCATGTCTAATTCCTTTATCTGCAAGATTTATTTCAAGCCGTGGCCAATGACCGGCGGCCGGAAAACAAGTGTATGGTGCCTATGTATAAAATGTGCAAATATCACCAATTACATTTTACCCTATGCCAAGTAAAATGACAAGTTAAACCAAACACAAAAAAAGAGGAAGCGATTTGCTTCCTCTTTTTGAGCTTACTTTTCGATCAGGTCGATCTCAACGCCGGAGATACCCTTGTTCTCGGGGATCCATGCCTTGCCTTCGCTGCCGAACAGAGTGATGTAGTAACCGATCTGTTCTTTGATACCTGCGATGATTGCGGGCCAGATCATACCGGGCTTGGGCATTTCTTTCACTTTCTTAACAGCTGCCTTTGCCAGGTCGGTGTAGATATTTACCTTGTTGATACCCATGGTGCAGGCCTTTGCCAGATTTTCGTCGCCGGAACCGGAACCGCCGTGGAGTACCAACGGGAAATCCTGACCGACTGCTGCCTTGATGGCTGCCAGACGATCGAAATCGATGTGAGGAGTGCCTACGTATTCACCGTGTGCGGTACCTATTGCAACTGTCAGCATATCGATTCCAGTCTCTTCGATATATTTCTTTGCTTCTTCAGGATCGGTCAATGCCTGCTTGCCATCTATAGCATAGTTGTCGCCCTGACCTACATGGCCGAGTTCTGCTTCTACGCTGACGCCGGTAGCATGTGCTACCTTTACCAGCTCTTTTACCTGAGCAACGTTTTCTTCATAGGGCAGGCTAGAACGGTCTACCATGATGGAGGTGAAACCTGCTGCGATCGCATCGATAGCGTGCTCGTAGGTTGCACCGTGGTCCAGGTTAATTGCTACCGGTACATTTGCCTTGTCTGCCAGAATGGTCAGATAGCTGCCCAAAAATTTGATATCGGGGGTAGCACCGTGGGCAACGTCCAGAATGATGGGCGCACGCAGTTCTTCTGCGATGGAGATGACAGCTCTGGCATCCAGCTCGCTACATACATTGGGAGCTGCTACGCCGTAGTTTTCTTTGCTTGCACGATCGAGGATCGCCTTCATGGATACTAACATAAATTTACCTCTTTCCTTTCGGATAAAAATACAAAATAAAAGGCTGCCGACACTTGGTCGACAACCTCATTATAACAAATTTAAAACAATGCAACAATAGTTATCTGCGTTTAGGATAAGTTTTATAGATCTCTTCCAACAGAGCAGCGGCTTCCTCGTACTGATCATTTTTGTATTTGTAGAGATTGGGCTCTTTGGTAATAGCAAAGCCGAATTTCTGGTACAGTTTTACGGCGCGATGGCTCCATGTCTGGGTATGCAGGTAGAAATTGCGGTCTCCCTCGATTTCAAGACCCAGTTCCAGCAAACGGGAAAGCAGTGCATTGCTGAGACCCTTTCCCTGATATTCGGGACGGACAGCAACATAGGTTACCCACGGGTCTCTGCGCTTGCCGGAATATTCCCACCAGATGGTGGCGGTAGCGATCTTTTCGCCTTCTGCATTTTGTATAAACAAGCAGCGACGGGGCAATTCGCCGGAGAGCCCCATGAAGTGATCCTGAAATTTAAGGAGCGCATCTGCACTTGTGGGGAATTCCAGCACGGAAGTTTCGATTTTTGCCCACTCTCTTTCATCGCCGGGCTGATACATGGCAAAAGAGAAGCCTTCGGGAAGTTCGTAGTGCAGATTTTTGGTGCCTGCAGGACGGCACATCAAAATATTGAGATAGGGTACGCTTTTATCCAACATGGTATTTCCTCCATCAGAGTTTGTTAACAAAAGTATAAACGAAAAAGGCAGCGCTAAAACGGGCTGCCTTTATTTGTGGGTTTAGAAGATTCTGTAAGCACAGATGAATCTGGGATCCCAGTAAGAGCCGTAGGAAGAGCGTTTTACGACCTTGCCTTTACTGGTGGATGCGTCGATCATCATACCGTTGCTGACGGCGATACCAACGTGGCCCTTGAATACCAGAATGTCACCGGCTTTTACATCACCGCGGTTGTTGATGCGCTTATACTTAGTGCAGCTGCGCCAGGTGGAGGAGGTCATATAACCCTGCTTTACACCGGCATTGTTGAGACACCAATAAACAAGACCGGAACAGTCAAACCTATTGGGACCCTTTGCACCCAGTACATACTTGCAGCCCAGACGGGATTCTGCTGCCGCAATGAGGGCAGATACACTGCCGGAACCGGTGTATACATAATCGCCGCCACCGCCGCCGGAGGAAGAACCGCCGCCGCTGGGTTTACTGCTGCTACTACTGCCGCCGCTTGCGGGTTTTGCTGCTTTCTTTGCGGAACTGGAGAACAGTTTATCGCGGGTGGCAGCACCGAACTTACCGTCCGCAGACAGACCGTTGCGCTTCTGGAATGCTTTGAGAGCGGATACCGTGCTTTCGCCAAAGTAACCGGTTGCACTACGCATATAGCCAAGGGCGACCAGACGCTCCTGAATGCGGGTAACGTCACTGCCGTTATCTCCGAGACCGATGCTGTTGGCCTGTGCCTCTTCGGACATCAGCAATTCTTTGGTAGCAGTACCCAGATAGCCGTCAGAGATCAGACCGTGGCGTTCTTGGAAACGCTTGACTGCGCTGACGGTATCGCCGCCGTACTTGCCGTCAGGGGTGGTGGTCAGGTAGCCGAGCGCATACAAACGCTGCTGCAGAGAAAGGATCTCGGCACCTTCCTCGCCTACATAATATGCATAAGCATGAACGTCTTCGGAATACAGTTTTTCACGGGTAGCTTGACCAATGGTTCCGTCGGCAGTCAGCTGATTACGCTGCTGAAACTTCTTGACGGAAGCGGTCGTGGCGCCATCGAATACGCCGTTTGCTACATTGAGATAACCCAACTCTACCAGACGCAGCTGAAGTTCCATGACGTCATCGCCCTCTGCACCTTCGGATACGGCATAAGCCTTGGCTTCTTCGGAGAACAGCAGGTCGAAGGTGAGATAGTCGGCAACACCGGTCATCTCCAGCCCGTGTCTGCGCTGGAAGCGCTTGATGGCTTCGGTGGTCTCATCACCGTAATAATTGGAGGGTTCATCTTCGCCCAGATAGAACAGTTCCATCAGACGGGACTGCATATCGATGACAACATCACCCGTATAGCCGGGCTCTGCAGAATATACTTTGACAGGCTCGGAAGCTTCTACTTCTGCAGCGGATAATACACCGGTGCTGTTGATGTGCAGTGTTTGCTCTGTTGCGGCAGAGGCAGATTGGAAGGGGACGCACAATGCAACGGAAAAAGGCGTCATAATGAGCAACATCGCAGCAACCAACGCATATAACAGCCGGTGCTTGCCCAACCCCCGATAATAAGATTTGACATAGTCAAATGCGCCGACAATGGCGCCGATAATGGTATTAAAAATCTTTTTCATACTTCTTTCTTGTCCTGTAAAAATTACAATACACTATAATTATACGGGAAAATAAAAAACTTGTATAGGCTCGCTCCAAAAAGTTTACATTTTGTACTTGCTGTCAGAATTCGATCTCCTTACCGGAAGAATACATGGTAAAAGAGACGGTAGCCAACAGAATATCGTCATCCGAAGTGACGCGTACATCGCATACGCTGACTCTGCGGCCGCGACGCGCGATCTCCGCCCGGGCGGTGATCTTTCCCTGATGCGCACTTTGCAGATAATTGATGGAAGAATTCAAGGTTACGCAATGGATGCCGTTGGCTGCGACACATAACCCTGCTGCAATATCGGCCATGGTAAAGATCACCCCGCCGTGCAGCATCCCCATGTAATTGCGATGAGCATCTGTCATATCCAATACAACTTCTGCATGGGAGGTACTGATGTCGGCTACACAGATACCCATTGCATTGCTGAAAGCATCATTTTGTTGAAAGTGTGTTTTATAAGTTTGCAGATCCATAAGCTGTCCTTTCTTGTTTGTTTTGACAGAATACCATAAAACCGATAAAAAGTAAAATGGTAATTCCTTGATTTTTATGAAGGTATCTTTTACTATTAAACATGAAAATAATCAAAAAAGGGATACAAGGTACTATGCGGTATTTTGAACGTGTTCTGCCCGGACAGGCAGATGTGGACAGCGCACTGCTCGCTGAAGCAATTGAAAAACTAAGCCAGCCCAGATACGGGGCCCATGCATTGATGGTGCTGCGTCATGGCAAGGTGGTGGCAGAGCATTATCGGGCGCCTTATGAAGCAGGTACACCGCATACGATGTTCTCTGTCAGCAAGAGTTTTACAGCCATTGCGGCGGGGTTTGCGCAGCAGGAAGGCCTGATCCGTCTGACCGATAAAGTGGCGGATTATTTTACAGAGTATCTGCCGGCGCAGCCGTGTGAGAATATGCTGCATATGGAGATTCGGCATCTGCTGATGATGGCAGCCGGATTCGACGCAGCCCCCGATGACTTCAGACGCCCGTATACAGGGCAGATCGTTAATGATTTCCCGTATTCCTATGCGGATTTCCGATTTGACCGCAGTATCGACTGGGCAAAGGATTTTATGCGTGCCTATGTGGCAGAGCAGCCGGGCAAGCGGTTTATATATTCCAGCGCCTGCACGTATATGATCTCGGCAATTTTACAGAAAGTAACGGGCCAGCGCATAGAGGAATACTTAAAGCCCCGGTTATTTGAACCGTTAGGCATGGATCCCGCATGGCAGCAATGCAGCGCAGGCCGTAATGTAGGTGGCTGGGGGATGTCTCTTGGCAGTGAAGACCTGGCGAAATTTGGGCAGTTCATGCTGCAGCAGGGCAGATGGGAAGGACACCAACTGCTGGACAGTGCATATATCCGGGAGATGACCTCTGCACAGGTGGAGATAGGCAACCGTTCTGCCAAGTGGGAAAAGCGGTTTGGGTATCAGGTGTGGTTGTTGGGAGACGGCAGCGAATACGGCGGTATCGGCGCATTCGGACAGATGTATATCGTGTTCCCGGCGTTGGATGCGGTATTTGTGATGCTGGGTGCCAGCCGTATGTATATGAAGGCATTGGATGTGATCATGGGTGAACTGCGGGAAGCGTTGCAGGGTGACCGCGGATCGCAGCAGGCATTGCCCTCGATGGCGCTGGAACCGTTAGGGCTGCCCGATGGATACAGCTCCTGGGATATGCCGGGGGCACAGCAATATGCGGGTATCAAGTATGCATTTGCTCCGAATTTATATCATATCACAGCGATGAAGTTTGAATTCGGGTCGGAAGACAAGCTGATATTGGAGATCGACGGAGAGACCTCTATGTTGCCCATTGGGTATGGTTATTGGGAAAAAGGCAGGACATCGGTAAAGGAAACGGTATATACCGATGCCCACAATCAGCTGATCTTTGAAACGGCAGCCTGCGCAGGTGCATGGGAGGATGGTGTGTATCATCTGAATCTGGCATTTCCCGAGACCTGTTACCGGATATCTATGCAGATCCGTTTCTGGCAGCACGGTATCGAGGTGACAATGCGGCGGAATATAGGGTTTGTGACAGATGCCAATACGACACTTTTGGGTGTCCGGATATCCTGAGAATTTCCGGAAAATAAAAAAACAAAGAAAAAGACCGACTGTTTTGTCGGTCTTGTTTCTTTGTTTAATTGTAAGTCAGCGCTTTATACAGTCAATTCCCAAACGGAGAGTTTTACATTGTCACATTGACATTTGTACTGAAAAAGTCGATGCTTACGGCTGAGATTTTATAGGGAAATGAGTAACTCATTTAACAGCTGGGGTTGCAGGTACTCTGTCTCCGTCATATGACCTATGCGAAACCGATGTGTCGGAGTATGCACATTGCACGACGTAACCGCTGATTGTCGTGAAAGCCAGTTACAGTTTGGTGATCATAGAGGCACCAATAACGACTGCTTTCCCCGCCATGAGTATGCACTCATTTCCTGCAGAAAATTCATTGTTCATTGGATTCACCTCTTTCCGTACCTGATAATAGACTTGAGAGAACAATTGGTTTTGGTTTTGGTTTTGATTCGCTCTTGTTCTTGTAATTAATATATTCGATATACGCCGGTAAAATCCTTCTGTAAAAGCAAAAAAAGTATAAAAAAGTATAAAAATTTTTTTCTGCATCTATTGACAAGTGTGCTATAATGAACAAGGTATAAAAATTGGAAATTTTTGATGAGGAGTGCGTATTGATTATATGCTCGAATTAAAAGAATTCACGCTGGATTTGAAAGAACGTTACGAAGAACTGTTGGGAGGGATTCCGACGTCTTTTTATCAGTTCAATAATATATTTATGGCGCAGGAAAAAGCCGGTTTGAAATATGCCGAGATCAATGGAGCATTTTGCGTGGTTGCGATCCCGGAGGCGGGAGATCACTCTTATGGATTTTTCCCGCTTGGTGCGGAAGAGAGTAAACTGCGCAATGCTTTTCGGGTGCTGCGGGAGGAGCTGGGGATTACTAGGTATTATGTGCCCGGTGAGGTGCTGCCGCAGATAGAGACAGAGTGTCCCGGAATGTTTGGGATTACGGTATCCCGCGGCGATTTTGACTATATCTACGATACACAAATGTTGATACAGCTGGCAGGGAAGAAATATCACCAAAAACGGAATCACATTTCCCGCTTCATGAATACCTATCAATATGAATATCTGACCATTGACGGAAGCAATTTTGAAGTATGCAGACCTATGATGGATGCATGGTTTGCCGCGCGAACAGATGTCAACAGCGAGGTATTTGATGAAGTACAGGTCATCAATACGCTGATCGACAATTTCGAGGTATTGGGATTGCGGGCGTGTGCATTGAAGGCAGACGGAAAGATATGTGCGTTTGCCATCGGTGATGTGATCGGAGGAGATACTGCGCATATTATCATAGAGAAGGCGGATACGGCCTATCACGGTGCGTACTCTGTGATCAATCAGCAGTTTTTGGAACACGCATTTGCTGATACCAAATATGTCAACCGTGAAGAAGATATGGGCCACGAGGGCCTGCGCAAGGCAAAGGCTTCGTATCGACCGATCCGCTTCAACGAAGTGTTCCGTCTGGATTATCTGGATGGAGAAACGATCAGCGAATGATTGTCATATAGCATAAAAACAGAGAATCGTCCCTATGAAAGTTCATAGGGACGATTTTTGTATTGCAATGAAAATAGATCAGTCACCCGGAACATCAATATCATAACGAGTTTCGCGAGACAATAATAATCCGTGTGTGAGTTCAATGCGCAAAATGCAGGTATTCGTATCGTCAAAATTATTATGTACGTTATCTATCCATGCAGAAAACATGGTGCGCATCAAATTGGAAATTTCTTTGTTCTTTTTGTTGCCGAATTGATTGCTTTCAGTTTGTCATAAAAAGCAAAATTCTATAAGAACGGGTACGGCGGGAATCGTTGTGTCCGTTAACTATTTTAAGGATATCCGCCCTTGGGTGTGTGTTTTGTATATTTTCGGAAAAACTGCCAATACTATCCAATATTTATTAAGGAGGATAGTAAGGATATGCGCAGATGTATATTTGGGGTCACACTATGTATGGTATGCCTGCTGATGGCGGCCAATGGACTCAACCCGCTGCGCCTGCATGTCATTGCCAACAGCAACAGCATATGGGATCAGCAGATAAAACTGGAGGTAAGAGACCGCCTTTTGGCAGGGGAGAGCGAAGCGTTGGCAGAGTGTGGCTCTAAAGAAACAGCAAGAACTTATCTGGAACAAAAAACAGCGGAACTGGAGGAAGCGGTCAGAGAAGTGCTGCTCGAAAAAGGCGCCTGTTATGATGTAGAGATACAAATCGGTACAGATATATTTCCGCAAAAGACATATGGCAATCTGGTGTATCCGGCGGGCGAGTATGATGCGGTACGTGTCGTATTGGGGGATGGCGCCGGTGAAAACTGGTGGTGTGTCATGTTTCCGCCGCTCTGTTTACTGCAGCCGGCGCCAACACAGGACGAACCGATCGTATATACCTCTTTCTTATTGACTTGGATCAAGGGATTGTTTGCAAGATGAAGGGCGCAACCTCTTGTCAAAATCGAAAAGGTAGTATAATATGTAAGGAACAACAGTTATAGTAATAAAAGGGAAAAATGCAGAGTATTTTATTGAATGTAAAAGGCAGTATGCAGCAAAATGGACAGACCGAGGAAACGGAGTTCTTTACATTGGGGAGTATGCAGCTGCAAGGAGAGAAAAAAGTGTTTTCGTATCCCGGTGCAATGGGTAGCGAAGATCTGACGGAGATCACGGTAGAGAACGATACCGTTATTATGAAAAAACAGGAGAGCGGTGCACAGGATGCTGCCATTGTGGTGCTGAAAGAACGGAAGATGTATTCCAGTTATTACAGCACACCGCTGGGCCTTGTCAATGTAGAAGTGTACCCGACATTGGTCAACGTGACCGAGACCGAGGGAAAGGGCGAGATCGAACTGGAATATATCACGAGGATCGCCGATACACAGTCGCTGAACAGACTCAGAGTCAATTATATGGAGCAAAACTGATACTGCTGTCAGTCAGGAGGAAACGATGATCATTCAATGGATCGCACATGCGTGTTTCAAAGTAACACTGGATAACGGGAAATGTCTGGTATTTGACCCGTTTGGTGACATTGGTTATAAAATGCCCGAGATGGAAGCAGATATGGTATTTGTCAGCCATAGCCATTTTGACCATAATGCAATCGAGAAACTGACCGGTGATTTTCGCGTATTTGATATGGTAGGCAGTTTCAGCATCGATGATGTGAAGATCAAGGGAATTGCCAGCTACCATGACGATGCTTTTGGTGCAAAACGCGGCAAAAATGTCATCTATAAAGTGACGGCAGAAGGGTTGACCATCACACATCTGGGCGATCTCGGCCATATGCCGGATGAGGAACTGTATGCGCAGCTGGAAGGCACAGATATTTTGATGATACCTGTAGGCGGAAACTATACCATCGATGCAGAGCAGGCATTTGAGATCTGTAAGAGAGTGGCGCCCAACATTATCCTGCCTATGCATTACAAGACGCCGGGTCTGGCAGTGGAAATCGGCAGATTGTATCACTTCGATGAGAAGATCAAAGGATTCTTTGACAGAGCAGCAGTGGGCAAGAATCAGATGGAATTCAGCGCGGCGGATAAAAAACGCAGAACCCGCGTGATCGTAATGGATAACAGTATGCGTACAGAAATTTAAAAGTATATAAAAGCCGAGGGTTTCCTCGGCTTTTGTGTTATATGTACGAAGAATGTCAAATGCCTTGACATAGCAAAATGCGACCATGCATAATGGTTTCAACTTTAAGGATTTTGTGAGAGTTGTTTTTGTTTTGCGTGAAGGAGTGTATATGGACGTATCGATCCTGAGGGAAAAGACATTGGCAGATCTGCGTGCATTGGCAAAGCTGGCGGGGGTCAGATCGGTAACAACTTATCGAAAGGAACAATTGATCTCTGCTCTGGTGAATATGCAAAAAGAACAGGCGGAATCACCCGTTCTGCCGGCAAAACAGCCGGTATCGGAAGGCGTTTTGGATATCCATACGGAAGGGTATGGTTTTTTACGTAAAGAGAACTATTTGCCGGGCAGCGAGGATGTGTATGTGTCTATGATGCAGATACGCAAGTTGGGCTTGCGGCAAGGGGATAGAATCTGCGGAAAGACGCGGCCGCCCAAAGGCGCCGATCAATTGGTGGCGATGCTGTATGTAGATACGATCAACGGATGTCCGGTAAAATCGTGCCTTGTCAGGCCGGATTTTGAAAATCTGGTGCCGATATTTCCCGATTGTCGGTATACGATGGCGGCAAGAGCCGGCGCGGATACTGCAATACGGTTGATCGATCTGATCGCACCTATCGGACGGGGTCAGCGCGGACTGATCGTGGCGCCGCCCAAGGCAGGAAAAACAACAATCTTAAAAGCGATTGCCAACGGAATATCGGAAAACTATCCGGATACGGAAATGTTGGTACTGCTAATCGATGAGCGGCCGGAGGAAGTGACGGATATGCAGCGTTGTATCCGCGGGGAAGTGGTGTATTCCACATTTGATGAGCGCCCGGAAAATCATGTGCGCGTGGCAGAGATGCTTATTGAGCGGGCAAAGCGGCTGGTGGAACACGGAAAAGATGTAGTGATACTTTTGGACAGCATTACGCGTCTGGTTCGCGCATACAACATGACGGTGCCGCCCTCCGGACGGACCTTATCCGGTGGATTGGATCCGTCGGCATTGTATAAACCCAAACGCTTTTTCGGTGCAGCCCGCAATATAGAGGGCGGAGGCAGTCTGACCATCATTGCAACGGCGCTGGTGGAAACGGGCAGTCGTATGGATGAACTGATATTTGAAGAGTTTAAAGGTACAGGCAACATGGAACTGCATCTGGACCGGCGTCTGGCGGAAAAACGGATATTCCCCGCATTGGATCCGGCTAAGTCGGGAACGCGTCGCGAAGAGCTGCTGCTGAGCCGCGAAGAGCGGGAAGGCGCGTGGCTGCTGCGGCGGATATTATCCGGCGGCGAAGGCAGCGAGAATATAGAACAGCTGATCCGGGTGCTGAACAGTACAAAAAACAATCGGGAATTCCTCGTTTGTCTGCGGGATTTGCAGCAAGGACTGGAAAAACAGGGGTATAAAAAGAATTTTCCGCGATATTAAGCAATTTTTTTAGGAAAAGGCTTGCATTGCGCCAAGTTTATGGTATACTAATTTATGCTTACTTTTAAAGGAAGAGGTGAATTCTATGAAGCCTGAAATACATCCTCAGTATGGAGAGTGCGTAGTTAAGTGCGCATGTGGCGAAACCTTCGTGACCGGCTCCGTAAAGAAAGAGATGAAAGTTGATGTTTGCTCCAAGTGCCATCCGTACTTCACCGGTAAACAGAAGCTCGTTGATACCGGCGGCCGCGTAGACCGTTTCAAGAAGAGATACGGAATTAACTAAGTATAAAAAAATAGACCGCCAGTCGGTCTGTTTTTTTATACAAAAAAACAAATTTTTTGGAAATTTTGAGGCAGCGATGAAGAAGTGTAAAATCGGTGGTCAGGGTGTTATGGACGGCATTATGATGCGGTCTGTTGAGAAAAGTGCATTGGCAGTAAGAAAGACATCCGGCGAGATCGAATTGAAAGTATGGAAAAATAAGGAGCAGACCTCTGTCTGGCATAAGATACCCGTGATCAGAGGGGTGGTCTCCTTTATCAATATGATGGCGAATGGCGTGAATGTACTGACGGATTCCGCAAAGATGGCAGGCGCCTCGGAAGAAACATACGAACCTTCCAAACTTGAAAAGAAAATCGCACAGAAGACAGGCAAAAAGGCAGAAGACGTAATGATGGTCTTTGCGGTGGCAGCGGCATTGCTTATGTCTGTGGGACTGTTTTTTATATTACCTTCTTTCATTACTGGGTTGATCAAGGGCAGTCTGAAAAACAGATTTCTCATCAATCTGATCGACGGTGCGATCCGTATCGTGATCTTTTTGGCATATATTATCGGCGTATCCTTTATGCATGAGATCAAGGTGGTATTCCGCTATCATGGTGCGGAGCATAAAACCATCAGCTGCTATGAAAATGAACTGCCGTTGACTGCGGAAAATGTAAAACCGCAGAAACGGTTGCACCCCCGCTGCGGTACCAGCTATTTGCTGCTGGTGATGATCGTTTCCACCCTGCTGTATTCCTGTGTCCCCTTTGGCGATAATCCGTTTGTCAAAATGGGCATCAAACTGCTGATGCTGCCTGTGATCGCCGGTGTATCTTATGAAGTGCTGCAGTTTCTGGCAAAGCGCGAAAACTGGCTGGTACGCATCTTGCGTTGGCCTGGAATGCAGCTGCAGCGGTTGACGACGGCAGAGCCGGATATGGATATGATCAACGTTGCCATTGTGGCATTTGAAGCAGCGTTGGGCGAGAAGAGCAGCGAAGAGATCGAAGCAATGCGGCGCAGTTTTGCCATCGGTGAAGCGGCAGAGCGCCAAAAACGTCAGGAAGAAATGCGGGCACGCATTGCAGAGTTGACAAGAGAAGCGCAAGAAAAAGCGGCTTTGCAGGAAAAAATAACGGAAGTCGATGCAGATGAGCAGGACTGAGCTTTTACAGCAACTTTGTGCACAATTACAGCAGACGGGCATGACACGGCAGGAGGCAATGGCAGAAGCCCGTTATGCTTTGACCTTTATATTGGATATCTCGGTCAGTGATCTGTTGCTGCATGGGACAGATCAGGTCACAGAAACGCAGGAAGAACAACTTCGGCAAATTGTGCAGAAGAGAGCCACAGGGTGTCCGCTGGCATATATTTTAGGTGAGCGGTACTTTATGGGTATGCCCTTTTTTGTGCAGCCGGGTGTGCTGATCCCGCGTCAGGAGACAGAATTGCTATGTGAGCAGGCGGCGGAAGTGATCCGGGCGCAGGGACTGCGGTCGGTATTGGATCTGTGTACGGGATCCGGATGTATTGCGATCAGCCTTGCAAAGTTGACGGATGCAGAGGTGACGGCGCTGGATATCAGCGATACGGCACTGCAAACAGCAGGCCGCAATGCGGAAGCGCTGCAGGCAAAGGTACAACTGCTGCATTCAGACTTGTTTTTGAATGTCGACCGGAAATATGATATGATAACAGCAAATCCTCCGTATATCACTGCGGCTGCATATGCACAGCTGGAGGACAGTGTACGGGTATATGAACCCGAATTGGCTCTGTTGGGTGGAGATGACGGATTGGATTTTTACAGAAGAATTGCGAAAGAAGCGCCGGAATATTTGAATCCGGGCGGTTACCTTGTGCAGGAGATCGGTTATGATCAGGGAGAGGCAGTCAGAGAATTGTTGGCAGCACAAGGATTTGTGAATATAGAAATCAGGCAGGATTATGCGGGCCATGACCGTATGGTCTGGGCAAACCTGCCGCTGTAATAGGAGTAGCTGCACCAATGTTTGAAAAACTGGAACGCATCAAAACCAGATATGAGCAACTTTCCGAAGAGATCGCAATGCCGGAAGTGATCGCCAATCAGGAACTTTGGCGGAAATTGATGAAGGAGCATGCAGATCTGGAAGAAACCGTGCAGCGCTATGAGGAATATCTGCAAGTACAGCAAGAAATCGAGACACTGGAAGAATTGTGCGCCGAAGAAAGCGATGCAGAACTGCTGCAAATGGCGCAGGAGGAAACCACAGAGGCGAAAAAACGCCGGAAAACTCTGGAAGAGGAGTTGAAGGTATTGCTGCTGCCCAAAGATCCTAACGATGAGAAAAACGTCATTCTGGAGATCCGCGCAGGCACGGGCGGGGAAGAAGCTGCATTATTTGGGGCAAACCTGCTGCGTATGTATACCCGCTATGCAGAGCGGCATGGCTTCAGGATGGAGGTATTGTCCTCCAATCCCACGGAACTGGGCGGCATCAAAGAGATCATCATTTCGGTGATCGGCAAAAATGCATTTTCCAAACTGAAATATGAAAGCGGTGTACACCGCGTACAGCGTGTGCCCGAAACCGAAACGTCCGGCCGTATCCATACTTCTGCGGCAACAGTCGCTGTTTTGCCCGAGGCAGAGGAAGTGGATGTACAGATCAATCCCAACGATGTACGTATCGATGTATTCCATGCCAGCGGCCATGGCGGACAGTCGGTCAATACCACCGACTCGGCAGTGCGTGTTACCCACTTGCCCACGGGTATGATCGTTACTTGTCAGGATGAAAAATCCCAGTTGAAAAATAAAGAAAAAGCAATGAAAGTGCTGTATAGCCGTTTGTATGATATGACCAAAAAAGCGGCGGATGATGAATATGCACAAAACCGCAAAAACCAGATCGGCAGCGGTGACAGAAGCGAGCGCATCCGTACGTATAATTTCCCGCAGGGAAGAGTGACGGACCATCGCATCGGACTGACGCTGTATAAATTGGATGCCTTTTTGGATGGAGATATGGATGAAGTCATTGAGGGCTTGATCTATGCAGATAAAGAAGCACACCTGAAGGAAGTGCAGGCATAAGGTATGGAAACGAAACTATACGATTTATCAAAGGATTACGCTGCAGGTATCCGGGCAGGCGCGCAGGAACTTTGCCGGGGAAATCTGGTAATATTCCCGACGGAAACGGTATATGGCATCGGTGCTGATGCAACCAATGCAGAAGCGGTGGCCAAAATCTATGCGGCAAAAGGAAGACCGTCCAACAATCCGCTGATCGCGCATATCTGGGATATGTCGCAGGTGGAAGAGATCGCGTGCGATATTTCACCGCTGGCATGGCGGCTGATGCGCAAATTCTGGCCGGGTCCGTTTACGATCGTACTCAAGAGTAGGGGTGTGCTGCCAAAAATTGTTTCGGGCGGATTGGATACCATTGCGATCCGTATGCCGGCCAGTCAGGCCGCTAGAGACCTTTTGAAGGAGAGCGGGAAAATTGTGGTGGCACCCAGTGCCAATATATCCGGGTTGCCCAGCACTACAACGGCACAGCAATGTCTGGACGATTTCAATGGAAAAGTACCGCTTATATTGGATGGTGGCCCCTCCAGCGTAGGATTGGAATCCACTGTCTGTAGTATGACGGGAGAAATCCCCATGCTGCTGCGGCCGGGCGGAGTCACGTTGGAGATGCTGGAAGAGGAAGCAGGCATTGTAGAAGTATCTTATGCGGTACTGCATGCTTTGCAGCCCGGGGAAAAAGCGGAGTCTCCGGGGATGCTTTACAAGCATTATTCACCAAAAGCAAAGGTCTGTATTATAGAAGGAAATCGTAAAGCTATTGCAAAAACGATAAATTCCATGTATGATATAGGAGTAAAAATGGGGAAGAATCCGTGTGTATTTTGTATGCAGGACAGGATCGACCAATATTTGCCGCGTCATGTACATAGCATGGGACAATCACCTGAAGAGGTTGCAAAAAATTTATTTGCAGCTTTACGTGAGGCAGATAAAGCAAAGATCGATCTGATCTATTTCGAAGGCATAGAGCACACGGGCATCGGTCTGGCTATTGCCAACCGGATCATCCGGGCGGCAGGCTTTGACGTGGTGAATGCCGATAAGGAGGAAGAAATTGAAAAACATATTGCTTGTATGCACGGGTAATACGTGCAGAAGCCCTATGGCGGAGACCATGCTGGACAGCGCAGTGGACGAAAGCGATATATTAGACGGTATTATTAAGACGGACTCAGCAGGTACTTTTGCATTTGAGGACGGAGAACCGGCACAATATGCCAAAATGGTTATGAAAGAAATGGGTCTCAGTATCGATCGACATAAGGCGAAACAGATCGATCAGGACTTGGTGGATTGGGCAGATCTGATTTTGGCGATGGATTCTTATGGCCTTGAGCAGATGCGGGTCATGTTCCCTGAAGCAGAGGATAAGCTGACTTTATTCAAGAGTTTTGCCAAGACCGGCAAGATTGCTGTTGATGAAGAGGACCGTGATAGCATTGAGGATCCCTACGGTGAAGATCTGGAAACATACCGGGAATGTGCCGAAGAGATCAAACGTTATGTAGATAAATTGGTGATTATTCTGGAAGAGATCCACGGATAATTGATAAAAGAAAGAAGGAAAGAATATGAAAGTTGCAATTGGTTCAGATCACGGCGGTGTAGCTCTGAAGGCGGAAATCATCGCTTATCTGGAAGCAAACGGTTATGAATATGAGGATTTTGGGACCAACGATACAAAATCTGTAGATTACCCCACTTATGGTCTGGCAGTAGCAGAAGCAATCAAGGATGGTAAGGCAGATCGTGGTATTTTGGTTTGCGGAACCGGTATTGGTATCGGTATTTCTGCCAATAAAGTACCTGGCATCCGCTGCGCAATGGTATCTGATGCATACAGTGCACAGATGACCAGAGAACACAATGATGCAAATATGATCTCCCTTGGCGGCAGAACTTTGGGTGGCGGCCTGGCAGTGACCATCGTTGAAAAATTTCTGACGACCGAATTTTCCGGCGATGCAAGACACCAGCGTCGTATCGATATGATCACCGATATCGAAAAGAAATATAATAAATAAATACTTACAAAAGTGGAGGAGATGCTATGAGCACGCTGCACGTAATCGATCATCCTATGATCCAGCACAAACTGACCCTGATGCGTAAGGAAGATACCAGCTGCAAAGACTTCAGAGAATTGCTGGACGAGATCTCTATGCTGATGGCTTATGAAGTCACCAGAGATCTGCCCCTGATGGAAGTGACCATCAAGACGCCTATCTGCGAGACCAAGCAGAACATGATTGCCGGGAAGGCATTGGTTATCGTGCCTATTCTGCGTGCAGGTATCGGCATGGTTAACGGTTTGCATCGGCTGGTGCCGGCTGCAAAGGTAGGACATATTGGCCTGTATCGCGATCCGGAGACACACAAGCCGGTAGAGTATTATTGCAAACTCCCCTCTCAGTTGGAAGAACGCGAACTGATCGTGGTAGACCCCATGTTGGCTACCGGCGGCAGTGCAGTAGATGCCATCTCGCTGGTCAAGCAGCGCGGCGGCAAGCGTATCAAGTTTATGTGTCTGGTGGCAGCACCCGAAGGCGTCAAGGCTTTGCAGGAAGCACATCCCGATGTAGATATCTTCACGGCAGCGCTGGATGAAAAACTCAATGATCATGCATATATCGTGCCCGGTTTGGGTGATGCAGGCGACCGTATTTTTGGTACAATGTGATGATAAAAAGCACCGCTTATGCGGTGCTTTTTTTGTGTATTTGTAATAATTTTGTGTATAGCAAGGAAAAGGTTGCGCAAAACGCAGGATTCGTATATAATATAAAAGCCGTACTAAGCGGGGAGTTAGCGGTGCCCTGTACTCGCAATCCGCTATAGCGAGGCTGAATTCCCGGTCGAGGATCGTGTTGTGTGATGTATGGAGTCGGTAAGTGATGTTGAGGGATGGATCCTGTGCAATAGGTTGCCACGAACCTTGTTAGATCCTGACGGAAGCAGCAATAAGAGGATTTTCCTGTGTGCCGCAGAGTAATCTGTTCTGAGTCGGCTGCCGGAATCCCTGTCGGACGACCGTTTCGACACCGGGTGTGCGGTTTACAAAGCAAATAAAAAAGCAGAGTGATCAAAACTCTGCTTTTTTATTTATTCATAGTCTTCGTCAAGAGGCTCTCCGACGTCGATGGTATCCCAGTCGATCTCTTCTGCCTGATCCTGTGCTTCTGCCAGCAAAGCCTGTGCTTTTTCAAGTTCTGCTTCACGGACCATGATGTGGATTACAGCAGCCTGCTCACCCAACAGAGAAGAAGACGCCATACCGCCGTCCGGAAAATCCAGCAAATATGGGATCTCTTCGGCATCAAGGATAGAGCAAAGGATATCCTTTTCGGGATAACTGTTGGCAACAGCAGCCACCTTCAGATCTAACGGACCGGTATAGTATTGGTTGGCCTCTTTACGCTTTACTTTGGTGCCGCAGTCTGGGCAGCGCTTCAGTTCGGCATCAAAGATACATCCGCAAAAACTACATTTCAAATGATTCATAAGAATACACCTTTCTCATGGTTTGCTGACACCATTTTACTGCACAATTATGTGTCTGACAAGATGCTTGTGATTACAGCAGAAAATCCAGCGAATCCTGTTTTTTCAGATTTTCATAGGCGGACTCACCGATGATATCTGCCGTCATAGCGATCAGCGTATTGACCAACAGCAAAACCCCCTGCTGAGAGTAGGTAAAGGATGCGGATTCGGTGCAGGCAAACAGTGCATGATCTGCCATGCGTGCTACAGGCGCGCTGCGCTTGTCGGTCAATACCAGAATCTTGGCATTGCAGTTGGTATAAACATAGTTGGTAGTCTGGTATGTGGGCGCTGCGTACCGCGGAATGGTGACGGCTACGAACACATCTTCTTCCGATAAGTTGCGGAGGTAATCGTATTCTGCACCCATCATATTGCCCAAAAACAATGTGTTTCCGGAAAGTTCATTGAGATGCATGGCGAGAATAGAAGCGATGGCACCGGTGGTACGGCTGCCATAGACATAGATGCGCCGTGCGCCTGCCAATAACTGTGCTGCCGCAGCAAAGGCTTCCGGAGAATTGGCCAAAAAAGTTTGTTCCAGATTTGCCAGTTCGGTATGCAATACTTTGCGGGGAATGGGCTGATCATCCTGCTGGCGCAGCAATCGTTCGTGCCGCCCCATGTGTACGGAGGTGATCCCTTGTAATTCTTCTTTCACTTCCTGAAATCCGGAATACCCCAGTTGCAGACAAAACTGAACGATCAGAGAAACGCTGACACCCAGTTGCTCCGCAATCTGCCGAATAGAGTAAAAAGAAGCTTTTTGCCATTCATCCAAAAAGTAGCGGGCGATCTTTTGCTTTTTTTTGGGCAATTGATCATATAGGTTATTGATGCGCTGAAACAGATCCATAAATCCCTCTGAGATTGATCAAGATGTTTCCATTATAAACTGTACAAATGTACTTTTCAATGAACAAATATATGCAAAAACAAAAAAGGCTCAAGACTGAGCCTTTTTTTGTTGATGAGATGATCAGATGTTCAGCAGATCGCTGTAAGCTTTGAGCGCTCCGTCGGTCTCGTGAGCCAGTACGCGCTTTGCCAGTACTTTGCCCAACTGTACACCTTCCTGGTCGAAACTGTTGATATTCCATGCGAAGCCCTGGAACATTACTTTATTCTCGAAGTAGGAGAGCAATGCACCCAGTGCGCCGGGGGTCAGTTGTTCGCCAATAATGATGCTGGACGGTCTGCCACCCTCGAAGTTCTTGTTACGATCAGTATCCTGCTTGCCGCAAGCAAATGCGATGATCTGTGCTGCAACGTTTGCGCACAGTTTCTGCTGGCTGGTGCTGCCTTCGATGAGTACATCGTTGCCCATCTGACTGGCCTTGAAGCCTACAAACTGCAGCGGGATGATATCGGTGCCCTGATGGAGCAGCTGATAGAAGGAGTGCTGACCATTGGTACCGGGCTCACCGAAGATGACGGGACCGGTCGCATAGTCTACGGGATCACCGAAACGGTTGACAGATTTGCCGTTGGATTCCATATCCAGCTGCTGCAGGTGCGCGGGGAAGCGGGACAATGCCTGAGAATAGGGCAGCACAGCCGTGGTGGCATAGCCCAGTACATTGCGCTCATAAACGCCGATCATAGCATCAAGCATAGCGGGATTCTGCATAATATCTTTATTTTTAGCGATTTCGTCTGCTGCGGCTGCGCCGGCGAGGAACTGCTCAAATACATCTGCACCAAAGGCCAGAGAGAGCACAACGCCGCCTACTGCGGAAGTGGAGGAGTAACGGCCGCCGATGTAGTCATCCATAAAGAATGCGGCCAGATAATCATCGCTCTTTGCCAGAGGAGAAGTCTCGCTGGTAACGGCCAACATATGACGGGATGCATCCAAACCTGCCTTTGCCAAAGCATCTTTTACAAAGGCCTCGTTGGTCAGGGTCTCCAGCGTGGTGCCGGATTTGGATACCAGTACGAAGATGGAACGGGCGACATCGATACGATCGAGGATCGCTGCTGCGTCATCGGGGTCTACGTTGCTGATGAATTCAGCCTTCATCTTGTGTTTGCCATTGATCTTTGCCCAGTTTTCCAATGCCAGATACATTGCGCGGGGGCCAAGATCACTGCCGCCGATACCGATCTGTACAACGGTGGTAAAGGTTTCGCCTGCTGCATTGGTAAGTTCACCTGCGTGTACTTTTGCAACCAGATCTTTGATCTTGCTGATCTGCTCCAGATAGAACGCACGTTTATCGATGCCGTCTGCGATAACGGGTTCGCCCAGCTGACCGCGGGTGAGGTGATGCAGTACCAGACGTTTTTCACCGGTGTTGATCACGGCGCCATTATACAGTGCCTCGTATTTTTCTGCCAACTGTGCTTCTTCGGCAAACGCCTTGAGAGCAGCAAGGATGGTATCATCAACGGGTCTTGCACCATAGTTGAAGGAAAGGCCTTCACCGATGGATGCACTGTAATTGTTTACGCGGTATGCACCCTGTTCACCTGCCATCACAGCGGCGAGGTCGACCGGTGTAGTATTTTTGAGCGCTTGATAAGAAGCGAGTGTGTCCATATTGTTCCAGTTGATCATACGATAAACCCTCCATCGTTATGCTGAAAGGAGCAGATACTCCCTATTTTGATTATACTACGCGGGTTTATTGTCTGCAAGGTGACAGATGGTTTTACGCCAAATTACGAGGTAAAAAGAAAAGACACATCATCGGCAAATGCTCTTGATGTGTCTTTATTTTAGCAATTAATCGGTTTTAAAAGCCTTATTTTGCGGATTCTTCAACTGCTACTGCAACAGCTACAGATGCGCCTACCATGGGGTTGTTGCCCATACCGATCAGACCCATCATTTCTACGTGTGCGGGAACGGAGGAAGAGCCTGCGAACTGAGCGTCGCCGTGCATTCTGCCCATGGTGTCGGTCATGCCGTAAGAGGAAGGACCAGCTGCCATGTTATCGGGATGCAGGGTACGGCCGGTGCCGCCGCCGGAAGCAACGGAGAAGTACTTCTTGCCGTTTTCGTTTGCCCACATCTTGTAGGTGCCTGCAACGGGGTGCTGGAAGCGGGTGGGGTTGGTAGAGTTACCGGTGATGGAAACGTCTACGCCCTCATGACGCATGATAGCAACACCTTCGTTTACGTCGTCAGCGCCGTAGCACTTAACGGTAGCACGTTCGCCGGTGGAGTAGGGCTTTTCCCAAACTACCTTCAGTTCGCCGGTGTAGAAGTCATATTCGGTTTCTACATGGGTGAAGCCGTTGATACGGGAGATCATAGCAGCTGCGTCTTTGCCCAGGCCATTGAGGATAACGCGCAGGGGCTTGGATCTTACTTTGTTAGCGGTCTTAGTGATACCGATAGCGCCTTCAGCAGCAGCGAAGGACTCGTGGCCTGCCAGGAAGCAGAAGCAATCGGTCTCTTCACGCAGCAGCATAGCTGCCAGATTGCCGTGGCCCAGACCTACCTGACGCTGGTCAGCAACGGAGCCGGGGATGCAGAATGCCTGCAGGCCGATACCGATAGCTTCAGCTGCGTCAGCAGCCTTGGTGCAGCCCTTCTTGAGTGCTACAGCAGCACCGAGGGTGTATGCCCATACAGCGTTTTCAAATGCGATAGGCTGGATAGAACGAACGATGCTATCTACGTCCAGACCTTTTTCTACAGTGTAAGCCTTCATCTCTTCCAGAGAGGAGAAGCCATATTCTGCAAGGCACTTTTCGATCTGTTTAATTCTTCTTTCGTAACCTTCAAACTGTACCATGATGTACCTCCTTACGCCTTTCTGGGGTCGATGTACTTAACAGCATCAGCGTATCTGCCGTAGGTACCGATGTTCTTTTCGTAAGCTTCCTTGGGGTCGGTGCCCTTGCGGATAGCTTCCATCATCTTGCCGAGATGCACGAACTTATAACCGATGACCATGTCATCTTCATCGAGACCCATTTCCAGACAATAGCCTTCAGCCATTTCCAAATAACGAACGCCCTTAGCATTGGTGCCATACATGGTACCAACCTGGCTTCTCAGACCCTTGCCCAGGTCTTCCAGACCTGCGCCGATGGGCAGACCGTTTTCGGAGAAAGCAGTCTGGGTACGGCCGTATACGATCTGCAGGAACAGCTCGCGCATAGCGGTGTTGATTGCGTCACATACGAGGTCGGTATTGAGTGCTTCAAGGATGGTCTTACCGGTGAGGATTTCGGCAGCCATTGCTGCAGAGTGGGTCATACCGGAGCAGCCGAGGGTTTCGATCAGAGCTTCTTCGATAACGCCTTCCTTAACGTTGAGCGTCAGTTTGCATGCGCCCTGCTGAGGTGCACACCAGCCTACACCGTGGGTCAAACCGGAGATATCGCCGATCTGAGTAGCCTTCACCCATTTGCCTTCTTCAGGAATGGGAGCGGGACCATGATGGGGGCCTTTTTTGACACATACCATTTCTTCCACTTCTTTGGAAAATTGCATGAAAATGTCCTCCTTAAAAACGTATTGCATCCACCAAACCGCCAATGGCGAACTTATGGAATGAATCGCAATTGCATAAAATTAGAATACATAGACATTATACCAACCAAACGGGGTGAAGAAAAGGGATTTTTATAAAAATATCAGGATTTGTCTGCGGAAAAATCGGTAAATTCCGCAAATATCACTTGCTGACCAATACAAAGAATTATATAATGATAGTTAATGTGAATAGTTATGCCGTTTTATAATTACGGCTGTGCTTAGGCACAAAGGGGGAATGTTATATGGGCATCAACGCCCGGGCATATAAGGAACATCTTCTGTAATCCACACGACCCGATTGACAGTTCATATACAGACAGATGAAAGGACAAAACAATATGAAAAATGTATTTGAAACATTGACCGAACGCGGTTTTATCAAACAACTGACTCACGAAGGCCTGGAAGAATTGCTCGCCAAGGAAAAAGTCAGCTTCTATATCGGTTTTGACCCCACTGCAGACAGTCTGCATGTAGGTCACTTTGTGGCACTGATGGCAATGGCGCATATGCAGCGTGCCGGACACAAGCCTATCGTTTTGCTGGGCGGCGGCACCGCTATGATCGGTGATCCTACCGGTAAGTCCGATATGCGTAAGATGATGACGACGGAGACGATCGATCATAACGTGGCTCAGTTCCGCAAGCAGATCGGCAGATTCCTGGATTTCTCCGAAGATGCCCCCAATGGTGCGATCATGGTAGACAATGCCGAATGGCTGCGCCCCCTGAATTATATCGAATTCCTGCGTGAAGTAGGTGTACATTTCTCTGTAAATCGTATGATCACGGCAGAGTGCTACAAGCGCAGAATGGAGAAAGGCCTCACCTTCCTGGAATTCAACTATATGCTGATGCAGTCTTATGACTTCCTCGAACTCAACAAACGTTACGGCTGTAAATTGGAAATGGGTGGTGACGACCAGTGGAGCAACATCCTTGGCGGCGCAGACCTGATCCGTAGAAAAGAGCGCAAGGAAGCTTACGGTCTGACCTTTAAGCTGCTGCTCAAGAGCGACGGCAATAAGATGGGTAAGACTGAAGGCGGTGCAGTATGGCTGGATGCGGAAAAGACCAGTCCCTATGAATTCTTCCAGTATTGGAGAAACGTAGACGATGCAGATGTTAAGAACTGCATGCTGCTGCTCACCTTCATGCCCGTAGAAGAAATTGAAGAATGGTGCAGCCTGAAGGATGCAGAGATCAATAAGGCAAAAGAAAAACTGGCTTACGAGATCACTAAGCAGGTACACGGCGAGCAGGCTGCAGAGCAGGCAATGGCAGCTGCCCGTGCATTGTTTGCAGGCGGTGCAGAGAGTGCGGCAGTACCCTCTACCACCATTACCGCAGCAGAATTGGAAGAGAATAAGTTGGTCATCGATATGATGGCGAAACTGGGTCTTTCCAAATCCCGCGGCGAAGGCAGACGCCTGATCAGCGGCGGCGGCGTTTATGTAAACGGCGAAAAGGTCACCAACGAATTTGCAGAACTGAGTGCTGCAGATATTCAGGATGGTGCGATCATGCTGCGTAAGGGAAAGAAAGTATTCCACAAGGTAATCATTGAAGGCTGATGCAGGATTTTCGCCCTTATACAACGATCAAGGAACCCTGTGAAGTATTGCAGGTGATCAAAAAATCCAAATTTTACGGCAGACTCTTCCCGGTGGAAACCCCCGAACAGGCGCAGGAGATTATCGATGCCTGCAAGAAAAAGTATTGGGATGCAACCCATAACTGCAGTGCGTATGTCATTGGTAAGATGGGTGAACTGAGCCGCTGCAGTGACGATGGTGAGCCGCAGGGAACTGCAGGTGTCCCGATGCTGGAAGCGCTTAAGAAGAGCGGACTGACCAATGTATTGGCAATATCTACCCGGTATTTCGGAGGAATATTGCTGGGTGCAGGCGGTTTGGTGCGCGCCTATACCGGCAGTGTGGCAGAGGCAGTGCGTCAGGCCCATAAGATCCGTTATCAGCCCATGGATTCTTACCGGATACAGATCCCGTTCCGGCTTTGGGGTAAAGTGGAATCCCAACTGCTGAGCAAAGGTTTTCTGATCCGCGGAGTGGAGTATACCGATACTGTATCTGTTCTGTTGTATACCGAACCGGGTGAAGGTGAGCGTTTACAGACGCTGCTGGCGGAGGTCTCCGCAGGTATGGTGTACCCGGTATTTCTGCAACAGGAGTATGTGGTATTGGATGTATAAATTAAAAATTTGTTAAAAGGCGGGCAGAGGTTTTGACAGCCTCTGCTTGCTCGTTTAGACTTGTTTTTAACGGTTTATACAATATAGGCAGTAATATTGTTTTACAAGGAATCTTACCTTGAATTGGAGGTTTTTTAGATGAAAAAAGTGTTGTCTGTTATGCTTATCGTCATGATGCTGGCTTGTATGCTGGTATCTGCACCGACGATTGCATTTGCAACCAATGCGGAATCGAGCGTGCTTGTTCCGGCAACCGAAGGCGGCGAAGGGGAAGACGGTTCTACCCCGGTAGAAAGCGTGAATTTGGCAATTGAAAGTTATTCTCCCACCTCTATGGTCAGCGGTGGCGATGTGACGCTCAAAATCGTAGTTACCAATAACGGCGACAAGATCGAGAATGCTGCATTGAGCATCGACGGTCAGAATGTGGCTACTTACGGTACGATGGAGTCCGGTGTATCCAAGACTTACGATAATACCTATAACGTACCTGCCGACAAACTGGATAAGGATATTGAAGTTGTATTGTCCTATACCTTTGATGGCAGCAGCAAAAGCAAATCCAGCTCTTTCAAAGTTGCAAAGAAAGCGGCTTCTGTAGAAGTTTCCACCGCAGTGAAGGCTGATACCGAAAAGGTTACGCCCGGCAGCAAGGTAAAGCTGACCTTTGCAGTAGAAAACAAGGGCAATGTCAAGATCGAGAAGACTACCATCACCGCATCCGAACTGAATGGCGGCAAGGCATTGAGTGAGGCGTTCTCTGTAGATGCAGGCGGCAGCAAGGTGATCACGTATACAGCCACCATTACAGAGACTACCCCTATTGAACCGATCCTGACGTATACTGCAGACGGAAAGCAGTACAAAGAGGAAATGGAAACGCTGACCATTACCGTTGACGAGATCGAAATGACGGTGCTGGCATCTGTATCCAATGCATACCCCGAAAAGGATGAAGAGATCACCTTTACATTGTCCATGGTCAATAGCGGCAATGTGGATATGTTTGATCTGGAACTGACTACGTCCAATGGCGACGTGATCCCTCTGACCAGCAAATCCCTGCCTGCAGGCGGCACCATGGAAGCTACCTATTCCGTAGTGCCTGAAGAGAGTGGTCTGTTCTCTTTTGTACTGAAGGCAAAGAATACCGACAGCGAAGAATTTTCTTATACTTCCAATATGGTAGATATCGTTGTGCAGGAAGCACCTGCGCAGGATTATACCGGTAAGTTGTCTTTGGTGGTAAGTGCAGATGTTTCCCGTTATGAATCTGACAATATCATCAAGTTCACTCTGAAGATCAATAACCAGAGTGAAAGCACCTTTACAGATGTCAGACTGACCGAAGATACCATTGGTGATCTGGGTCTGGGCACCATTGACATGCTGTATCCCGGTGAAAAGACTTTTGAATATGAACTGAATACGGAACTGCAGGAAGATACGACCTATTACTTCAAGGCGATCGCAGTAGATCCCGATGGTTATACTTTTGTAATTTCCGGTAATGCCATTGAGGTAGAGATCGGCGACAAAAAGGGCGGTGGTCTGGGCGTATTGGTATGGATTATCATCATCATCCTGATCCTGCTGGTCGGCGGCGGCATTGTATTGCTGGTGCTTATGATTCGCGAGAAAAAGGCACAGGCAAATGCAACTGAAAACCGTGCGGTATCCCGCCGCAGCGTACAGCGCAGCACAGTTGCACGCGGCGCAGCTCCGACAAGACAGGCAACGCAGCGCGTGAGAGAGCCTCAGGTGATCGTGCAGCCTGATTATGCAGAGGAACTTGTTGAGAAAGAAGAGCAGGCCGAGGAAGAATTCCAGGCAGACGAGATGCCCGCAGAAGAGCAGACCATGCCTGAAGAATTGCCCCAGAGAAAGCGCGAAAAGCCCGTTGCTCCCAAGAGAGTCATTCGTTCCAATGATTTTGTAGACAGAAATAATTTCTGATCAGACAACGATGTATGAAAACCCTGCAGTTTTATACTGCAGGGTTTTTTTACAGGAAGGGTTGCATACGCCAAGAGCCAATAGTATAATAAAATAACTTTAGCGAAAATAAAGGAATCCATATTATGAAAAATCTGAACTTTGATGTGGTAGTAAAAATCGGGTCTATGGCAATGATCCAAAAGGCAAAAGATGATATCGACTATAACCGTATTGCGAATCTGGCAAAAACGTTGAGACCCGGCTATATATTGGTCAGTTCCGGTGCAACGGAGATTGGCCGTATTGATTATATTCACCGTAACGGCAGTGAACTGCGCGGAGATCTGGAGGAGATCAAAACAGATTATGCCGCACAGGGTCAGGCGATCCTGATGGGTCTGTACCGTCAGTTTGTAGATCCCAAATACTCGGTTCGTCAGGTATTGGTAGAGCATATGCATTTTAATGATGCAGATAAGGCAGAGCATTTGCGCCGCTTCTTTTACAGAGCGGCCAATCAGAATGCGATCCCGATTGTAAACTACAATGACCCTATCAGCGATGAGGAGACCCGGCGCATGGAGATCGCTGCCTTGCGCGAAGAGGCCGAAGAAGTGGTGGAATGCGTGGATAATGATGAGACCGCTGCTGTTGTGGCAAATCTGGTGGGTGCCAAGAGATTGGTCATTCTCACATCTACAGACGGGATCTATCGGGATGTCAATGATCCGTCCACGCTGATCGAGGAGATCGCAGGAAAAACAGTAGAAGAACTGGAACTTAAGATCGATGAAGCCATGGCATTCTGCAAAGGGGCATCCCGTGTGGGGGCCAACGGTGCAAAGGCAAAATTGCAGTATGCAAAGCAGGCGATCGAGAACGGTACAGAAGTGATCATCGCCAATGCAAAATATGATCTGAATGATATATTGGAAGGCAAAGTCAAGAGCACCGTAATGCATCTGATATAAGAAAATAAAACACAGCGCAGAGAGGTCTGCGTTGTGTCTTTTGTTTATGCGTGCTGTGTACCGTAAAGGTAACAATGCGGTTCATGGGCTTCGATAGCGCCTACACTCATCAGATAAGATTCACAGATGGTCGGGCCGCAAAAACAAAAGCCCAGTTTCTTTAATTGTTTGCTGAGGGCATCCGGTGTAATACCGCTGTAAGTCAGCGTTAAAAAAGAGCCGGGACGGGAGAAATGCTGCAGCATAGCGCGGGCGTTTTGACGCACGGCGTAGATTTTGCGGCGGTTACGGATGATGGCGGCATTCTGCATCTGAGATTCCAGATATACGTCGCTGAGTTCCGCACAGGCATTTATGTCAAATTCGGCAAAAGCCGCATATAAGGCAGCCTGCTTGGCCAATACCGTACGCCAGGAGAGTCCGGCCTGAAATCCTTCCAGACAGAGTTTGGCGAACAGTTCACGATCTGTGCTGCGTCGCCGTCCGTAGACGGTATCGTGATACTGCAGCAGCAGATCGTCGGTGACCCAACGGCAGCGAGGGCGATCAGTATTGTGCATAGGGGAAACAAGCCTCCTCCCGCAGCGTATTGCCCAGAATGGCATTGATACGCTCTATAGATGCGCGCATACGACCGGTCTGATGACCGCGTTCGATCGTCAGGCGGGAGGGAAGTGCGGCAAAGGATTTGCCGTCATTGGAGCCGCCTGTGATGCACATATAGGATGCATCTGTAAGACTGACGACACCGTCGGTTCGGGTAATATGCAAATTGAGCAGGAGTGTATCCTGATTGATATCCCGGGGCATACTGGAGACCAGATTACCCATAGAATAGATGACAAGCACTTTGCGGCCGTCTACAGTGGTCAGGTATTCTGCAGGCTGTATAGTATGGGAGTGGCTGCCGATGATGATATCTGCACCGGCGTCTGCCAGCTGCTGTGCCGTCTCCAGCTGATACGCATTGGGTGTATTGGTATTCTCGGCACCCCAGTGTACATACAGTATGACCAATTCCGCGCCGCGGTCTCTGGCAGAAGCAATATCCGCCTTGATCTGTACCGGATCCAGCAAGTTCATTTTATACAGTTGTCCGCTGCTCTTATAGGCTTCTGTACCTGTGTTGACGAACTGTGCATAAGAGAGGAAGGCGGTAGAGATGTGGTTGATCTCTACGATAGGTGTGTTTTGCTGCATATATTCGGATACATAGGTACCGCTATGATAGATGCCGCGGGCATCCAACTCCGCAATGGTCTTTTCGCGGCCGAAATCGCCTTTATCAAAGGCATGGTTGTTGGCAGTAACGACCATATCAAACCCTGCCTCCTGCACAGCATCGATAAACTCCATCGGTGCATTGAGAATGGGGTTGCCCGGCTGATTGTATGCAGTCACGCCATGTTCCTTACCGGCTAACGGCACTTCCAGATTACCGATGGCAAAATCCGCACCCTGCAATACAGGTGCGATACGTGCAAAGGCATATGTAAAATCCCATCCGCCCGATACTTTGGCTGCACTTAACTGACCTGCCAGACACATAATGTCGCCGGCGACGACGATGTCAGCCTCGGTATCCGGATACAATTCTACCAGAGGATCGGGCGCAGGAGCGGTCTCTGCCTGTTGTGCCAGATCGGATATAGGGTTGCTGTGCGGTGCGGTATCTGCAGATTCCTTACCGGGGATCAGCATAAGCAGCATCAGGATCATAACCATTACCAGTAATCCGCCGCCTATGTACAGCAGTATCTGCGGATTTCTGCGGGTAGGTTTGGCAACAGAAGGTTTTGAAACAGAGGATTTCGCTGCAGAAACTGTAGGTTTTTTGGTATAAGTTTTGGAAGAAATGCGGCGGGAAGCAATATCTGCACGCTTTACTTTGCGGGATTGAGTCATGGGGACAAGATCCTTTCCGATGTGTTCAATTTATTGTACCATAAAACGGCATAAAAAAAGCACCCGTTTCAGGTGCTTTTTATTTTTTGTGATGCAGGCGCAGGATTGGCTTCGGGCAGACCGAAGGAAGCCAGATATTCTTCCAGACAGAGCCCGCTTTGGTAAATATCTGCGGCGGCTTCTTTACCGACATAGCGATAGTGCCATGCTTCGTAGATGACACCGGTCACAGAAGATTTTCCATCGGGATAACGCAGGATAAAGCCATACTTATGGGCGTTTTCGGCCAGCCATTTTGCTTCGGCGGTATCCTGATAGTCAGAGGTGCCGTGCGGTACAGAATCGCACAAAATATCGACAGCCAGACCGGTGCAGTGTTCGCTGGCGTAGGCAGGTACCGTTTTTACGGGATTGGCATATACATCGTCGCCGTATTCGGGATTCTGAGCAAGGCGATTGTCCCAGAAACTCTGCTGTGTTGCGCGGTCGCGATAAGCGCTGTTGACGATATAGGTGGTGATGCCGGCTGCATCGGCGGCATCAAACATCTCTTTGAGAGCAAGAGCGGCTTCTTCCTCCAAGTAATTGGCTCCGGAATTGACGGTGACGGTATCGCTGAGTAAGGTATCCAATGCGACCAGCTTTGTGGGTTCGTCATAATTGGGGTGGTCAAAGTTGATCAGCCTTACCTGCGCCGCTACCTGATATGCCCGCTCCCATTCGGGGTCGATGGGGTCGGAAGAGATCACTTCGCTTGTGATTTCTGAAGAAATTATCTCAGAAGAAATTTCGGGATTGACGACGGGGATATCTTGTTCCTCCTTTGGCCATAGCAATATGGCCAGCAGAAGGCCGAGGATAGCTGCACCGACAATGAGCGCGATGATCCTGCGGCGGCGCTGTTGACGGTGACGGTACGCAAAGCTTCTGCGCTGTACCAAGGGGATAGGCTGGCGTACGCCTCTGCGGTCGGGGGCAGATCTATATGGGGATTGCGGCCGATTGTGCCGCGCGGGTCTTCTGTTCATGAGAAATCTCCTGTCCTGGGATAGATTTCATTATACCACAGTTCTGCAGAATAAGAAAATGAAGTTTTTTTACGGGATATATTTTACGGGATATATATGATATAATAAATCATAATGTTTTTTAACAAAAGGAGATTTTGCTATGAGCCGTGCGGACCGTATTTTTTTGCAGAACTGCAGAGATATTTTACAAAAAGGTGTGTGGGATACCGATTTGCCTGTCCGCCCAAAATGGGAAGACGGCCAGCCTGCCCATACCATCAAACTGTTTGGATTGGTAAACCGTTATGATCTGCGGGAGGAATTCCCCATTCAGACGGTGCGAAAAATCAACTTTAAAGCAGCACTGGATGAGATACTGTGGATCTGGCAGAAAAAATCCAACCGTATAGAAGACCTCAACAGCCATATCTGGGACCAGTGGGCAGATGAAAACGGCACCATCGGCAAGGCCTATGGGTATCAGTTGGGCGTCAAGCATCAGTACAGAGAGGGTATGTTTGATCAGGTAGACCGGGTGCTGTATGATCTGCGCAATAATCCGCAGAGCAGACGCATCCTGACCAATCTGTATAACCATGAAGATCTGCACGCGATGCAGCTGTATCCTTGTGCGTACAGTATGACCTTCAATGTCAGCGGCAATGTACTCAACTGCATCCTGAATCAGCGTTCTCAGGATATGCTGACTGCCAATGGCTGGAATGTATGCCAGTATGCAGCACTGATGTCCATGATCGCACAGGCTGCGGGTCTGGTGGCAGGAGAATTGGTACACGTGATCGCCGATGCCCATATTTATGACCGCCATGTTCCGTTGGTAGAAAAACTGTTTGCGCGTGAAGCAGATTGCAAAGATGCGCCCAGACTGATCCTGCCGGAGGGCGAGACGGATTTCTATGCATTTACCACAGACAATGTAACGCTGGAAAATTATCAGAGCCTGAAGGGTATCGGAAAGATCCCTGTGGCAGAATAAGAGGTGTCTATGAATCTGATTTTGGCTGCTGATAAAAATTGGGCGATCGGGTATCAGGGAGACCTGCTGACCAGCCTGCCCGGAGATATGAAGTATTTCCGCAAAACAACGCTGCGCAAAACCGTGGTCATGGGGAGAAAGACCTACGAGTCTCTGCCCGGAGGACCGCTCAAAAATCGGGAAAACATTATTTTGTCCCGCGGGGAGTATGCGGTAGAGGGCGCTACGGTGGTACACAGTGTAGAAGAATTGTTGACGCTGCTGGAAGGAAAAGATACGGAAAGTATCTTTGTCATGGGCGGCGGAGAGATATACCGGATGCTGCTGCCCTATGCCAAGAAAGTGTATCTGACAAAAATTCTGGCAGAATTCCCGGCAGATACGTATTTCCTCGATATGGATGCACAGCAGGGCTGGCACATGACGCAGGAAGGCGAATTGATGGAGGATAACGGTATACAGTATCGTTTCTGCCTCTATGAGAGAACCGAATAAATAAAGAAAACCGCAGTTTTCATACTGCGGTTTTTTGATGGATCAAAATTCCTGTTTTAAATAGATCATGTCGATACACTGCTCGCCGTTGTCTTCGATCAGAGGTTCGGGGTAAAACTCGGTAAAGAAATTCTCCCATACAAACCAGCGGGTAAAGCCGCAACTTTCATACAGCGCGATGGGTGCATCGCTCACTGTAGCGGTGCCGACACACATACCTTTTGCCAGCGGGCGATATTGATCCAATATATACAGGATCAGTTTGCGGGCAAGTCCGCGGCGGCGGAAATCCGAGCAGACAGAAATGTTTTTCAACTCATAAAGACCAAGGTCTTCGCGGTAATACACCACGGCCTCGGCAGCGGGGATACCGTCGCGATAGAGTACATACATATCACCGTTAAGATATCCGGAAACCATTTCCCAGGAAGGATCTGCGTCCAGCAGCAAATCCCGGAAGGATTGCTTTTGCTGCATATCGGTAATTTGTTGGATCGTGATCATAGAGACTTCCTCACAATGTAAAATATCTGACCTGAATGTGCAGGTCTTCCAAATAAGTATTTAATGCATCCGGTGTAAGAAATACCGTGGCGGTATTGATGCCCGGGTGAAAAGCCAAAAGCGGATCATCCCGCAATTCTGCATCTAAAATAAAAGTAATGGCAGCCTGTTCATCGTTGATCAAGGACAGGGGTGATACAGCTCCCGAGTGCAGACCGGTCTGCTCAAATAATTGCTCATCGGTGGCAAAGGAGATACTGCTGACGCCGATCTGCTTGCGCAGTGCCTTGGAACTGAGCATTTTATCGCCATCCATAGAAACCAGATAGTATCGATGCTTGTGGTCGCGCAGAAACAGATTTTTGACGGGACGTGTACCGCCGTCGATATGCAGAGAAGCGGTTTGCTCCATGGTAAAAACGGCCTCATGGCGGATCATACGGTATTCCAGTTGTAAAGCGTCGAGCTTTTGACAAATGGCTTGCTGCAAGGCATCGCCGGTTAACATAGGCATAATGATTGGTGCTCCTTAATGAATTCGATTTACTATACCATATATCCGACAAAATTGGAAGCAGGGGGGACTTTACTTATTGATAAACAGCGGCGGGTATAGTAAAATAGGAATAGATTCCAAAGGAGGAAAATGATATGTCTGAAAAATCATTTTTAGTAGAAGTTTCTGCCCGCCACGTGCATCTGTCCAAAGAGGACGTTGCTGTACTGTTCGGTGAAGGCAAGGAACTGACATATGTTCGTGATCTTTCTCAGCCCGGCCAGTTTGTGTGCGAAGAAAGAGTTGATATCGTAGGCCCCAAGCGTTCTATCGCCAATGTTGTTATTCTTGGACCGGAGCGTAAGGAAAGCCAGGTAGAAGTATCTATGACCGACTGCTTCACTTTGGGCGCTATTGGCCCCGTTCGTGAGAGCGGCGATCTGGATGGCAGCGCTGCTATCACCCTCAAGGGTCCGGCAGGCGAACTGAAATTGGAAAAGGGTCTGATCGTTGCAAAGCGTCATATCCACATGACTCCTGCAGATGCTGAGAAACTTGGCGTAGAAGATAAGCAGATCGTTAAGGTAAAGGTAGACACTACCCGTCCTGTGATTTTTGATGACTGCGTTGTACGCGTAAGCCCCTCCTATGCATTGGCTATGCATGTAGATACCGACGAAGCAAACGCTGCTCTCATCGGCAGAAGCGGCTGTCAGGGCGAGATCGTACTGTAACAAACAAGAAAGAGCAGAGATATTACTCTGCTCTTTTTTTATAAGAAATTTGAAAATTGAAAGATAGGAGTACGGGAATGAAAGAACAAAAAGCAATCCAGTGGAAACAGTTGTGTGAAAAACCTGAAGAAAAAATGGTCACCGTCACCATGCCGGAAAGCAGTTGGCGGGCATTTAACTGTATGATAGATTACCCGATCGTAGGGTATCATCTGCGTGATGAGACAGCTATGGGTCGTGCAGAGTGGAATAAGGAACTGTACCCGCTGCCTGCAGACTATCTGCGCAGGGAGGATGTTCCGCGCGGAAAGATCGTAGGACATCTGATGGAAGACAGTGCATTTTACCCCGGCGTAAAGCATAAATATTGGATTTATACGCCGGCTCAGTATGATGGTACTGTGCCCGCGGATCTGATCCTGTTCCTGGATGGACAGATGTATATGGCGCCTGCGATCAAGCAGCCGATCGTGCCTGAAATAGGCGATCGTCCGACCATGAGTGATATGCTGAAAGTGGTTCCTGCAGATGGTGCATTGGAATTGCCGGACACGGGCAGCAATGTAACAGATCTGCTGGATAACTTGATTGCCGACAGAAAGATCCCGCTGACAGTTGCGGTATTTATTACGCCTGGTTATCCTGGCCCCGGCGAGCCTGTATACGGTACCGGTAAGGGTATCACCAACCGCAGTGTGGAGTACGATACCGTCAGTGACTGGAATGCCAGATTTCTTGCGGAAGAGTTCCTCCCTATGGTACTGAAAGACTATTTGATCACAGAAGATCCCATGGGGCACAGCGTTGTCGGTCTGAGCTCCAGCGGTATTGCGGGGTTTGCAACAGCATGGTATGCAAATCATTTGTTTGGCAATGCGATTTTGGGCAGCCCCAGCTTTGGCAATATTCGCGGCGGCAATATATGGCCTTCCGTGATCCGTACAACAGAGGAAAAGAAAAATTTACGTACGTGTATGTGTGTGGGCAAATACGATGCAGACATTATCTTTGGTGACTGGGTATTGGCAGACAAAGATGTGGCCAGTGCGCTCAACTATAAGGAGTATGATTTCCGCCTGATGGTCAATCAGATGGGACACAGTCTGACCTTCCTCAAATATATGATCCCGCAGGCGCTGGCATGGTTCTATCATGGGCAGGATGTCAATGATGCAAATTGTGAAGTGATCCGGCCGTACCCGCTGGTAACGGAGTTGTAAGATGCTGCGTATCCCTAAAACAAAAGTGCAGCATTTCTTTGATGCTGCGGTTCCGCCGGCAGCGTATGCCGCATCGGGGGATACGGTAACATTTTGCTGTCAGGACTGCTATAACGATCAGATCGATCGGGAAGAGATCGATCTGCGGGTGCTGCATATTCCCTATTACAATCCGGTGACCGGTCCGTTGTATATAAACGATGCTCACCCCGGAGATGTATTAAAGGTGGAAATATTGCAGATACGGCTACCGGAGTACGGGGTCATGTCTGTACGGGATGGCACAGGCAGTTACCGTATGGAGGGCAGCTACACACGGCTGTTCCCGATAGAGGATAATGAAATTTGCTTTGACGCAGGAATTCGCCTGCCTGTCTGCCCTATGATCGGCACCATTGGTACCGCACCGGCACAGGGAACGGTGATTTCCGAGACGCCCGGTGAACATGGCGGGAACCTGGATATCAAAGATCTTGGTGAAGGGGTTACGCTGTATTTGCCGGTGGCGGTAGAGGGCGCGCTGCTTTCTATGGGCGATATCCATGCACTGCAGGGGGATGGAGAGACCGCCATCTGCGGATTGGAAACAGCAGGCGAGATCACCGTACGAGTCACCGTGTGCAGACCGGATTCTTATATCCCCACGCCGTTTATCGTGACAAAAGACAGTTATTTAACGACGGCAGCGGATGCTTCTTTAGATAAGGCAAGTATTGCGGCGGCAAGAAAAATGCATCGGTTCCTGCAGGAATACAGCCCTCTGAATGATAAGCAATGTGCAATGCTGCTTTCCCTGCAGGGGGATCTGCGTATCAGTCAGATCGTCAACCCCGCAAAAGGGTGCGTTCTGCAATTTCCCAAAGGGATCGCAGGCGAACAGTTTGATTTGTAAACAGAACTATGAAAAAAGCGACAGGATTACCTGTCGCTTTTTGGATTGAGTCATACTTATTTGGCTGCGCCGTAAATGATATTGACGATCACCTCTGCACATTTCTGAAGAGAGGGTATGGGCAGATACTCATAACGCCCATGGGCATTTTCGCCGCCGGTAAAGATATTGGGGCAGGGGAGTCCCATATAAGAGAGTCTTGCGCCATCTGTGCCGCCGCGGATAGGATCGATGCGCGGCGTGATACCTGCCTGCAGCATAGCTTCTTTGGCTTTTTCTACGATATGCATATGCGGCAGCAGCATTTCTTTCATATTACGGTAGTTATCCTGCAATGCCACTTCTACGGTACCTTCGCCGTATTTGTCGTTGAGGAACTGCATATTGGCGAGGAAGCGGGCTTTCCGTGCCTCCAGCTTATCGCTGTCATGGTCGCGCAGAATATAAGAAAGCGTGGTTTTTTCCACTTCGCCGCAGATATCGGTCAGGTGTGCAAAGCCTTCGTAGCCTTCGGTATATGCGGGAATTTCGAAAGCGGGCAGCATGCTGTTGAATTCCATGGCGATCAGCATGGAGTTTTTCATCTTATGCTTGGCAGAACCGGGATGAATGTTTTTGCCGTGTACAGTGACGGTGGCGGCAGCAGCATTGAAATTTTCATATTCCAATCCACCGATAGTACCGCCGTCTACAGTATAGGCATAATCAGCACCAAAACCGTCAATATTAAATTGATCGGTACCGCGGCCGATCTCTTCGTCCGGCGTGAAGGCGATCTTGAAGGTGCCGTGGGGTTTGTCATCGGCCATGATTTGTTCTGCAGCAGAGAGGATAGCGGCAATGCCGGCCTTGTCATCTGCACCCAGCAGAGTGGTGCCGTCTGTTACGATGATATCCTGTCCTTCGTACATAGCCAGAGTAGGGAACTCTTTTGGAGAAAGTACGATATTCAGATCCTCATTGAGAACGATATCGCCGCCGGTATAGTGGACAATACGGGTCTTGGCATTTGCACCGGTGATATCCGGAGAGGTGTCCATATGAGCGACCAACCCGACGATAGGGCCTTCCAGTGTGCCGGGGATGGTACCGTAAACATAACCGTATTCGTCCATATATGCATCGGCAATGTCCATTTCGCGCATTTCTTCTGCCAGTGCGGCACCCAGTATTTTTTGATTGGGGGTACTGGGTACAGAGGAGGAATTCTCATCAGACATGGACTCAAATGCAACATATTTCAAAAAACGTTGTACAATATCCATAAAAACTTCAATCCTTTCACTTTTTCTATTTCGATAGCACAAGTTTTGTGCTATGCTATAATTATAGCATTTCTCCACATTGTGAGCAACGATGACGGAGTAATATAGGAGGCAGTCATGCTTGTTCTGATCGACCATGCAAACTTGAAAGAAATCGAATCGTTGTACGAAGCATATCCTTATGACGGAGTAACAACCAACCCCAGCATTTTGCGGAATGAACATACAAATCCCATCAAGCTGCTCAAAGAGATCCGTAAATTGATCCCGTCTGACAGCCAACTTCATGCGCAGGTTATTTCGGATACCACGGAAGGCATTCTGGAAGAAGCACATTTCATGTTGGATGCCATTGCGGAAGATATGTTTATCAAGGTACCGGTATCTGCCGCAGGACTGAAGGCGATCCATCTGCTCAAAAAGGAAGGCGTCAATGTAACGGCTACGGCAATTTATACAGCAATGCAGGCATTTATGGCAGGTAAGGCAGGCGCAAGATATACCGCACCATATGTAAATCGTTTAGATAACATGGGTGCAGACGGTGTGCAGGTTGCCGCAGATATTCATAATATGTTCCGTATTCACAATATGGAATGCGATGTATTAGCTGCCAGTTTCAAGAACTCTCAGCAAGTACTCAATTTGTGCAAAAAAGGAGTCGGTGCAGTGACTGCGGCCCCGGAGGTATTGCGTGCATTGATCAAGCATGATGCGACCTTTACTGCAGAAGAAAATTTTGAAAATGATTATTTGTCTTTGATTGAAGAAGTAAAGGGCATCAACCTGAAGAGATGATTTGGTGAGAGCAGAAAAGGAAGGATATGAGAAAAGCAGAAATTGCAGTCGTCGGACTGGCGGTCATGGGCGAAAATTTGGCCCTGAATATGGAACGAAACGGATTCCGTGTGGCAGTATATAACCGCACTACCGAAAAAGTAGATAGATTCCTGGAAGGACGCGGCAAAGATAAAAAATTTGTGGGTGCCCATAGTTTGGAAGAATTGGTTGCTGTACTGGAAAAACCGCGGCGTATAATGTTAATGATCCGTCAGGGTGCCCCGGTAGATGCATTTATTCGTCAGATCGTGCCGATGCTGGATCCCGGTGATATTCTGATCGATGGGGGCAACTCCAATTATCAGGATACCATTCGTCGATGCAAGGATTTGGAGGCGCAAGGGATTCACTATATCGGTAGCGGTGTATCCGGTGGTGAGGAAGGCGCACTCAATGGCCCTGCACTCATGCCGGGCGGTTCCCGGGAAGCATGGGAATGCATACAGCCGATTTTTGAAGCAATCAGCGCAAAGACGCCGGATGGTCAGCCCTGCTGTGGTTATATTGGTGCAGATGGTGCGGGGCATTTTGTAAAAATGGTGCATAACGGTATCGAATATGGCGATATGCAGATCATTTGCGAGGCCTACCATCTGATGAGGGATCTGTTAAAGATGTCTGCTGTAGAAATCGGAGAGGTATTTGCCTGTTGGAATACGACGGAGCTGAATAGTTATCTGATAGAGATCACCGCCAATATCCTGCAGAAGCTGGATGAAGACGGTCTTCCCATTGTAGATAAGATACTGGATACTGCAGGCCAAAAGGGTACCGGCAAATGGACAGGCATTTGTGCATTGGAAGAAGGGATACCGTTGACGCTGATCGGAGAAGCGGTGTTTGCCCGCTGCCTTTCTGCACAAAAAGAAGAACGTGTACAGGCCAGTGCAAAGTTTGTATCTGAAACACCGGTATTTGAAGGAGATAAGCAGGCATTGCTGGAACATCTGCGCAAGGCGGTATATGCGGCAAAGATCGTATCCTATGCGCAGGGCTTTGCATTGATCCGTCAGGCGTGCAAGACGTATGGTTGGCAGATCGATTGCGGACAAACGGCGATGATCTGGCGCGAAGGTTGTATTATTCGCTCGGTATTCCTGCAAAAGATAAAGGATGCCTATGATACAGATGCCGATCTGGTAAATCTGCTGATGGATCCGTATTTTGCGGAAATTATGGAGGACTCCTCCAAGAGTTGGCGTACCGTGGTAGCGGCTGCTGTACTGCATGGTATCCCGATGCCTGCGATCAGCGCAGCGCTCAGTTATTTTGACGGATACCGTTGTGAGAAATTGCCGGCAAACTTGCTGCAGGCGCAGCGTGACTACTTTGGTGCACACACATATGAAAGAACAGACAGACCGCGCGGTGAGTTTTTCCATACCGACTGGACCGGCCATGGTGGCGATACCGCAGCATCTACTTATACTGTATAATGTAAATAAAAAAGACAAGACCTGTGGTCTTGCCTTTTTTGTTGAGTGAAATCAGGCGGGATCCGGTAAATCACCGATCCCTTTGCGGCGGAAACGGATGACCAGCAGCAATCCGCGGCAGACATTATCTGCAACCATGCACAACCAGACGGCGTTCAAACCCATGTGGAATACATTGACGCACAGGAAAGTGCCTAAAATACGCACGGCCCACATACTGAATAAACTATAGATAAAGGGGTGTCTGGTGTCACCCGCGCCGTTAAAGATACCTTCCAGTATGATAGAGATACCAAAGATAGGTTCGGACAATGCCACGATGCGCAGCACGGAAGCACCCATACGGATAACGTCGGCATCGGGGGTAAACAGCTGCATCATCTTTGTTGCCAGTATAAACAGCAGTCCCCCTGTCAATACCATGAAGAGAAAGGCGATCAATACCATCAGACCCGAGATCTGCATCAGTTTTTTCTTGTTGCGCTCACCAATGGCGTTGCCGACCAGAGTAGTGGCGGCAGACTGCATACCATAGCCGGGAATATAAAAGGCTTCTTCTGCGGTCAATGCAATGGAATGTGCCGCAAATACCGCGGTTCCCAATGTGGTGACCAGGCGGGTAAAGACGACCTGCCCAAGGCAGCTGGCCAGACGGCTGAGCGCGATGGGAAGCGCAATGGTGAGCATCTGCTTCATGGCGGGCTTGTCTTTTGCGCGCAAATGTTTCCACCGGAAAGCAAACAGAGTATTCTTGCGCAGTGCACGGATCATGAGCAGACCGCCCAGCACATAGCGCATCAGGGTAGAGAATCCTGCCCCGGCGACGCCCCAGCCAAAGCCGAATACCCGGAACTCCAGTCCCAAAATGCTGACGTCACGGGTAGGATAGATAAAGAAGAAATTCAATATAATGTGCACGATGTTAATGAGCAGGTTGACCTGCATGGCAGTGCGGGTATCGCCTGCACCGCGCAGTACAGAACCGAACACGATGTTGATGGCATTGAACAGATACGGTGCACAGATGAGAGCAAAATAAACAGAGGCTTCATGCCGGACTGCCTGTTCTGCCCCCATCCAGATGGGCAGGAAGGGGCTGATTCCTACCATCAACACAGTCATTACCGCTCCCAGTAACAAGGAAAGACGGGCTGCCTGATTGGCATAGGCATGTGTCCGATCGATATCCTGCTCGCCGATGGAACGGGCAATACAAGCGGTAGCACCAATGCCGATGGCAAAGGCAGGGCTGTTGATCAGCCATACGATGGTAGAGGAAAGTCCGACTGCAGCAGAGGCGTTTTGCCCCATGCCGCCAATCATGGCAGTATTGATATATACGGCAACAGTTTGCAGTAACTGTTCAATGATCGTTGGCCAAGCCAACAGAAAAATCGTTTTTAGCAAATGACGCTTGGTATGAAGTGTGTTTTCCATAAAAAATCTCCAGCCAGTTTTTAACAAACAATATTTTAACATAAAAGAAAAGAATAAGTATATAGTTTTCAAGATGTATTTCTGTTTTGTGGGAAAAACTTAACACTACGAATTGACAAAACTGCCGTCATTCACTACCATTAAGTAAGAAAAGGAGTATTCGTTATGCAGAATATTTATGACCATATTTACGACCTGATCGGAAAAACACCGCTTGTGCGCCTGCATACATTTGAAAAGACCCATGGTGCAGTGGCGGAGATCGTGGCAAAACTGGAAAACCGAAATCCTGCCGGCAGCGCCAAGGACAGGGTAGGGATGTATATGATACAAACAGCAGAAAAGCAAGGGCTGATACAGCCCGGTGCTACCATCATAGAGCCGACCAGCGGTAATACGGGCATCGGTCTGGCGATGGTTGCGGCTGCCAAAGGATATACCTGTATATTTACCATGCCGGATACCATGAGTGAAGAGCGGATCAATCTACTGAAAGCATACGGCGCGCAGATCATACTGACCCCGGGTGCAGAAGGCATGAACGGTGCCATCCAAAAGGCAGAAGAACTGCATCGGCAGATCCCCGGCAGTTGGATCCCCGGTCAGTTTGAAAATCCGGCAAATCCGGAAGTGCATTATCTGACGACCGGCCCGGAATTGTGGGCAGATGCCGATGGCAGAGTGGATATATTTGTGGCCGGAGCAGGCACGGGCGGCACCATCACCGGTACGGCAAAATATTTGAAAGAGCAAGATACGTCTGTAAAGATCGTGGCGGTAGAACCTGCGGCTTCCCCGGTACTTTCGGGTGGTGAAGCCGGCCCGCATGAACTGCAGGGGATCGGCGCCGGCTTTATACCGGCGGTGCTGGATACCACGTTGATCGATGAAATTATGCCGATAGAGGCAGATGATGCCTTTGCTGCGGCCAGAGAACTGGCAAGAACAGAAGGGATCCTGGTGGGGATCTCGTCGGGGGCTGCTGCCTATGCTGCAATGCAGCTGGCTTGTAAGCCGGAAAATGCAGGAAAACGGATCGTTGTGATTTTGGTAGACTCGGGAGAACGATATCTCTCTACAAGAATGTTTCGGGAGGAATGAATATGATCGGTATCATTGGTGCGATGCAGAGTGAGATCACATTGCTGCGGGCACAGATGCAAAATGAAAAACAGACAGTATTGGGCAATAAAGTGTATTATGAAGGCGTGATCGCGGGGCAGGCAGTGGTATTGACACAGTCCGGAATGGGGAAGGTCAATGCGGCTATGTGTGCACAGCAGTTGATCGATCGCTTTGGCGTGGATAAACTGATCAATACCGGCATTGCAGGCGGCGTTGCACTGGGTTTGCACGTGGGCGATATTGTCATTGCAGATAAGACGGTAGAGCATGACTTCGACCTGAGTCCTGTTGGGTATGTCAAAGGTTGCCTTGGGAAAGACGGAGAACCCAAGGATGAACCGACATACTATTATACCGATAAAGTGCTGGTGGAATATTTGCAAAAGGCAGCGCAGCAGTATATGTCTGCGGAGAATATCCATATCGGCTGCATTGCATCGGGTGACCAGTTTGTAAGCAGAAAGGAAGTCAAGCAGGAACTGCGGAATTGCTATAATGCCTATGCTGCAGAGATGGAAGGCGGTGCTATCGTACATGTGGCAGGGGAAAACGGAGTATCGGCAGTGATCGTACGCTGTCTGTCTGACCTGGCAGATGAGAATGCACATGAATCGGTAGATAATTTTGAACAGTTGGCAGCAGACCGTTCGGCAGATATTTTGGTAAGTATGCTGAAATTGATGAGTGATTAAGGAGAAGAAGCGATGTATCAGGAAATTACACAGCAGGCAAAGCAGGCTGCGGAGGAGTTGGTGCAGGTTGCAAAGCTGAAGGCGGGAGATATTTTTGTGGTAGGTTGTTCTACCAGCGAAGTGGCAGGACACAAGATTGGTTCTTACTCCAACAAAGAACTTGCACAAGCGATTTTTGCAGGGATATATCCGGTGCTGAAAGAAAAAGGGATATATCTGGCGGCACAGTGCTGTGAGCATTTAAACCGCAGTCTGGTGATCGAAGAAGCGGCCGCAGAGCGATACGGTTATGAACAGGTCAATGTGGTGCCGCAACCCAAAGCCGGCGGATCTTTTGCGACAACGGCGTACGAAACTTTTGAAGCGCCGGTCATGGTGGAAGCGATCCGCGCAAAGGCGGGTATCGATATTGGCGGCACATTGATCGGGATGCATCTGGCTAGTGTGGCAGTGCCGACACGCCTCGGCATCAAGCAGATCGGTGAAGCACCGATCATCTGCGCAAGAGTCCGTCCCAAGTTTGTGGGCGGAAGCCGCGCAATTTACGACGAAACACTGTTATAATCGTGAAAAAAGAGGAGGAAACTCCTCTTTTTTGTATGTGTTGCACCTTGCAGACATTGTCACCGGAGAGGCAGAGTGATAAAATAATAAAAACAAGCATTTTTGTAAGAAAGGACGACCGACGATGGCATATATCGGAACCAGTGCATTTATCAAAAGCCTCGGTATTTCCAAAAAGGCGCTGTACAGTCTCATCAACAGCGGCGAGATCGAAGCGCCCATCAAAAAGAGCGGTCGTTATCTGTGGAGCGAGAAGGATGCCACTGCTGTCGTATGTGCATTGGCGCGGCGCAGCACACTGGAGGCATTGGCGTTTGATCAGGAAGATAAGCGCTATCTCGGCAGCAAGGCAAAGTATGCCCAGTTTATCCGGGATGTGGCAGATCAGGCAATGCCCGGATTCGAAAGTTTCACAGACTATTTTGCAGGGACCGGCGGGTCAGCGGCGGCATTTTCGGATAAGACGATCATTGCCAATGATCTGCTGTATTCTTCGTATCTGTTTTTGCAGGCGTGGTATCCGCCCCAAAAGGCGGATATGCAAAAGGTGACCCGCTATATTGCAGAATATAACAAAGTGAACCCTGCCGGGGAAAACTATGTATCACAGAATTTTGCGGGTAAATATTTCGGGGTGGCAACAGCGCGCAAGATCGGGTTTATTCGCCAGGATATAGAAGACAGGTATCAGCAGGGAGATTTGAATGAACGGGAACGTGCCGTTCTGTTGGCATCGTTGCTGTGCGCCATGGATGATGCTGCAAATATCTATGCCCACTACGATACCTTTAAGCCTGCTCCCTTCACGTGGGAGCCGCTGGAACTGCGTGTGCCGGCTGTTTCCAACGAGAACAGTCCCGAAAACCGTATTTTCAATACCGACGCCAATATGCTGGCTCCGTATACTTATAGTGATATCGCTTATCTGGATCCGCCTATCGACTCCCGCCAGTACAGTGATATTTATCATTTGCCTGAAAATATTGCTGTGTGGGCAAAGCCGGAATTAAAAGGCAAGACGATGAAAAATCCCCGCGGGCATATCAAGAGTCTGTACTGTAAAAAGGGTGCGGATGAAGTGTTTGCCCAAATGGTGGAGCAGTGTAATGCAGAAGTGATTCTGGTTGCGATCCCCGAAAAGCAAGAGGGAAGAGGTACGCGGTCTGCCGCAAAGCTGTCGGCAGACGAGATGATGCGGGTATTGCGCAAAAAAGGCAGCGTATCCATACAGTTTCCTCCCTTTGCGGCAAAAGAGCAGCAGACCGGTCAGTTACTGCTTTCTTATGAATTCAAAAAGACAGCGCCTGTACTCAAGGAAAATGCAAACCTCAAGGGCGGCCTGATGGTTTGCCGCTGCGGCAGGAAGGAGCCGGAACTGATAGATTCTCCGATCAACTTTGCGGGCGGTAAGTTCCGGGAACTGGACAAGCTGCGCCCCTACTTCCCCGTGGATTGCAAACGCGTATGGGATGTATTTGCGGGTGGTTGCAGCGTAGGCATCAATGCCGGGGCGGAACAGATCTGTTTTGTAGAGCAGGATGCCGCCGTTATGGGATTGTTCCGTGCCATGAAGCAATACGGAAAAGATGTCTTTACCGGGCAAGTGCGTCACCTGATAGAAAAATACCGGCTGTCGGATACGGCAAAATACGGTTATGAGTATTATGGAGTTACGGCAGAGACCGGCCTGGCAAATGTCAATAAATCGGCTTATATACAACTGCGGGAAGATTTTAATAAAAAGGAAGAAAAAGATCTGTCCTATTATGCGATGCTGTATGTACTGTTGGTTTATGGATTTAATAATATTCCCCGCTTTAATCGCAACGGAGAATTTAATCTGCCGGCAGGAAAGCGTGACTGGAACCTCAGTATGCAAAATAAACTGGAGGCTTTTCTGCAGAGATTGGAACATACTGATGCACAGTTCTATGCCATGGATTTCCGCAATATCGATGCCGAAACATTGACGAAGGAAGATTTTGTGTATCTGGATCCGCCGTATATCGGTGCGGCAGCATATTATAACCGCCAGATGGGCTGGACAGAGCAGGATGAACGGGATCTGATGGCGTTTTTGGACAAATTGGATGCTTATGGGATCCCGTATGCATTATCTGCTGTACGCAGTTATGGCGGCATAGAAAATACTGTGCTGGAGCAATGGCTTCTGTATGGTATGGATACACACCGGGTGATCCGCAGAGATCCCGAAGACAAAGATAAAGTGCTGATTTTAAATTATTAGCATGATATATATGATCAATACCAAAAGGAGAAATAATATGGTAGTAATCGAAGTAAAAAATATGGGTACGATCAAAGTGGAACTGGACGAACAGGCTGCACCTTTGACCGTACAGAATTTTGTGGAACTGGTAGAAGAAGGATTTTATAATGGATTGACCTTCCATCGCGTGATCGCAGGTTTCATGATTCAGGGTGGTTGCCCCCTCGGCAATGGTACCGGTGGCCCCGGTCACACCATCAAGGGCGAATTTGAAGCAAACGGCTGGAAAAATCCCATCAAACACGAACGCGGTGTCATCTCTATGGCAAGAGCATTTGATCCCGATTCCGCAGGTTCCCAGTTCTTCATCATGCACGAGGATGCTCCGCACCTGGATGGTCAGTATGCAGCATTCGGTAAGGTGATCGAAGGTATGGAAGTTGTCGATGAGATCGCAAACAGCTTGACCGACTACAGCGATCGCCCTTATCAGGATGTAATTATGGAAAAGGTTTATATCGCAGAATAAGAAATCGGATTTCGATAAAAATAAGCAGTGCTGCACGGTGGTTGCTGCACTGTTTGTTTTTTGAAAAGTAAATTTTCAAAAACGAGAAATATTTTTCAAAAAGTTCTTGCATTTTTCTTTTGGGTGAGTATAATAGATATAGCACGGGGGATTATAGCTCAGCTGGTCAGAGCGCTACGTTGACATCGTAGAGGTCGTTGGTTCGAGCCCAATTAATCCCACCATACCTGGGGTGCTGGTTATGCTTCGATTTTAGACCCACAATTTGTAAAAGGGTTTTCACGTCTTGCAGACCGGGTATGCAAGCCCATTACGAGTGGGAAGCACAAAAGTCTGAGCAGATTACCCACCTGCCGGGAGGCGGGTTACAAAACGGGGCAGACGACATCCCTGGGGCCAATTTTTACAAAAGAATATATAGCCGAATAGTGTAACGGTAACACCTACGACTCTGACTCGTATTTTCTAGGTTCGAATCCTAGTTCGGCTGCCAAACAAAACGCCTTTGTAAAAGGCGTTTTTTTATTGTGTTTCCAATTTGGATGTGTTTCATGCTATAATAAAGATACTGTATGTTGGATCGGGAGGAATCAAAATGGATTTTATGCAATTGGCTACCGAGAGATACTCGGTCAGAAAGTTTAAGGATACGCATCTGGAACAGGAAGTGATCGACCGTATTCTGGCGGCCGGCCATGTCGCTCCTACCGGATGTAATTATCAGCCGCAGCGGATATTGGTGCTCAATACCGATGAGGCATTAAAGAAACTGGATAGCTGCACCAAATGCCGCTTTGGCGCACCTACGGCGATGCTTATCTGCTATAACAAGAAGGAATGCTGGACCAGAAAATATGACGGCAAGACCTGCGGCGTATCTGATGCATGCATTGTGACGACACATATGATGCTGGCAGCCTGGGAACTGGGCGTGGGATCTACATGGGTCATGCATTTTGACCCTGCGGCAATGCGTGAGACGTATGCGATCCCGGATTATATCGAGCCGGTCGCACTGTTGGTGATGGGGTATGCTGCAGAGGATGCGGTACCTGCAAAATTGCACTATGAATATAGACCGTTGGAAGAAGTGGTCTGCTACGATACCTTTTGAGTTATGCTGAATACATTATTACAAACACAAAAAGTACTGATTCTGGATGGCGCCTTGGCAACAGAGTTGGAAGCAAGAGGTTGTAATATCAACGATTCGCTTTGGTCGGCCAAAATACTGGCAGAGCAGCCGGAGTTGATCCGTCAGGTACATTATGACTATTTTGCTGCAGGCGCGGATATCGGGATCTCCGCCAGCTATCAGGCTACCATCCCCGGCTTTATACAGCGCGGGTTCTCCAAAGAACAGGCCGAACAACTGATCGGAAATTCCGTCGCACTGTTAAGACAGGCTGCTGAGGATTATTGGCAGGAGATCGGCTGCAAGATGGGCAGAATACATCCAGTCGCAGCGGCATCGGTAGGACCATATGGTGCGTATCTGGCCGATGGATCGGAATATCGCGGAGACTATACGATTTCCAAAGAGGAACTGTATATATTCCATAAAGAACGCATGGAACTGCTCAAGCAGGCAGGTGCGGATATGTTTGCCTGTGAAACGATCCCTGCATTGTGGGAAGCAGAGGTGATTTTGCAGATCGCGGAAGAACTGCAGATGCCTTGCTGGATCAGCTTCAGCTGCAAAGACGAAATGCATATCAGCGACGGGACGCCCATAGCACAATGTGCAAAGCGGTTGGCAGATCATCCTCTGGTAGCGGCCATCGGCGTGAATTGCACTGCACCGGAATATATCGAGGGATTGGTCAGGATATTGCGGGAAAATACAAAAAAGCCGATTGTGGTATACGGAAACAGCGGCGAAGTGTATGATGCAACGGATAAGACCTGGCACGATGCGCCGTGCGGACATGGCTATAGCCATTGGGTGCCGGCGTGGTATGAAGCCGGCGCGAATATCATTGGCGGCTGCTGCCGTACCGGTCCTTCGGATATTGAAGAGATCTTTGCATGGAGCAAAACAATTTAACACGGAAATATAAAAAGAGCGTGGAGTTTCCACGCTCTTTTTATAGGATTGATTCAGCAGCCCAACAGAGGGTAACCGATCAGCCCGGCAACTCCGCAGATCAATAAGATCAGCAAAGGATTGAGTTTCCATTTACGCAGAACAAACAGAGACCCTGCAAACAGGATTGCTGCCAAGAAATCCGTATCTGATAAAGCAAGGGGGAGCCGCATACCTCCAAACAGAGCGGTCATGATCAGCGTCAGAGACATAGATGCCAGCAGCGCCACAACCATGGCCCGCAATCCGCCGAGGGCGCCATTGATCAGTTTCAGAGACCGGTATTTGTAATAGAGTTTGGCTAATACGAAGGTCAGAATGCAGGAGGGGAGGATATTGCCTAAAGTGGCTGCGACAGCACCACCGAGACCGGCCATCTTGGTGCCCACAAAGGTAGAGGTATTCAGGGCGATGGGGCCGGGGGTCAATTCGTCGATAATGATGACATCGGCAAATTCTTCTGCGCTCATCCATTCCAGTTGTTCTACCACATGGTCTTCCACAATGGGCATTGCGGCATATCCGCCGCCAAAACTCAAAACGCCGATCTGGAAGAATACCCAGAACAGTTTCAGATACATCATCATTTCGAGGCCTCCTTCTTCTGCTTATTACGCATGCAGAGTGTTTTGATAATGCCGGCAAGGATGCAGACCAATGCAATGTACAATACATTGATCTTGAATACGGCAGTGGCAATAAAGGACGCGAGGATGAGAAGATATGTCAGCCAATGCTTTTGTTTGGTAACGTTGGTAAACATAGTGATGGTGACATCCAGCAGCAAGGCAGCAGCCGCAGCCTGCATACCGCGCAGTGCATAACGGATATACATATTGGTGCGAACCAGTTCGTAGAACATGGTCACCAAAGACATAATGATAAGCGGGGGCAGTGTAGTGCCGAGGATCGCGAGCAGTGCTCCGGGCAGTCCGCCGATACGATAACCTACCAATACAGACGCGTTGATAAGCACAGGACCGGGGGTGGATTGGGAAATCGTGATAAGATCAGTCATTTCCTCTTCTTCCAGCCAATGCAGCTCGTCTACATATTTTTTTCGCATAAGCGCAATGGTAACGTGACCTACAGAAGTACATGCACTCCAGATAAATGCATTCCAGAATAATGTTCGGAATCGATGCTCTTTTTTCATAAGACCTCCTTTTGCTGTATCAATTATAACACAAATAACTAAATATTACTGATAATCCGGAATTGCTTATATGCGCAGAGTGTGTTAGGATAAAGCAAATCCACCAAGCAAAAGGCGGAAGAGTATATGAGTAATATAGAGAATAAGAAAGTGGCAGTGGTAACCGGGGCTTCCGGAGGAATCGGAAAAGCTACGGTAGAGCATTTGATACAAAAGGGGTATATTGTGTATGGAATCTCGCGTAATCCAAAAGTGATACCGGAGCTGCATACGATCGCGGCAGATGTATGTGACGCGCAGGCGATCGCACAGGCGATGGCTCAGATCTATCGGGAGCAAGGGTGTATTGATGTGCTGATCAGCAATGCAGGATACGGTATCTCCGGTGCTGTAGAGCAGACGGAAGATACGGCGGCGCATCAACAGTTGGAGGTCAATTTCTTTGGATTCTTCCATTGCGTCAAGGCCGTACTGCCCTATCTGCGGGCACAAAAATATGGCAGCATTGTGGCTGTCAGTTCGGTAGCAGGTGCATTGGCGATCCCTTTTCAGGCATTTTATTCGGCGAGCAAGGCGGCGATCAATTCGCTGGTATTGTCATTGGCCAATGAAGTGCGTCCTTACGGTATCCGGGTATCGGCAGTTATGCCGGGGGATGTCCGGACGGGCTTTACAGATGCCAGACAGAAGGCGGAAGGGGGCGCAGTCTATGGCGAACGGCTGGAAAGGTCGGTGGCGTCGATGGAAAAAGATGAACGCAGCGGTATGCGCCCGGAATATGTGGCAAAGCGTATTTGTCGGGTGGCAGAGCGCAAACATCCGCGGCCGTTTTATACTGTCGGACCGAAATATCGCGTCTTTACATTTTTAGCAAAGATATTGCCCGCGAAAGTATATAATTATATTGTGGGTCTGCTGTATGCGAAATAATACCGCCAATAAAAAAGAGAGAAGTTTTGATCAAAACTTCTCTCTTTTGCTTTTCCATTTAAGCAATGGGCTTGCCTTCACCATCCAACAAGGGGAGCGGCGCCAGACAGAGGATATCTTCTCTTTCTGCGGCATCGCCTTCTGCCAATACAGCCATTTTGCCGACAATGTTGCCGCCGGCTGCTTCTACCAATGCTTCCAGAGCTCTCAAAGAATCGCCGGTGCTGATAACGTCATCTACGATCAGTACACGCTTGCCGGCCAACATCTTCTGTTCTACTTCGCCCAAATGCAGCATCTGGGTATTTTGGGTTGTAATGGAATTGACCTGTACGCTGATGGGATTGGGCATATAGACCTTGATACCTTTGCGGGCAATGACATAAGTATTGACGCCGCTCTGCTTTGCCATTTCGTGGATCAGCGGAATGCTCTTGGATTCGGCGGTGATCATAATGTCATGCTCGGGAGCGATCTTGAGCAGTTCCCGTGCACAGCAGATGGTCAGTTCCACATCACCAAACATAATGAATGCGGCAATGCTCAGATTTTCGTTCAGCGGACAAACCAGCAGATCTCTTTCCAGACCGGCTACATGCATTTTAAAATATTTTTCCATAACAGTTACTCCCTTTTATCGACAGAAATTACTGAAAGTCCAATTCGATATCAATCGGTTCGTCTTCTTCTACGGGGATACGCGCGATATCTGCGCCGATAGAGATCAATTTGTTTTCGATGTGATCATATCCGCGGTCGACGTATTTGATATTGACGATCTCGGTCGTACCGTCTGCCATCAGGCCTGCAATGATCAGCGCTGCGCCTGCACGCAGATCGCTTGCTTTTACCTGCGCACCGGTCAGGCGTTTCACACCTTGCACAACTGCAATGCGATCATCGACAGTAACCTGTGCACCCATGCGGCGGATCTCCTCGATATGCTTGAAGCGCGCTTCGAAAATATTTTCCACAATGACGCTGGCACCTTCTGCGGTGCTCAGCAGCACGGTTGCGGGCTGCTGCAAATCGGTGGGGAAACCGGGGTAAGGATAGGTCTTGATATTGACAGCCTTTAAGGGCTTTACATACTTAACGCGGATCGCGTCATCGAACTCTTCGATTTCGACACCCATTTCGATCATTTTGGCAGTCAGGGCATCCATATGGGTAGGAACGATATTCTTGATCAATACATCGCCTTTGGTGGCAGCGGCGGCGATCATCAGCGTACCTGCTTCGATCTGGTCGGGAATGATGCTGTAGTTACAGCCGTGCAGTTCCTTGACACCGCGGATACGGATGGTATCCGTACCAACACCGCGGATACGGGCGCCCATCTGGTTGAGGAAGTTTGCGACGTCTACAACGTGGGGCTCTTTTGCGGCATTGATCAGAGTGGTAGTGCCTTCTGCCAGTGCTGCTGCCAGCATCACATTGATGGTGGCACCAACAGATACCTGGTCGAAGTATACTTCCTGACCGACAAGTTGCTCTGCCTTGGCATGGAATACACCGAAATCGGTATCTACTTCTGCACCGATGGCACGCAGACCTTTCAGATGCAGATCGATGGGACGGCTGCCGATGTCACAACCGCCGGGCAAATAGACGCCTACGTCTTTGAAACGGCCGATCAGAGAACCTACAAAATAGTAGGAAGCACGCAGACGCTTGGCCAAATTGAGACGCACGTCGCCATTCTTGACTTCGCGGGTATCGATGGTAACGGTAGTGCGATCGATAAACTGCACTTTTGCCCCCAATCTCTTTAAAATATTGAGAAGGATAATAACGTCATCGATATGCGGTACATTTTCTATTGTAAATACATCTGCTGCCAACAAAGTGGCAGGCAGAATGGCGACGGCTGCATTTTTGGCGCCGCCTACAGAAACTTCGCCTTGCAACGGTTTTCCACCGTGTATTACGAATTTCTCTTCCATGAGATGATTGCTCCTTTATGATTTACGTGGGGAATGAGGAAATCAGAACATTTTCTTCTTCCAGAAGATGTAGGCCACGACGGCTGTGGTCAGCAGCGCGGCACCGACAATAATGAAGAAACCGAGCGGATGCCGCGTAAATGGCATATTGACAAAATTCATGCCCCAGATCCCCGAGAAGATAGAGGGGATCGCCATCAAAATGGTCATGGCAGCCAGGAACTTCATGCTGATGTTCAGATTGTTGGAAACGAGGGAGGCAAATGCATCTGTGGTACCCGACAAAATTTCCATATAGATGCCGGCCATTTCGATCGCCTGTTTGTTCTCGATGATAACATCTTCCAACAAATCGGAATCTTCCTCATACTTAATTATATTATGGCTACGCAGGATTTTTTCCAAAATGACCTCGTTTGCTTTGAGGGAAGTGGAAAAATAGACCAGCGCTTTGTTCAGTCGCATCATCTGGATCAGCTCACGATTACGCATGGACTTGTGCAGCACACTTTCCAGACGATCCGAAGCCTTATCGATCATGCGCAGATAACGCAAGTATCTGGATGCGTTATGATACAGGATCTGCAGTAAGAACCTGGTTTTTTTGGAGGGATCGATATTTTTTACTCTTCCTGTCCAAAAATCTTCCACCAATGTGTCTTCTTCCAAACATACAGTGATGACATTTTTCTCTGTCAGAAAAATACCCAGAGGAATGGTTTCGTATTCGAAACCGTCGCCGGTAGGGATCATGTGAGGAATATCCACGATGATGACATTGATCCCGTCTTCGTAATCAATACGCGAAGGCTCTTCTTCGTCCAGAGGATCGCGCAAAAAACTCTCTTCGATGCCCAGCTGCTTAGAAACGGTAGACATTTCTTCACGAGTCGGATCGCCGAGATGTACCCAAGCGCCGGGAACAACGCTGTCCAGCTGCTGAACTTTCCCGGCCACGGTAGAAATGATTTTAATCATAAAAAACACCCGCTTTCTGTGTGGATGCGGGTGCAAACAAAGGGTTGGATGCGCCCGCTATTTGGTTGTCGGCACGATAACGCGCCTGTAAGGTTGATTGCAACTCAAAGGGTCCGTATCCAAAATAAATACCTCTGCTTCGTAATAATGTGTAATTTGCCCTAATAGGCATATATAAAAATTATAAACTTTTTGTCAACTAAAAGCAACTCAAATTACACAATGTTTGCATATGGGAAGTTATGGTATATAATCAAGAAAAGAAATCGTGAGGAGAAGTCAAATGATGCAGGCCTATCCGGTAGGAACGAATATCGAAACAAAGAAACAACATCCCTGTGGGTGCAAAGAATGGCAGGTCATTCGTGCAGGAGCAGATTATAAAATTAAATGCGCCGGCTGCGGACGCATTGTCATGCTCAGTTATGAGGATCTGAAAAAGCGTGTAAAGCGGGTGATCGATCATGCATGAAGAAGCAAGAGAACAAAAAAAGGGTATGAAGATATTACGTGAAGTAGCAAGCATGGCACTGTATTTTGCCATTGCCCTGATCGTGGCGCTGGTCATCCGTGCGTTTTTGTTTGAGTTGGTACACGTAGATGGAGATTCTATGCGTCCAAATTTATATGACGGGCAAGTTATGTTTGTAGAAAAAATATCCCGCTATACCGATGCTATTGAGGTGGGGGATATCGTGATTGTCCGTTACCCGGACAGAGAAGGCGTCTTTGTCAAGAGAGTCGTGGCACTGGGCGGTGATACTGTCGAAGTAAAGGATGGGCGGCTGTATATCAATGATGTATTGCAGCAGGAACCGTATATCAAGGAACCGCTGATGCATTGGGATACAGAAAAAATAACGGTGCCCGATCAAAGTTATTATGTGATGGGAGACAACCGTAATGACTCAACAGACAGCCGCAGTGTCGGTGCGATTGCAAAGAGTGAAGTGGTAGGCAGAGCGTTGTTTGTGATATGGCCGCTGGGTGCGATCCATGGGCTGTGACGATCGAATGCCGCAGGAAGTCCCTGCAGCGGATGCAGTACATCCGCTGAGAAAGAAACTGGATGGTCTGCTGCGTGCCGGAAAACTGTGGCGAGGAAGGCCCGGATTAAAAACCGTATCGTATACGGTCGACAGCAGAAAATTGGCAGGTACAGGAAAACTGGCGCTGGTGACGGATCTGCATAGTTGTGCTTACGGACAGGATATGCATGAACTGACAGACGCTTTGGATGCGGAAAATCCGGATGCGGTATTGCTGGGCGGAGACATTTTTGACGATGTGCTGCCGCCGGAGAATGCGCTGTGCTTTTTGAAATATGCAGCGGAACACTACCCTTGCTATTATGTATCCGGAAATCACGAACGGCGCGGCGGAAATCTGGATATCTGCAAAAAACAGATGCAGGATATGGGAATCTGCATGCTGGATGGGAAAGCGCTGCCGATCGCGGTCGGACAGGCGGTATTGACCTTGTGCGGTGTAGACGACCCTCATAAAAATGCCCATAGGCAAATGCATGAGAAGATGAAGATGCTGGCAAGGCAAGTGCCTGCAGATGCATATAAGGTCCTGCTGAGTCATCGGCCGGAAAAGGCGCTGCTGTATATGGAATATGGTTTTGATCTGGCTTTATGTGGACATGCCCACGGTGGGCAATGGCGTATCCCGGGGCTGATCAATGGCTTATATGCGCCCGAACAAGGCATGTTTCCCAAATATGCCGGTGGACGGTATGACTTTCCGGCAGGCAGTGTGATTGTCAGCAGAGGCCTGGCAAGGGAAACCACGTGGATACCGCGGATATGTAATCGACCGGAACTGGTTGTGATACATTTGAAAGGAGAAGCAGGAGATGCAGATTTTGGTATGTAATGCAGGCAGTACTTCGCTGAAAATGAAATTACTGCAAATGCCGCAGGAACAAGTATTGGTGGAATGTCGTATGGACCGCATCGGCGATCCGACCGGCGGCAGTTTTTCATATACCGAGGGTGACAGAAAAGAATCGCTTTCTGTAAAACTTGAAAACTATGAGCAGGGTCTGCAGCAATTTATCTGCTGTTTTGGAAAAGATAGATTGTCACAGATCGAGGCGGTTGGATTCAAATCGGTGCTTTCTCGTGGATATACCGGGGTACACCGCATTGATGAAGCGGTAATGGAAGGTATGCGGGAGTATCTGTCTGTGGCACCGGTACACAATACGTGCTATCTGGAGGTTATCGGCGTATTCCAGAAACTTTTGCCGGAGACTCCGTTGGTAGGCGCTTTTGAAACGGCATTTCATCAGACGCTGAAGCCCGAAGCATATACCTATGCCATCCCCTATGCATGGCAGGAGCAATACGGTATTCGCCGCTACGGATACCACGGTGCATCGCACTCTTATGTGGCAGATGTGCTAAAAGAACGCTTGGGTGAGCACTATAAAGCGGTATCCTGTCATCTCGGCGGCAGCAGTTCTTTGGCAGCAATCATAGACGGTGAAGGGATCGATACCAGCTTTGGCTTATCTCTGCAGGTGGGCGTGCCGCAAGGCAGCCGCAGCGGCGATATAGACCCGTTTATCATTTTCCATATGGTACAAAAAGAAGGCTACGCGCTGGAGGAAGTTAAAAAGATTCTGGAATCTCAAAGCGGTCTCAAAGGGATCTCCGGTGTCAGCGGAGATATGCGCGATCTGGAGGCGGCGGCGCAGCAGGGGAATGCACGGGCGCAGTTGGCGATCGACATCTATTGCAGAGAGATCGCACGTTATATCGGCGGCTACGCAACGATGATGGGCGGCCTGGATGCAATTGCCTTTACCGGCGGCGTTGGTGAAAACAGCAGCAATGTACGCGGTAAGGTGTTGCAGTATTTTGCATATCTGGGTGCGACGCAGCCTGTTGAAGCAGTGCGTGGAGAGATCTGCGATATCAGCGGACAAGGCAGCAAAGTAAAAGTGTTTGCGATACCCGCCAATGAGGAATTGGGCGTGGCACGCAAAACTTATCAGGCACTGATGTAAAGAGTATACATAAAAGCAAAACAGAGACACTTCCAAAAGAAGCAGTCTCTGTTTTTTTGATATCAATAGCAGATTCTTGTTTATTTGGCGGCAGATCCACATGGCAGCTCTATGGTGACAGGGTCTGAAAGCGTGATCTCTCCGCCGATGCGTACCGATAAGGTACGGTTATTGCGTCGGATGACTTCTGTTTTGATGGTGCCGCCGGGCTGGACCAATGCCTGACGGAATATGCCGTCGGATGTTTGCGATGCCAGCACACAAGCCACTGCTGCCGAACCGGATGCGCAGCTGTTTTCCCATACCAGCGATCCTGTTTCGCGGACATAAATGGCAGGGATCATGCGGTCGTTTTCCAAAAATAAAAGCCCGACGGCAGGGGAAGAAAATTGTTTTGCCAGAACAGGAAGCAGTTGATCCACCTGAGATTTGGGAAAAGGTGCCGTCTCGGCAACAAGATGGATGATGCCGTCAAACTGTACTGCGGTCATCGGAGTCCCCATGACCTCTGTAGCAGAAACGGATACGGGCAAGGGCATTTCTGCCCATGCGCTGTCATGATCTACCTCTACCTGCAATACATGGTCGCAGCCGGAAATCTCTACCGGGATACTGTTTTTGCAGCCGGATCTTTTGGCGTGATAGAATCCGGCACAGCGGGTGGCATTGCCGCAGAATTCTCCGCCCATCATTTCCAGCCGGATATCTCCACCCATGACAGGTTCGGTAATAAATCCCACCTGTTCACAGTGAAACTGCTCTATGGCCATGAGTTGATTCGCGACGGAGTGATACTCTGCCGGGGCCACCGGTGTTTCTACCAGTAAAGTGATGTTGCCTGCGGGATTTGCTGTACACAGCGTCAATTTCATAAATACAACGGTTCCTTTTTATATACTTTTGTTCAATCCAAAACAGTGGCGGTGTAACTGACGCTGTGTTTCTCGCCGGGAGCAACAGTACGTACATGAGGTTTGTCTTCGAAATCTCCGGTTTCGTTATCGTAAGCATTGAGACCGATCCAAGGCTCGAGGCATAAATAATCCGCGGTCATGCCGGGACGGGTCCATACGCCCAGAACATCGAAATCTGCAAAGGTAAAGTGGATGCCCTTGCCGGATACTGCGTGTACGAGATCCACCTCTCTGGAAGCCAGATCGGTAAAGATCAGAGCGTCTTTTTCATCGAAATAGGTGTGTACCAACGGTACTTCCCTGTTGCTGCGCATCGGCAGGATCTCATGGCCGCGGATCAGTTCGCCATCCGGACAAACAGCGATTTGACCGGATTCCTCATTGGAAAAACGCAGTAAATAGTCTTCGAAACAAGCACCTTCTTCCATGGGACAGATAAAGCCGGGGTGTCCGCCAATGCAATAGGGCATGGGGCGGGTATCACGGTTCTCGATGACAAACTCGGTACGGAATCCGCCGGGGACAAGATGGTGCAGTATATGCAGCGTAAATGCATAAGGGTACATAGTAAGGGTAGATGCATCCGAATCTGCAGCAAAGTGCAGGCGGTCTTCCGTTTGCTCGATCAGAGCAAATTCACGCATCATCATAAATCCGTGTTTGCGGATAGGGTACTCTGTACCGGCAAAACGGACGGTGTTATTCTTGGGGGCACCGACAATGGGGAACAGAACAGGAGAATGGCCCGGCCATACGGCGGGGTCTGCCTGCCATATGCGTTCTTTGCCGGCAGCATCAATATAAGAACAAAGTTCTGCGCCGCGGGAACGAACGCTGAGGGATGCCCCGTGGCTATGAATGGTATAAGTGGTCATACGTAAAGATCCTTTCACAGAATATATGCAAAATCAATTTTATTGTAACACAGAAGTAAAAGCACGCAAATAAAAAAGGCAGCAAATGCTGCCTTTTTGTAATGCGGGTTTATCAGAAGCGGGCACCCTTCGCCATTCTTTCTTCCTTTTCTTTGAGGAAGTCGGCCCACAGCTGATCGGGTCTTGCGCAAGTGACTTTGGTATTTACGTCCATTGCGTCGATTGCCTTCATATCTTCTTCGTCCAGCTCGAAATCGAATACATCCATATTGGAGATGATTCTCTTCTGCTTTACGGATTTGGGGATAACTACGATACCCTTCTGCAGTTCCCAACGCAGAATGATCTGAGCAACGTCTTTGCCGTGCTTTTCAGCGATGGGCAGGAAACGGTCGTCGCCAAATACAGCGCCGCCTGCCAGGGGAGAGTATGCTTCGTACTGAATATCATTTTCAGCGCAGAACTTCCGGAGTTCGGGCATCTGATAATAAGGATGGCATTCAAACTGGTTTACTGCAGGCTTGACAGAGCATTCATTCATGATTCTCTGCAGATATTCTTCGTAGAAGTTTGCTACACCGATTGCACGGGCTTTGCCCTCTTTGTAAATGCGCTCCATAGCTCTCCACATATCGAGGTAGGTATCGCCCAGCTCGGGATGCGGCCAGTGGATAAGGAACAGGTCAACATAGTCGGTCTGCAGGTCTTCCAGAGTCTGATCCATGGAATCCAGAGCTTCTTTGTAACCCATTTTTGCAACTTTGGAAGTAATGAACAGGTCTTTTCTGTCTACGCCGCACTCTTTGAGGCCAACGCCGACTTCCTTTTCATTTGCATATACAGCAGCGGTGTCGATGTGACGATAGCCGGCCTGTACTGCCCACTTAACAGCGTCTACAACTTCCTGCCCCTGTGCTTTCCAAACACCGAGACCGAACCAAGGCATCAGAATGCCGTTATTCAGTTTCACAACGTCATTGATAGATTTGATCATGATTTTCCTCCAAGTCTAATTTCAAAAAGTATTCGTTTTCACGAACTATTATTATATTAGCATATTATACGGCCAAAAACAACAGAAAATCTTGCAGACAATATCGATTTACAGCGCAACGACAGCAACCAAAAAAACAAAAACATATCGGGAAGGTTTTGCATAGTATACATCAAAGGGAGGGAAGATATGGAGATACATACAGTAAAGGAAGGGGACACCCTTTGGTCTGTTGCATCGGAATATGGAATGTCTGCGGAAATGCTGCAGGCAGACAATCAGTTGATGGATTCGAAATTGGCAGTGGGCCAGACGTTGGTCATACAAGAGCCGCTGCAGACTCATACGGTACAAAGAGGGGATACGCTGACGGGTATCGCAGATATGTATCAAACGACGCCGGACGCATTACTGCGCCTGAATCCTGTACTGCATGGACAGGGAGTGTTGTATCCCGGACAAATATTGACGGTGCGGACAGAGGAAGAGCGGTTAGGCACCTTTTCGGTCAATGGATATGCATACCCGTTTATTGACAGAACGTTGCTGCATACGGTATTACCGTATCTATCGGAATTAACGCCCTTTACATACGGATTGGATATCCAGGGAAATATATATGCGCCTGAAGACGCCCCATTGATAAAACTGGCAGATCAATATAGGGTGAGCCCGGTAATGCATATTTCTACTTTGCGCGCCGACGGATATTTTGACAATACGCTTTCCGAAGCGGTGATGACAGATGTTCGGGCGCAAGATCGTTTTGTGGAGCAAGTGCTGCAGACGATGCGGGAAAAAGGTTATCGGATACTGGATATTGATTTTGAGTTTGTACCGGCTGCACAGGCAAGTGTGTATGCACAGCTTGTTGCACGGCTGCGCACGGCGGTCAATGCAATGGGCGGCGAGGTGATGGTGGCGTTGGCTCCCAAAACTTCGCGTACCCAAAAAGGGCTGCTCTATGAGGGACACGATTATCGCCTGTTGGGAGAAGCGGCGGATAGACTGCTGTTGATGACATACGAATGGGGATACACCTACGGACCGCCGATGGCGGTGGCCCCGCTGAATAAAGTGGAGGAAGTGGTCCGTTTTGCTGTAGGCGAGATCCCTGCTCAAAAATTGTATCTGGGGATACCGGCTTATGGGTATGAGTGGTCTTTGCCATACCGGCAAGGTACGGCAGCAAAATCATTGGCACCGCAGGAGGCAGTCCGTCTGGCAATATCGGCGGATGCACAGATCTTATATGAAGAAGAACAGCAGGCACCATATTTTTACTATACGGATAAAACCGGTGAACACGTGGTGTGGTTTGAGGATGCCCGCAGTGTGGCGGCAAAGTATGCACTGGCCGCCCAATATGGTCTGTACGGGGTGTCCTTCTGGAACCTGATGCGGCCATTCCCGCAAAGCTGGCTGGTGCTGAATAATCGTTATCAAATCCGGGGACGTTAAAAAACGGAGGCTTCTGCCTCCGTTTTACAATGAACTTTATTTGTTGGCCATGGAACGTTCCATTTCTTCGATCATTCTCTTGACCATGTAACCGCCTACATAACCGGCTTCTTTGGAAGTCAGTTCACCGTTGTAACCCTTCTTGAGGTCTACGCCGATCTCGTTGGCGATCTCATATTTCATAGCATTCATCTTGTCTCTTGCTGCGGCAGTATCCACAGTAAGACGATTGTTGTTGCCAGACTGCATATTCGTGTCCTCCTTTCCTATGGATATATGTGAGTCGGGTATGTTTATTTCTTCTGGTACTGCTCGATCATTCTCTTGACCATATAGCCGCCTACGGTACCGTTCTGCTTTGCAGTCAGGTCGCCGTTGTAGCCTTCTTTCAGGTCAATGCCCTGCTCTTTGGCGATCTCATACTTCATGTTGTTGAGATAAGCCTTTGCTTCGGGGATCATCGCTCTGCCGGATTTGTCGGATGACTTTGCCATAGTAATTCACCTCCGTTTTTTGAATATGCAGGCATATTTGCTCTGCAGACACGGTTTGTTTGCTGCCGTGTTGCCTATAATTTGCCCCGAAGTCGAAAAATATACACTGGTAAATTTTTTTGTTCTTTGCAAAAAATGGCGCAAAAAAAGCGCCGAAGCGCTTTTTTGCATGAAATTTATAAGGAAAGGAATTGTTCGATCCAAACTGCGACACCATCATCATATACCGAAGGGATGACGTGATCGGCGTGTTGCTGTACATAGTCGGGTGCATTGGCGACGACAACGGAAGTGCCGACGGTCTGCAGCATATCGCGATCGTTAGGGCTGTCGCCAAATCCATAGGTGTCTTCCAGAGGAATGCCGTAGTAAGCGGCCACATCCCGTACGGCTTTGCCCTTGGATTGTCCTTTGCGGACAACCTCATAGTATACATTGTCGTTGTTGATGATGGATAAGCCGTTTTGTTCGAGAAAATCCCGCATGGCGTCAGGCATGGGCGGGTCGTAAAAAGAAAATTTATAGACCGGCATATCTGCATAGGAGGCAAGGTATTCCTCCAGGGAGTGCACTTCTTTAATAATGGGAAGAGAGGCCTTTTTGGTATAGAATACGACACGCTTCAGACCTTCGACCGCGCCGTTCAGGTTCAGTTCTTCGGACAAACGTAAAATATCCGTTACCAGACGAGGATCCCAACGATCCGCAAAAACCTGCTCGCCCTCGAGGAACAAGGCGGCACCGCACCCTACGGCAAAACTGTCAAATCCGAATTGTTTGACATCTTCGGTCAGATGTCCTTCGCACCGACCGGTGCACAGGCAAAGTTTATGCCCTGCCTTTTGCAGAGCTTTGAGTGCACGTACGGTACGCTCTGTCATACCTGCGGAACGGGGCTGATATAAAGTGCCGTCGTAATCAAAGAAAAATAATTTCATAGAATCCTTTCTTATATATATGATTATTTGTTCAGATAGTGTACACCCTCTGTAAGCGCCGGGGTGTCGGCTTCGGTGATCAAAGGATGCAGATGCGTCTTTTTATCGGCAAAGCTGTAATACTGCTGTCCGCTGACGATGATATGATCGCACAGGCGGATGCCCAGAGGCTGCAGAGCATTGGCAAGATCGTGGGTAACCTGGATATCCTGACGACTGGGTAATACGTTGCCGCTGGGGTGATTATGTGCCAACAGAATGTTGGTGGTGTTGTGCTGCAGAATAACGGACACGATATCGCGGATGTACACAGGTACGGTATCGATAGAGCCCTCGGCAACAATACTTTTATGTAACACACGGAAAGAATTATCCATACAAATCAGATACAAACATTCCGTTTTCAGACCGAAGAGCAGAGAGGCGATATATTGAGCGGCTTTCAGCCCGGTCGTCAGATATGTTTCTTCGTGGGTCGTTGCAAAAAGTTTGCGTGCGACCGGGGCGAACAAGCTGATCAAACAGGCTGAGATTTCACCAATGCCGGGTACTTTACGCAGCTGCTGCGGATCTGCAAGCAAAACATCCGGCAGAGAGCCAAAGGTCTTGAGCAGCAGGTGTGCGGTCTCGTTGGTATCTTTTTGTGGGATGGCAAAGGTCAGCAGCAGTTCCAGAATTTCATGATCGGCGAAACCGGACAGACCTGTTTCATAATACCGTGCGCGCAAACGTTCGCGATGCCCTGCATGGGGGTGGGCAGGAGTTTTGCCGGAAGCCATAAGCAAACCTTCCTTTCTATGCGAATTATGGGATAAAAACGGGCTTTGACATTGACAATGTATACCCGCGGATACTATAATTTACTTTGTATAAGCAGAAGTGCGTCCTGCAATTCTGCCTGCACTATGGATATTTATTTTATCATATTATTTTCAATAGGAGAATACTGAACGTGAAAGAATTGACAAGCAGACAGCTTCGCAGCCTTTATCTGGAATTTTTCAAATCCAAAGGCCATACCATAATTCCTTCGGCTTCTCTGATCCCGGAGAATGACCCGACCGTCCTGTTTACCACAGCAGGTATGCATCCGTTGGTACCCTATCTGTTGGGTGAAAAGCACCCTGCAGGTACCCGTCTGACCGACGTACAGAAGTGTGTTCGTACCGGCGACATCGAAGAAGTAGGTGATGCTTCTCACTGCACCTTCTTTGAAATGCTGGGTAACTGGTCTTTGGGCGATTATTTCAAGAAAGAAGCCATTTCCTGGAGCTTTGAGTTCCTGACCGATGAGAAGTGGCTGGGCATTCCCAAAGACAAACTGTATTTCACTTGCTTCGCAGGTGATGAAAATGCACCCAAGGATACCGAATCTTATCAGTACTGGAGAGACATGGGCGTAGAAGAATCTCATATCTTCTTCCTGGATAAGAAGCACAACTGGTGGGGTCCTGCCGGTATTACCGGTCCCTGCGGCCCGGATACAGAAATGTTCATTGACACAGGCAAGCCTGCGTGCAGCGAGCATTGTGATCCTTCCTGTTCTTGCGGAAAATATCTGGAGATCTGGAATGACGTATTCATGCAGTACAATAAGAATGAAAACGGCGAATTCGAACCGCTGGCAAAGCAGAATGTAGACACCGGCATGGGTCTGGACCGTACCATCTGCATTTTGCAGGGCAAGAAGTCCGTTTATGATACAGACGTATTTGAAGGCATTCTGGCAAAGATCAGCGAATTGTCCGGAAAACACTACGAAGATGACGAGGAAACCACCAAGGCATTCCGTATCGTAGCAGACCATGTACGCTGCGCTACCTTTATTATCGGTGACGAAAAAGGCGTGACCCCCTCTAATGTAGACCAGGGTTATGTACTCAGAAGATTGCTGAGAAGAGCGATCCGTTTCGCTATGAAACTGGGTATCGCACAGGGCGGTCTGCCCCAGATCGCAGAGCAGGTTATCGCACAGTATGGCGATATCTACCCCGAACTGGAAGCAAACCACGAAAAGATCGTATCCGAGATCGCACAGGAAGAAGAGCGTTTCTCCCGTACCATTACGCAGGGTATGAAGGAGTTTGACAAGCTGGTAACTTACCTCAAGACCAATGAGATCCCCGGCAAGAGCGCATTCCGTCTCTACGATACATTCGGCTTCCCCATCGAGTTCACAATGGAACTGGCTGCTGAAAAGGGCTTTACCGTTGACGAAGCAGGGTATCATGAAGCATTCAAAAAGCATCAGGAAAAATCCCAGGCAGGCGCTGAGCAGCGTTTCAAGGGTGGTCTGGCAGATACCGGCGAAGCAACCGCACGTCTGCATACCGCTACACACTTGCTGCTGGCAGGTCTGAAAAAAGTATTGGGCGATGATTCCATCATGCAGAAGGGCAGCAACATTACTGCAGAACGTCTGCGCTTTGACTTTAGTTTTGCCCGTCCTTTGACTGCAGAAGAAAAACAGGCAGTAGAGAACTTTGTAAATGAAGCGATCGCAGCAGACATCGTGGTAGAGTGCAAGGAAATGACACTGGAACAGGCAAGAGAAGAAAATGCTACCGGTGTATTTGGTTCCAAGTACGGCGAAGTCGTAAAAGTATATAATATTGAAGGCTGGAGCAAGGAAATTTGCGGTGGTCCCCATGCAGCTCGTACCGGTGAATTGGGCAAGTTCCATCTGCAGAAGGAGCAGAGCTCTTCCGCAGGTGTACGACGTATCCGTGCTACCCTGTCCAATGACTGATAATGCCTTTCAGGCAAAAGGAGAAGTTTTATGAAAAAGATATTGGCTGAATTTAAGAATTTTATTGCACGCGGCAATGTACTGGATATGGCTGTCGGTGTAATCATCGGTACTGCATTTACTGCCATTGTCAACTCTCTGGTAAAGGATATTTTGATGCCTTTGCTGGGTTTGATCACCGGTGGTCTTGATTTTGCGGCATTGATGATCCCGCTGGTAAGCGAAGCAGAGATCGCGGCTGCAATCGAGGCGGGTACGGAACCGGCAATGCTCAAGTATGGTTCTTTTATCTCTGCGATTATTAACTTCCTGCTGATCGCCATCGTGATTTTTGCGGTTACGAAATTGATCAGCACACTGCGTGAACGCAATAAGAAGGAAGAACCCAAAGAAGAGCCCAAGCCTGCACGGCTGTGCCCCTTCTGCAAGAGTGAGATCCACGAAGAGGCAACCCGCTGCCCGCACTGCACCTCCGTATTGCCTGAAGAAAAGTAAAAGCAAAACAACAGAGAAAGCACCGATATGTATATGTCGGTGCTTTTTTATGTATGTATGCAGGGATAAATTACATCAATGCAGCACAGAAATTATATTTTATGCAAAAAAGTATGCAAAAAAGTTGAAATGCGGCAAAAACAGAACAATTTTGCAATTTTTGCAAAATTGTCATGCAAAAGGGTTGCAATTTTATAAACGCTGTAGTATTATGGGAATCACACTACTCAGAATTTACTATTTGGTTGGAGGAATACTGCTATGAAGTTCTCAAAAAAGGCTATGGGCATTGCCCCGTCGCTCACGCTTGGTATCGATACCTTGTCTAAAGAAATGAAAGCGCAAGGTATGGATGTTGTCAGTTTTGGTGTAGGCGAGCCTGACTTTGATACCCCGGATTATATAAAAGAAGCTGCAAAGGCAGCCATCGACAGAGGCTGCACCAAATATACTCCCGTACCCGGTGTTATGGATCTGCGCAAAGCCATTGCAAAGCGTTATCAGCAGGTATACGGGCTGGAATACGAAGCGACAGGTGTTGTCGTATCCAATGGTGCAAAGCAATCTTTGTTCAACGTATTTCAGGCGATTTTGGATCCGGGCGATGAGGTATTGATCATTTCTCCCTATTGGGTCACCTATCCGGAACTGGTAAAGATGGCAAATGGTGTCCCCGTGATCGTAGAAGCAAAGGAAGAGGATGATTTCCAGCCGAACATTCAGGCGCTGGAAGCAGCGGTTACCCCCAATACAAGAGCCATTATCATCAATAATCCCTCCAACCCCTGTGGTAATGTGTACTCGAAAGAAGTATTGACGGATATCGCCGAACTGGCAAAGAAATATGATCTGGTCATCGTAGCGGATGAGATCTATGATGTATTGTCTTATCAGAAAAAGATCGTTTCTATTGCAACGATCTCTGAAGACGCAAAGCAAAGAACTGTTATCATCAACGGCATGAGCAAAGCATATGCTATGACCGGCTGGAGAATGGGTTACACCTTGTCTGATCCGGCATTGGCAAAAGTAATGAGCAGTTATCAGAGCCACTCTACCTCCAACCCCAGCTCTGTATCTCAGTATGCGGCATTGGCGGCGCTGGAAGGCCCGCAGGACGATATGGATGATATGATCAAAGTCTTCGAGAAGCGAGCAGAACTGATCTATACACTGCTGAACGATATCCCCGGTGTGGTTTGCCGTATGCCGGCAGGTGCATTTTATGTACTGCCCAATGTAAAGAGTGCCATCGGCAAGAGCTACAAGGGCACAAAGATCGAAAATACGATTCAGCTTGCAGAATTGCTGCTGAAAGAAAAACTGGTGGCAGTGGTGCCCGGAGAAGCCTTTGGTGCGATGGGATATATGCGTTTGTCCTATGCAACTTCCGAAGAGAATATCCGTAAAGGCGTCGGCCGCCTCAAAGAGTTCTTTGCAGAACTGAATTGAGCGTTTTAATTAAGGGAAAGGTTTGAAAAATTTATGAAAGTAGAAAAACAGTACAGACGTACCAACTTGCTGCAGGAACACGATTATTTCTATAACCTGCAGGATGTGGAAGAGCCGGTATTATTCCGGGACAGCTTCCCATACGATCAGGTACCCAAGACCCGGTTCAATCACAGATTGGTGCCGATGCATTTTCCGGATAATATCTGGATCACAGATACTACCTTCCGTGATGGACAGCAGGCAATGGAGCCGTTTACGGCAGAGCAGATTTTGCATCTGTATAAACTGATGCACAAACTGGGCGGTAAAAAAGGGCTGATCCGTCAGAGCGAGTTTTTCGTGTATACCGAAAAAGACCGTAAGGCGCTGGAAAAATGCATGGAGATGGATTATGATTTCCCCGAGATCACCACATGGATCCGTGCCAGCAAGAATGACTTTGAATTGGTAAAGAGCATCGGCATTCAGGAAACGGGTATTTTGGTATCCTGCTCGGATTATCACATTTTCAATAAGATGGGTCTGACCCGTCAGCAGGCGCTGGATAAATATCTGGGTATCATTAAGGATGCGATCTCGTATGGGATCCGTCCCCGGTGCCATCTGGAAGACATTACCCGTGCGGATTTTTATGGATTTGTGGTTCCCTTTGTTACAGAACTGATGAACCTGATGCAGGAAACCGGTGTGCCGATCAAGATCCGTATGTGTGACACCATGGGTTACGGTGTTCCGTATCCGGGTGCGGCTTTGCCCAGAAGTGTACCGGGTATTGTATATGGTTTACGCTTCTATGCAGGCGTACCTTCCGAATTGCTGGAATGGCATGGCCATAACGATTTCCATAAGGTGGTTGTCAATGCTTCTACTGCATGGCTGTATGGCGCATCTTCCGTAAACTGCTCGCTGCTGGGTATCGGTGAACGTACCGGTAATTGTCCGTTGGAAGCGATGGTAATGGAATATGCACAGCTGTTGGGACACGACGGCGGTATGCGCATGGAAGTGATCACCGAAATTGCGGAATATTTCGAAAAAGAGATCGGGTATCGGATCGACCCCAAAACACCTTTTGTAGGATCTGCCTTTAACTCTACCAGAGCGGGCATCCATGCCGACGGCATTATGAAGGATGAGGAGATCTATAATATCTTTGATACCAAAAAGATTCTGAATCGACCCATCGGGGTAATGCTGGGTGAGCATTCCGGTGGTGCAAGCATTGCATACTGGATCAATACACACTTCCGTTTGCCGCAAGAACTGTGTGTCGATAAGCGCAGCGAAGTGGTGGAGAAGGTCCGGCTGCTGATGGATGCAGCATATGCAGAGGGCAGAAACACCATGTTCTCGGACAGTGAAATGGAAGCCATGATCCAAAAGGCAGATGAGGAACTGTATCAGAAATTTCAGTTAGGGCGATAAAACAGATCACAATGCGGTATGGGATAGATGCTCGTGCCGCATTTTCGTGTTTGTATATTGTGAAGTATTTGCTTTCTGCGAAAGAATGCTATATACTAATAAAAAATCCAAAAGAGAGAGGTAACACATGGATATCAAGCGTGAAGTATTGGAAATCCTCCGCGAGGACGCGACGATCAACAGTAAGACTATAGCCACTATGCTGGGAGCCGCGGAAGCGGATGTTGAAGCCGCGATCGCAGAACTGCACGCGCAGGGTGTGATCACAAAATACAGTGCAATTATCAATTTCGAGGCGATGGGTGACGATGCGCCTGCAGAAGCCATGATCGAGATCAAGGTAGAGCCGAAAATGGATTTCGGATATGAAGACATTGCACGGCGTATCTATAGTTTTACCGAAGTAAAGGCATTGTATCTGATGTCCGGCAGATATGACTTCTCCATTCGTGTGGAAGCACGCAATATGAAAGAGATCTCCAAATTTGTATGGGAGAAGCTGGCTGTGCTGGAAGGTGTCCGCAGCACAGAGACACTGTTTGTAATGCGTAAATATAAAGAAAACGGTGTCATTTTCGATAACGGAGAAAAACAGAGAAGATTGGTGGTCAGCCCGTGAATACACAGGAATTAATAGCGAAGTCTGTCAAAGATGTGCCGCCGTCCGGCATTCGTAAATTCTTTGACATTGCAAGTGATATGAAAGACGTCATTTCGATGAGCGTCGGTGAACCGGATTTTGTAACGCCCTGGAATGTATGTGATGCAGCAATCAAGTCGATCGAGCGCGGCGAAACACACTACACCTCCAACAGTGGTACGCCTGCTTTGCGCAAACTGATTAAGCAGTATCTGGCAGAGCGCTTCAATGTACACTATGAAATTGATCAGATGCTGATCACGGTCGGCGCCAGCGAAGCGTTGGATTTGGCCTTCCGTGCTTTGCTCAATCCCGGGGATGAGGTGCTGATCCCGGCACCGTCTTATGTCTCCTATGAACCGGGTGTACGTTTTGCCCATGGCGTGGCAGTGCCTATTGTGACAGAAGAAAAGGATGACTTTGTCATTCGTGTCGAAAATATTGAAAAAGCCATTACTCCCAAGACGAAAGTATTGGTGATCCCTTATCCCAACAATCCGACAGGTGCGATTCTGACGGAAGAGGATGTGGTGGCGATCCAGAGCCTTGCTCTGAAGTATGATTTGTTTGTCATCGCAGATGAAATCTATGCTGAATTGACTTATGGCGGTAACCATAAATCTTTTGCAGAAGGATTTGAGGACAGAACACTGCTGATCAATGGTTTTTCCAAGGCATTTGCCATGACCGGCTGGCGTCTTGGTTATGCGGCAGGTCCCAAGCCTGTACTGGATGCCATGCTCAAGATCCATCAGTATACCATGCTGTGTGCGCCGATCATGAGCCAGGTGGCAGGCGAAGAGGCAATGCGTACCGAGATCAACAGCGATTACAAGCAGGTACGGGAAATGGTACGGCAGTATAACCGCCGTCGCGTATTTGTAGTGGAGAGTTTCCGTGAAATGGGTTTCTCCTGCTTTGAACCCCGTGGTGCGTTTTATGCATTCCCCAATATTTCGAGTACCGGTCTGACTTCGGAAGAGTTTTGCCGCAGATTGATCCTGGAACAGCATGTAGCATGTGTACCGGGTACCGCGTTCGGTCAGAGCGGCGAAGGGTTTATCCGTTGTTCGTATGCGACTTCCATGGATAATTTGAAGGAAGCAATGAAACGGATCCGCATCTTTGTGGATTCCTTAAAATAAGCGTCCTGAAACGGAACGCCGGGTGCGTTCCGTTTTTCTTGTAAAACAGGAGGAAAACGATGCTCAATATCGTATTGGTAGAACCCGAGATACCGGGTAATACAGGAAATATATCCCGTACCTGTGCAGTGGTCGGTGCACGTCTGCATCTGATAGAACCGCTTGGATTCAGCATTGAAGAGAAACATCTGCGCCGCGCCGGACTTGACTATTGGGATAAGCTGGATATCACCACATATAAGAATATCGATGAATTCCGTGAAAAAAATCAGGGAAAAGGCCGCTTCTGGTATTTTTCCACCAAAGCGGATAAGCGGCATTCGGATGTGGAGTATCAGGATGAAGATTATCTGATTTTTGGTAAAGAAAGTGCAGGCCTGCCGGAATATCTGATCTTTGGGAATCCGGAACAGGCAGTGCGTATCCCTATGCGGGATGAATTGCGGTCGCTGAATTTGTCCAATTCTGTAGCGATTGCGGTATATGAAGCACTTCGTCAGCTGGATTATCCTGCATTGCGCTGAAAAATAGGAAAATATTGTTGACGGAAATACAGGAAAACACTAAAATAGATAGAGAATGGATATTTATGCGAATATCCGAAAAAGGACTTGGCGATCCTAAATTTTATACAGAAGGAGTATAAAAGAATATGAATAAAAAGACTATTAAGGACATCGATGTAGCTGGTAAGAGAGTGCTTGTGCGCGTAGACTTCAACGTACCGCTCAAGAACGGCGAAATCACTGACGAAACCCGTATTCAGGCAGCTCTGCCCACCATTCAGTACCTGCTCGAACAGAATGCAAAGGTAGTACTTTGCTCTCACCTCGGCAGACCCAAGGGCGAATTCAAACCTGAATTCTCTCTGGCGCCCGTTGCACGCCGCCTGCAGGGCTTGCTGCCCAATAAGGTAACTTTCGCAACCGACGTTGTTGGCGAGAGCGCAGATGCAGCAGTTGCAAATATGGAAAACGGCGAAGTAGTTCTGCTGGAAAACCTCCGTTACCACAAGGAAGAGACCAAGAACGATCCCGATTTCGCAAAGAAACTGGCAAGCTACGGCGATGTATTTGTAAATGACGCATTTGGTGCAGTTCACAGAGCACATGCTTCTACTGCAGCAGTTGCAGAAAATCTGCCCGCAGTTGCAGGCTTCCTGATCGAAAAGGAACTGCAGTTCCTGGGCAACGCAGTTGAAAATCCCGAAAGACCTTTCGTAGCAATCCTCGGCGGTGCTAAGATCGCAGACAAGATCGGCGTTATCGAAAACCTGTTCAGCAAGGTTGACAGCCTGATCATCGGCGGCGGTATGGCAAACACCTTCCTGGCAGCACAGGATATCGATATGAAGAATTCTCTGGTAGATCAGGACAGCATCGAAACCGCAAAAGAACTGCTCAAGAAAGCTAAGATGCTGGGCGTTAAGTTCCTGCTGCCCATCGATGTAGTAGCTGCAGATAAGTTTGATAACGAAGCAAAGACTGTTATGGTACCTGTTGAGAATATCCCCGATGGTTACATGGCTTTGGATATCGGCGCTTCTACCAGAATGATCTTCGCAGAAGAGATCAACAAAGCAAAGACTGTTGTTTGGAACGGCCCGATGGGTGTTGCTGAAATGAGCAGCTTCGCAGGCGGTACCAGAGCAGTTGCAGAAGCTATGGCAAATGCAGAAGAAGCTGTTACCATCATCGGCGGCGGCGACTCCGCAGCAGCTGTTAAGAGCCTGGGTTACGGTGAAAAGATGAGCCACATCTCTACCGGTGGCGGTGCATCTCTGGAATTCCTCGAAGGCAAAGTTCTTCCCGGTATTGCAGCACTGGACGACGCTGAATAATCGACTATTACCATTTTGGAGGATATCATGAGAAAACCGATCATTGCAGGTAACTGGAAAATGAATAAGACGCCCGATCAGGCAGCAGAGCTGGTAAGCGCTCTGATCCCCCTGGTAGCAGATGCAGAGGCTGATGTTGTAGTATGTCCGCCCTATGTTTGCTTGGACGCAGTAAAAAAAGTAATCGAAGGCACCAACATTCATCTGGGTGCACAGAATGTACACTTTGAAAAGAGCGGTGCATTCACCGGTGAAGTTTCCGCAGAAATGCTGCTGGCTATGGGCGTAGAATACGTTATCGTCGGCCACAGCGAGCGCCGTCAGTACTTTGGCGAGACCGATTGCACCGTTAACAAGAAAGTGCACGCAGCACTGGAAGCAGGCCTCAAGCCCATTGTTTGTGTAGGTGAGAGCTTGGAAGAACGCGAAAACGGTATCACCAATGAATTGGTTGGCATGCAGACCAAACTGGCTTTCAAGGGTGTTTGCCCTTGCAAGGCGGAAGGTGTTGTTATTGCTTACGAGCCCATCTGGGCTATTGGTACCGGCAAGACTGCTACTGCTGAAGAAGCAAATGCTACCATCGGTGCTATCAGAAATGCAATCGCAGATGTATACGGCAAGGAAGTTGCTGACAAAGTACGTATTCAGTACGGCGGCAGCATGAATCCCAAGAACGCTTCCGAACTGATGGCTCAGCCCGAAATCGACTGCGGTCTCATCGGTGGTGCAAGCCTGAAGGCTGAGGATTTCTCCAAGGTCGTTAAGTACTGATTATTTGCGAGGAGTAGCCATGAAGAAATTTACTGCTCTCATGATCCTGGATGGATTCGGTGAGAGAAATGATGAGAAAGGCAATGCGGTCATTCAGGCCAATACCCCCAATATCGACGCACTGAAGGCTTCATATCCCTGCACTTTTATCGGTGCTTCCGGTATGTCTGTAGGTTTGCCGGATGGACAGATGGGCAACTCTGAGGTAGGTCATCTGAATATTGGCGCAGGCCGTATCGTATATCAGGAACTGACCCGTATTACCAAGTCCATTGCAGATGGCGATTTCTTCAGCAATGAAGCATTTTTAGGCGCAGTAGAAAATGTAAAGAAGCATGACAGTGCACTGCACCTGATGGGTCTGCTTTCTGACGGTGGTGTACATAGCCATATCGATCATCTGGAGGCGCTGATTCGTCTGGCAGCACAGAATGGTCTGAAGAAAGTATATGTACATTGCTTTATGGATGGCAGAGACGTTCCTCCGGATAGTGGTAAACGCTATATGGAAGACCTGTGCGGTCGACTGGAAAAGATCGGTACCGGCCGTGTGGCTACTGTAACCGGTCGTTACTACGCAATGGACCGCGATAATCGCTGGGAGCGCGTAGGCAAGGCATACGATGCATTGGTAAAAGGCGAAGGTGAACAGAGTGAATGCCCCGTAGCAGCAATGGCAAAGTCTTATGAAAATGGTGTGTTGGACGAATTTGTACTGCCCACCGTTATCGTAGAAAACGGCGAACCTGTTGCGAAAATCAGCGCAAATGACTCCGTCATCTTCTATAACTTCCGTCCCGACCGCGCAAGAGAAATCACCCGCGCACTGACTGAAGAAGGGTTCGACGGTTTTGAGAGAGAATATTTCCCGCTGTACTATGTCTGCATGACACAGTACAATGCAGATTTCACCTGGGTCAATGTAGCATTCAAGCCACAGAGCCTGTCCAATACTTTGGGTGAGTACGTAGCAAGCAAGGGTCTCAAGCAGTTCCGTATTGCAGAGACTGAAAAATATGCACATGTTACTTTCTTCTTCAATGGCGGCGTAGAAGCCCCCAATGCACAGGAAGACAGAGTACTCATTCCTTCCCCGAAGGTTGCGACTTATGACCTGCAGCCCGAAATGAGCGCTTATGAAGTGGCTGATAAAGCTGCTGAACTGATCCGCTCCGGTGAATACGATATGATGATCCTGAACTTTGCAAACCCCGACATGGTAGGCCATACTGGTGTTATGGAAGCTGCTGTCAAGGCAGTGGAAGCAGTGGATACCTGCGTAGGCAAAGTGGTAGAAGCGATCAAGGAAGTAGGTGGCGAAGTGATCATTACCGCAGACCACGGCAATGCTGAGATGATGATAGATCCCGCAACCGAGAACCCCTTTACTGCACATACTACCAATGTAGTTCCCTGCATCCTGGTAAGCGAACGTTATCAGAATGCGCAGCTGCGCGAGGGTGGTATTCTGGCGGACCTGGCACCGACTCTCCTGGATCTGATGGGTGTTGAACAGCCCGCAGAAATGACAGGCAAGTCTTTGCTGTGCAAGTAAATAAATAAAAAACCGCGGCATTGCCGCGGTTTTTTTATTTGTATATCGGAAGGAACCCCAGTATAATATAGGTATCATCTACCGATTAACGGAGGGAAAGCAACATGACATTGTTGGAGAAGAGGGCCGTACAGGCAAGAGAAGTGGCAGCGATGTTTGAAGGTGTGAATCAGGCACAGATAGATACACTGGTTGATGAGATCATACAGGCTGAGAGAGTGTTTGTGGCAGGCTGGGGTCGTGCCGGTAATGTTGCACGGATTCTGGGCATGAACTGCTCTCAGTTGGGCAAACTGGTTTTTAGCGTGGGTGATAACAGTACCCCTGCCATTGAGCCGGGAAATCTGCTGATCATTGTGTCTCAATCCGGAAATACCAAGACGATTTCTGTGATTTGTGAACAGGCAAAGGCACATGGCGCAAAGGTCGCGCTGATTTCTGTCAATGCAGAATCCAATATGGGTAAGCAAGCAGATCTGAATGTAGTGATCCCGCGCCGTCTGCCCGGTGAAGAAGGTATGGGAGATCCGGAAGTATTTGAAAAACGCCCCTATGCATTTTATCAGGCCGCATTTATGCTCAATGACTTTATCAGCACTTGTATCCGTCAGAGAACAGGTCAGACGTTGGCTGATGTGGCAAGATACCATAACAATCTGGAATAATAAAAAGCGCTGCCGAATGGCGGGTGTCCGGGAAACAGTAAAACCGACCTATGATTATCATCACAGGTCGGTTTTTTTGCAATATGTATCCATTTTGAAGATGATTGAAGACAACTCCAAAATGTTTGCAACGCACGGTGGGAAACGAGGTATAGAAGAATGCCTATTATCTGTCAGCCAAAATATGCTTTGACGGTTCGTCAAATTGAACGTTATAATACGCATTCGAGCTGACAGTCACATGGTTCTTTTTCTGCCAGTTCCTTATTATATTCAACTGCTTCTACACACCCCATCGACTGATAGAACGATTGGCTTTCCACCGCAGAATGGGCTGATATATATAGTTTTTCTGCTCCGTGTTCTTTGGCCCATCTCTTTACCAACGCAAATAATTCTTTTCCCATCCCTTGCCGACGCATATCCTGGGATATATGAATATTAGATAAATTCATATATTTTGCTGTGGTACCGAAAATGACAGGTTCTACAGAAGCAAAGCCTTTTAATTTCCCATTCCAAAACCCTCCAACAACATATCCTGCTGATTGAATCAGATGCTTGAGATAGTCAATGCCTGCTCTGTATTCTTCATCAGACCAGTTATCAATAAATGCAATGTCTTGAATCACCCAGTTGTCATTTGTTTTTCTCCAGCATTTTGTTACATTCTGTGTTCTGTCAAAATACGCAAATATTGAAATATCAATATCGTCGATGGTCAGTTCTCTATATATAATCATTTTATTTTACCTTACAGTATCCCCTATTTGTCAGATTGGTCGAACGATTCGTTTTATTCTATCATACCACTGAAATACATACAAGAATGTGCCGGATAGGCATTGTTTGTCTTGTGATGACTCGTCTTTTTACGGGATTTTTTGTTGAAAATTCACAACAGAGTGCTATAATCAATAGCAATATAAACGCTGGAAGGAGGCGGCAAATATGCAGCACTTAGGTACGAAAGAATTGCAAACAGACAGATTATATCTGCGCAGACTCAGAAAGGAGGATGCTCAGATGATGTATGACAACTGGGCCAGCGATAGTGAAGTGACCAGATACCTGACATGGGATCCGCATACGTCTCCGGAAGAGACGGCACAACTGCTGGCAATGTGGGAGGCGGAATACGCAAATCCGGAATACTATCATTGGGCAATGTGGCATAAAGAGAGCAACACGTTGATCGGCAGCATCTCTGTAGTATCCATCAATGAAGAAATAGAAAGTGCGATGATCGGATACTGTATGTCCCGCAGATTCTGGAATCAGGGTATCATGACAGAAACAGTAAAGGCAGTTAATACATTTCTGCTGAAAGAAGTAGGCTTCCATCGGGTAGAAGCATATCACCATGTGAAAAATCCCGCATCGGGTAAAGTTATGGTGAAGAGCGGTATGACCTTTGAAGGAGTACGTCGCGGGGCTGTAAAGCATCGCGGGGAATATATCGATGTGGCAAACTATGCGATTTTACAAAAGGATCTGTGTATTTGACTGATTTGCTAAGGAAGGCGTGTATATGAAAAACTATGAAAAAGAACTTGTCATATTGTTTCTTCAGTTATTTATGTTTTATATCTTCCCGTTATTTGCAGGTCCTACAGATGTGATGGGAATGATATTGCTGATCATATTGGCAACATTTCTGTTGTCGATTCTCATCGGTGTTTTGTCTGACAGACCGGTGAAATATTTGTATCCGGTGATCACGGCCATAGTATTTACACCTACCGTATTCATATATTACAACGATACGGCGCTGGTGCATGCGCTATGGTATCTGATCGTATCGGGGATCGGTCTGGCAGTTGGTTCCGGTTTACGGATATTGGGACTTGCAATGAGATCCAAGAAATAATGATCGAGGAGAAGTATATGAAAAAGAAATTTGCAGTCGGGCTATTATTTCTAATTGTTTTTATTGCCATGTATCTGGTGTTCTGTTTTGCAATCCCGGGAATGAGGATCAAACTGGAGGCGGAGCCGATGGAGGTGTTTTTTGAAAATATCACCCACATGATGCTTTTTAAGACACTGCTCTCGCTGATGGCGGCGCTTATCGTTTGTTCGGTCCCGTTACTTGCAAAGAAAAATAAACAATAAAAAAGGCTCCGCATATGGGTCGTACTCTAAAGGACAGTACAACAAGACACGAAAACACCCTTAGTTTTTTTAAAACTAAGGGTGTTTATAATATTCTCTTTCTTTGTTAGTCAAGTTGCACTATAATACAACTAACCGATAAATAAGAATTTAACAAGGATGTGGTTTTCATGAAATTAGAAAATGCAGAATTGGAAAATATCGAAAGAATCGTGGCTATATCAAAGGCTGCGTTTGATAGTGATATTGATGTTGGTGCATCCGAACCAAATGGACCTCCTGATTATGATTCCATTTCATGGCACATTCAGATGAAAAATGAAGGACATTTACTACAGGCGGTCATAGATGGAGAAATCATTGGTGGCGCAATTCTATTTTTGGACAAAGATAGTGAAACATTGTACATCGGTAGAATATTTATAGACCCAGTCCACTATCGAAAGGGGTATGGTCTTTCATTAATGAAAATGGTGGAGGACTACTATTCTGGTATCAAGAAAATCATACTTGATACACCGCTTTGGAATGTAAGAACAAATGCTTTTTATACAAAGCTGGGTTATTGTGAAGTGAGACGGGATGAGGAGTTTGCTTACTACCAAAAAGAATTAGATTGACAAATTCCAATTTGTCTAACAGATAAAGGGCGCACTTCTATACATCGTATTCTGCCATGTAGTGCGAACAATGATAAAAGCCAAGCTGCATTTGCAGCTTGGCTTTTACTGTTTTATGCCCCCCGACTAAAGGCAGG